>JAFVVO010000025.1 GCA_017502165.1 Clostridia bacterium
ATAATGACTGTTGTTTGTCGAAACGCTTTTTGCGTTTCGATAAGCCGATATCATCGGCTTTAAGCAAAATAAATTCTGCGAATTTTATTTTGCAACACATTCATTTCAATGTTCAAAGTCCAAATTTTCCTTGAAAATTTGTTACCAAATCAAAGATTTGGTGTCGAAACAACCTTTTAGTGTTGTTTCGACTATCTTTGATCATTATATCACTCCAAAATCGAAATATCAATCAGGAATTTCTGTATTCCGACGGAGAAATTCCGTACCGCTTCAAAAATGCGCGGTTAAAGGTGCGAATGGTAGAAAATCCGCATTTATATGAGATTTCGGTTATGGAATAATTTTTGTTCTTTAACAGCTGTTCAGCCTCAAGCAGACGCAGAGAGTTTATATAATCGCAAAAGTTAATGGAAAGTCGGGAGCTGAATATGTGAGAAATTGTGCTTCTGCTGATATGCAGGCTTTTTGCAATGCTTTCGATAGTAATGGGCTCCTTATAGTGTGCCGCGCAGTATTGAAGCACCTGCAAAAGCGTTTTGTGGGACGTTTGCATTTTGTCAATTTGGTATTTGCTCAGCAGCTTGCCGAACAAGGCGGTTAAGTACGCCGCTATAATTGAGCTGTAGCCGTGCTTTTCAAGGTCGCCAATAAGGATTTCCACCAAGGCATATATGCTGCTATCGTCCTTGGGGCTTGCCTGATATAATGCCGAGCAGGGAATGCCGTCTTCAAAAACACCGTTGTAGCTGAGCAGGGCAGAAGGCTTCATAATAATTAAAACGTACTGCCCCGAAACGCAGTTGTTGTAATAGTGCACCTGATTGGGAAAGGCAAGGAAAAACGAGTTTTCCGTCAAGGTGTATTTTTTACCGTCGCAATAAGCTTCTCCTCCGCCCTTTTCCACAAAAACCAGCTCAATGTCATCGTGAATATGAGCAGGAAAATTCAGGTGGTCTATGCGGTTTATAGTCGGTTGCTTTTTAATTTCTCTAAAAATTTCTTTCATTTTTTTACTTTCTGCACAATTTGTCCTAAAATTATGTTTTATTTACTTGAATTATACAACTTTTGGCTTTATAATTCAAGTATAAATTGTTTTAGGAGGCAATTATGAACGTTATACGCGACACTTATAAGGTTAAAGAAGAAAAATGGGCAAGATATCAGTATAATCTTACTACGAACATCGGCGAAGGCGGAAAACGTCTTACCGGATGCGATGAGCATATTAAAATTTCAAGAAACGCCTGCGAAGAAGGTATCGTTCTTCTTGAAAACAATGGCTTACTTCCCCTTAAAGAAAACACAACCGTGGCAATCTTTGGCGTAGGGTCTATTGAGTATATTCAATGCGGCGGCGGAAGCGGAAGAGTTTATTCGGCGTACATTCGCAACTTTTACGAGGGATTTAAGGCGAAAAGTCCGAGAATTAACGTGTACGAGCCCGTTTCTAAGTTTTACTATGATTTTGTTGCAGAGAAGCTTGATGAGCAGGAACGTAACGGTATTTTTGAGTGGCTTCGCATTGTTCCCGAGACAGAGGTTCCTTTGCCGCTTGTTGAAGATGCCGCAAAAAATGCTGACGTTGCAGTTATCGTTATTCACCGATTCTCCTGCGAGGCCTGCGACCGCAGTGCCGCAAAGGGTGATTTCTATTTAACTGATGAAGAACAGCAGATGGTAGACGCAGTTACCGCCTCCTTTGACCATAGCGTTGTTGTGCTTAACGTTGGCGGAATTATTGACGTTTCGTGGGTAAAGAAGAATCCCAAGATAGATGCTTTATTATTAGGCTGGCAAGGCGGTATGGAGGGGGCTATGGCAACCGCTGATATTATCTGCGGCGACGTTAACCCTTCAGGCAAGCTTACCGATACCTTTGCCGAAAGCTTTGATGCGTATCCCTTTGCCGATTCTTACAGTGAAAGCAACGACTACGTTAATTATTTTGAAGATATTTTCGTAGGCTACCGTTATTTTGAAACCATATCAGGCGCAAGTGAAAAGGTAGTTTATCCCTTTGGCTTCGGTCTTTCCTATACGGAATTTTTAATCGCTAAGCCCGTTGCCTCATTAAAGGGCGATAAAATAGAAATTAAAACCTCAGTTAAAAATATCGGCTCCGTTGCAGGTAAAGAGGTTGTACAAGTATATTTCTCTGCACCTCAGGGCAAATTGGGCAAAAGCAAAATTTCTCTTGCAGGCTTTAAGAAAACGAAGCTTTTAGCGCCTGCAGAGCAGGAAGATATAACTATTGAGTTTGACGTTGCAAGTATGGCAAGCTACGATGATTTAGGAAAGCTTCAGATGTCTGCTTACGTGCTTGAAAGGGGCGAATACGTTTTCCTTGTTGGAAACAGCTGCCGCAACCTTCAGGCTGCCGATTGGAAATATGAAATTAAGGAAGAATTTGTTGTTACTAAGCAATTAACTCAAAAATGCGCGCCCAACAAGCTTGAAAAGAGAATGCTCGCTGACGGCAGCTTTGAGGAGCTTCCCTCCTTCCCCGTGGCAAATTATGACGAGGTTTCAGCGCCCGTAAACACTGAAACTGCTCCCGAATCAAAAACTCCCTTTAAGTTACTCGACGTTTATGAGGGTAAAATAACCTTAAATCAGTTCGTTTCTCAGTTAACTGACGAAGAGCTTATTAAACTTATGAGCGGTATTCCCTGCCACGGCACATCGGATACCTGCGGTATCGGCGGAATATCAAGATTAGGCATTCCTCCGATTATGACTGCTGACGGCCCTGCAGGCGTGCGTCTTTTCCCCCAAACGGGCATTTCCACAACCTCCTGGCCCTGCGCAACCTTAATTGCTTGCACCTGGAATCCTGATATTGCTTATGCAATCGGTGCGGCAGGCGCAATGGAGGCAAAGGAAAACGGTATCGGCATCTGGCTTACTCCTGCACTTAACATTCACCGCAATCCTCTTTGCGGCAGAAACTTCGAATATTTCAGCGAGGACCCGTTGGTCTCGGGAAAATTTGCTTCCGCCAAGGTGCAAGGTATTCAAAGCCAAAAGGTTGGCGCTACGGCAAAGCATTTCTGTTGCAACAATAAGGAAGGCAACAGAAGATTCAGCGATAGCCGTGTTTCCGAGCGTGCCCTTCGTGAAATCTATCTTCGCGGATTTGAAATCTGCGTAAAGGAATCACAGCCCTGGCTTATTATGAACAGCTACAATATTCTCAACGACAGAAGATGCTGTACGGGATATGAGCAAATTCAAGGCATTTTGCGTGATGAATGGGGCTTTGAGGGCCTTGTTATATCCGACTGGGGAACTCCCTGCGACCAGACCTATTGTGTGCTTTCGGGTAATGACGTTCGTATGCCCAGCGGTGACGAGGCGGTTTTGAAGGAGTCTCTTGAAAAGGGCAGAATCAAGCGCGAGCATTTAGAGCTTTGCGCTAAACGAATTTGCGAAATGATCTTAAAGCTTGACTGATTTGGTTATCCTTACAAAAGGACAAACGCTGAATAAAACAACATAAAAAACACCGCAGATTAAAAGAGTCTGCGGTGTTTTTTTGTAAAAATAAAAAAATTTCTATATTTGCTTTATAGCGTTTTATGCTTTTTATACTTTTTATGGTGCTTTTCTGTCGCCTTTTATGGTGCTTTGCTGTTGCTTTTTGTGGCGTTTTACTGTTGCTTTTACGGTGTTTTGCTGTCGCTTTTATGGTGCTTTACTGTTGCTTTTTACTCAGTTTTTCCGTAAAATCCGCCATCATTTCGCTGATTAAAATGTTTTGAGGGCAAACGGATTCGCATCCGCGGCAGGCAATGCAGGCGGCGGGACGTTTATCCTCGTCCATCATTTTAATTCGCATAGGTGCCAGCCAACCTCCGCCGGAGAACACGTGGTCGTTATATAATTCAATAATTGCAGGAATATCTATACCCTTGGGGCAATGGGATAAGCAATATCTGCAGGCGGTGCAGGGAAGAGAGGTCTTGGCGGTAAGCTTATCCGCAACCGATAAAATAGCGTCCGTCTCCTCTTTGTTTAAGGGTTTATCTTCTTCGAAAATTTTGATGTTTTCCTCTAACTGCTCGAAATTTGACATTCCCGAAAGGGTAACTGCAACCTGAGGAAAGGATTGCACAAACCTGAATGCCCATTCAACTGCGTTTGCCTCAGGACGAAGGGCTTTAAGCTCTGATAGCAGGCTTTCGTCAAGCTTGGCAAGGGCGCCGCCGCGGATTGGCTCCATAACGAGAACGGGAATATTTCTTTCCTTGAACAATTCCATTTTTGCCTTTGCGTCCTGCAGAGAATAATCTAAATAATTAAACTGTACCTGGCAAAATTCCACAATATCACCGTAGGCATCAAGAAAGCGCTTAACGGTTCCTAAGGTGCCGTGGGTGGAAAAGCCTAAATGACGGATTCTGCCGTTTTTCTTTTGCTCCTTAAGATACTCCGCTATTTTATATTCGGGATTAAGATACGAATTTATAGTAACCTCATTAACGTTGTGGAACAGATAAAAATCAAAGTAATCGGTTTTGCATTTTTCAAGCTGCTTTTCGAAAACTTCATCAACCTTATCAAGAAGTTTTTTCTCAAAACCGGGGAATTTGGTTGCAAGAAAATAACTGTTGCGAGGATATTCGCTTAAAACTTCACCCATAACCGTTTCGGAAGCGCCTCCGTGATAGCCCCAGGCGGTGTCAAAATAGTTTATTCCCTTAGAAAATGCAAAAGACACCATTTTTCTAACGGCTTCAACGTCAATATTGCTTTGCTCCTCGTTCAAAAGGGGGAGACGCATAGTGCCCATTCCTAAGGCAGATAATTTTTTGCCCTGAAAATCTCTGTAAATCATAATAAAATCCTTTTCAATAAAATCTTGATACAATTATATTATATTCCTTGGTTTATTGCAAGGAAAATTGATGCTTGAAGTATTGACTTTAGATTTTATAAAGTCTATAATATATTTGAAGAATAAAAAGGAGGACGATAGGAATGAAGAAAGTTTGGATACCTATTATTGCGGTTGTTGCTTTGCTGGCGATTTTGTTTATTCCAATCCGTCAGAGCTCCTTTGATGACGGAGGAACGAGAGAATACGTTGCTTTAACATACAAGCTTGTTGATTGGAAAAGAATTTACAGTGACGGTGTATATAAAAACACACGAATCTACTTTGGCGATAACAAAAACAAAACTATTGACGAGCTTTGGGAAATTGAAAAGCTAAAGGCAGAATCAAAATTTATTGCTAAAATTCTTGAAATCAACGTGCATTCAGTATTGGTTGAGCCTTTGGATAATGAGCCTGAAAGGGCAAGCAGTGATAAAATTTCATTTAATATAGAGAATTTAGATAAAATACGTGCCAATGCAGGCGATTTTGTAGAGATAATCTATTCGGGCGAAATTATGGAAACGTATCCTGCGCAAATAAAGGTGATAAACTGGGCAATAGCAACGGATATGCGCAATATGGAATATACGGAGCAATGGCTTGATAAAAATACAGCCCAAAAGTGCGACGAACCGATGTTTGAGCACATAATTATTACCAAAATATATTCTAACTGCTTCTTTGCCAGGACTATAATTCCTATGCCCTACGACATAAAAATAAACGGAACACTTACAAGCGATTGGTGTGTCGGCGACCCGATTACCTGCGACCACGAAAACACCTATTACGACCAAGAAAATAACCGTATTGAAGCGGATATGATTTCGGTTGAGGAAAGCGATTGGGAAATGGAGCCGGGAATGGATTACAAGCCTGTAATTTACCTTTATCCCGAAAAAGAAATGCAGGTGTCGGTTAAGCTCGACCTTGACGGAAAATTAACCTGCACGTATCCTAAATATAACGGAGGATGGAGCGTCCGTGCGTTACCTGACGGTACCTTGATTGATAAAAACGGACAAGAATATAATTATTTGTATTGGGAAGGGGAAACCTTTGCGCAGTACGACCTTTCAAAAGGCTTTTGCGTTAAGGGAGAGGATACTGCCGTTTTCCTTGAAAATGCTCTCGAAAAGCTGGGACTTACCCGCCGAGAAGCAAATGAATTTATCGTGTATTGGTTGCCCTTAATGGAGCAAAATCCTTATAACGTTATTTCGTTTCAGACGGATATTTACACCGATTCGGCAAAGCTGACGGTTTCGCCTAAACCGGATACTGTTATTCGAGTATTTATGGCTTGGCAGAAAACAGAAAGCTTTGTTTCAATTCCCGAGCAAGAGCTTACTGCGCCTGAGCGTAACGGCTTTACCGTTGTTGAGTGGGGCGGTACCGAAATAAAGTAAAATAAAAATCCACTCGTTAGGGTGGATTTTTTAGTGCAGAGTAATAGTCTAAGGGTAATATGAGTATGGATATTACATAGACTTTTTCATACTGACTATTGACAAACCACAAAAACTGTATTATAGTAATAGTACACTAATACAAAAAGAGGTGATGGAATGGATTGGACGCTTGACAAATCCCGTCCTATGTGTCCGCAGATTTGCGAGATTATTTGCCTTGCAATAGCTAACGGCGAGTTTTCGGCAGGGGATAAGCTTCTTTCGGTGCGGGAGCTGGCGCTAAAAACGGGCGTCAACCCAAACACGATTCAAAAGTCCTTTGAGGAGCTTGAAAGACGTGGAGTTGTTCATTCGGTGCGTTGCTCAGGCTGGTTCGTTAACGAAAGCATTGATGCCGCAAAGGCGGAGGTGGATTCTCTCAGAAACAAAAAGACTGAGGAATATCTTGCGGAAATGGAGCAATTAGGCTGCACCGGCGAGGAAATAATCGAATACTTAATGAAAGCCAAGGAGGTAAAAAATGAACGAGATTCTTAAATGCACGGGCCTGACGAAAAGATACAGTAACGTGCTGGCACTTGATAAAATTGACCTGACCATTGCT
This sequence comes from Clostridia bacterium, assembly GCA_017502165.1. GTDB lineage: Bacteria > Bacillota > Clostridia > Christensenellales > QALW01 > UMGS1322. Next base: position 6,905 of record JAFVVO010000025.1, read on the forward strand.
CCGGGCAAAATCGTTGGAATTTTAGGGCCTAACGGCTCAGGCAAAACGACGCTTATAAAGCTTATTAACGGTCTGCTTACGCCCACGGAGGGAAGCGTGCTTATTGCAGGAAATGCGCCGGGCACGGAAACGAAAAAGCTTGTTTCGTATCTTCCCGATAATAGCTTCCTGCCCTCCTGGATGACTGCAGAGCAGATAATTGAGCTGTTTTGCGATTTTTATGAGGATTTCCGTCCCGAGCTTGCAAACGAAATGCTTAACCGCTTGGGTGTACCCAAGGAAATGAAGCTTAAAAATCTTTCCAAGGGAAACAAGGAAAAGGTTTGCCTTATTCTTGTTATGAGCCGTAACGCTCTTCTTTACGTTCTTGATGAGCCTATTGCGGCAGTTGACCCTGCAACGAGAGATTACGTTATATCAACTATTATTAACAACTATAATCCCAATGCATCGGTGCTTATATCAACCCATATCATTGCAGATATCGAGCCCGTGCTTGATGAGGCGGTATTTATTAACCGCGGACAAATCGTGCTTCATCAGACGGTGGACGAAATCCGTGAGGAAACGGGAATGAGCGTAGATGCACGCTTCAGGGAGGTGTTCAAATGGTAAAGAAGCTTCTTAAATATGAATTTATATACTATTTGCGTACCTTTGGCGCATTTTTGCCCATTGTGTTGGTTATCGGAGCCGTAACCAAGCTGTTTCTTTTCCTTGAAGAACAGTACGGCGGCAAAGTAATCGAAATAGCAAGCGGCTCCTCCGTATTTATGCTGGTGGTTGCCTGCTTCGCCCTTCTGCTTCTGCCTACGGTTGTGGGAATAGTTCGGTTTTATAAAAATATGTACTCCTCTGAGGGATACCTTACTTTCACCCTGCCAGTTACAAACGCCCAGCACATTTTCGTAAAGCTTTTAGGCGTTTTAGGCTGTTATCTGTTCTGCGCTTTAACCGTTATTGCATCGGCATCCATTGCTATGGCAGGCAACACCTTAGGAAACGTTATAGCTGACATTGTAGGAGTAATAAAAGGCATGGCCGTTGTGCTTGGATCAATAAACGTTACCTTTATCTGTATAGAAATGCTGATTTTGTTGATTCTCTCAATGTGCTCCAATATGCTTTTATATTACAGTTGTATCACCATTGGGCAAACTGCAAAGAAAAACCGTATTTTAGCGGCAGTAGGCGTATATTTTGCTTATTACATAATAACGCAGGTTATCTCTACCGTGTTCTCTATCGTCTTTATAGTAGGCGGAACTCTCGGCGCGTTTGAAGACATAGCATTGTGGATTGCAGAAAATTACATTGCTTCAATACACTTGATTATGTGCGGCGGAATAGTGCTTAGTTGTGCCATAGCAGCGCTTTTCTGGTTAATAAACCAAACCATAATGAAGAAAAAGCTCAATCTGGAATAATAAACGCCTATTTGTAAAAACACAAAATCCTCGATGAAATTCATCGAGGATTTTTTATGCTTTTGTGCAATAATGATTAAAGCCTGCCGAAAAAGATAAGGGCGAAAAAACTGAAAAAAAGATGCGCGAAATTTTCGCGCATCCTTTTGTTTGTTAAAATTAGTATCCAACCTTTTCCCAGCACTCGAAGGGAGCAGCAAGCTCTTCGCTGATGTAAACCTGAGTTTTCTTGGTCTGAAGCATTGAAGAGGGAAGGTAAGGTGTGATAGGACCGTGTGTGCAAAGACGTGAGGTCATTCTCTGCCATGAAGAGAAGGTGCCGCAGGTTGCAAGTGCGTGAACCTCGATTCTTTCCTTTGCGCGCATTACGTCTAAGGGGCCGATTGTAGCAGCCTTGGGAGGAACGTTAGCAATGTCACCGGACTGACCAAAGGTACCGTTAAGTGAGTTCTGCATAATGGTCATGGGGTGAAGAGTAACGATCTGTGCAGGCTGGTTGAGCCACTCTTCGATGTCGCCTGAGCCGATGAACTCGGGAATGGGATCAACGAAAGCCATGTGGCCTGCCCATCCGGGAGAGGTGGAAGCAATGTCAGCACCTTCGCCGTTGGTAATGTCCTGAATAATCTGTGAATAGTTTTTAATATTTGCGTTGGTGGGAAAGTGAACGTTCTCCATAGGCATACGAAGCTTCTCATCAATCTGATAGTAGAGATACTTAATCATTGAGTGAGCAAAGCCTGCTTCGTAGGTAATAGGAGCAATGTTGCCGTCCTGGTCAGCCCATTCGTCTTCAGCAACAAGGTGAACCTTTGAACAGTCAACCTGGAAATAGTTGATAAGCTGTGCTAAAGGAATATAGGTGTCGGGCTCAGGGTTACCAAGAATCATGGTAAAGCTCTTGCCTGCTTCGGAAGCAGCCTTAAGGCGTTCAAACAAGGTTGCTATCAAAACGGGATGGGGATTCATCATAACCTTAACGTTGAACTCGGGATGCCACCAATCTTCACGCTTTTCAAGGTCTTTGCCGCTGAGTGAGCGAACGTAATCGCAAACCTTTTTGTCCTTAAAAGGAACAAAATCAGCAGGTTCAAAATTGAATTTAGTTGCGGGATCTACGATAAAATCTTTCATTCTGAAAATCTCCTTTATTTGTTATCGTTGGTATTATTTTAACCTTTATTTTCCAATTAGTCAAGAGCAAGTGACTGAATATTTGTAATTTTTGCAAAACACTTCGAAAAATTATCATTCGGATGGAATTATCTTGGTATTCTGTCCTCGCGGCAGGGAAGTGCGTCAAATTTGTTGTGGGGCTCCGATTGATACCAATATGCAACGGAGGAATAGTCGTCCTGCCGCTCGAATAAGCCTTTGTGTCCCGCACCAATTTGTTGCACCGTAAGGCGTAAATCCTCATGGAACTTAATAGGGTCAAGCACGTGCCAACGATAGAAGCAACGCATAGGTACGCTATCATCATTGTGGTACTGATTCGTTACCATATCGTCGTGGTTTGAGTAGTAAGGATAACCAAGATACAGTGAATTGTAGTTGGTTTCAATGGTTTTTCCGTTTTCATATCGCGCAAAGCTGAAGGCACCGCCAAAGTAATCTTCCGTTCCCGTTCCGCAAATTGTGGGATACTCTCTATCACCGTCAAGATAGAATTTCATTTCGCCTTCACCCCACCAATAACGTTCCAAGGTGGCAATAGACATAAACGTACCGATATATTGACCTGTGCCTTTAATGTTGTCGATAATCGTATAGTCTTTCTTTAAGGTGGTAATCTTCTCTCTGTTGAATTTAGCGTGGAAATAGCCGATATCCTCAGGGAGAGAATCATATTCGCAATAGTCTATTTGAAAATAGCAGGCGTTAACGTTTCGGGGGTGTTGTGATTCAATAACTATTTTGGCGCTCTTTCTGAATGGCATTTGGAAATAGCAGTTCATACCGCGGTTGGGGTTAACAACCACAAGTTGTGAATTAACTTGATACGTTGTACCAAAGCCAAGGCAGAAGAAGTCACCGATAGGTGATTCGACGGAAGGGGTTTCTTCACCGTCCCAATACATTTTAAGAATAAGGTCACGAAGAATAAAACAGTCTGCATCGTTTGTTCTGTCGGGCAGAGTAATCCAGATATGGTTTATTATACCGGCAGAGTGAATTTCGGCTAAAACGTTTTCCTGATTAGGCAAAAGAGTAATGCAGGGAGAGCCTTTGCGTGAGGGACCTAAATTACTTGCGGCTTTGCCACCCTGCCCCTTTGCGCCCGTTTTATTTTCTGCGCAAATGCTGCGCGAGCGACCTGAATCAAGTGCATACATAGCAGATAATGGGTTTGCAAAATTCATAATCATACTCCTTTTTCATGAGCTTTAATCGCCGTAGTTATACTATAATCCGAGCAAAATTTATATGCAATAATTTATCAGGATTATTTTATCATAGATAAGTGCAAAAAACAAGAAAAAGTCTCTCGAATTTCGAAAGACTTTTTTCTTATAAAAGCTCAATAAAAAGCAGGTACATTAAAGGAATAGTTATAACGGAAAGGGTGTGGGAAATCATAACCATTGATGCGCCCGTTTTCGTTTCGCCGCCGTAAGCCGCAGGATAAACAATGGTGTTTAAGCCTATAGGCGTTGAAAGGAAAATAAGTGCCAGAACAAGCCAATCGTCCGGAACGTTAAGAAGCTTTAATACGGGCATAAATAAAGCGGGAATAAGAATCAGGCGAATGAGTGTAACAAAGTATACTCTTTTGTTGCGAAACAGCTCTTTTAGGTCGTAACTTCCTATAACGAAGCCTGCGAGCACCATAGCAACGGGGCCTTGACAGGAGCTTGCGCTTTCGAGGGCGGTGAGAATAAAATCGGGAATATACTGCTTTGCGTTCAGTAAGCCTAAAATGATACCTGAAACCAGGAAAATAACGGCTGGGGATGTAAAGCTTTTAAGAAGGTTTTTCCAGACGCTTAAGTTGTGCTGCTTGGGAATAAGGATGCTTAAACCCCAAACGGTACAGAGAATACCGATTAAAAAGCCGAACAAGCTATACTTGAAGTACATATCTGAGCCAAATACGCCGAGAATGATAAAGTTGCCCATAAATCCGTAGTTGCTGAACGCTAAAGCGTATTTGAAAACGTTTTTGCTATAGGCTTCAGCATCATTGTGCGTCTTGGGAAAGAACAATCTCGAAATAGGGTAAGAAAGAAGCACCGTTACACAGGCAATTAAAAGACCTGCCGCAATCAGACCGATATTTTCTTTGAAGGATTCAACGTTGCATTTTGTTATTTGCGTAAAGAGCGAAAGGGCCGGAACGAATACCCACATTTCCAGCTTAGCCATAGTCGAATCCGAGTTTTTAGGCAAAATTTCCTTCTTGCGAAGAAAAAAACCAATCATAATTAACGAGAACATCATCAGCATTTGCTGAAGCGTCAGAAAAAATACTTCCATAATAATCCTCTGAAAACCGCAAAATTACAAACGCGGCAGCATTCGTAAAACAAAGACTATTTTATCACCGCAAACAAAAAGTGTCAATAAAAAACCCCGAACGCAAAGGCATTCGGGGTAAAAAAGTTAAAAGTTAATTATTCGGTAACGGCTTCGCCATCAACTACGGGAGCATCTTCAACTACTGCAACGGGCTTAACGCTGTTGTAGAAGTTTGCAAGTGTTGCCTGCATATAGGGAACAAGCCAGATTAAAAGGATACCGAAGGTTAAGCCTGCTAAAAGAATCCAACCGAAAAAGGAAAGACCAAGAACAAAGTAGTCCATTTTATGACCTTCCATCATCTTCTTGGAGCGGTTGATAGCTTCACGGGCGCTCATACCGGGGTTTTCTGCAAGGATAAACATAGCCTGTGAATAGGAGCAAGCCTTTACGATACCGGGGATAACGAAAAGTAAGGACCACAGAAAAGTGAAAAGACCTACAAGGAAGGTTACCTTAAAGGCGCTCCAGATATCATTAAAGCCAATAAAAATGTCTGCAATCTGAGGCTTTTTGCCTGCTGTTAATGCAAGGTAAATAATCATAAGGCTAAGGGAAAATGCGGCGTTAATAAAAAGAAGACCAATGGAGAATACAAACCCCAAAAATGGAATACTACTAAGAATATTAGGCAAAGCAGTGATTACAGAAACGATAAGAGACATTACGAAAAGAATGCCAATGTTGCCTTTGATTTGTTGTTTTGCTAAAGCTTTAAGTTCAGCGCGTGTCATAGAAAATTCCTCCTAAGTAAAATATTTAAGTAAATTATAGCAAATTTGAAAAATAATGTAAAGAATTTTTTGAAAAAACTTACAATTTTACATAAAACGGAAGCCAATAAAAAAATTTTAACCCAAACGTAATTTTAACTGGACAAATAAAATTTTTTTGATATAATAATCAATGTGCTACGCTACCGTGGCTCAGTCGGCAGAGCGGTTCACTCGTAATGAACAGGTCGCCGGTTCGATTCCGGCCGGTAGCTCCAACAAAATACGCCGGTGTGTTGGAACTGGCAGACGAGACGGACTCAAAATCCGTTGTCAGCGATGGCGTGTGGGTTCGAGTCCCACCACCGGCACCACGTCGCCGCAAGCTAAAAAAGGCTTGCGGCATTTTTTTGTCAAAAAAACCGCAATGCCTTTGGCGCTGCGTCTCCTTATACGCAAAAAGTCTCGCTCGGCTCATCTGCTCGGTTGCAAGCGCCCTCACGACGATTCACTGTCGCTACCAACTTTTTGCGTTAGCGTGTTAAGCAGACAAGTAGTCTGCTCTTTTTTTATTTAAGAACGGAGAGAAAAAACGGGGTCCCCGAAAAGCAGTATTGCTTTTTGGGGAAAAGGAAGCACAATGGAGCGATTTAGCTTTCTTGTAAAACAAGAAAGCGCTTAAGCGTAATTTGTGCTGACGCGGGACTCGAAGCCTGAGAGGGAGCAAAGCGTTAAGAAAACGATTGATAATCGTTTTCAGCTTTGCTGTGCGAGACGGGTACTGCGAGCATTACGGAGTAAGCGGAGCGGTCGTTGAGCAGGTAAGGCGCGAAGCGACTGTGTCCCACCACCGGCACCAAAAAATCGACAGGTTTCGACCTGTCGATTTTTTATCCATTGCGAAAGCAATGGTATATCATCACGCGCAAGCGTGCATCTCATCACCGAAGGTGTATATCATCAGCCGCAGGCTGCATTTCTTTTCGCAATGATGATATGCAAAACTTCGTTTTGATGATATGCAATTCCTGCGGAATTGATGATATACACGGCTTTCGCCGTGATTTATGTAAGAGTTCGAATTCATACGCAAAAACATCTTTTTTGTAGCCCATAGACATAACAAAAAAACAGACTAAGGGTCTGTTTTTTGTTATTTTGGGGGAAGGAAGGGACTTGACCACAAACCGTTAAAAAAACGATTGATAATCATCAGTGCTTTCTATAACTCTCAAATTGACTTTTTATGCGCATTATAATATAATACTTTACAGAATAATCAGTTAAGGAATACTCTAATGGAATCTAACAAATTTTTTGCAACGGCACCGCCCGTAAAACTGTTTTTTATTGCCGCAATACCGGGTATGATAAGTATGCTTGCGGCGACGGCATACGGTATTGCCGAGGGCGTTTTTATAGGTAATTGGCTTGGCGAAACTGCTTTTGCGGCAGTAAGCATAGGCTTTCCCTTTGTTTTGATAAACTTTTCCCTTGCAGACCTGGTGGGCGTAGGCTCTTCTGCACCGATTTCCATTGCCTTAGGCAAAAAGGATCAGGAAAAGGCAAACAATATTTTCACCTGCTCGTTAATTTTAATGCTTGCAACGGCAGTTTTTATGGGAATTTTAATGTTCGTTTTTGCGGACGCCTTGGTATCACTTTTAGGCGCAACGGGAGAGCTGGCGGCTCTTGCGGCTCTGTACGTGCGTGTTTATGCAATTTTCAGTCCGCTCACCACAGTGGTTTTTGCGGTAGATAATTACTTAAGAATATCGGGCTTTGTAAAATTCAGTATGATAATAAACATAGTGATGACGCTTATTACCGTTTCACTTCTGTTTTTGTTTTTAGAGGTTATGTCAATGGGGGTTGAAGGTTCAGCCTTGGCATCAAGTCTCAGTATGTTTATTTGCGCGGTGATAGCCTTCGTGCCTTTTTTGCTTAAAAAGACGGTGCTGAGGTTTACGCGGCCGAGGTTTTCTTTTGCAATGATTAAGGAAATAGTTGCCTGCGGTTCACCCGTGTTTCTCAACAACGTTGCAGGAAGAGTTACGTCTATAGTAATGAATTCGGCACTTCTTAATTTAGGCGGACAAACTGCCGTTGCGGCGTTTTCCGTGCTGATGTATTCGGGGGAGATTATTCAGCCCTTAATGTACGGTATGTGCGATTCCGTTCAGCCTGCCATTGGCTATAACTGGGGAGCAAAGCAGCTTGACAGAGTTAAAAATATAGCAAAATGCTCCTTTGTGGGAAGCGGTATTATCTCTGTTTTAGGTGCGGCAGGAATGTTATTATTCAGCCGTGAGCTTACCTCACTGTTTGTTGCAAAGGGTGACGTTGAACTGCTTGAAATGTCCGTTTATGCTCTGAAACTGTTTGCCTCAACGTATTTGTTCCGTTGGTTTGCCTTTGCAACCCAAAGCTTCCACAGTGCTATCGGAAAGCCCAAGCCTGCGGCAATTTTATCAGTTTCAACCGCGTTTGTTTTCCCGATACTTTTCGTTGTCGCTCTTTGGCCGCTGGGACTTGACGGTTTATGGCTCAACCAAAGCGTAACGGCGCTTGTGGTTTGCATAATGGCGCTTTTTATGATTCTTCGAACTCAAAAGAGCATCAAATATTATATTGCAGCTTAATTTGAATAAAAAATCTTACAAATATTTGCTAAAAAGGATAAAAGAAAATGAGTGACTTTTCCGTTTCAAAGCGTAGCAATGCGAAAATTTATGACCTGCGTATAAATGACCTTTATGCGCCTATGGGTATTGACAGCTCCAACCCCGTTTTCAGCTGGAAAATGGCGTCGGAGAATATAGGCGCAAGGCAGACGGCATATTCCGTTACCGTTTCCGATGAGAATGGAAGCTCTGTTTGGGAAACGGGCTGGGTCCAAAGCGATGCTTCTATCGGTATTCGGTATGAGGGCAAAAGGCTTGAAGAGGCAACAAAATATTTCGTTCTAGTTAAAATCAAGGACGAAACGGGCGCGTTGCTTGAGGCAAGCAGTTGCTTTGAAATGGGGCTTTTAGGTGAAAATCCCTTTAAGGAAGCCAAATGGATCGTCATTGACGAAAACGAAAAAAAGGAAGGCAATCTTCCTGCTATGCGAAAGTCGTTCGTACTGCAGGACAAGGAGATTGTACGGGCACGGCTCTACGTTTGCGCCTTAGGCGTTTACGAGGCGTATATAAACGGCAATCGTATCAGTCGCGCTTTGGAAAACGGGGAAGAGTATTTTGAAGAATTAAAGCCCGGCTACACTCAAATGGAGGACAGAAAGCTCTACAGCACCTTTGACGTTGGCTCAATGCTTTTCAAAGGGCAGGAAAACGTTATTTCCTCTATTGTAACTTCAGGCTGGTGGAACGGTCCCGTGGTTCAGTTTATGATGCCTGATTCTTTGTGCTTTAAGGAAAACGGATTTTTGGCAAAGCTGGTAATTACCTACTGTGACGGAACCCGGACCGTGCTTGATACGGATGAAACCTGGAAGGCATCTCGCGCCTCTGCTTATCAGGAGGGAACAGGCATCTGGGAGGGAGAGGTTTTCGACGCTTCCGTTGACCAAGGCTGGATGCTTCCCGGCTATTGCGACGCTAATTGGCAAAGGGTAAAATTCAATACTGAATTTAAGGGAAAAATCTGTGCTTTTGCCGACGTTCCCGTTACCGTTCGCAAGGATTTGGAGCGAAAGGCAGAAAAAATCACCGTTTACAAGGGCGCCTGCGACGTTAAGGAAGGCTTCTACGGAAAAATCAACGTTGAAAGCACGCAGGATTATATCAGCGAGCAAGGAATACGTATCCAACCCGACCAAACTCTGCTGGTAGATTTCGGACAAAACTTTTCGGGCTGGGAAAGAATGAGATTAAAGGCTGAAAAGGGCACGAGAGTTTTCGTTAAGCACGGCGAAATGCTGAACGACAACAACGGACAGATTTCCCGTCAGAACGACGGTCCCGAGGGTAGCCTTTACAACATAAATTACACAAAAAATACTTCTACCGTAGGAAGAACAATTTATTTCGCTTCGGGAGATCCAAACGGGGAAAGCTATCATCCTACCTTTACCTTCTACGGCTTCAGATATATTGAAATTACGGCTGATAAGCCTATCACTCTATACGAAATTGCAGGTGAGGTTGTCAGCTCCGCGTATAAAGATACGGGAATATTAACCACCTCCGATGAGGCGGTTAACAAGCTGATTTCCAACGCCCGTTGGGGTATGTACTCAAATTATCTGTCAGTTCCCACGGACTGTCCTCAGCGCGATGAAAGGCAGGGCTGGACGGCGGACACCCAAAACTTTGCCGAGGCAGGCTGTTATCTTAACGATTCCAAGAGCTTTCTTCGCAAGTTTATGCAGGACGTTCGTGATGCCCAGGATTCTGCTACGGGCTCTATCCCGGGCGTAGCGCCTACGGGCTACAAAAACGGCGCCCGTTGGGGCGTTGTAGGCTGGGCAGACGCAGTTGTGCTTATTCCCTGGTTCTTATATCTTATGTACGGCGACGCCTCCGTTATTAAAGAAAATTGGGACGCTATGCAGCTCTTTATGGATACATATATGGCTTCTACAAACGGTTGCGGCGGCGCATACGGCACGTTTTTAGGCCCCGACGGCGAGAGGCAGGGAGCATACGGCGATTGGCTTTCCCTTGAAAATGACGGACAAGAGGTTTCAGACAGAATAAGCGTTGCCTATTACGCCTGGGACGCTGTCCTGATGGCTAAAATGGCAAAAATCATCGGCAAGGATAAGGCAACTGAAGAAAAATATCAGGCGTTGTTCGAGAAAGAAAAGGAGCTGTTCATTTCCCGTTACGTAAAGGAAAACGGCGAGGTTGACCTGCCTACCCAGTCAGTTTGCCTGCACGCTCTTTATTTAGATTTGTTGCCTGATGAAAATTCTGTTGAAGCCGTTACAAAACAGTTGCTTGCAAATATTGAAAGCAAGGGCAACAAGCTTTATACGGGCTTTTTAGGCACTGAAATTATTATGCACACCTTAACCAAGATTGGCAAAAGCGACGTGGCTTTCCGCTTGCTTTTGCAACACGAATTTCCTTCCTGGCTCTATTCCGTTGACCAGGGCGCCACTACCATCTGGGAAAGATGGAATTCCTACACCTTGGAAAACGGCTTCTTCGGCAAGCACCCCGGCGGAAACTCCTTTAACCATTACAGCTACGGAAGCGTTGTTGCCTGGATGTTCAGAGCAATGGCAGGTATCAGCTATGACGAGGAAAAGCCCGGCTTTAAGCATATCGTGCTTATGCCTCAAAGAGATGCGTCATTGCCCGTTGTTACGGCTTCCTATGATTCCGCTTACGGAAAAATCGTAAGCGCTTTGCGTCAAGAAAAAGACCTTTGGTATTTTGATGCAGAAATTCCTGCAAACACCTCCGCAACGATTTTGTTGCCTACTGAGGAAAAAGAAAGCATTCGCATTTGCGGAAAGGAAATAACGGAAAATATCCCCGGCATTTTCTTTGAAAAATATGATGAAAACAAAAAAACCGCCATATTTAAGGCGGTAGCAGGAAAATATTCCTTCTGTGCAAAATAGTGCCTGTTACACTCAGATTATAAAAAACGCACTCTGAATAACTTCAGAGTGCGTTTTGTTATTTTATTTGCAATAGCTTTTTTGCGTATTCAAACAACTTTATTGCGGGGATAGTTAAAAAACCCCAAACAAAATTGCTTACGCCGTGGATAGCGTCAAATCCAAGACCGCGAAGCATCCAAACAATCCAACCGTTTACGTCAAGCCCCGAAAACAATGCTTCCGCAGGGGAATAAAGGATTCCGAACAAAAACCCGTGCAAAGCGGAAATACAAGCGTAAACAAAAGGCTTGACCTTCTCGGGAAGGGTTTTGGGTAAAAGCATAGTTAAACCCCAAAGAGGCGCCCAGATGTAAAGGTATGGAATCCACCAGACGTTAAAACCTGAAAATACGCCTTCAAGAAAAACGTAAACGTAAATGGGGTATAATGCCTTAAAGCGAAACACCACCGTCATAGCAACGATGAGCACGCCGTTTAAGTGTACGTTTGGGAGAAATTCCATCATCAGCTGAAGAACGTACATCAAGCCTCCAAGTAAGCCGAACAGTACAATTTCCCGAACGTTTATTTTCATGCCTTCTCCGCCTTAAAGGTGTAGGTTTTATCTGCCTCAATGCTTGTTGAGTCTGCGCCTGAGGAAGCATATCCGCCGTCAACGTAGAATGACCAGTAGGCCTTATCGGCATCATAATCAAGAGTTTTTCCGTTAACCGATTTAACGTATAAGCCGAATTGCTCAGAATCACCTGCAATAATTTCGGCGTCTAACAGAGCTTCGCCAACGGTAGCCTTGTCGGTTTTTACGGTAACCTTGGTCTCGTTGCCCGATAGGTCAATAACGGAAAACGCAAATTCCGTTGCGCCTACGCCGTAGGTTTCGCCGTCTGTCAGAGTAATGGTGGAATATTTGTTGTCTTGACAACCTGAGAAAAGTGCCATAGCCGCAATAAGCACAATACAAAGGCATAAAGACAGTAACTTGGTAGCATTTGTCTTTTTCATATTGTTTTCTCCTTAAATTTTATTTCCCTAAGCGGTTTTAACAAAATCGGCGCTCGCGATTATTTTCTTAAGGCTGACACAAGAAAAGTATTTCGACTCTATGCATATCCGTTCAGGATGCGTTTTTCGCCTTCTCGGAATTTTCCAATGGCTTGTCCCTTGCTTGCGGCGCAAGGTAGAAAAACGCGTTTAGCATATCACGGCGACGGGCTCGTGCAGGATTTTCACCTGCTTCCGTTTCTTGTGCAAAAATAGTTTATCATATTTGCTTTTTTAATGCAACAAAAAACCCCGCTTTTGCGGGGCAAGATTTAATTTTCGTCTGCTAAAGAAATTACGTGGTCTGCAATCCCCTTTAACAGCTTTATTACCATAGTGTATAAATGCTCCGGCAGCTGCTGCTTGGGCGAAATTTCAAGCTCGAATAAGCCGTCAAACTTGATTTCCTTAAGTGCCTTGCTGAAGGATGCCCAATCGGTGTTTCCTTGGGTGGGGAAAAGGTGAAGGTCCATATTATAGAAGTTATCGTGCACGTGAAGCACCTTAAGATATTTTGCAGTTGTTTTCACGCAGGAATCCATGGTTAACTCATTATAAATATTTGCGTGGCCCGTATCCAAGCATACCTGACAGTTAGGATGGTTTACTGCCTCAACAACCTTTACAATATCAGCGGGCTTTGCTACGGAGAAATTAAGCATAGGCATATTTTCAAAGCAAAGAATAACGTTATTTTCGGCAGCAAACTCGGTTAATTCCTTCATAACGCGTACGTTGGTTTCAAAGGAAATTTTAGATTTTTCACTATCGTTAATTTCATTTATTCCGCAGGGCAGGAAGGGATGCACAACGCAATATTCAGCACCTAAAACCTTGGTGTTGTGAATAGCGCGTTTGGTATCCTTGATTTTTTGATTCAAGCCTTCTTCGGTTTCATCGGGCCACGGAACTCTCCAGGGGCCGTGGCAATGGGAAAATTTAAGACCTGCTTTTTCTGCCTTTTCCCTTTCTGAAAGCAAATACGGGTCCATTTCTTCTTCGGGTTTAGTGTATAGAGAGCTGTAAATGGTATCGCACATTGCCCAGCAAACTGCATCAAAGCCGTATTCTACAATTTTGTTATATTTGTCTTCACCGTAGCGTGAAAAGTTCTTTTGGTCCATTGTAATCTTCATAGTAGTTCTCCTTCTAACGCGATAATTATCAAATTTATTATATAACATCAAAGAGCAAAGTCAATACCAATAACACAAAAATTTCTCCACTTTTATTATATTTTTGGTGGAAATTACTATGTTCGGAAATTTTTTGGTGACGTGCCGGTTAGGCGGGTAAAGGTTTTGTAAAAGCCGGAGCTGGACTTAAAGCCAAACCTTAGGGCAATATCCAAAATGTTTTCGTTTGTGCGGTTAAGCTCTAAAATAATACTGTTAATTCGCCTTGTGGCAACGTAATCTCCAAAGGAAATCCCGGCATTTTTCCTAAAGCTCTGGGAAAAGTGAGCTTGAGAAAAGCCGAAATGCTTTGCAGCAGCACAAAGCGTCAGATCGCCGTCCAAATTAGAGGAAACGTACTGCATAACGCTTGATACAAAGGCGTCACCCTTAACGGCGCCGCCGTTTTTTTCCTTGCCGAAGGCACGGGCAACTAAAAGCGCCATACGAATCAAGGTGTTAACTATTAAATCATCTTTATAAGGCTCGTCCTTTTCCAAGGAATATTTGCGCAAAAGAGCAAAGCAGGCGCAAATTTCCTTTTTTGCGTTTTCGGAGCCTATTTTGTTTGAAAAACCGTCGGGACGGGAAAAGAAAATTTCCGTACAGCCTCCAAAGGAGCCCAAGGAAGAGGGCAGAAAATTCACCTGCTCAAGAGTTACATCCTCGTCGGCAGAGGTTATTTTTCTGAAATCAAGCCGTGAAAAAATGAAAACGTCGTCTGCCGAAAATGCCACGGAGTCCTTGTTTATTTCCCAGGTTCCCTTTCCCTTTAAGATACGCACTATCTTACATTCGTTGTAGTTGTGAAGGGAATCCTTGTATTCGCTGTCAATGGTTTTTTCCTTGTAATAAATTTTAGAAACACCGTCGGCACTGCTTAAGGAATAAAGCATCATTTTAATCACCCACCCAAATATTACCACATAAAAAGGGAAAAATCAATAAAATTCTCAAAAACAAAGCAGAAAAGTAGAGAAAAATCCCTTATAAGTAGTAGAAAAGGGCAAAAAAGTCTTGTACAATTAAAGTATAAAATTTTTTAGGAGACGTGTTATGAGAAGAAAACAAAAAACTCTTGATTTTGATTTAGTAGTTGTTGGCGGAGGTATGACGGGTATCTGCGCCGCCATTGCCGCTGCAAGAAACGGCGCCAAGGTAGCCCTCGTTCACGGCAGAAGTGTCCTTGGCGGTAATGCTTCAAGTGAAATAAGAATTCACATAAATTCAGCAACGGACGGTTGCACAAAGCCTGATTTGGAGGAGGGCGGTATCTTAAACGAAATTATGCTCGAAAACAAGCGTAGAAATCCTTATTTCAGCTATTCCATCTGGGATAACGTGCTTTTCGAAAAGGTATATTTTCAGGAAAACCTTACTCTGTTTTTAGATACCAATATGTATGACGTGCTCTGCGAAGATGATACCATAAAGGAAATTTACGCTTATCAGGATACTACGGAAACAAATTACGTTTTCCGCGCGCCGTATTTTGCTGACTGTACGGGTAACGGCACCCTTGGCTATTTTGCAGGGGCGGATTTTATGATTGGAAGCGAAACCAAGGATATGTATTCCGAGCCTCACGCACCTGAAAAGGCAGATAATTTCAGAATGGGCAATACCATTTTGTTCCGCGCGGTTGACAGAGGAGAGCCCGTAAAGTTCGAGCCTCCCGCCTTTGCTAAAAAGCTTACCGAGGACGATTTGAAGTTCCGCGTTCATTGCAAGAAGATTCCTGATTTCTCTATGGCAGAGGACCCCGAAGAATATGCAAGAACCTCCACAAGAAGCTCCGCAGGCGTCGATTACGGCTTCTGGTGGATTGAGCTTTGCGGTAAGGACGATATTATCGAAGAATTTGAAGATATCCGTACCGAGCTTTACGCTTGGCTTTACGGCGTGTGGGATCACATTAAAAACGGCGGTGACCACGGTGCCGAAAACTTTGATTTAGAGTGGGTAGGCGCGCTTCCCGGTATGCGCGAAAGCAGAAGATTAGTAGGCGACTACATTTTTAACGAATGTGACATCTGGGCGGCACGCTCCTTTGAGGACGCAGTTTGCCACGGCGGATGGAGCGTAGATTTCCATACTCCCGGCGGTGTTCTTGATAAGGATCTTTTGCCCAGCGCAACGTGGGTTGTGCCCGGAACTTACACCATTCCTTACCGTAGCTTCTATTCTAAAAACATAAACAATCTGTTTATGGCAGGCAGAAACTTATCTGCTACCCGATTGGGCCTTGCAAGTACAAGAATTATCGGTACTTGCGCAGTTTGCGGTCAGGCAATGGGAACTGCGGCGGCTCTTTGTGTGAAAAATGAAGTTTCACCAAGAGGACTGCTTAAGCATATTGACCAGCTTCAGCAAACGCTTCTTAAGGACGATTGCTTTATTCCCTGGGTTAAAAACCACGACGAAAAGGATATGGCTCTTTCTGCAGAAGTTTTCGCATCTAAAGAGCAGGCAGGTTTCCCTGCGCAAGACGTTATCAACGGCGTTTCCCGTCACTTTGAGGGCGCATGGAACGGCTGGAAATGTGATGCAGGAGATAAGCTTACTCTTGCTTGGAAAGAGGCAAAAACTCTTTCGCAAATCCGCTTGACCTTTGACAGTGACTTTGCAACACCCATCAGAATTACCATGGCGCCTCTTCGTCAGGCACAGCAGAAAAAGGGACTTCCCAAGGTGCTTGTTAAGAGTTACCGTCTTAACTTTATTAAAAACGGCGAAACGGTTTTTGTTAAGGATGTTGACTCAGTTACAAGCCGACTTTCCGTTGCGGATTTTGAGCCCGTTACCTGCGATAAAGTAGAAATTGAAATTCTCTCAACCTACGGCGAAACAGGAACGATTTTTGAAGTAAGAGCGTATTAAAATATAGTAAAAAAGACGGCATCTGCCGTCTTTTTTCTTTTCCTATAGGTAGGGGACGGCGCCTTCGACGTCCCGAGCACGTTGTGTTTGTAAGTTAATTTTCAAATTCCAGAACAGTTTCCATTTCGTTAGTAAACTAATTCTTTTATCCCCAAATTTTATTTCAACGCAAGAATAGGGACCAAGCCTTGTGTAAAAAGCTGTGTACGAAATTTTATTCTTTATGTTTTTGTCTGTAGTTTAGTAATGAAAAATTATTGCTAAAAATTTTAAATTTTATTTTTAACCCTGACACTTGTTGTCAGGGTTGATTTTTATAATGAGGTTACAGCTGTAAGAAATCGGGACGCTGATTTCAAAAAAATAGTTACATTTTAAACAAAAAAATAAAATTATAGGAGGTAAATAAAATGCGTACTATTTTCGGTGTTAGTTCAGCTACAACCATCAACAAAAAACTGAAAAATGGTTATACAATGTATGACTGGGTAAAAAGACAAAAATGCTTTCCTGCTTTTTGTATGAGAACACTTTGCGGTGAAGATAAAATCACTGCAGAAGAAATTGAGTTCTTAAAGGCAAGGGATTGCAAAATTGGTTTGGTTATTCGTGACCTTACCGAAGCCAAGGTATCGGGTGTAAACGGTACAGAAGATGCTATTAAGGCAGTAGAATCTGCAAAAGAATTAGGTGTTCCGCAAAATGAGAGTATCGCTTTGTTTGCAGAAATCAAGCCTGAGTGGAGTGTAAACCATAACTGGATGATTTCATTTGCACAGTTTGTATCTGCTAACGGCTATATACCTGCATTTATCGGTAATACCGATTCGTCTAAAAATTTTAACTTTGACCGTCAGTGCAGTCACTATGTGCAGGCAACAAAGGATGCAAATTACTTTGGTGCGCTCTTTATGGCAACTGAGCCTAAGCTTGATACAATGCCCGAAGAATGGACACCTTATTGTCCGTCAGCATTAGAACCTGAGGATATGCACCTTTGGTCTTGCGGTACTACTACCTTTGATTTTATTCAGGTAGAAGACGTATACGCTAAAGGCGAAAAAGTTCTTGAAAAAATGTGGTAAAGGAGGTATAATAAAAATGAACAAGAAACAGTATAATAATGTAATAGAAAATACATTAAAGCACGAACATGCAGACGATTCACTCAGCACAGCAAGAGCTATATTTGATAATATGGGCGTTGCATTGCCTCAGGGTGATATTAAGACTGTTTATGAAACCATCACAACCGACAATTATATGGGTTGGAAATCTTGCACAATGCAGGAAGCTCAAGCGGCTGCAGATAAAGGTGTAGCTGCAATAGGTATTAGTGGAGATAAAATTGTAGTTCTTTCTGCTAAGGATGAAGAACAGCCTGTAGCACAGACTGCATCGGTTATGACACTTGACGAAAAAACTTCTGCTTTTGCGGTTGATGGTATGCGATATTATTCGTATAATTACGGTAGCACAGGGCAAGGTGAGTGTACAACAGGTGGTTCATGTTGTCATTTTAATAGGTTGTTTAATAATAAAAATAAAGATGCATTGCTTAATGATTTAATTGCAATAATGGGGAATAGGCAAGATCTAATTTCACACTATACGACAACTGAATGTGTTGACATTATTCTGAATTACGATAGTACGATAACAAGTTATTGTAATATGTATTGTGTTCCTAAAGAATTGGTGCAGACATTACTTCTTCGGGAGTTGTGGTGTGTCGATTCAATTGATACAGTAGCTGATGAGGCGGTAAAGGCATATTTTAGATGGAAGGAAGAATGCGAGAATTGGTCAAAACTTTCGTTTGCTGAACAACTGATCATTCCTTATCCAGAAGCACCTCTTGTAATGCGAGAAGACTGCTCTACGGGATTAGGACAAATGTTTGCCTGGGTAGCGATTGATGCCAATAACCTTGCACGTAACAAGGGTCTTATTTCTACTAGGGCATATAACAAAGATGATTGGCATGATTGCAGAGAAGTATGGTTTAATTTACACAACAATGATACTTTCGCAATAAAAATGACAACGCTTGAAATGTATCATTGTGCAGATTATGCCGGTATATGTGGTAGTTTATTCCATTGTAAAGAAGCTCAAATCAAGGCTATACTATCACGGTATAATGGTACGGGAACTGCTGCACAAAATTATGGTAACGAGTGTTACGAATATTACAAAATTTTCAAAAAATATTCATAATTATTAGAAAAGAGGAACAGTTATGCATAAACTTAAAAAACTATTAAAAACCATTTTGTATACAGCATATGGATTCTTTTCCGCCTTATATACACCAAGCTTTTTGAGTGTAGCATTTAACTTTACTCACGGTGCGGCAAATAATCCTGATGGGGAACTTTCCATACCGATTGGTATAGTAATTTTACTCACTATTATAGCAATAGATATATTAATAATAGCAAAAACTATTAAATCTAGTGGCATGACAAAATTTGAAAAGGTGCTGACCATTTTACTTTTTGTAATCGTTAAAATTATTGGTTTAATGGTAGATCAAGACGGATGGAAAAATTTCATACATTGTTTCAAGTGGAAGTTTATGCAGTAATAAAAACAAATTCATATACAAAGAAAAAATTATTCTGTATTCGCCGCAAATCATACCAAAATCTTTTTCGGTGGATTAGCGGTGCTACTTTCCTTCTTTCTAACTTAAATAAACATTCTGTTTTCCGCCTGCATTTTAATAATGCAGACGGTTTTGTATAGGTGAGTTATACTATTAAGTGTTGTACTTAATAGTATAACTTCACCATTAAAACAAAAAAGACGGCATTTGCCGTCTTTTTAATTTTCAAACGTTAACACAGTTTCCATTTCGTTAAGATGATGGATTTTCGGATTGTATTTTTCGGTAATTTTCGTCCAGAACTTTTTCGCACCGATGTTTTTCTCGTTAAATTTTATTTCCCATTTGCCCTTAAAGGTGCTTAAAACTAAGGTAGCCGCTTCAAAGCCAAAGCCGTTGCGCCTGAAAGCAGGAAAAATCGTAAATTCCGCCATAGTGTAGTCGGGATTTCCCCCAAGCACAGAATAGGGGTTAATCATAACGAACCCAACCATAGTTTCACCGTTAAAAATAAAATAGGCTTTTCGCTTCGGGTCAACAAAATATTCGTCAAAATAACCGTAATGAAGCACACCCTTTTCGTCCATTTCGTCGGGATAATAAAGAGTCATTTCATAAAGATATTTTTGATTTATGTTCCAGAACCGCTCTCTGTCGGCTTGGGTGATGGGGTGTAGGGTTAGCATGGTTTTCTCCTATGAAGTGATTGGGATATTACGCAGGGACTTGCGTGCAAATGTGATTGAAACACCGAGCGATTTGAGCCTGCAGGGGCTTTTGTTTATGTTGTTGGAGCCTAATGCATCAGGCGATAGTTCGTTAGTTAGTATCAATTCCTACGTATCCCGTTTCTTCAATAATATACTGTCCTTCGTCAGAAAGTATCCAATCTATTAGTTTTTGTACGTTTTCGTTGGAATTTTCCTTTTGCGTCACGGCAAAAACAGGCGCAATTATTGCATAGGAGCCATTTTTTATATTTTCTTTAGTAGGAGCAACGCCCTCAATGGCTATCATTTTTATATCGGGATTTTTAATTATCCCCTCAACGTAGAAGCGAAAAGAAAAACCGATAGACGTAGACTTGTTTTTGTAATCTGCAACCTGTTCAATAATGCCTCCCATACCTCCCACCTCTGTTTGCATATCAGGCTCAATGATGGGGGTGCCTTCCATAAAGCGAATGAGCATGCTTTGGCTTCCGCTGCCCTCGTTTCTTTGAAACGGAACGATCTTTTCATCTTTTCCGCCTACCTGACTCCAGTTAGTGATTTTGCCCGAGTAAATACCCTTTATTTGTTCTACGGTAAGACTGTCTATGGGATTATCCTTATGAACGAAAAAGACGAATGCTTCAGAGCCTATTTGCGTGTACTTGAAGGTTGTGCCATTTTCTTCGGCAAAAGAAATCTGTTCTTCGGAAGGAGCGGCACCGATGAAAATATCAGTCTCTTTTTTGGCAAGCAGTTCATAGCCGCGCAGAGTGTTATTATATTCAAAAACTCCGTCGCGGAGCTTTGTTGTGTCGGGATATACTGCATTTACAAAGGCCGAATAAACCGGAAATGCCGCCGCGGCACCGTCGATAACTGGCAGCTGATGCTTTGGTACGTTTTCAAAATTAAGACTTTTACTGCGAAGCTTAACTATTTTAGAAGCTTCATCGAAGGGCATATAATCATTGACGTTGATGCTTGGAGTAGTGTCAATAGTTATGGAATCGTTATAGGCATTCATGCCTACCTGCGTACATACTAAGATGGTAAAACACAGCAGATACGACATATAAGCGATAAAATACGGTTTTCTCTTTTTGATCCATATTAAAGGAATAATAAGCGGAATAATCAACAGACTTGCAAAGATGGTTACACTCCAAAGTCCGCAAAAAGAAAGGAGTACAAGCAGCATAAGTGAAACGTACGGAACGATTATTCCAAGAATAACCGTCAGCGTTATTTTGATTGACAAATGTGATTTTTTCATATACTCACCGCCTTTTTATATTACAATCATTATATCAGAAAATGCAGAGCAAATCAATTATCTATCAAAAATTTTGTGGAATAAATAGTGGATAATGGAAACAAGGTATAACAAAAAAACAGACCAACGGTCTGCTGAAGCGATCGCAAAAAGTTGGTAGCGACTGTGAATCGTCGTGAGGGCGCTTGCAACCGAACAGATGAGCCGAGCGTGACTTTTTGCGAAAAAGGAGACGCAGCGCCAAAGGTATTGCGGTATTTTTTGATAAAAAATGCCGCAAGCCTTTTTTAGCTTGCGGCGACGAGGTGCGAATGAAGGGACACGGTCGCTACGCGCCCTAACTGCTCAACGACCGCTCCGCTTACTTCGTAATGCTCGCAGTACCCGTTTCGCACAGCAAAGCTAAAAACGATTATCAATCGTTTTATTAACGCTTTGCTCCCACTTTGGCTTCAAGTCCCGCGTCAGCACAAATTTCGCTCATACGCTTTCTTGAAAACAAGAAAGCTAAATCACTCCATTGTGCTTCCTTTTCCCCAAAAAGCAATTCTGCTTTTTGGGGACCCCGTTTATTTTAAATAACAAAAAACCGAGCTCTTTTGAACTCGGTTTTCTGTTATGGTGCGAATGAAGGGACTTGAACCCTTACGTCTGTTGACACATGATCCTTAGTCATGCCTGTCTGCCAATTCCAGCACACTCGCAACTTATTGACGCCGTTAATTATATTGTACTTTATTTAATCTGTCAAGCACTTTTTTTCAAAAACGGGTAACAAGATTTTTTTATTTTGAAAATTGGGCGGCAGGATCATCTTTTAATGTTTTCCAAGGGAATAAGGTGACCGTTGGAACGGAATGAATAAGTCTTCTCCCCTGCCAGAATAATATGGTCGGTAAGTATAATTCCCAGAGGCATAAGTAAGGACTCAATGGTGTCGGTAGTTCTGATGTCCTCCACGGAGGGATCTACAGCGCCGCTGGGGTGGTTATGCACTAACAGTAGCTGCTTTGCCGAATACATAAGCACGTCCTTAATGAGACTGCGAGTATCCACGTTAGTTGAAAATGCGGAGCCCTCGGAAAGCTTAATGTGTTTAATTAAGTTCAGATGAGGATCAAGCAAAAGCGCGTGAAGCATCTCGTTTTTCTCATATCGCAAAAAGGGACGCATATAGTTGCGGACGTCGGAAACAGTTTTTAATAACGGCTTCTTTTCCAGCTTGCCCTTTTCGTACATTTTCGCAATTTGCGGTATCATTTTAATCAGTACCGCCGAATTTTCGGAAATATATTTTACTTTCATCAGGTCTTCAACGTCTGCGTCGATGACCTCCGCAAGAGAGCCAAAGGTGTTGATTAAATCGTGAGCAATTGGGTTTACGTCTATTCTCGGAATAGAATAGGTAAGCAATAATTCAAGCACCTGATGCTCCGTTTTGCCCTCCAGCCCTACGGAAAGAAAGCTATTTCTTAAGTTTTTTCTGTGTCCGTCGTGAATACCCATGAAAGTACCTTTCAAAAATTTTTTGTGTGTTTACTCGTTTCCGCTTGAAGCGGGTGTTGTCTCGGGTGTGGGAGTTGCCTCTCCGTCGGGAGCGGGTGCTGTCTCGGGAGTTGGCGTTGCTTCGGGTGTGGGTGTTGCCTCACCGTCGGGAGTAGGTGTTGGCTCTCCGTCGGGAGTAGGTGTTGGCTCTCCGTCGGGAGTAGGTGTTGCTTCGCCGTCGGGTGTAGGCGTTGCTTCGCCGTCGGGAGTAGGCGTTGCTTCGCCGTCGGGCGTAGGCGTTGCTTCACCGTCGGGTGTAGGTGTTGCTTCGCCGTCGGGAGCAGGTGTTACTGCGGGGGTAGGCTTAGCGGTGGGAGTAGGTGTAACGTCGGGGACAGGTGTTTTCCAATCGGGATTAACAACCGCAGGAGGAGTTGTTGCAGGCGCTCCTGAAGGATTGTATGCGGAATTAGTTCTGTTAGCGTCAACCATTTCCTTTAATTTAGCATCACCGTCAAGAGCCATATCTGTCCAGCCGTTTTTGGTAAAATGCTGATATTTTAATGCGTTAAGATTAATTCGCGCCAAAACCACGCCGGAATCACTGGTGGTGTGGTAATAGAGCCAGCCTCCAGCCTGAGAAAGCTCACTGCAAAGAATGTCACTTGAGAGCTTTGCGGGCGTCGCAATAGTTTTGAATTTAACGTAAAGAGAATTTGCGTCTGTTTCGCTGGTGTAAATCAAATAACGTGTGCCTGCCTGAATGTGATTGTATGCAGCGGGAATAATAGTAGTTGCGGCGGCTTCGTTAAGGCTGATAAGGGGAAGAGTAAGGCAATGCTTGTCGCTGTAATAACGGCGGTAGCAAAGGTTGTTTTCGTACATAAAGGGGCGGTCAACACGGGAAGAGAGAAGTCTTTGGGATTTTTCGGTAGTAATGTCGAAACGGTAAAGACGTTCTGCGTTCACGCGTGCGTCCTGCGTATAATAGAAGCTTCCCTTATAGAAGAACAGATGAGAAATATCTCTTGCCAAAATAGGCTGACGGTTTGATCCGTCCTTTTTTATTTTGAATAAATTGTTCTTATTAAGCGTGTTTGCAAAATATATCCAGTCATTGATAACTAAAACGTAGGCGCTGGTGTCAACGGTTGTAACCGTTACGGGCGCGCCCCCTGAAACCGAAACCTTGGTTAAGTGGCCTGCACTGTCAAGATTACTGTAATAAAGGTATCCGTCGGAATAGTTGAGGTTTGCCGCCTTATGACTTGAAATAAGCGTCACGCTGCTTCCGTCGGGGCGCGATTTGAAGATTTTACCGCCGTTTGTTCGGTCGATATAATATAACCAGTTGCCTACCTGGCAGGCAATGGAATTGTTCTGAGCGTTAAAGGCGTTAGTGCCTAAAGCGTAAAAGGCCTGATAAGAATTTTCCGCGTTAGCCTCCAAGGAAAATAAATCTGCAATAATCAGCGGATCGTAATTGCTCATACGGGTGTATTTTGGGTCCTTGGAAAAGCTCTTATAACGAATTGCGTCACCGTTGCGGACCTCAACGTGAATGTGGGTGTCGCCTGCAGGGTCGCCCGCGCTTCCGCCAAAGCCTAAAAGGTCACCTTTTTTAACTGTGCCGCCGCTTGTTACAAGCTGTCTTGCAGGGGCAATATCCTGCCCGTGAAGAATAAGCACCGTAAGGTTATATTCCTTAGAATAAATGGCAATAGTATTGTAATCGTCGGAATTAAGAACCGTTAAGGTGCCGTCAATGGGCGAGTAGAAGGGACGGTTTTCCTGAGTGTTGAAATCGGTTGCGGTGTGAATATAATTTTCCAAAATTCCCGCAGTAGAGGAGTGCTTAGTTAAAAAGCCCTGAATAATGCTTCCGTAATCCTTGCCGAAATAGGATTTATCGTTGGTTTTGAACAGGTTTGAAGCAAGGCGGACGGCTCTGTCGTCCTCTTGATTGGGATTTTGAGCGTTATAGAAGGTAAGGTCGTCGTATTGGTCGGCATTGCTGAGACCGTAAATAATGCCGGGAATATAATCGAATTTTGCGTATGCAAGCACCTTGCCGTCCTCGGTGGTGGATACTACGGCAATCCTGCGGCAGTCGGTGCCGGAAATAACAGCGCCCTTTTCGATTTTAGTCCAGGAAGAAGCGTCAAAGCCGGGCGCAAAATCTTCAAACTGACCGTTTGCACCGTAAACCTTGTATCTGAAAGTGCCTTCAATGTTAGCGTCGAAAATAACGTCGCCTACGCCGTAGGGCGCTTGGCTTGCTCCGTAAAGAAGCATACCGTCGGAGAAAAATACCTCTTGCTTTTCCTCCTGAGGCTTGTCCGTTAAATCGGGCAAAACGGGAGCCTTAAATCTGTCCCAGGGCAAGAATATGGCGGTTACGGTCAGGGCGAGAATGAGTATTAAAGCCGTTACAACCGTAGGAAAATATTTTTTAAGCATAAAAACCTCGAAATTTTAACAATGTAAGGAAACAAAGCGTCCCTGAAAAATATTATATACTATTTCTTTTAATTTTACAATATCGAGTTTCGGTTCTCCTCAAGATAATCCAGCAGAACCTCCGAAACGTTTTCGCAATCGCCCGAATTTACCGCTTTAAGCAAAAATTCCTTGGCAAAATGAATTTTCTTTCCCTTAAAGCCTGCCCTGCGGATAAGCTCGCCGTTTAATTGCAGGTCCTTAAGTAAAATGCAGGTTTCGGCAATTTCGTAGGTAAGGGCGTAAGCCTCGACAGTTTCTTTTTTTGTGCAAACGAGATATTTAACGAAAAATAGCACCGCTTCTTTGGAAAATTCGTTCATCAGCGCCTGCAGAAATTCTCTGTCACGCTTAAAGGGGATTGAAAGCATTTGCTTTAACAAAAGTATTTTCTTCTTCAGCTTGTTGTCGGCGCGCAACCTGAGAAGCTCCTGCTCGGTGTTTGCCGAAAACAGAATAAAGGCTAAAACCAGGTCGCCGTCACCTTCCGCAAGACGAGCACAATCGCAAATCTGTTTCCACTGCCTTTTGCTTGTCTTAAGCGTGGGAAAAATAGCGGAGAAAACGGGAAGCGTTTTTCGCATTATTTCGGGACAGTTCTCAAGAAAAACCATTTTTTTAAGCTCTGCAAAAATTCTTTCGTAAGCCACGTTTTTAAGGTTTTCGGCAAGCCTGTTGCACCACAAAAGAGTGTTTTTCTCTAAAGAAAAGCCCTTATTAGACGCAAAACGAAGCCCTCGCATAATACGCAGAGCGTCCTCGGAAAATCTTTCCTTAGGATTGCCTACAGAGCGGATAATTTTATCCTTTAAGTCCTTTCTGCCGTCGAAATAATCAATAATATTGCCGTTTGAATCAAGAGCCATTGCGTTAACGGTAAAATCGCGGCGCGCCAGATCCTGCTTCAGCGAAGAGGTAAAGGTAACGCTTTCGGGGTGGCGGGAATCGGAATATTCTCCGTCAATACGGAAGGTGGTGATCTCTATCATTTCACCGTTTCTGATAACTCCCACCGTGCCGTGCTTTAAGCCTCGCAGATTAAGCCTGAAGGACGAAAAAACGTCAATAATTTCATCGGGAGTGGCGTTGGTGGTAACGTCAAAATCGTTGGGAATTTTGTTAAGAAGATAGTCGCGCACGCAGCCGCCTACCGCATAGGCCTCAAAGCCTGCTTCAAGCAGGGAAGCAATAATAAAATTAACGTTTCCAACCAAACGACTCACCTCTTTTTTTGTAGAATTAAATAATATTTACTTATATAGTATAGCATTAAAAAATTTTTCGTCAACAAACAACTTTTCCTTGAAAAAGAAGAAAGTGTATGGTAAAATAATTATGTTCGGCTCAAAAAGACGTGCCGACATTAACAGATAAATTATTTTCAGGAGAAATTTATGAAAAAATTAGAAGATTACGTTATTACTATACCCGATTTTCCCGAGGAGGGCATACTGTTTCGTGACGTTACGGGAATTTTGCAGTCTGCTGAAGGCTTCAAGCTTGCCATCGACGAGCTTGCTAAGCTTTTAGAGGGCGTTGAGTGTGACGTTATTGCAGGAACTGAATCCCGCGGCTTTATTTTCGGCGCACCTCTTGCTTATAAATTAGGCAAGCCTTTTGCACTTTTAAGAAAAAAGGGTAAGCTTCCGAGAGAAACCATTTCAAAGGAATATGACTTAGAATACGGCACCGCCGAAATAGAAATTCATAAAGACGCCATTAAACCCGGCGAAAAGGTTGTTATGGTTGACGATTTAATTGCAACCGGTGGAACAATTAAGGCCTGCTGTGAGCTCGTTGAGGAGCTTGGCGGCGTAATTTCCAAGGCATTATTTGTTATTGAGCTTAAGGGACTTAACGGCAGAGAAGCGCTTAAGGGTTACGACGTGGCAAGCGTTATTGCTTACGACGGTAAATAATTTTTCAAAAAAAGCTAACAATAAAAATAAAACAAAAAGGAGAATATGCTATGAAATACGTTTGTGACGTTTGCGGCTGGGTTTATGATGAAGAGCTTGGCTATGCTGAGGGCGGAATTGCCCCGGGAACAAAATTTGAGGATTTACCCGAGGATTTTGCTTGCGCTCTTTGCGGAGTAGGCAAGGATAATTTCAGTCAGGAATAATAAGCAAAGCTCCCGCACAGCCGGGGGTTTTCTTTTAGGTGAAATATGATAA
Source organism: Clostridia bacterium (assembly GCA_017502165.1). Lineage (GTDB taxonomy): Bacteria > Bacillota > Clostridia > Christensenellales > QALW01 > UMGS1322. The sequence goes on from JAFVVO010000025.1 coordinate 33,999, forward strand.
AAATACAGAATCTTTTAGAAGAGCTTGATGCGCTTTTAGGCAGAAACGATTATTCTTCCGCCCTTGAGCTTTTGCTTAGGGCAGAGCAAAACGTCCAAGAGGATCATTCTGCCTTGGTAACGGTTTATAATGAGCTGATAGGCTTAAACAGAAAGCTTAACAGAGAGGCTGACGCTCTGCTTTACAGTAAAAAGGCACTGGAGCTTCTTGATAGAATAGGCGAAAATACCGTTGCAGGCGCCACTACGCAAATAAATGCCGCAACGGCATTTAAGGCCTTCGGCAGAGCGGAGGAAAGCATTGAGCTTTTCCGAAAAGCCAGAAAAACATACGAGGAAAAATTGTCTGAAAACGACGGCCGTTTAGGCGGTCTTTACAACAATATGGCGCTGACGCTTGTTGACCTTAAAAAATTTCAGGAAGCGCGAGAGCTTTATTCTCTGGCACTTATTCAATGCGATAAGCAGAAAAACGGTGTTTGGGAAAGGGCAATAACCCTTCTTAATCTTGCTTCCTTGGTTGAAGAGGAAAAAGGACTTGAAGATGGGTGCGAGGAAATAGAGGAGCTAACCCGGAAGGCAGAAGAAAGCCTTAATGAAAAAGCTGATTTTTCCAGCGGTTATTACGCCTTTGTTTGCGAAAAATGCGCAACGGTGTTCGGCTATTACGGGCATTTTGCCTTCGAAGCGGAATTAAAGGAAAGGGCAAGGAAAATTTATGAACGGACTTGAAATATCAAAGCAATTCTATCTTGAATTCGGCGCCGCAGCAATCAAAGAAAAAGCGCCTCACCTTGAGCATCTTCTGGCGGTAGGGCTTTGCGGAAGCGGCTCGGAATGCTACGGCTTTGACGATGAAATTTCCCGTGACCACGATTTTGAGCCGGGCTTTTGTATTTTTCTGCCCGGCGAAACGGACAGAAAGGACGTTTTTTTATTAGAAAGAGCCTATGCGTCGCTTCCTAAGGAGTTTATGGGGTTGAAGAGAAGCCTTGTTTCTCCCGTTGGCGGAAGCCGACACGGAGTAATTTTGCTTGAGGATTTCTTTATGCAAAAGGCAGGAACACCTAACGGCGAAATGTCACTTTTTGATTGGTGCAAAATTGAAATGAGCGCCTTGTTTGAGGCGGTTAACGGTGAAATTTTCGTTGATAATTTGGGAGAGGTTACAAGCATAAGAGAAAAGCTTAAAAATATGCCCGAGGACGCAAGATTAAAGCGCCTTGCATCAAATTTACTTATTTGCGCCCAAAGCGGACAATATAATTATTCCCGCTTGATTCTGCGCGGAGAAAACGGTGCGGCACAGCTTGCACTTTTCGAATTTGTAAAGGCGGCAATAAACGTGGCGTTTTTGCTTGAGAAGAAATTTCCGCCGTACTATAAATGGGTATTTAAGGCTATGGAAAGCCTTAAAACCTTTTCAAAAATCAAAGAGCCCTTGGAGTTTTTGATTTCAACGGAAAATTCCGAGGAAATGGCACCGTTCAAAACACAGATAATTCAGGATATAAGCGCCCTTTTTGCCGAAGAATTAAAAAGACAGGGAATTACCAAGGCAAGCTGTACGGATTTAGAGCAGCACGCCTATTCGGTTAACGATTTTATTTCAGATTCCTCTCTTCGCAATGAGCATATTTTGTTTTGTGTGTAGTAAAAACAATCGCAAAGAATTGCTGATAAAAAACGGCGACAATAAATACGGAGCAAAATCGGACAATGCTTTCATTGTCCGATTTTTTAATGGTTTGTGTTGCAAATACGTTTGTTATGTGATATAATAATTTAAGTTCCATAGCTAATGATAAAAGCCGACAAAGTACGTGCTTTGGGAGAAATATAATATGAAATTACAGGTTAAAAAGCTAAACGAAAAGGCTATTATTCCCACCTACGGTACAGAATTTTCCGCAGGGGCGGATTTGTACGCCTTGGAGGATTCTTCCGTTACAATTGGTCCTAACGAAACAAAATTTATCCATACCGGCATCTGCCTTGCAATTCCCTCAGGATACGTGGGCTTGATCTATGCCCGAAGCGGTTTAGCCTGCAAAAAGGATCTGGCACCTGCTAATAAGGTAGGCGTAATTGACAGCGATTACCGTGGTGAAATTATTGTAGCGCTTCACAATCACGGGGGCGAAGAAAGAATTATTGAAAGCGGTGAGCGTATTGCACAGCTCGTTATTACGCCTTATATAACCGCCGAGTTTGAGCTTGCCCAAGAGCTTGATGAAACTGCAAGAGGCCTTGGCGGCTTTGGCTCAACGGGAAAATAGTCCTAAAAGTAAAGCGGCGAAATATAATTTATTGACCGCTATTTTGTTGACGAATTGTTTTTATTGATTTATTGTTTGTCGAGGAGTAAAAAATGGTTTATTTAGCAGCAGCAATCGGATTTTTCGAGCGTTTTTGGCATCAGATTTTAATAATCGCACTTTCCTGCGTACCGCTTATTGAGTCAAGATACGCTATTGTTTTAGGAATAGGCTTGTTCCCTGAATTAACCGTAGTTGAATTATTTATTTTAACACAGCTTGGTGCGTGTTTAACCGGACTTGTTATCTTGCTGCTTCTTCGAACTGTTTTTAATTGGATGAAAACTACAAAGGTTTTTAGGCACCTTGTTGAAAAGCTTGAGGAGCACGGCTTAAAAAAAGGAAAAAGCTTAGAAGAAAAAATGAATTCTTCAAAAAACGAAAAAGCAAGAGCGTGGGCATCGGCAATCGGTGTATTCCTTTTTGTTGCCATTCCCCTGCCGGGAACGGGAGTTTGGACCGGCTGCTTGGTAGCAACCCTTCTTAATATTCGCTTTAAGTACGCATTCCCTGCAGTATGCTTAGGAAGTATAGTGGCTACCTTGATTATGCTTGCCTTCAGCAGCGTTTTCTTCCCGGGAGTTCAATTATGGTAAAATTAGTCGGAGAGGTTGAAGGTATTATCTACCGCAACGAAGACACGGGCTATACAGTGTTCGTTCTTTCCGCAGACCAAGAATTTGAAACAGTAACAGGCACCTTCCCGCTAATCAGGGAAGGTGATTTTGTAGAGCTGACGGGCGAATTTTTACTTCACGAGGTTTACGGAAAGCAGTTTAAGGCAACGTCCTACGAGATGGTTACGCCCAAAACAATCGACGAAATCGAAGCCTATCTTGCTTCCGGCATAATTCGCGGTGTCGGCCCCAAGGTTGCAAGGGATATTGTGGATTATTTCGGCACCAAGGCGCTGGAAATAATTGAGCATTCGCCCGAGGAGCTTTGTCTTGTGCAGGGCATCGGCAAAAAGAAGGCGGCGGTTATTGCCGAATCCTTCGGTGAGCTTTTAGGTGCCCAAAGAACTGTGATGTTTTTACAAAAATACGGTCTTACACCTAATATGGCGCTTAAAATATACGCCTTTTACGGTGATTCCACCATTTCCGTTTTGCAGGAAAATCCCTATAAAATGGTTAATGATATTGATGGCATTGGCTTTTTAACTGCAGATAAAATGGCGTCAAGTATGGGCGTTAAGAAAGATTCCCATTTCAGAATAAGCGCCTGCTTCCGCCACGCCTTAACAGAGGCAGGAAGCGAAGGACACGTGTTTTTGCCTGAGGAGGTGCTCCTGAACAGAGCGGCACTTCTTCTCGGTATAGATAAAGAAAATATCCGCGCTCACATAATGCAATCTGCAAATGAGCAGAGTATAGTTATAAGAGTGATTCAAGGTGTACGAGCGATCTATCATCCTGCGTTTTTCTATGCGGAATCCATGGTAGCAGGAGGTTTGCTTTTCCTTGAGGCGTCTGCAAAGGGTGAAAAGGAAAAACGGATACTTAAAGAAATTGAAGCCTATGAGCAGGAGAAAAAAATAACTCTGGCGGAAAACCAGCGTTTAGCGGCTTCCCAGGCGGTTGAAAAGGGCGTTTGCGTTATTACGGGAGGTCCCGGTACGGGAAAAACCACCACGTTAGACTGTATTTTGCATCTGTTCCGCAAGCGCGGCTTAAGCATTGCTCTCTGCGCACCTACGGGCAGGGCGGCAAAAAGAATGGCAATAGCAACGGGCGAAGATGCTAAAACCATTCACCGCTTATTAGAATACAGTAAAAATGAAAGCGGATTTGCTTTTAAGCGCAATAAGGAAAAACCCGTAGATTGCGACGTTTGTATCGTTGACGAAGCAAGTATGATAGATATTTTCCTTATGCAGTCTCTTCTTGAAGGACTTAAAAAGGGAACCCGTCTTATTTTGGTAGGTGACTCCGACCAGCTTCCGTCTGTTGGAGCGGGCAACGTTCTTGGAGATATTATTGCTTCGGGCGTTTTTCCCACGGTAAAGCTTGACAGAATTTTCCGTCAGGCAAAGGAAAGCACGATAGTTACCAACGCACACAAAATAAATAACGGACTTGCTCCCGAGGTTAACGTTAAGGGGGGAGACTTTTTCCTTGACCGACGCTTCTCTGAGCAGGAAATAGCAAAAACCGTTGTGGATTTATGCCTTAACCGACTTCCAAAGGCTTACGGTATTGAGCCGCTTCGGGATATTCAGGTGCTTACGCCCATAAAAAAAGGCACCTGCGGAGTTTTCAACCTTAATAAAATTCTTCAGCAGGCGCTTAATCCTGCGGATAAAAATAAGCCTGAAAAGGTGTTTGGCGAAATTGTTTTCCGTAAGGGTGACAAGGTTATGCAGATACGGAATAATTACGATCTGGAATGGAAAAGCTTTGATTCCTACGGCAATTTTGTCTCAGGTACGGGCGTGTTTAACGGTGACAGCGGAATAATAACTGATATAGATTCAGCAAGCCGAGAAATGACCGTGGTATTTGACGACGAAAAGGTTTGCGTCTATTCCTTCGATATTTTAGAGGACCTTTCCTTAGCCTACGCCATAAGCGTGCATAAGAGCCAGGGAAGTGAGTTTCCCTTTGTGATTATGCCGCTTCCTCAGGGTGAGGTGCGTGTTATGACGAGAAATCTCTTCTATACCGCAGTAACCCGTGCGTCGAAAATGGTGGTGCTTTGCGGAAGAGAGGAATCTATCAATTCAATGATACAAAATACCGATACCCAAAAGAGATATTCCGACCTTGCCAATAAGCTGAGAACGGGAATGGAAATGTTGTAAAAATTAAAAAATACCCCCCAAAAGTAACATAATTATTAAAAATTTTTTAATGTTTTTGAAAAAAATAGTTGCAATAGGGTTTTTGATGGTGTATAATATTTCTGTTGACGAAAGTTTATAATGGATTATGGTTAAGCCCGAACCTTCTGCTTGGATAATGAAGCCCATTTGACCCAGTATAACACTTGCGCGTGCAACAAAAATAAAAATGGGGGACATATTCAATGTACGAAGACAAGACTTTAGTGTGCAAAGAGTGCGGCAAAGAATTCGTTTTCACTGCAGGTGAGCAGGAATTCTATGCTGAAAAAGGTCTCAAGAACGAGCCCGGCCGTTGCCGTGAATGCCGTCAGGCAAAGCGTAACGCAAACCGTGGTCCCAGAGAGATGTTTGACGCTGTTTGCGCTGATTGCGGTGCTGCAACAAAGGTACCCTTCCAGCCTAAGGAAGACAGACCTGTATATTGTGACGAATGCTTTAAGGCACACCGTTCATAATAATCTTGCAAAAAAAGAAGAACCTGCTTGCAGGTTCTTTTTTCATTTTTGGTTGCTTAGTGTTGCTGCAGGCTCGCAATGCATCGGGAAAGCTTTAGCTCTTGCGGTTGTTTTGTTGCCGAAGGCCATCTGGCTTAACAAAGACTATTTGACTTAGTCATAAAAATAAAACGCCCGAAATTTCGGGCGCAGATTAACCGGCGGTTTTATCAGCAGGTGGGTCTGTTCTTTTTGGTTACGGGAACCTTTGTTCCGTCGGGATACTGAATAACCGTGGAATCCATTATTCCCGAAAGACTTACGCGGAAGGAAGCACGGTATTCGTTTCTCAGCTCCTCGCGCTCTGCTTTTTCTTCTTCCGTTAAGCCCTCGGCCTTTGCCTTGCGGGCCAAAAAGTTGATTCTGTCAATTTTCTCTTGCTTCATAATTACTCCTGAGTAAAACGGTCAATTAAATCTTCAATTTCTCTGACACAGCTTCCGCAGGAAGCACCGCAGCCAAGGCGTTTTTCCAGCTCGCGATAAGACGTGCAACCGCTTTCCACGGCGGACTTAATATCGTTTAAGCGTACCCGTGCGCAAAAGCAAATTACGGGATTTTCCTGATCAAACTTGTTCATATTACCACAACCTCTTGTAAAGCTCAATAACGTCGCTTAATGTGGGAACGCGGGGGTTAGTGGCGGTACAACCGTCCTTAAGAGCCGCCTCCGCCATTTCGGGAATGCGTGCCTCGTATTCCTCTTGAGAAATTGAAAGTATGTCGCGAAGGTGCAGGGGAATATTCATTTCCTCTGCCATAAAGCGCATATAGTTGGCAAGAGAGTGAATAGTTGTAACCTCATTCATACCGCCCAAGCCAAGTGAACGGGCAATATTACAGTATTTTCTAACGTATGGCTCGTAGTCCTTACGGCTACGTGAATATTTGGTAACGTTGCAGTTATATTCAATAACGATGGGAAGAAGCATTGCGTTGGCTCTGCCGTGGGGAATATGAAATTCAGCGCCAAGCTGATGTGCCATACCGTGATTAAGACCTAATGAGGCAGAGTTAAATGCCAAGCCTGCAAGGCAGGAGGCAATGTGCATTTTTCTTCTTGCGTGAGAGTCGTTATTATCTGAATAGGAGCGGAAAAGGAACTGACCGCAGATTTCTACCGATTTTTCTGCCAAAGCCCCTGAAAATTCGTTATTGTTTGTGGAAACGTAGGCTTCAATAGCGTGGGTAAGCACGTCCATACCCGTATCGGCGGTTACGCTTGCAGGCACGCTCTTAACTAAAACCTCGTCCAAAATGGCTTCATCGGGAGTCATATCGGGAGAAACCAGAGGAATCTTTGAATGGGTCTCGGTATCTGTTATAACCGAGAATGAGGTAACCTCACTGCCCGTTCCGCTTGTGGTGGGAACTGCAATAAGACGGGGCATAAAGCCTGAATCGATTTGGTTTGCAATTTTGCGTACAGCCTTTGCTAAGTCCATTGCGCTTCCGCCGCCAACGGCAACGATGCAATCGGGATAATATTTCATAACCGCGGCAATGCCGGCAATAACCTTTTCGGTGGTGGGATCGGCAACGATATCTGTGTAAACCTCGAAATCAATACCTGCTCTGTCAAGAGGTCTGGTAAGGTAGCGGATAAGATTGCTCTGTACTACGAAGGGGTCGGCAAAGATAAAGAGCCTTTTGCAATCCAATTCGGAAAGACGGTCCAAAGCATTCTCACCAAAGTATATGTCGGTCATTACCTCAAATTTTTTCATATTTTTGCTCCTGTGGTCTATAATATGTCAATATTAGTATAACATCTCTCTTCCACAAAGTCAAGAAGAAATCCAACAAAAACAACAAAAAAACAGATTTTTTAGCAGATAATCAAAAGTCCGAGAAAGGCAAAAACAAGTAATGCAACGGTCGTAATAAAGAAATTACTGTCATTTCTCATAAAATCACCTCTTTTTAATTAGTTTTTCATTAAATTCACTAAAAAAACAAGAAAAATTTGTAATTGTTTAGTTGAAATATTCTCAGTATTTTGGTATAATACAATGTGGAATGCCTTGCAGAAAGGCAAGAAAACACCACAAAAAGAAAGGGGGATACCGTTTTGGCAGATAAACAGAATAATTCAAGCTTTGAAGTTACGTCGGTATCAACCGGACAAAAGATAAAACCGCAGGTTCCTGCTGAAAGAACGGCCGGTGCAACGCGAAAAGCAACTCGTGCAGGAGCCACCCGTACAAACGCACCGCGCACAAGTGAGAGCACTCATCCAACTCGCGCAAGCATAGGCGTTGAGTCGGTGCGTCCTGCAAGAGAAAGCGCGTCAAGAGCATCAGGAGCAAGAGCAGGTGAAGCCCGTTCAACTTTAACGGGGGAAAGACGTTCAAATGTAACCGGCGAAGCCCGTCCAACTCGCGCAAGCATAGGTGTTGAGTCGGTGCGCCCTGCAAGAGAAAGCGCTTCAAGAGTAGCAGGAGCAAGAACCGGAGAAGCCCGTCCGGCCCGCGCAAGCGTAGGTGTTGAGTCGGTGCGCCCTGCAAGAGAAGGTGCGTCAAGAGCAGCGGGAGTAAGAGTAAGTGAAAATGACGGACAAGCAAAGAAAAGAGAGTCTGTTCGTCAAGCAAGCCAAGGACCTCGAACAAACGGTGCAGGAGGACAAATCAGCGCTGAAGAAAGAGTGCGTGCAACGGTTGGCGTTGAAACGGTGCGCCCGAGAAGAGAAGGCTCTTTGCAAAATACTGACGAAAGGTCAGGTAACGGCCAAGCTGCAGTCCGCCGCCGCAGGATAGCGGATAACAGCGGTAATCAGTATCGGCAGGACAGAGAGCAGGAGAGAATAGAGAAAATCCGCGACGAAAAGCAAAAAGAAAGATATATGCGTCGCAAGGAGATAGAAGAGGCTTCGGCAATTTTTACTAAGAGTGATAAGCCTCGCAACTACTTTATCAACCTGATGATAGTTACCTTCAAGATGCTTCTTGTTTGTATGCTTATTGTGGGAATTTCGGGAGTAGGATTTATAATCGGTATGGCACAGTCATATCTTGAAAGCGTGCCTGAGCTTGACTTTGACAGCGTTGCCGAGCAGGAGCAAGCCACCGTTTTGCTTGACAATAAGGGGGAAACCCTCGGTAACTACTACAATATGGAAAATCGTGAATGGGCTGATTTGGAGGAAATTCCTGCAGATTTACAAAATGCGGTTATCGCCATTGAGGACGTGCGCTTCCACAGACACATGGGCATTGACTTTAAGCGCCTTGTAGGTGCAGTGTTCAGCAACCTTACAAGCGATTCTATGCAGGGCGGCTCAACCATTACTCAGCAGCTTGTGAAAAACACGATGCTTTCCTTTGACCAGACGTATAAGAGAAAAATTCAGGAAGCGTCCCTTGCCATTGAGCTTGAGCAGAAGTATGAAAAGGACGATATTTTAGAGGCGTACCTTAATACCATTTATATGGGAGGCTCCTGCTACGGCGTGAAAACTGCCGCAAAGGACTATTTCGGCAAGGAATTAAGCGAGCTTACGCTTCGTGAGTGCGCCTGCCTTGCAGGTATGATTCAGAACCCCTCAAGATATAATCCCAGAACTAACTATTATAGCCGTAACAATCCTGCAAGAACCGATAACAGAACGAATCTTGTTCTTTATGAAATGTGGGAAAACGGTCTTATTTCAAAGGAGACATACGAATCAGCCAAGGCGGATACCATCTCCGTTTTGAAGGATTCTCCATATTCAACCAAATCGGGAATGGTTTACTTTACCGATTACGTTATTGATAGCGTGGTTGAGCAGATTTTAATTGACAGAGGTCTTGAGAACAACTCTAAAAACAGAAATCAGGTGCGCAAGGAAATCCGTACCGAAGGCTACACCATCTATACAACTATGGATGAGGATAAGCAGCGCGCCGCAGAAGAGCAGACGTATAATTTCAAGGGCTATCCCACAATGAGATATTCTGCCGATAGCTATACCGTTGTAGGCAGAAACCCTGACGGAAGTGTTATCCGTCTTGTTCAGCCTCAGGCGGCGGTAGCGGTTATGGATTATCATAACGGTTATATCGTTGCCCTTGTTGGCGGTCGTCAGGCACCCACGGGAAGCCTGGAATTTAACCGTTCCTATCAGTCTACAATGCCCGTTGGCTCCTCAATTAAGCCTATTGCCGTTTACGCTCCCGCCATTGAGCGCGGCTCAGGCATCGGCACGGTTTATTACGACCAGAAAATTAAAATTGACGGTTGGGGCTCTGTTAAGGGTTATCCTGAAAATAACAGCCGAACATACGCCGGCTGGGTAACCATGAAGGAATCCTTTACCCGTTCCCTTAACACCGGTGCGGCTCAGGCTTTGCTTTATGACGTGGGACTTGATGAATCCTTCAACACCCTCGTTTCCTTAGGCGTTGACCCTGATCACATCAGTAAAACCGGCTCAGGTCTTGCACTTGGAAGCTCTGGCATAACACCCTTAGAGATGGCAGGAGCATTTTCCGCCATTGCCAATATGGGCGTATACATTGAGCCCATTGCCTTTACCAAGGTGGTAGATAAAACCGGCAACGTTATCGTTGATATGGTTGCCCGTCAGGACAGACACAGAGTTTTCTCCGAGAGCACCGCTTGGCAGACCACTTATTTAATGCGTCAGGTTGCTCTTGGCTTGCCCACAAGAATTAAGGTTCCCGGACAGACCGTTTACGGTAAAACGGGTACTAACTCTGAGCAGAGAGGCGTTTTCTTTGCAGGCTTTACGGGCTATTACACCTGCTGTGTTTGGGTTGGCTCCGACGCTTATAAGCAGCTTCAGAGCAACGCGCAGGGTAGCTCCTTTGCGGCACCCTTGTTCAGCGCCGTTATGACGGCTCTTCATAAGGGACTTCCCGATAAACCCAATTCCGACGTTGAGCCTGAGGCAATTGGCGTAATGAAAGTAAATTATTGCTCCGTTACGGGTAAGTTGGCAACTGAAGCCTGCGCAAAAACTCACGTGGCTTACGGAAACCCCTCAAATATGAGCGTTTGCGATCTTCACCGTCAGGTAGAAATTTGCTCGGCTTCCGGCGCACTTGCAACGGAAAACTGTCCTGAAGAAACAAGACAAAAGAGCACGCTGGTTATGATTCCCGAAAAAGGAATATTCAACTATATGTACTACAATCAGTACAACTGGTTTGTTTCCACCGCGGGCACTCCGGTTACCAATATGAGTAACTGTAAGGTGCATCAGAATCAAACGGCATAAATATAAATCCTGCTTATCACAGATAGGCAGGATTTTTTAGTAAATATTGACTTTTACAGATAAATAAAATATAATTTAATTATAGAAAAAAGGGGAAATAAAAATGAAAAGGATTATAGCAATTTTTGCTGTTTTTGCATTAATACTCACCATTTTTTGCAGTTGCGTTAAAGGTGATACAAATTTTCCTAAAGAATACGTTGAAGTCAAAGGATTTTACGATAAATGGGCAAAATCAAAATCTTATGATGATGCGTTCTTTGGAAAAAATGAACTTAATATTGAAGACGTTGCTATAGTGCAAGAAGATGTAAGTGTGAGCTGGACAAGTATGCTTGCGGAATTTGATTCTGAGTACAGAGAAAAAGGACTTAAATACGTTTTTGCAGACCTTGATAGTAACGGCATCAACGAGATGCTTGTGATTATAGATGATTACGTAACGGCAATATTTACTCATAACGGAGAAAAAGCTGTGCTTTTAGATGCCTATTGGCCAAGATATATTGTTTTAGGAATAAAAGAAAATAAGTTGTTAGTTCGTTCTTCTGGTGGGGCAAGCTACACGGCACATCTGCTTTTTACCATAGACGGTACGGAAATCAATTTATCAGAAGAACTTACTTTTGAGATTGAAGATCTCAGTGCGGATAAAATAGAAGAAACTTATTATCATAGTGTTGACGGAGAAAAGAAAACCATAACAAAAGACCAATTTTATGAAAAAATAGCTCAGCTTAAACAAGAATACAACAAAACACCCCAAAGTTGAGTTTTCAACAAAAATTCCTCTAAATGTGATAAAGATTTCGTTTATAACGGGCTTGGGTGTCTTGACATAATGTGGGAAATGGGGGTATAATGTATAGGCAGTTTGTGAGAAAGGAGACCACAGATGAAAATACTCTTACTTACTTGTAATACAGGTCAGGGACATAATTCCACCGCCAATTCCATTGCTGAAAAGTTTTCACAGCACGGAGTGGAGTGTGTTACTGAAGACGCTCTTGCCTTTTTATCACCTAAGATGTCTGATTTTATAGCGTCGTGGCACGTGCGCATATACAGATATGCTCCCGTTTTGTTCGGCTTTGGCTATGAATTTGCTGAAAAGCATCCCTCTACCTTTGCTGACGATTCCGTTGCGTATAACTTCTTCAGCCTCGGAGTTAAAAAACTTGAAAAATACGTGCTTGATGAAAATATTACTGCAATAATTTGCGTACATATGTTCCCTGCGCTTATGGTTAACGAGCTTGTTAAAAATAAGGAGCTTAAGGTAAAAACCGCCTTTGTTGCTACAGATTACACCTGCTCACCGGGTGTAGGCGAAAGCAATCTGGACGTGTATTTTATTCCTCATAAAAATCTTGTGGGCGAATTTGTTGCCTGCGGAATTCCTGAAGAAAATATTATTCCCAGCGGTATTCCCGTTAAGGATATGTTCTACTCCTTTGAAGAAAAAAGAGAAGCAAAAAAGCAAGTGGGTGTTCCCGAAAACGCGCGCCACATTCTTATGATGTGCGGCAGTATGGGCTGCGGTCCCATGGAAACGGTAGGGGAAGCAATTAAGGAAATTATGCCTGAGGACGCATATATGACCATCGTTTGCGGAACTAACAAAAAGCTGAAGAAAAAGGTTGATAAGCTGGAAAGTGAAAGAGTCCGCGTTTTAGGCTTTACCGACAAGGTTTCACTTTTAATGGACAGTGCCGACCTCTACGTTACAAAGCCCGGAGGTTTAAGCATTACGGAGGCTTCCTACAAGCGTTTACCCTTAGCGTTTATTGACGCAGTTTCGGGTTGTGAATCCTATAACAGATATTTCTTCATCACTCAGGGAATGGCTCTTGCAAGTAATGACCCCAAACGGCTTCCTGCCCTTTGCGTTAAGCGTCTTTACGATGAGGAAAAGCTTTCCCGCCAAAGAGAAATTATGCAAAAGGAATTTAACCGTAACCCTGCGGAAATTATTTGCGAATATTTCTTAAAAACAGAATAAAAAAATAAAAACAGAATAAAAAAAGGCTTGCCCTCGGGCAAGCCTTTTTTGTTGTTTGTGCTTGTATTACTGATTTAATTCAGCGTTATTATCGGGCTCCTCGGGAACAACCAAGGATGCGATAATATAGGCAAGAATACCGCTTCCTGCCCCAAGACAGAGCAGAACGGCAATAAGCCTGATAATAGAGGGATCCGCATTAAAATATTGTGCGATGCCTGCGCAAAGACCGGTTAATTTCCGATCGGTTTTTGAACGGTATAATCTTTTCATTTTTTACTCTCCTTATGTGCATTGCATTTGTATTACAGGAAGAAGCATTCGGAGCCGATAGTGCAGTAATAGGTTCTGTTTTTACCTGCCCAGCAGGTGTAACGAACGGATTTTGAACAGAAATATCTGCAATCGCCTACGGGCTTTGCTCCCATATAGGCTTCTATTGCCGCATACAGATTGGTGGTGGAATATGTTTCATTCTTTAAGGTGCTGTTGGCGGTTGAGAACTGATTGGGCGCATAAATGATTGCTTCAACCGAAGCACCCGTTCTCTTAACGCGGTTCATAATAACGCTTCCCACCGCCAGCTGACAGCGGTAAATGTTTCCGCCAACCTCACGCTTAATAACTCTTGCCATAAGCTTAACCTCTTCCATCTGCGCGGGAGTAAGCGATTTTAAGGCGGCGTTTATAACGGTCATATTTGCTGAATTGTATCCGCTTACCGTTACGCCCGATGAGCTTGAGCTTGTGGAGCCTGAAGGCTTCTTGCTTGCTACTGCGGCGGCAATTTTTGCTAAGGTTTTGCTTCCTGCAATACCGTCAGCCGTAAGGGAATATGCCTTTTGGAACTTCACAACCGCGGCTTTTGTAACTGAGCCGTATTCGCCGGTTGCCGTGCCTGAAAAATATCCTAAGGTTTTAAGGTTGTTCTGAAGATTTTTAACTAAGGTGCCTCTGTCACCGAAACGGAGCGTTCCGGGCTTTGCAACGTACTGAGTTTCGGAATTGTTTTCGTTTACGTTGGTTTTTGCGCTTGTGGAATTAAGCTCCTTTAAGGTTAATTCGGCAACGGTGCCCGTGGGGCTTATCTGGTGATTTTTCTGAAACTTTTTAACTGCCGAAACAGTAATCGCGCCATAATATCCGGTTACGTATTTTTCTTCCAAGTAGCCAAGCTCGCATAAACGCTTTTGCAGAGCCTTAACCCCTGCATCCTCGTCACCGGACTTATAAACTCTTGAGGTATCCAGCTTTGTAACGTTCATTAAAACGTTTATTTTTTCCAAGGTTATTTTTGCGGCAGTACCCGTAGATTGAATACTGTTTGCTTCCTGGAATTTCTTAACTGCGGCCTCGGTAATATCACCGAAATGCCCCGTTACCTTGTCTTTAGCAAGGAAGCCCATATTCGCAAGTGCCTGCTGAAGACGTTTAACGTCAGCACCCTCGTCACCGTTTTTAAGCACGAGGCTCGTGTCAAACTTATTGTAAGAAAACAGTGCTTCGAGAGTGAGCGTGGCTACAACACCCGTCTGATTGATGTTTTGTGATTTTTGATATTTCTTTACTGCATCTTCTGTGTTGGGACCGAAAAATCCCGTGGCATATTTTTTCTCCAGATGCCCAAGCTCCACTAATTTAAGCTGAAGCTCCTTAACGTCGGGCCCCTTGCTTCCAAGCTTCATGGTAGAAGTGGGGGCGGCAAATGCCACAAAAGAAGAAGTCAGTAATATTGCCAACACAAGAAATATTGACAACAGTGACCTTTTAATCAAATTTAATCCTCCTTAAAAGTGGGAAATAAACAGAAATGTTTTATTGTCGTATTGTAATTATACCATAAAGAAAAAGAAAATGCAACACTTTTGTAACAAATGCGGCCTTTGAACAAATTTCGGCAAAAATTTTTCTTAAAATTTTCCTTAAAACCCTTATCAAAAACACATAAACGGTTGATTTTTGCCCACAGATATAGTATAATTAGTTAATATATTAAAATAGAACAACTACGCTTATTAACCAGCGATAAAATTTAGGAGGCTAAAGATGAAAAAATACTATTTTACGTCTGAATCAGTAACCGAAGGACATCCCGATAAAATTTGTGATCAGATTTCCGATGCGGTGCTTGATGAAATACTTTCTCAGGACCCTGAAGCAAGAGTTGCCTGCGAGGTTTCCTGCACAACGGGTTTAATTTTAGTTATGGGCGAGATTACCGCTGATGCACAGATAGATATTCAGCAAATTGCCCGTCAGGTAGCGCTTGATATTGGCTACGACAGAGCAAAGTACGGCTTTGACGGTAACACCTGCGGAGTTATCTGCGCTCTCGATAAGCAGTCACCCGATATTTCCATGGGCGTTTCTCAGGCGCTGGAATCTAAAAACGGCGAGGAGGACGCAAGATTTTCCGTAGGCGCAGGTGACCAGGGAATTATCTTCGGATATGCCTGCAACGAAACGAAGGAGCTTATGCCTCTTGCAATTTCACTTGCCCACAAGCTTGCCAAGAAATTGACCGACGTTCGTAAGGACGGCACTCTTCCTTACCTTCGTCCCGACGGCAAAACTCAGGTAACCGTTGAATACGTTGACGGCGCGCCTAAGCGTATTGACGCGGTTGTAGTTTCAAGCCAGCATTCACCTGACGTTGATATGGACACTCTTCGCAACGATATTATTGAGAAGGTGGTTAAGCAGGTTATCGACGCAAATATGATAGACGAGAACACTAAGTTCTTTATTAACCCCACGGGCAGATTCGTTGTTGGCGGACCTCAGGGTGACAGCGGCCTTACGGGCAGAAAAATTATAGTTGACACCTACGGCGGAGCGTCACGCCACGGCGGCGGCGCTTTCTCAGGAAAGGATCCTACCAAGGTTGACAGAAGCGCGGCATATTTTGCCAGATACATTGCAAAGAACGTAGTTGCCTCCGGTGCGGCGGACAAGTGCGAAATTCAGCTTGCTTACGCCATCGGAGTTGCACGTCCCGTTTCAATTTTAGTTGAAACCTTCGGCACCGCAAAGGTAAGCGAGGATAAAATTGCCCGGGCAGTTGAAGAATTGTTTGACGCCCGTCCTGCCGCGATTATTGATGCTCTTCAGCTTCGCAAGCCTATCTACCGTCAGCTTGCATCCTACGGTCACATGGGCAGAGAGGAAACCGGCGTTTTATGGGAGAAGACCGATAAGGCGCAGGAAATTAAAGAGTATCTCGGAATTTAGCAGAAAAATTTTATTTTAATCAAAGAAAGTAACAAGGAGAAAACAATGGGGCTTTTCGGATTCGGCGATAACACCGCCAGCCAACTTAAGAAGCTTGAAAAAATAGCCGCAAAAATAGAAGCGCTTGATGAAAAAATGCAGGGGCTTGAAGACGGCGATTTCAAGGAAAAAACAGAAGAATTTAAACAAAGATACGCTCTTGGAGAAACCCTGGACGATTTACTTCCCGAGGCATTTGCAGTTGCAAGAGAAGCGGCTTGGCGAGTTTTAGGACAAAAACCCTTCCACGTTCAGCTTCTTGGCGGTATCGTTTTGCATCAGGGCAGAATTGCCGAAATGAAAACAGGTGAAGGTAAAACTCTTACGGCAACCCTTCCTGCATATCTTAATGCAATTTCGGGCAAGGGCGTGCATATCGTAACGGTTAACGAATATCTTGCAGGATATCAGTCCGAAATGATGAGCAAGCTGTTTAATTTCTTAGGCTTAACCGTTGGTAACATTTTCAACCAGATGACAAGGGAAGACCGTCAGCAAGCTTATGCGGCGGACATTACCTACGGCACCAACAGTGAGTTCGGCTTTGACTATCTTCGCGACAATATGGCAAAAAGCGGCTCCGCCCGTTCACAGCGCGGACTTAATTTCGCTATTGTTGACGAGGTTGACAGCATTTTAATCGACGAAGCAAGAACGCCTTTGATTATTTCGGGTATGGGTGAAGAATCCTCTCAAATGTATCTTAAGGCAAATGCAATCGTGCGTTCTTTCTCAGGTATTGCCGAAAAGGAAAAGGCAAGTAAAATTGACCTTCCCGACGAGGAGTATGAGGCGGAACGCTTAAAGCACGAATTTACCTTTGACGAAAAGGCGAGAACCGTTTCCTTAACCGAAACGGGCGTAACAAAGGTTGAACGCGCTCTTGGAATAGAAGATCTTTCGGACCCCGAAAACACAGAGCTTGCTCACTATATAAATCAGGCGCTTAAGGCAAACTTTATTTTCAAGCGCGATAAAGACTATATCGTTTCTGACGACGGCCAGGTTAAAATCGTTGACGAGTTTACGGGCAGAATTTTAGAGGGCAGAAGATACAGCGAGGGCTTACATCAGGCGATAGAAGCCAAGGAAAACGTTAAGGTTGCTCAGGAAAACAAAACCTTAGCTACCATAACGTATCAGAACTTCTTCAGAATGTATAAAAAGCTTTCGGGTATGACGGGTACCGCAAAAACCGAGGAAGAGGAATTTAAGGGTATATACGCTCTTGACGTTGTTTGTGTTCCTACAAATAAGCCTATGATAAGGCAGGATCTGAACGACCGCATTTACAAAAGCATTCCCGATAAGTTCAATGCGGTGGTGCAGGAGGTTATAGACCGTCACGCTTTAGGGCAGCCTATATTGGTAGGTACCGTTTCGGTTGAAATCAGTGAGCTTATTTCCGCAATGCTTCGCAAGCGCGGAGTTAAGCACGAGGTGCTGAATGCAAAGCATCACGCTAAGGAAGCGGAAATCGTTGCTCAGGCAGGAAGACTCGGCGCAGTAACCATTGCTACTAATATGGCAGGTCGTGGTACGGATATTCTTCTTGGCGGTAACCCCGACTTTATGGCACGAAAAGAGCTTAAAGGCGCAGGCTATGAAGACGATAAAATCGACCTTGCAACCGGCCATCAGTCAACCGACGATCAGGAAATTCTTGCTCTTCGCGCAAAATATAAGGAGCTTTACGCAAAATATAAGAAGATAACAGATGCAGAGCACGAGCAGGTTGTTCAGGCGGGCGGACTTTGCATTTTAGGTACCGAGCGCCACGAAAGCAGACGAATTGACAATCAGCTTCGAGGCCGCGCAGGCCGTCAGGGCGACCCGGGCGCAAGCTGCTTCTTCATTTCCTTTGAGGACGACCTTATGCGTCTTTTTGGCGGAGATAAAATGCAAATGCTTGCAGGCAGAGCACTTGACGGTGATATGGCTCTGGAGGCAGGTATGCTTTCCAAGAGCATTGAAAACGCCCAGAAGCGTGTTGAGGGCAGAAACTTCTCAATCAGAAAGAACGTTTTGCAGTATGACGACGTTATGAATACTCAGCGTGAGGTTATTTATTCTCAGCGCCGCCGAGTGCTTGAGGGGGAGGACGTCTCCGAGTCCATTCGTGAAATGCGCAAAAAGGTTATCGGCAGATTCGTTCAGCTTTTTACCGCCGACCAGAACAAAAACGACTGGAACTTAAAGGGCTTGGTTGAAGAGTTAAAGCGTCTTTGCTTACCTAAGGAGGCAACGGCAAATGAGCTTAAGGGACTTTCTCGTGACGACATTGCTTTCCGCCTTAACGAGCTTTCAGAGGAAAGATACGTTGAAAGAACCAAGGAGCTTGCAAAATTAGGCGTAGATATCCGTGATATTGAGAGGTTTGCGCTTTTAGAGTCCGTTGACCGTCACTGGATGGACCATATCGACGCTATGGATCAGCTTTAACAGGGTATTTCTCTGTGCTCAATGGCACAAAGGGATCCCTTGCAGGAATTTAAGATGGAAGGCTTCGATATGTTTGAAGAAATGACGCGCTCCATTCAGGAGGACGCAGTTCGTTTCGCATTTAACATTGCAATCAACATTCAGCCGAGAGAACATAAAATAACAAACGAAAGCACCGACGGAACAAGACCTCAAAAGGTGAAAAAGGCTTCCCAGCAGGCAACAAGCCAGAAGGTTGGCAGAAATGATCCCTGCCCCTGCGGAAGCGGTAAAAAATATAAGCAATGCTGCGGTAAATAAACAAAGCTGAGAAGAGAAATTGACAATAGGGAAGATATAATTATGGAAAATGAATTAAAGCAACTGATAGGCAGTGGCGAAAAAGTTTTTTATGAAGGGAAACCTGATAAAAAATGTTTTATACTTGAGAGCATATTTAATCCCATGCTGCCTATTGCTATAATTTGGGCGATTATAGACTTTGGTATTTTAGGCAGTACGTTGTTGGATAACGATCAAATTTCTTTTGTTATTATTCCGTTTATGTTATTCCATCTTATGCCGGTATGGATATATTTAGGCGGTGTGCTCTTTATGTTCAGAAAATATAAGAACACGTATTACATTGTAACGGATAATGCTATATATATTTCAAAAGGAATTTTTACAAAAACAGTTGTGTCAAAGCCGTTCGCTGAATTATCACATATAAATTTACACAGAGGCTTGTTTGACCAAATGTGTAACGTGGGGGATGTTGTTGCAACGACCAATCAGCTTACTGCAAATAATAAGGCTGATGTTGTGGCATTAAACAGCATTTCCGATTATACAGAAGTGTACAATTTAGTAAAAAAATTACAGAGAGATATTTATACTGACGTAATGTATCCCAATGATATGCGTCCTGACGAAAATCATGGATATAATACTAAATACAGAGGCTTATAAGGATAGCACTTCAAAAGAAAAACAATCTAAAAATAAACGGTCATAAGGACCATAAGGAGATGATAAATTTGATAGAATTCGATTCATTTAAGCAACGTGCGGCTCAGGCGGCTGCAAATATCAAATTGGCAGGTGAATCCCTTTAACCCTGAGGGGATGAAGGACAGAATATTAGAGCTTAACGAGGAAATGGCTGAGCCTGATTTCTGGCTTGACCAGGAAAAAGCGCAGAAGAAAAACAAGGAGCTTGCTCACCTTGAAAGCAAGGTAAAGGAGCTTGCGTCCTTTGATAGCTCCCTTGAAGACGTGCAAGCTATGATTGAGCTTTGCATTGAAATGGAAGACGAGGATACTGCCAGGGAAATTGAGGCAGAGTTAACCTTGCTTGAAGCGAGAATAGAAAAGCTTCAGCTTGAAACAATGCTTACGGGACAGTACGATGCCAACAACGCTATTTTAACGCTTCACGCAGGGGCAGGCGGAACGGAGGCGCAGGACTGGACGGATATGCTTTACAGAATGTATCGCAGATATTGTGAGAAATCAGGATATCAGGTTGAAGTTCTCGATTATCTTGCAGGTGATGAGGCAGGAACTAAAAGCGTAACCTTCCGCGCTATAGGTGAAAACGCTTACGGCTTCTTAAAGGCAGAAAAGGGCGTACACCGTCTGGTGCGTATTTCTCCCTTTGATGCTAACTCAAGAAGACACACTTCTTTCTCCGCACTCGAAGTTATGCCCGAAATTGAGGACGAGGGTGAAATCGTTATTCCTCCTGAGGACATTGAAGTTGAAACCCGTCGTTCAACGGGCGCAGGCGGTCAGCATATTAACAAGACCGAGTCCGCCATCAGAATTATTCATAAGCCTACGGGCATTATCGTTCAATGCCAGCAGGAGCGTTCACAGATTCAGAACAGAGAAACTGCTATGAATATGCTTCGATCCAAGCTTATTGAACTGCGTGAGCGCGAGCGGGAAGAAAAAGAGCTGGAGCTTAAGGGCGACATTAAAAAGATTGAATGGGGCAGTCAGATACGTTCCTACGTTTTCCACCCCTACAATATGGTAAAGGACCACAGAACCAATGCGGAAACGGCAAATATTCAGAGCGTTATGGACGGCAATCTGGATATGTTTATCCGCGCATATTTAGGTAAAAAGGATAATAATTGATTTGAAAAAGAAAATTACGCCTCTTTCCCGCATTTGCGGAATTATTCTTGGAATAGTTATGACGGTTGTTCTTGCAAGCGTGTCAATTCATTCAATGCTTGTAAGCACGTCCTTTTATCTCGGGCAGAACGACCGCTATAATTTAACTGAGGAAATGAAGCTTCTTTCCGTTGACGATTATCTGGATTTAATTCAGCAGGTAAAGGCAGCGTTTTCCTTTGAAGTAACCGACCCTGATGCGTTAATTACCGTGCAGGGCGACGTTGAAAGCTTTGAAGACACATTTATTAAGCAGGATTCGGCAGTTTTAACCTCTGAGAGTCTTCAGGTTTCGGGGCAGGTGGAATTAAGTGAAAAATTTATTTCCACTGTTAAAAGGCTTGAAAACCGCAAGGGAAATAAAACGGACGAGCAGGTTAATAAGGCTCTGTTTAACAACGTAATGGGCTTAAAAATCATCTCTGAGGCGGAAAATCTTAAAATTAAGGACGTAAGGTTTTTCGATAATGAGGGCAACAAATTACAAAGCACACTTTATTCTATAATTAAGTATAGCGACGGCTCTGTTAAGCGGGAAGAAGCAAAGGAAGATTTTATAACGCTCAATGCCGACGAAAAGGCCGAAGCGGAAGTGGATGCCTTTATTTTCAGCGAGGAAGCCAATATAGACGCATCTAAAATCAGTTATTCTCTCGTTTTAGAGGGAGCAAAGGATATGGAAGCGGAAATCACCTTTTCGTACAAGGATTCTCTTACTAAAGAGCAGATAACGAAAATTATCGGTAAAAAGGTTCCTATGTTTACGGCAAACGAGCAGGAAGAATTTTCGCGTGTTCAGGGCGTTTTAAGAGCAGGAATAGGTGTAAACGCCGTTCTCTTTGCTTTAGCGGTTGTATTAGTAGCCGTTGCAATTAAAAAGCAGGGCAAGATAGTTCTGTTCGGAACGGGCTTTTATGCCGCAATAACAATGGTAATTCTTGCGGCGGCAATGAATATTCTGGCATTAACGGCAGATTTTTCACACGTTATTTCCTTTGGCTTTGAGGAAAGCACCTTCTTGGCGAGTGTGTTTACCGACAACCTTGTGCGCGACTTTGCTTCGGGCCTTGCGCGTTTTTACGATTTTATGCTTATAATTCCGGCGGGAATTATTTATATTCTTATGCGTATAGCGGTGCCTAAAAAGGGCGACCCTAACGACGATTATTTATATCAGTAATTAAGGACAAAATGTATTACGAAATTGCAAAAGAAAAAGCTAAAAACTTAATAGAAAAAGGCTCGGCAGTTTTGCTTGCAATAGAGTCTTCCTGCGATGAAACAAGCGCCGCCGTTGTTAAGGATGGGCGGATTGTTTTAAGCAACGTGATTTCCACACAAATTCCCGTACACAAAAAGTACGGAGGTGTTGTGCCTGAAATTGCGTCACGCTCGCACGTAACGGCACTTGTGCCCGTGGTAGAGGAAGCCCTTGAGAAAGCAAACTGCACGCTTGACGATATAGACGCTATTGCAGTAACCCAAGGCCCCGGACTTATCGGTGCGCTTTTAACGGCAGTTAACTATGCAAAAGGGTTAGCCTTTGCACGCTCGATTCCCTTAGTTGCAGTTCACCATATCCAAGGGCATATATGCAGTAATCTTATAGAGTTTCCTCAGTTGACACCGCCCTTTATTGCTCTTGCGGTTTCGGGGGGACACAGCCACATATTAAAGGTCAGCGATTACTGCGATTTCACCTTGATGGGAGCAACGAGAGACGATGCGGCAGGGGAAGCCTTTGATAAGGTTGCCCGAGTGCTCGGTCTTGGCTACCCCGGGGGAGTTAAAATCGACGAGCTTTCCAAACAAGGTAATATTGACGCTTATAGGTTTTCAACGCATCTTGAGAAGGAAGATAATTACGATTTCTCCTTCAGCGGAATAAAAACTGCGGTAGTAAATTTAGTTCATAACTTAGAACAGAAAAATCAGGAAATTCCCAAAGCGGACATAGCCGCCAGCTTTCAGGCAACGGTTGTGAGAATGCTTGTGGATAAGGCAATAAAGGCCGCCAAGGACGTGGGATACAAAAAAATTGTTCTTGCCGGCGGTGTTGCGGCAAACAGCAGGTTAAGGGAAGAAATTACACGAATGTGCCGCCAGGCACAGATTGAATTGTACTATCCGTCGCCCGTGCTTTGTACGGATAACGCGGCTATGATAGGTTCGGCAGGGTTTTATACCTTGATGAACGGTAATATTGCAGACATAAACTTAAACGCCTTTGCAACAGGCGGTTTAGACGAATTTTACAGAAAGTGAGTTAAAGAAAATGAAAAAACCTTATTATATTTCAACCCCTATTTATTATCCCAGTGATAACCTGCATATCGGCCACAGCTATTGCTCAGTTGCGGCAGATACTATTGCACGCTTTAAGCGTATGCAGGGCTATGACGTTTACTTTTTGACCGGTACCGACGAGCACGGTCAGAAAATTGAGCGTAAGGCCGCTCAGGCAGGCAAAACACCTCAGCAGTACGTTGACGAAATCGTTGCAGGTGTTAAAAAGCTCTGGGAGTTAATGGACGTTAAGTACGACGGCTTTGTTCGCACCACCGACGATTATCACGTTGAAGCAGTGCAAAAGATATTTAAGAAATTATACGACCAGGGGGATATTTACAAGTCCGAATACGAAGGCTGGTACTGCACACCCTGCGAGAGCTTCTTTACCGAAACTCAGCTTGTTGACGGCAAATGCCCCGACTGTGGACGCGAAGTAGAAAAAACAAGAGAAGAAAGCTATTTCTTCAAATTGTCAAAATATCAGGACAGACTTATCGAGTATATCGAAAGCCACCCCGATTTTATTCAGCCTCCCTCCCGTGCAAAAGAAATGATAAACAATTTCTTAAAGCCGGGCTTAGAAGATTTGTGCGTATCTCGCACAAGCATTAAGTGGGGTATTCCCGTAACCTTTGATGAAAAGCACGTGGTTTACGTTTGGATAGACGCTCTCTCAAACTATATTACAAAGCTTGGCTACACTACCGATAACACAGAGCTTTTCGATAAGTATTGGCCTGCAGACGTGCACCTTGTAGGCAAGGAAATTATCCGTTTCCATACTATTATCTGGCCTGCAATGCTTATGGCACTTGATTTACCTCTTCCCAAGCAGGTATTCGGTCACGGCTGGCTTGTTTTCGGCGGCGAAAAGATGAGTAAAAGCCGCGGTAACGTAGTTGACCCCGTGGTTTTATGCGAAAAATACGGCGTTGATTCCATCCGTTATTTCTTAATGCGCGAAATGCCCTTCGGCGCTGACGGTAACTTTACAAACGAAGCGCTATTTAACCGTATTAACAGCGATCTTGCAAACGATTTAGGCAATCTTGTAAGCAGAACCTGCGCAATGATTGAAAAGTATTTCGGCGGTGTTCTTCCTGCACAAAACTGTGTTGAAAGTCCGGACGACGAGCTTATTTCTCTTGCAGAAAACACATATAAAGAAGTTTGCAAGAAAATGGACGAACTTCAGCTTTCTAACGCTTTAGTTGAAATCTGGAAGCTTGTTTCAAGATGTAATAAGTATATTGACGAAACTACTCCCTGGGTGCTTGCGAAGGACGAGGCAAAGCGCGACCGTTTAGGAACCGTTTTATATAATTTGGCAGAGTGTGTGCGTATTATCAGCGTGCTTATTGCTCCCGTTATGACAAAGAGCCCCGCAAAGATTCAAGCGTCCCTGGGCGTTGACGAATCACTTACCACCTTTGCTTCCGTTGAAAAGTTTGGACAAATTAAAGCAGGCAGTAAGATAACAAAAACCGAGGTGCTCTTCCCCCGAATTGATATTGAAGCCGAATTTAAGGCTCAGGAAGAAGCAAAAAAGGCTCAGGAAGAGGCAAAGCAGGAAAAGAAGACAGAAGTTAAAAAGGAAGAAACTGTTCCTGCGGAAATCACTATTGACGATTTTGCAAAAATTCAGCTTAAGACGGGCAAGGTTTTAACCTGCGAAAAGCTTGAAAATTCCGACAAGCTTCTTAAAATGACCATTGATGACGGCGAGAAAGAGCGTCAGGTGGTTTCTGGCATTGCAAAGCATTATTCACCGGACGAGATGGTAGGCAAAACGGTTGTGCTTGTTGCAAATCTTAAGCCTGCAAAGCTTCGCGGTGTTTTAAGCGAGGGAATGATTCTCTGCGCTGAAAACGAAAAGGGTGAGCTTTCACTCGTTTCTCCCGAAAAAGCCTTTGGCGCAGGCAATACGGTGCGCTAAATGATAGACGTACATTGTCATTACGAGGACGACCGCTTTAACGAGGACAGAGATGAGGTCATATCATCTCTATTTCAAAATAACGTTACTGCGGTTATTGACGCAGGCTGCACAATTAAGGATTGCAAAATGATAAGCGCCCTTGCTGAAAAGTATCCCCAATTCTATTTTTGCGCAGGTATTCACCCGGGCAATGCGGACGAATTTGATGAAAACGCCCTCAAGGAATTAAAAAAGCTGTGGGCGGAAGAAAAATGTGTAGGCGTTGGGGAAATAGGCCTTGATTATTACTGGGAAAACAATCCGCCTAAAGATAAGCAAAAGGACGTGTTTGTTGCGCTTGTTAATTCCGCCAAGGAAATCAATAAGCCCGTTGTAATCCATTCCCGCGACGCTATCGGTGATATGCTTGATTTAATTAAGCAGGAAAATATTTCCCATGGTGTTATGCACTGCTTTTCCGAAAGCAAGGAAACGGCAAAAATTTGCTTAGACGCAGGCTTGTATTTCTCTTTTGGCGGCACCTGTACCTTCAAAAATGCCGTCAGGGCAAATGAAAATCTTCTCTATATTCCCAAAGACAGAATTTTGCTTGAAACTGACTCTCCCTATCTTGCCCCCGTTCCAAATAGGGGAAAGAGAAACGATTCAACCAATTTGCAGTTTGTGATTGAACACATTGCAATGCTTTGGAATACAACGCCAAAGGAAGTGGAAAGAATAACCGACGAAAACGCGAAAAGATTATTCAACATAATATAATGTATAAAATTTAATAGCATTTTGTATTTTGCAGAGGTATGTAACAAATTTTTAGCAGATGCGGTATAGTGTTATTGAGTTTTGTTTGGCAAAAGAAAGCACTCGGAATTTTCCGAGTGCTTTCGACTTTGTAAAACAATCTTATTTTTTATAATATTCCTCAAAAAGCTCATTGGGTGTGCATTCTAAAATGTCGCAAAGGGCCTGGAGATTATCAAATTTTATACCGCTTGTTTGATTGTTTACCATTTTGTTAAAGTTTTGATAGCTTAAACCAAGCTGCATATAAAGCCAATATTTCGTTTTTCCTTTTTCTTCGAGTATGTCAAGAACACGCAATTTCATTATATCACCTACACATTATATTATGTGAAAATTATATAACCAAAAACAGTTGACATAATAGACATATACATTATATAATGTATATGTAGAGCACAAGTGGAGTTCTGCGTCGCCAAACAAGAGCACTCGGAAAATTCCGAGTGCTTGATTTTTTTTGTTATTTCGTTTTGGGGCTTCTCAAGGCTTGTAAATTACATTCTAAAATGTCGCAAAGGGGCGTTGGCGTTATTACCTTAAAGGAATCCTTTTGCAAATGCGAGGAGCTGCTCCTTCGTTGATTTAGCAATTCCCTGCAGCATATTGTTGCCGCCTCCGCCTGAGGCAGACAGCTCCTTTTTGAAAACCTCGCATTTATTCTTTTGGTTTTCGGGGAATAGCGCCATAAAACGATAACCGTCTTTGTCGTTTCCGCAAAAGGCGCAGACAAAGGATGAAAATTTATCAAAAAGCAAATTGGCTCCGTCCTTTAATAAGGAAGGCTCGTCAACAAAAACAAAGGGGCAAGAAGAATTTTCAATCTCGAAGGTCAATAGCTTTTTTTGTGCGCCTACTGCATCAAAGCGCGCCTCGTCAAGTGAGGCTTTAAGCTTTTCAATGCCTGAGTCAATTTCCAAATAGGGCAGAGAAAGCAGGTGTGATGCGTTTTTAAGCACCTGCTGCTGCTTTTGAATTTCATCTAAAGCGAATCGTCCGCATTTGGCGGTTATGCGAACGCCTTGACGGAAGCGCTGGCAGGATAAAATTAAAATGTATCCGATTTCTCCCGTAAAAGCCACGTGGGGCGCACAGCAGGCACAAAGGTCAACGTTTTCTATTTTAACCAATCGCACGTTTTCGGTTAAATCAAGCTTGCTTCTGTAGGAAAATTCCTTAGGATTTTCGGGATACCACGCTGTTACGGGAAGATTCGCCCAGACCGCCTCGTTTGCTTCCTCCTCTATTTCGAGCAACTGACTTTGGGAAATTTCCCCGTTATAGTCCATAGTTATAAAATCCTCACCCAAGTGAAAGCCTACGTTGTCAAAGCCGAATTTTTTATGTATTATGCCCGAAACAATATGCTCGGCGGTGTGATTCTGCATTTTGTAAAAACGCTCGTTCCAATCAATTTTGCCATTAACCGTGTCACCCACAGAAATGGGGGAAGCGGTAAAATGATAAATTACACCGTTTTCCTCCTGCACGTCAAAAACGGGTATGCCGTTTAATGTGCCTTTATCGCTTTTCTGCCCGCCTCCTTCGGGGAAAAAGCAGGTTGCGTCAAGGGCTAATTTATATACAGTTTGATTCTGTTCGTTTTTTATTTCTTCTGCACTTAAGCATTTTGCAGTAAAATCCTGCTTGTAGCTATCAATGTCAAATAAACGTTGCGTCATAGCATTTCCTCCATATTCTACTGAGAAATTATACCATAAATACAGTTCGGGTGCAAGAGTAATAAACTGCTTGCGAAAATAGTGAGATGCTGTATAATATAGGTGTATTATAAAAAGACTAAGGAGAACACAATGTCAAAAAGAATTGCACTTATCGCGCACGATAATATGAAGCCCACCATCGTTCAGTGGTGCTTAGATAATAAGGAAATACTTTCACATCACTTTCTTTGCGGAACGGGTACAACCGCATCAAAAATAAGTTCGGCTACGGGACTTCCCGTCAAAGCCTATTTAAGCGGACCTCTTGGCGGTGACCAGCAAATAGGCTCACTTGTTGCCGTTGGGGAAATTGACGTTATAATTTTCTTCTCCGACCCCTTAACTGCAATGCCTCACGACCCTGACGTTAAAGCGCTTTTGCGTATTGCTCAGGTTTATGACGTGCCTATGGCGAGCAACAAGGCAACTGCGGATTGCATTCTGCATTCCCTTGAAGAATTTTAATAACAAATATTTTCAAATCTGCTTTATGCTAAAGGCGTAAAGCGGATTTTTTATAAAAAATAAAGAAAAAAACCAAAACAAACAAAAACAAACACAAAATATGGTAAAAATTGATTGTTTATACTTGAATTATTTTGGAAAATGCAAGATTTTAAGAAAAAAATGTTTGTTTTGTGTTGACATTTGGTCTAAATAAGTATAAAATAGAATACGGAGAATAATCGCTGACTGTATGCGTTAAAATACTCAATTTATTATCGGAGGAACAGATAATGGATGAAAGACTCTTAACAGGAATTAAAAAGAGCGAAAGAATTCAAAAGCTTATCGACTATCTTTTTGAGGATAAGCCTCAGGTTGAAGCTGACCGTGCGAGACTTTTAACGGAATCTTATAAGGCAACTGAGAAGGAGCCTACCGTAACACGCCGTGCAAAAGCCTTTGCGCATATTCTTCGCAATATTCCCATTGTAATAAGACCTAACGAGCTTATTGTAGGCGCTTCAACTAAAAAGCCCAGAAGCTGTCAGACCTTCCCGGAATTTTCTTTCCAGTGGCTTGAGGACGAGTTTGAAACTATTGCAACCCGTTCTGCTGACCCCTTCTACATTTCTGACGAAACGAAGAAGGCACTTAAGGAAGCCAATTCCTATTGGGCAGGCAAAACCACCAGTGAGCTTGCAACTGAATTTATGGCTCCCGAAGCACGCCTTGCTATTGAGCACAACTTCTTTACACCCGGTAACTATTTCTATAACGGTATCGGTCACGTAACCGTAAACTACGGCAAGGTACTTGCAGTAGGCTTTAAGGGTATTCGCGCAGAAGCGGAAACCGCACTTAAGAAGGCAAAGGTAACCGATAGTGATTTCGTTACCCGCAGTCACTTCTTAAATGCAGTAATTCTTTGCTGTGATGCAGCTATTGAATACGCTCAGCGTTACAGTGAGCTTGCCAAGGATATGGCGGCGGCAGAATACGATGCTACCCGTAAGGCAGAGCTTCTTAAGATTGCTGAAAACTGCAAAAACGTTCCTGCAAACGGCGCTTCAAGCTTTTATGAGGCTTGTCAGTCCTTCTGGTTCGTTCAGATGCTTATTCAGATTGAATCAAGCGGCCACTCCATTTCACCCGGACGCTTTGACCAGTATATGTATCCCTATTATAAGAAGGACGTTGACGCAGGCAAGCTTAGTTTAGAGCAGGCTCAGGAATACATCGATTGCGTATGGGTAAAGCTTAATGACCTTAACAAAGCCCGTGACGCTGCCTCTGCAGAGGGATTTGCAGGATATTCACTTTTCCAGAACCTTATCTGCGGCGGTCAGGACGAGCACGGTGTTGACGCTACTAACGATTTATCATATATGTGTATCGAAGCATCAATGCACACTATGCTTCCTCAGCCCTCCCTTTCAGTTCGTGTTTGGAGCTGTTCACCCCACGATTTCTTGATTAAAGCAGGTGAGCTTACAAGAACAGGTATCGGTCTTCCCGCTTACTATAACGACGAGGTTATTATTCCTGCGCTTATTAGCCGTGGTTTAACTCTTGCCGACGCAAGAGACTATAATATCATCGGTTGCGTAGAGCCTCAGAAGTCAGGTAAGACTGACGGCTGGCACGATGCGGCATTCTTTAATATGTGCCGTCCCTTAGAGATGGTATTCTCACGCGGTGTTGATAAGGGTGTTCAGGTTGGTCCTCAGACACCTGCAGTTCAGACTATGAAGAGCTTTAACGAGTTCTTTGAAGCTTACAAAATCCAGAGCGATTATTTCGCAGGCTTGATGGTTAATGCTGATAACGCTATTGACGTTGCTCACATGCAGCGTTGCCCCTTGCCATTTATGTCTTCAATGCTTGAGGATTGTATCGGCAGAGGCAAAACTGCTCAGGAGGGCGGTGCAGTATATAACTTTACCGGTCCCCAGGGCTTCGGCGTAGCAAATATGGCTGACGCGCTTTGGGCAATCAAGAAGCTCGTGTTTGACGAAAAACGTTACACAATGAACGATTTTGCGTCAGCCCTTGCTAACAACTTCGGTAAGGATATGGATTCCGCCATGGCGCAGAAGCTTACCGCTCAGGTTGCCATTGAAATTGCAAAGCAGGGCAAAACTCCCGATAACAATGATATAGTTGCAATTTATAATAAGATTGCAAAGAATAAATGCTCCGAGGACGAAAAGGCATTCTATGCAAAGATGCTTGAAGATATTGAAGGACTTGATAAATTCGGTAACGACCGTAAGGAAATCGACGCCTTTGCAAGAGAGGTTGCATACGTTTATACCCGCGAGATTGAAAAGTATAAAAACCCCAGAGGCGGCGCATATCAGGCAGGCTTGTATCCCGTTTCGGCAAACGTTCCCCTTGGTGCACAGACCGGCGCAACTCCCGATGGCAGACTTGCCTTCACCCCCGTTGCCGACGGCGTTTCACCTGCGGCAGGCAGAGATGTAAATGGTCCTACTGCGGCGGCAAACTCAGTTTCCCGTCTTGACCACTATATTGCATCAAACGGAACTCTTTACAATATGAAATTCCATCCCTCTGCACTTAAGGGCAGAGCAGGTCTTGAAAGCTTTGTTTCACTTATTCGCGGTTACTTTGACCAGAAGGGCAGCCATATGCAGTTTAACGTTGTAAGCAGAGAAACCCTTCTTGATGCACAGAAGAATCCCGAAAAGTATAAGTCATTGGTTGTTCGTGTTGCAGGCTACAGCGCATTATTTACAACCCTTTCACGCTCACTTCAGGACGATATTATTAACCGTACCGAGCAGGGAGGCTTTTAATGGGACTGGATACAAAGGGAAGGATATTTGATATCCAACGCTTTTCTGTCCACGACGGCCCCGGCATAAGAACGATAGTTTTCTTAAAAGGCTGTGTTTTACGTTGCAAATGGTGTTGCAATCCCGAATCTCAGGAATACGCTATTCAGCAAATGGTGCAGGGCGGAAAAACAAAGACCGTCGGCAGAGACGTCCTCGTTCGCGAAGTTATCGAAGAGGTTGAAAAGGACAGAATATATTTCCGCCGTTCAGGCGGTGGAATGACTCTTTCGGGGGGCGAATCTATGTGCCAGGCGGATTTTGCCGTGGCGCTTTTAGAGGAAGCCCACAACAGAGGCATAAATACTGCCATTGAAACCACCGCTTGCGCTAAGTGGGAAGTGGTTGAAAGATTTTTGCCGCACCTTGACACTATCTTAATGGATATTAAGCATATGGATAGTGCAAAGCACAAGGCGTTTACAACTCGGCCTAACGAGCTTATGATAGAAAACGCAAGAAAAATAGCGGCAACGGGAGCAAATCTCGTTATCCGAGTACCCGTTATTCCCACATTTAACGATACGAAAGAGGAAATCGGCGCTATTGCTGATTTTGCAAAATCAATTAACGTTAAGAAAATTCATCTTCTGCCTTATCACCGTTACGGCATTGATAAGTACGCAGGTCTCGGCAGAGAGTACGAATTGGGTAATTTGGTAACTCCTTCCGACGAAAAGATGAACGAGCTTCTTGCCTGCGCATTAAGCAGAGGACTTGACGCACAGATAGGCGGATAAATCAATAAAAAGAAAACGATGCAGTTTGCATCGTTTTTTATAATATTTGCAAGAAAAATTCTTATTGAAAAATTTTCTATCTTAAGTTACAATATAAACAGGAATATTAAGGAGAAATATCGTGGCAAAAATAAACAGATCTTTTATGCTTAAGCTTTCCCAGATGGACGATGAGGACGCCTTTGACCCGGCTGATTTGTCACCTGAAGAATTGTTCTCTCTTGATTCAGATGGGCATCAGAAGTTTGTTGACCAGTATAAAGCATATTACGACGATATAAAAACCAGCAGTAAACTTCATAAGGAGGATTGGTAAAATGGATAGATGGATGAGATTTCCCGGTTTTAAGAAAAAAGCCTTTACAATGAGCTATGACGACGCTGTTCAGCAGGATAAGCGGTTAGTGGAAATTATGCTCAAAAACGGGCTAAAGGGAACGTTCAATATTTGTACCGAACGTTTTGTTCCTGAAGGTACGAAGTTCCCTGAAGGACAAATTCACAGACGAATGACAAAAAAGGAAACCTACGAGCTTTTTAATAAAGAAGGCATAGAAATTGCCGTTCACGGTTGCAACCATCCCCGCCTTGAAGCTTTGCCTGACAATGAGTGCGCCTACGAAATTCTGCAGGACAGAACTAATATTGAAAAAGAAACGGGCAAAATTTGCAGGGGCATGGCATACCCTTACGGCACCTTCAACGAAAAGGTTAAAGAAATTGCAAAAGCCTGCGGTATTCTTTATGCCCGCGGAATTGAATGCGAGCCAAACTTTGCAATTTCAAATGATTGGCTCGCGCTTAAACCCACCTGCCACCATAACGCGCCAAACCTTATGGATTTAGCCAAAGAGTTTGTTGAAATGAATGTTTGGGACGAGCCCAGAATGTTCTATCTTTGGGGACATAGCTTTGAGTTTGAAGCCAACAATAACTGGAACGTTATTGAAGAATTTGCTTCATTTATGGGCAAAAGAGAAGACGTCTGGTACGCAACGAACATCGAAATCTTTGAATATATTGAAGCGTATAAGCGCTTGCGTGTTTCCAACGACGGCAAAATTTACTTTAACCCCACAAGCACTACACTTTATTTTGACGTGCACTTTAAGCTCTATGAGCTTAAGCCGGGGGAAACGCTTGTGATTGAGGAATAAAAAGGGATATTATAAAAAAGATTAAAGTTGTTGATAGAATATAAAAACAGAAATTAACTGCATTTGTAATATTATAAAATTAAAAGGAGCATTGTATGAAAAGAATAATATGTTTGGTATTGATGATAATTATTGTTTTTTTTGCTGCTTGTGAAAATATCAAACCAACAGATGATGTTGATTTTGACAATACAAACAACTCTAACGAAACCTCCGATACGGGCGAAAATGAAAACGAAGAGTTAAATAGCGGAATTTCCAATACAGATAATGTAACACCGTCCAACGAAAACAATACTCCCAGTGCTAAGCCTGTAGAGATTAGTGTGTGGGATGGTAAATCTTCTAAGATGTGGACAAAAGGAAAAGGTATAAAGGAAGATCCGTACTTGATAGAAACTGCAGAGCATTTGGCATTTTTGGCCGAGTGTTCTTTAGAAGGCTATTTTTTGAACTGTCATTTTCTTCAAACTGCAAACATTGACCTTGGCGACAATGTATGGACACCTATAGGGACAAATGGACGAGCTTTTTGTGGGGGATATGATGGCGGAGATTTTACAATATCGAATATTAGATTCAAAAAAGGTGAAGGTAACAAATGTACAATCAGAAATAAAGTTTATGAGAGTATGGGTTTGTTTGGATATTTGGAAGATGCCACTGTCAAAAATGTGCATATAAGCGGAGTAAAGTTGAAAACGACCCTTACAGAAGTATCTTCGGATGTTTTTTATATAGGTGGCATAGCCGGTTGTGTAAGGAGTGGTTCCGAAACCATTATGGAACACTGCTTTGTGGATAAAACTTCAATTTCAATAGACTCAAAAGCTGATCGCACGATTTATTTGGGTGGAATATTTGGATATGGTGAAATATATGAAGGAGCACTTCAACGTTTTTATAAATTATCAGCAGATGTGGAAGCGAGGGTTTATGTAGCAGGATACAGTAGTATTGGAGGAATAGCAGGGAAAATTTATCAAAGTGGTAAAATCAAATTTTTTGATATATGTTCATATTTGGATATTATGAAATCAACCACAAATACAGGAGAATACTATATTTCACCGCTTATGGGCACATTTGAGGCTTATAAAGGCGACATACAGCTGAAGTCGTGCTATTTGTCACTTAATAGCAATGGTGACTCTTTCAATATAACAGACAATAAAAAAGGTCATAAAACAAAAATAAATGGCTGTATTGGTCTGCATTACGGACTATACAAGGGTAAAGCAACTATTACAAATGTATTTACTTCTTTTACGCAAAGCGGAAATTATGCAGAGGGGTATTCTTTGTTTTATATTACATGCGAAGAAGAAACTGTGACGCGTACAAACAGTGCTGTAGTGTATATTCTGCCTCACGACTGTGGCTTTGATAAAAGAATTTGGAATTTGTCAGATATGTCACATCCTAAGTTAAAATAATATGAAAGCATATAAAAACAAAAGACTCACGTTTGTGAGTCTTTTTTCTTTTTATGCCTCTGTAACGGGCTTAATTCTGCGGAAAAGCAAGGTGATTGACCACAATGCTGTAATTCCGATAACTGCATAAATAATTCTTGCCAAGGTAGTTGCACTGCCACCGCAAATGAATGCTACAAGGTCAAATGAGAACAGACCAACCAGCAACCAGTTGAGTGAACCGATAATGGTAAGTGCAAGGGCAGTTTTATCAATAGCCATTTATATCACTCCTTCGCAAGTTATTATGCGCAAGGAAATTTTTTATATTCATTTTTTCTTTGAAGAATCAAAAATATTTATTTCAACTCTTTCAAAGTCAACGCTTTCTGGAAAATCGTCGGGCAAAAAGCGTGTTAAAGAATACTGCTTAATATCGTTAACGTGCTTCTTCATTATCATGGGATTGGGAATATCAAGCTCGTAACAGCATTTTCGCAAACAATCCTCGAGCATTTTTTGTGCCGAAAGCTTTTCGTCAGCATCGCAAACGGTATCGGTAATCATTTTTCCGTTAGAATAAATACGTAACCAAAATTTCAACATAAGCGTCACCTAAAAATTTTTTCTGTAAAACTATTATACCAATTAAAAAGTTTTCGGTCAAATTGTATATTTTCCGTTTTTTCATAAAAAATAATAACAGAAAATTTTGCAAGGTTGGTAAAAAATGAAAGAAAGCATTTCTCCCAGGGAGATAATCGACGTTTTTAATAAAAATACCGATTTCAAACAGCGCATAATAAAAAATGAAAATAAAAATATTTATATTTTCTTTATTGAGGGTATGATAGACCGAGTTGCCCTTACGCAATTCGTTATAGATAACGTGCCTAAGGAATTAAGCCTGCGAAAAGCTGTGGAAAACGGTAAAATTTCCTTTTGCGCCTGCGCAGAGGCGGAAAGCAAAAAGGCAGTAATATCGGGCATTTTACGTGGTATGGCGGCGGTGCTTGACGGAGAAGACGCTTATTTGTTTGACGTTCGCAAGACGGAAAAGCGTTCCGTTAGTCAGCCTGATGAGGAAAGCTCGGTTAAAGCCTCAAAGGATTGCTTCGTTGAAGAGGTAAAGGTTAACACAACTTTATTGCGCAAAAAGATAATAAGCGAGCATCTTGTTTTAGAAAGCATACAAATAGGTAAGCAAAGCAACACAGAGGTAGTGCTTGCGTATATGGATAACGTTGCAAACGGGGATTTAATCAAAGCGGTTAGAGAAAAGCTTGATAAAATTGACGTAGACGGAATAATTACGCCCGGAGTAATAGAGCAGTATTTGTCCTCGAAATTATATTCCGTATTTCCTCAAACGGTTATTACCGAGCGTCCCGATAAGGTCTGCCGTCATCTTTTAAGCGGCAGATGCGCCGTATTGGTTGACGGCCTTCCCATAGGCTACATTGTGCCTGCAACTGTATCGCAGTTTATGTCAACGCCCGACGATTATTCGGGCAACTTTATTTTTGCGTCGGTTGTGCGTGTGCTTCGGTATTTTCTTTTGTTTGTGCAGGTGCTTTTGCCGGGTGCGTATATTGCATTAACCACCTTTCATTATGAAATGCTCCCCAGCAAGCTTGCATTATCCATTGCTCAGGCAAAATCGGGCGTACCTTTTCCCGTAGCCTTTGAAATTTTAGCAATGCTTGCGCTTTTTGAGGTGCTTGTGCAGGCAGGACTTCATATGCCCAAATCCTCAGGGCAGGCGGTATCCATCGTAGGCGCATTGGTAGTGGGCGAAGCGGCAATAAATGCCGATTTAATTTCTCCTGCGGCGCTCATTATCGTTGCGGTTTCGGTAATATGCTCCTTTGCAATGCCCAATCAGGAATTTGGTAACGGACTACGGCTTTGGAGAGTTGTCATCGCCCTTGCAGGAAGTGTTTTAGGATTATTTGGCGTAGTTGCAGGTGGAATAGTGTTGCTTTCTAATTTTGCTCGGCTTGAAAGCTTCGGAGTACCGTACCTTGCACCCTTTGCGGGAGTTAAGAAAATTCGCTTGAGGGACGAGCTTGTGGTTTTTCCCGATAAGCTTAACCGATTCAGGCCAAGCGAATTAAACGTAAAGAACAGGCGGAGAACAAAATGAAGAAAATTTTTGCAGTAATTTTGCTTTTGACTATGCTTCTGCCCCTTTGCGCATGCAGAGAAAGTGAGCAAATTGATGAAATCGCCTTTGTAAAGGTGCTGGGACTTGATAAAACAAAAGACGGAATACTTTTAACTGCAGGTATGCAGGGACCAAAGCCCAAGGAACAAAATCTCGGCTCCTCTGCCCAGGAATATATTTCCGTTACCTGCGAAACCGTTTCCCAAGGCTTAAGCCTTTTAGAAGCGGAAACGGAAAAGAAAATATTTTTCGGGCAGATAAACAGTGTTTTGTTTGGTGAGGAATTTGCCAAGCACGGCATACTTGATACGGTTGATTATCTGGTAGGCTCAGACGAGCTTCGGTTTGATATTCCTTTGGTGGTGGTCAAGGACACTACGGCATCAAAGCTGATAGAAAACGGCAGTGAAGAGGATATGCACGTTTCCGAAAAAATAGAAAAGCTGCTTGCGGTAATTTACAGCACGTCCATTTCCGACAAGGTGGAAATGTCCAAGGTAGTAAATATGCTTGAGGACCCATTCAGGTCAGTTTATCTGCCCTACGTGCAAGCAGAAAACGGGGGAAAGGATTTTTCTCTTGGGGGCTTTTGCGTCTTCAGAGGGGATAAAATGCTGGACTATCTTTCGCCTGAAATTTCACGCGGTGTAAATTTTCTCAACGATAACGTTGAAAATGCGGTGCTTGTTCTTACTCTTGACGATGCAAGGGTAAGCCTTAAGATTTCCAAATGCAAAACGAAAAAGCAGATTAAAAACGGGATTTTTAAGGTGGACGTAAGCTTTACCTCCGAGATTTTACAGGCAGACAGCGGGATTGACGAGCTTGACGAAAAAACCGCTCAAAGAATAATTGAAAAGCAAAACGGTGAAATTAAAAAGCTTCTTGAAGGAACGGTAGAAAAGCTTAAGGACTATCCTACGGATTGTGCAGGCTTCGGTAAAACCTTTGAAAATAAAAGTCCCAAGGAAGCAAAAAAATTCGAAAAGAACTGGAACGAGACCTTTGGAAGAATAAAATATGAAATCAACGTAGAATCAAAAATAGATCCTTCAAAAACCTCGGGTAAGCCGGTAAAGCAGGGAGGCGACTAAATGAAATATGCGTTCTTATTTCTTATTGCTTACGGAATAATAGAATTATTCGTATTAAAAAGAGTTCAAAACAAAATTGCCTTTTGCTTTTTGTGCGTCTCCGGTATTCTTGCAGGGGCGGCTAATCTGCTTTTTGAGTTTTCGTTTTTTGATTTAATCAAGGGAGTATTGCAATGAGAAAAATGTCTATGCGTCAAACGCTTATGATGGTGGTAAGCATAATATTTTCTCCTACCGTCAGGCTGTTTTCTGCATTCGTTTCAGGGCGCGGCGATCAAGGGGCGTGGGTAGCGCCGATAGTTGCCGGGTGCGGAATGATTCTGTTCGTGCTTGTGCTTGACCGCTTAATTAGGGATAACAGAAATTTTTATCAGCACTTGGAATATTCCTTCGGTATTTTCGGCGCCAAGGCGCTTGCGTGGATATATATTCTGTGGGGGATATTGCTTTCCTCTGTCCAGATAAGATATTACGCTCAGAGAGTTGCAAGCACCATTTATACCGAAATTGATATGGGCGTTTTTGTATTTATTTTCCTTGCAATATGCGTTTACGTGCTCAATAGCGGTATCGTTACCGTGGCAAGAATGAACGAGCTTTTTTTGCCCGTAATTTTAATTGTAACGGTGGCGCTTTTAGGGCTTTTAAGCGCCAAAATCGACCTGCGGGCACTGTTTCCCGTAAACAATCCCTTAAGCATTGCCCACGTGGCGCTTTTTAATTTAGCAAGCATGGGCTACGTTACCTTCACCTTGTTTTTCGTTGACGAAATTGAGCAAAAGGAAAAATTCAAAAAATATGCGGTGTGGGGAACTATCGGCGTTTCTCTGTGCCTTGTTTGGCTGCTTTTGGCGGTAATCGGCACAATCGGACCGACGGTTATCGAAAAGCTTCCTTATCCTTTCTTTGCGGTGGTTAAACAGATTTCAATAGGGGAGTTTTTGCAACACATCGAAGCCTTTGTAATAACCTTGTGGATAGTTTCGGATTTCGTTATGACTTGCTTTATTTCCTCCGCAATATTAAAGCTGATGGGGCTGGTTACGAAAAAGGGAAACACAAGGGAATTGCTGATACCGTATTTTGCCCTTTGCGCTTGCTTGGTGCCTATGATGGGCAGAACGAACTTCGAGCTTGAAACTCTTTCGGAAAAGGTGTTTATTCCACTGAATCTTATTTTGCTCTTTGCTATGCCGATAGTGATTCTTCTTGTTGGCAGAATCAAAAACAAAATAAAAAAGCATTGCGCCGGGGAGCGCAAAATGATATAATAAATGCAGGCGGTTTGCTGTGACTTTCTGATAATCAGGCAACCCGTCTGCATTGAATTTTACTTAATTTTGGAGTGATAAAATGTTAACTATCGGCGCGCATCTTTCTTCCTCAAAGGGATATCTTGATATGGGCAAAACCGCAACGAGCATCGGGGCAAACACCTTTCAGTTTTTTACCCGCAACCCCCGTGGCGGAAGCGCAAAGCCTATTGATAAAAACGATACGGACGCATTTAATCAGTATGCAAAGGAAAACGGCTTCGGCAGAATTTTAGCCCACGCGCCTTATACGCTTAATCCCTGCTCGGCAAACGAGGCAACGAGGGAGTTTGCGTTTATGGTAATGAAAGACGACCTTGCACGGCTGGAATACACTCCCGGGCAGATGTATAATTTCCACCCCGGAAGCCATGTGGGACAAGGTATTGACGTGGGCATTGAGCTTATTTGTCAGCTTCTTAACAGCGTTATAACTAAGGACACCACAACTGACGTTTTGCTTGAA
Source organism: Clostridia bacterium (assembly GCA_017502165.1). Taxonomy (GTDB): domain Bacteria; phylum Bacillota; class Clostridia; order Christensenellales; family QALW01; genus UMGS1322. The sequence continues at coordinate 73,166 of JAFVVO010000025.1, forward strand.
ACTATGTCAGGCAAGGGCAGTGAGGTAGGCTCTCGCTTTGAAGAGCTTCGCAGAATAATTGATAACGTTGAGTTAAGCGGAAAAATGGGCGTTTGTATTGATACCTGCCACGTTTTTGATGCAGGATACGATATAGTAAACAATTTAGACGGCGTGCTTGAAGAATTTGATAAAATTATCGGTCTTGACCGTCTTAAAGCCATTCATATTAACGACACTATGAATCCCTATTCTTCCCATAAGGACAGACATCAGAAAATCGGCTCAGGCTTTATTGGTGTTGAAGCCTTTGAGAGAATAGTTAACCATCCTGCCCTTAAGGATAAGCCGTTCTTTTTGGAAACTCCCAACGAATTAGAGGGATATAAGGCGGAAATTGCTATGCTCAGAGGCCTTTGCAGATAAACAACCGATTGACATATTCAATAGGTTTTTATATAATATACTTTAGTACTTTGAAATAAAATATTGGAGAAAAAATATGATAAAATCAGATGAACTCAGAAGTAAATTCTTAAAGTTTTTTGCATCTAAGGAGCACGCTGTAATTCAGGGCGCATCGCTTATTCCCGAAAACGACCCCAGCGTACTTTTCACAACCGCAGGTATGCATCCGTTGGTGCCTTATCTTTTAGGCCAGCCTCATCCTGCAGGAACCCGTCTTACCGACGTTCAGAAGTGCGTTAGAACAGGCGATATTGACGAGGTTGGTGACGCTTCTCACCTTACATTCTTTGAGATGCTCGGTAACTGGTCCTTAGGCGATTATTTCAAGAAGGAAGCAATTGCTTGGTCGTGGGAATTTTTAACCGATCCTAAGTGGTTAGGCCTTGACCCCGAAAAGCTTTACTTTACCGTTTTTGCAGGTGACCAGGACAGCCCCAGGGATACTGAAGCCGCTTCCTATTGGATGGCTCAGGGCGTTAAGGAGGATCATATCTTCTATCTTCCCAAGGAAAACAACTGGTGGTGGGCAGGTAACCAAGGCCCCTGCGGACCTGATACGGAAATGTTTATCGATACCGGCAAGCCTGCTTGCTGTGACACTTGCTCTCCTGCTTGTGACTGCGGTAAATATCTTGAAATCTGGAACGACGTTTTTATGCAGTATAACAGAAATGCCGACGGCACCTTGACTGCATTAGCAAAGAAAAACGTTGATACGGGTATGGGCCTTGAAAGAACTATTGGTGTTCTTCAGGGAGTAAAATCTGTTTATGAAACAGACCTCTTTACTGCTTCGCTTGCTAAAATTGCCGAGCTTTCAGGCAAAAATTACGGTGACAGTGAAAAGATTACAAAGGCTTTCCGCGTTATTGCCGACCATATCAGAACCGCAACCTTTATTTTAGGCGACCCCAAGGCAGTAACCCCCAGTAACGTTGACCAGGGCTACGTGCTTCGCAGACTTATCCGCCGTGCAATTCGCTTTGCTAACGGCATTGAAATGCCTGCAAATTCAATTATCGAAATTGCAAAGGTTTATATTTTGCAGTATCAGGAGGTTTATCCTGAGCTTAAGGAGCACGAGGCATTTATCGTTGAACAGCTTCGTCTTGAAGAGGAACGCTTTATGCGCACCTTGAAGCAGGGCCTTAAGGAGTTCGAAAAGGTTGCAAATAACCTTAAAAATAAGGGAGAAACCGTTGTTGACGGCGTAACCGCCTTCCACCTTTACGATACCTTTGGCTTCCCGCCCGAGATTACCAAGGAAATGGCGGCAGAGCAGGGATACAGTGTTGATATGGCAGGCTTCGAGGAATGCTTTAAGGAGCATCAGAAGAAGTCCTCTCAGGGCTCTGAACAGCGCTTTAAGGGCGGACTTGCCGAGCAGACCGAGGAAACGGCACGTCTTCACACGGCAACTCACTTAATGCATTCAGCGCTTCGTAAGGTCCTTAACGATCCTGACGTTGCACAGAAGGGCAGTAACATTACCAGCGAGCGTCTTCGTTTTGACTTTACCTTCGGCAGAAAGGTAACAAGAGAGGAGCTTGACGAGGTTGAAAAGCTCGTTAACGAAGCCATTGAGGCTGACGTTGAAATTATTTGCGAGCAGATGCCTCTTGAAGAAGCAAAGGCATCAGGCGCTATCGGCTTGTTTGAAAGCAAGTACGATTCCGTGGTTAAGGTTTACACCATGGGTGAATATTCCAAGGAAATCTGTGGCGGACCTCACGCTTCAAGAACAGGCGAGCTTGGCAAGTTCAAAATTCAGAAGGAAGAAAGCTCTTCTGCAGGCGTTCGCAGAATTAAGGCAGTTCTTCAGTAACAAAAGAAATAAACAAAAATACCGCAGGCTAATCCTTGCGGTATTTTGATAGATAGCATTCTTTTTAGAAAAGGAGAAAATATGAATATTACTTATTTCGGTCATTCTTGCTTTAAGCTTGAGCAGAACGGATATAATTTAGTTATAGACCCTTTCAAAGACGTACCGGGGTATAAAGACGTAAGCACCTTTGCGGATATGGTGCTCTGCAGTCACGACCATTTTGACCACGCAGCCGTTTCGGGCGTAAAACGCAAGGTTTCGGGGGTGCAGAATCCCTTTGATATTACTATGATGCAAACCTATCACGATGAAAACAAGGGTGCAGACAGAGGCGAGAACATAGTTCATATTATTGCCTGCGAAAACCGCGAATACGTGCATTTAGGCGATTTAGGGCATATTTTACCCCAAAATCAGATAGACAGAATTAAAAACTGCTTTTGTCTGATGATTCCCATTGGCGGAACTTATACTATTGATATAGAAAAGGCATTAGAGCTTATTGAGCTTGTTCAGCCTAAAATAGTTATTCCTATGCACTATAAAAACGGCAAGTTTGGGTTTGACGTTTTGCAGAACCTTGCGGATTTCCTTACCAAAGCTAACAGAAAAATTGCCGTAACGACAAAGGACGATTCTTTTTCTCTTCCTGATGAAGACAACCTTGTTGTTGTGCCTGTGGTAAAGGAAAATTAGGAGAAATGACGGAAAATTATTCGGTGTTTTCAGAAAAGCACCTGTTGAAAGCCTCGGACTTTGATTGCTTCGGCAATCTTGCTCCAAGGATAATATTGGAATTATTTGCCTCTGCGGCTAAAAATCATGCGGAAAAGCTGGGCATAGGCTTTGAAGAAATGCTTGCAAAAAATCTTTTGTGGGTGATTCTTAAGACTAAATTTGATATTATAAAGAATCCCGCAAAAGACCAAATTGTAACGGTTCAAACCTGGCCTAAAAAACCGAGACGCCTTGATTTTGAAAGAGAATACCTTATTTTAAGCGAATCGGGAGAAGTCTTGATAAAAGGCTCTTCACAGTGGGCGGTAATTGACAGCAACACACGCAGGCTTGCTAAAGCAGATAACGTTTATTATAAAATCGACGAGTTTTACAGCAAACAGAATTATGAAGAAAAGCTCCTGCGGGTAGAGGATTTTATTCCCTTTGGCAAGGGCAAAAAAATAAAAATGCTCCGATGCCATCTTGATTCAAACAACCACGTTAATAATGCCCATTATGCCGATTTCGTGCTTGAAGCCATCAATTCGGCAGAGAAAATGAATATCAGGCAAATGCAGATAGATTTCCATAAGGAGCTGCTTGAGGGAGATACGGTTGAGGTTTTTTATCAAAAGGACGAAAACGGTATTTTAGCCAAGGGCGTAATTAACGATGCAACGATGTTTTCCTGCAGGATTTTATTTTAGGAGTAAATAAGAACTTTCTCCTTCAAAAACATTATACGGTTTAATAATTTATTAAAACCAAAAAACACACTTTCATTCTTTTTGAAAGTGTGTTTTTATTTGGCGTCTTCAGACGTGGAAATAAATCCCCGGTTCTACCGGGGGAAGAAAAACGAGCAGAGCGACAATGAAAAGAACGGTCAGAAAAACGGACCGTTCTTTTGTTGTGAATTGTGTAGTTTGGGTTATTCTGGTAGCAATAAAACTATTCCACCATCATCTGTAGAAAACTAACAAAATGTTATTCTTCTAAAACGGGGTCTCCGCCTTCGTAACAATATCCAATTCTTGATTTTTCACAATAAAGAATTTTTCCTTTTGCATAAAACCTATCATTAAATATTTTAGACGTTCCGGGTAATTGTTCTCCTAAAGTTATTTTAGTTTTATCTGGTAAAGTTATAAAGCTCCCCGATTTAGTATTTTCGCAATAAAAAGTTCCTTCGTACACTACAAACGCTTTGTTCTGCAAGTCATAAATACTTTGATACGTTTTAATAGGCGTAACTATTGAAATATAAAACAGCATTATAGTTGCTATTGCCACGCTTACGAACAATAAAATATCCGAGCCTGTTTGTGCGAATTTATAATATATTTTGTTTGCATTGAATTTCTTTACGTCCCGCACAAGATAAACGATACACAAAATCCCCAAACTCAGAGAAAGCACAAAGAGCACGACCCAAAAAACAATATTCTTTGATAACCATCTATTTAAAGCATCTATTATCTCTATTGGTATATTGTCTGAGTTCATTTTTCGTCTCCTTTTAATAACACGTCAAATACAAAATTTAATATCTTTTGTGTCATAGGTATCTCCGTTTTTATTCTAATATGAAAGACATTCAATTTTACTGTAAGCTTCGCTATGCGAGAATCTAACCTAATATTCGTCACCATTTGCTTATTTTACTTCTGCTATTTGTATATCGGGCAGTAGTCTATCATACTTTTGATTAGTTCCTGCATATTCCCCAACAAAAACTACTTCCAAGCGATTCTCACCTTTTCTTAAATAGAATACATTTGTTTTTGTATCGATAGAATATCCTTCTATTACAGATTCCTTTAACAAGCCGATTCTTGCATCATTTTTAAAAGAAGCAGTAAGTGAAATTTTCCTTTCGCTCTCTGTAAAATTATCAATCATAAGGCTACAATATATATATACTTTACCGTCTTTAACTTCGAAATTTGAATAAAAGCTTTTTTCGGTATTAATATATATGTTTTTCTGATTACAAGAACATAAGCAAAAAATTGTTGCCACAATACTCGCAATTACTATGCATAATTTTCGTTTCATACAATCCCTCTCATTTATTTTCTTTGTGTTTGATCAACATCTTCCTTTGTCGATTCAGATTTAATTTCAAAAACATCATATGTAGTTTGGGTTATGTAGATAAAAGATAACCGTCCACGAATGCTATTTGTTCCTGGGTTTACGCTAAATAATGGGTTTTATCCCCGTAACGTTCCACACACCATTCTGTTTTTCAATATATAAAACCACTTCTATA
>JAFVVO010000026.1 GCA_017502165.1 Clostridia bacterium
AACAACAATAACAATAATAACCAGTCTGGTTCAACCGAAACCGGTGATACCGCTATGACCTTATCAGTTGTTGCTTTAGTTGCTGCTGTAGCTGCTGCAGTTGTTGTAGTTCGCAAGAAACATGAAAACTAATTTTTAATTAGTAATATAAAAAGAGAGTTCGTTGAACTCTCTTTTTTGTTTTAACGTATATAAAAGCCCAATCTTTCGATTGAGCTTTCTTTTATTGCAGCTTTTCAAAAACGTCCTTGGCGGTCATATTGATTGTGATTGGCAGAATAGAAATATAGTTTTCCATAACTGCATTACTGTCAATGGTTAAATCGTCAGTTTTTTTGTAGACGCAAATTCCGCTTGCACGGTAAAGCTCTTTGCCTTCGGGAACGAAGTTATCAGAGTAATAGGGTCCGCCCTGACGGGTGATTTTTATGCCCTTAGGCTCGGGCGGAATATTTATATTATATAAAGTGTGAATTTCTAATAGCTTATTCTCTTTGATATAATCAAAAACCTGCTTTAATTCGTTTACTGCTTCATTATTCTCGGGGTTTGTAGATAAGGCTATGGCAGGAATGCCTAATATTCCTGCTTCGCGAACGGCGGCAACGGTGCCGGAATAAAGCATATCTGTTCCCATATTGAAGCCGAGGTTTATTCCCGAAATAACAAGGTCATATTTTTCACCGAAGCCTAAAACCATAAGACGAACGCAGTCTGCAGGAGACGAGCCGATGACATACGCTTTAACGTCACCGTCTAAGGTCTGCTCTTCCACAGAAAAGGGCTTATGCAATTCTATACTGTGGCTTTTTGCGCTTTGCTCGTATTTAGGCACCGCTACGGTTACTTCACCTAAAGTTTTGCAAAACCTTATAAGCGGTAATAACTGATTTGACGAAATACTGTCGTCATTTGTGATAAGTATTCTCATAACCAGCCCTCGTGTGTTTCTTTATACTCTTTTACGTGAGCGTCGGCATCTTTAAGAAGCTGTTCTGCCTCTTCCCAGCCGTACACCGTAGCACCGCTTGCGCAGGCGTGGCCTCCACCACGGTATTTTTCGGCAATGGGGTTAATGTGCACGAAGCGTGAACGCAAACGAACGCGGATAGAGTTTTCTTCGTCACCGTTTTCGATAAATACCATCCAGGCAATAGCATCGCGAATGGAATCTAAGGTTCCTACGCAGGCGCTTGCTTGCTCCAAGGTTAAATTGAATTGCTCCTGCATTTCCTTGTCAATGAATATGTACGCAACTCCGTTTTCGGTAATTTGCATTCTGCGGTAGATTTCCGCCTTGAATTTTAAGTATCCGAAGGCTTCAAGATAAAGGTTTGCGTAAAGCTTTTCGGTATCAACTCCGCAATCGAGAATAAGCGCCGCTTTGCGCATAGTTTCACCCGTTACGCCCTCATACTTAAAGCGTCCCGAATCTGTTACCATTCCCGTATAAATGTACGTTGCGGCTTCAGTATCAATTTTAAGCTCGTCCTTAAAGGTATCGTAAAAATCGGCTATCATTTCGCAGGCGGAGGAACGCTCTTCCTCTACCCAAATAATATCACCGTAGTTTTCAAGGGGAATATGATGGTCGATTTTAATAACTTCCTTGCAAAGCTTATAATTTTTATTTGAAATTCTTGCCTCACTTGCGGTATCAATAACGATGCCTAAAGCGTCGGAATATTCCTTGTCTTCTACGGGCGCATCCTCAGGGCCTAAAAACCGCAGATATTCCGCAGTTTCGGTGTCAATAAGGTAAATCTTCTTATTGGGGAAAGAAAGCTGTAAAATGCGCTTAAAGCCCTTTGTAGCGCCTACACAGTCACCGTCGTTGCGAACGTGACGGAAAAGAAAAATTTTGTCGTATTCTTTTATTTTATCAAGTATTTTCTTTTTTACGGCTAAATTCATTGGTTTTCTCCTTGTGTTTCTTAAAAGCTCAATTTGAAACGAGCTCGTTAAGGTCCTCTAACATTTTCATAGCGGTTTCCCTATCGGGCACGCAGGCACCGCTTGCCTTTTGATGTCCGCCACCGCCGTATTTTACGGCAATGGGATTGATGTTGTAACGGCTTGAACGTAATTCGCACAAGACGCCGTTTTCGGTTTCGGTAAAGTTTACCCAAACGTCAACGCCTTTAATATCGGTCATAGTGGAGACCATACCGCGAGAGACGGAAAATTCGTCAGCTCCAAGGGTGAGCATTTCCTCGCGTGTGGTGTAAATATAGGCAACTCGCTTGGGGGTAAACTTTATTTTAAGCGTAAATTTTGCCTTAAGCTGTTTGCTTTCAAAGGTGTCGGAATAAAGGTTGCGGTAAAGCTCATTTTTATCAAAGCCCGTGTCAATCAACGCTGACGCAAGCTTAAAGGTGCGTGAATTGGTGCTATCATAGCGGAAACGGCATGAATCGGTAAGCATACCCGTATATAAGGCTTCACCTGCGATAGCGTTGATCTTCAAGTTATTTTCAACCGCAAATGCCGTTACCATTCCGCAACAGCTTTCAAAGGTACTGTCAACAACTTCAATATCGGTAAAGGTCTGACAGTAAATGTGGTGGTCTATTCTGACGGTTTTCTCTGCTAAGGTGTACCGATTATCACTTGCTAAATCGGGCGCGGCAAAATCAAGCAAAATTGCAAGGGAACCGTTAAACGCTTCGTCGGGAATTTCGTCCATAACAGAGTCGGGCATAAAGGACAGATATTTTGTTGAATCCCCCACCGTATAAACGGTTTTATTGGGGAAATTTTCTAAAATAATGTGCTTCATTCCGATTTGACTGCCCATAGCGTCGCCGTCGGGACGGCTATGGCGGTGTAGGATTATAGTATCGTATTTTTTTATATTTTCAAGTACTGCTTCAAACATAATTATTCTTTATCCTGCTTAATTAATATGCGCAACGCTTCTATTGCGGTTTTTATGGCGCAGGAGGTGTCTTCCTTACGGTCCTTGGGCATTGCGGATTTAGAAACCTCTTGATTCCACACGCAATGGAATACGGCGCCTGAACGGAGTTTTCTGGCGGCGCTTACTATAAACAGAGCTGCGCCCTCCATTTCAGAGGCAAGACAGCCTCCGCGCTTCCAGGCTTCCCATTTATAGAGCAATTCAGGGGCAATAGGCATACTTTCGGGCGAATGCTGACCGTAAAAGCTGTCCTTTGCCTGAACAACGCCTACGTGGTTGGAATAGCCTAATTTCTCAGCGGCATTAACTAAAGCAGTGGTTACCCTGAAATCAGCAACGGCAGGAAACTCGATGGGCAGATATTCTCTGCTTGTTCCGTCCTGACGGATAGCGCCCGTTGCAATAACCACGTCACCCGGGGCAACCTCGGGCTGCATTCCGCCGCAGGTGCCAACGCGGATAAAGGTGTCAACACCGATTTTTGCAAGCTCTTCAACGCAAATTGCACAGGAAGGGCCGCCAATACCCGTTGAAACAACAAGCACCTTTTCTCCGTTAAGATAGCCTAAATAGGAATTGTATTCCCTATTGCAGCCTACCTGCTTTGCATCATCAAGATACGCCGCAATCTTTTCTACTCTGCCGGGGTCACCGGGAATGATTGCATATTTTGCGCTGTTCTCTTGGGAAAGTCCAATATGATACTGATTCATTTATTTTAATCCTTTACGTTATTTTTTGAAAATCCAAAGGGCAGAAGCTCTTTAAGTGTGAAGGTTTTGAAATCATCTTCGCTTTTTGCGACGATTATTTCAAAGTCACCGTCACAAAATTCTGCCATAACCTGACGGCAAACTCCGCAGGGCATAAACATTTCGGTAACGTTGCAGTTTTTACCGCCAACAACCGCTATTTTTTGAAAGGCTCTCTCCCCTTCGCTTATTGCCTTGAAAAATGCCGTTCTTTCGGCGCAGTTAGTAGGTCCGTAGGCGGCGTTTTCCACGTTACAGCCCGTATAAACGGTATTATTTGCTGTAAGAAGTGCCGCGCCTACCGTGTAGCCTGAATAAGGCGCATAAGCCTTTTCCATAGCTGAAAATGCTATTTTAACTAATTCTTTATCGCTCATTTTATTAACTCCGATAATATACTGCTTCCTTCAAGCTGATTTTCAACCGAAAGATATTCGCAGATTGTTTTGCCGATTGTTCCGAAGCCGTCAATAGTGCCGAGATTTACGTTTTTAACGGATTGACCGTAAATTATCAAGGGCACGTATTCTCTTGTGTGGTCGGTGCTGAGCGCGTATCCGGGATCGCAACCGTGGTCGGCAGTTATTAAAAGTAAATCCTCTTCCTTTAATAAGGGTAAAAATTCGTTAAGCCAAGCGTCAAACTCGGTTAATGCCTTAGCATAGCCGTCAACGTCTCTGCGGTGGCCGTAGAGCATATCGAAATCCACAAGATTCGTAAAGCAGATTCCGTGAAAATCGCGCTTTGCATATTCAAGAGTTTTTGCCATACCGTCGGCATTGTTTGAGGTGTAAACGTGCTCGGTAATGCCGCAGCCTGCAAAAATATCGAAAATTTTGCCTACGGCTATTGTGTCAAGCCCCTGCGCCTTGATTTCATCAAGCATAGTGTTGCGTGGCGGCTCTAAAGAAAAATCGTGGCGGTGAGAGGTACGCTTAAAGGCGCCGTCAACAGTTGTGAAGGGACGCGCAATAACTCTGCCTACTCCGTGCTCGCCAACAAGCATTTCTCGCGCTATGCGGCAATAGGAATATAATTCTTCAAGAGGAACTACGTCCTCATGCGCCGCAATCTGAAATACGCTGTCAGCCGAGGTATAAACGATCAGCGCGCCCGTTTTAACGTGTTCGTCACCGTAATCCTCTATAACCTTGGTGCCTGAATATGGCTTATTACAGATAACTTTCCTGCCTGTTTTTTGTTCAAATTCTTTTATTACGCTATCGGGAAAGCCGTCGGGATACGTGGGAAAGGGCTTTTTCGAAACAATGCCTGCAATTTCCCAATGTCCAGTAGTTGTGTCCTTACCGTCGGAAAGCTCCTTAAGACGACCAAAGGCGGCAATGGGCGTTTCATTTTTATCACAGCATGTAACACCGTCAATATTGAAAAGTCCAAGATTTTTCAGGTTATTTATTTCAAATTCAGATGATTTTGAAATCGAAGCAAGGGTATTTGTGCCTGCGTCGCCATATTTGGCGCTATCGGGCATTTGGCCTATTCCAAAGCTATCTAAAACTATTAAAAATACTCTTTTCATATTATTCCTTTGGTGAAAGCTCAGGTAATTTTTCGTATTCTACCGCACAGTCAAGGGCAAGCTCCATCATCTGTGTGAAGGTTTGCTCTCTGTCCTTTGCGTCTAAAGCAGTAAAGGGCGGATAGAGAATATCGGAAATAGTGCAAATGGCCATTGCGCGCATTCCAAGACGCATAGCCGTGCAATAAAGCGCCGCCGCCTCCATTTCAACTGCAAGACAACCCATTTTACCCCAAGAAGCTGAGGGGAATGAATCGTCATAGAAGGTGTCGGAAGAATAAATATTTCCGATATGCACGCTTAAATTCTTTTCGTCGGAAATCTTTTTGGCGGTTAAAAGCATATCGAAATCGCAGATAGGTGCGATTGTTCCGTTCATATTGTACTGTGAGGGGAAATTGGAGTTTGTGCAAGCTCCCATTCCGATAACGATGTCACGCACCTTCGCCTTTTCATTGATGGCGCCTGCAGAGCCTACGCGGATAATGTTCTGCACGCCGAAGAATTTATAAAGCTCGTAGGAGTAAATGCCAATTGACGGCATACCCATTCCGCTTGCCATAACGGATACCTTTACTCCCTTATAGTAGCCAGTGTAGCCGTTAACTCCGCGGACACCGTTAACTAAAACGGCATCTGTTAAAAAGTTTTCGGCAATATATTTTGCTCGCAGGGGATCGCCCGGCATAAGCACGGTTTTACCAAAACCGAGATTAGTATCTTTCAAATCAATATGAGGAGTCTTGTTTGCCATTGTCTTCACCCTTTTCCATAGATTTAACTATTTTTACTATTCTGCTGGTGCCAAGTCGCGTTGCGCCTATATTTATAAAGTCCTGAGCGTCTTCCAAGGAAGAAATGCCGCCGGCCGCTTTAATTTTAAGCCCTGCAGGAACGTTATCGGCAAAAATCTGAACGTCGTGCTTGGTTGCGCCCGCGGTGGAAAATCCCGTAGAGGTCTTTATAAAATCTGCCCCTGCTTTTGCAACGATTTGGCACATTTTTGCTTTCTCGTCGTCAGTAAGCAAGCAAGTTTCAATTATTACCTTCAAAATCTTGCCCTTGCAGGAAGCCTTGATTGCTCTGATTTCATCTTCTAAAAGGTCATACTTCTTGTCCTTAAGCCAACCGATATTGATAACCATATCAATTTCATCTGCGCCGTTATTTACCGCGTCTTCAGTTTCAAAGCATTTGGTGGCGGTTGTGGAATAGCCGTTGGGAAAGCCTATAACGGTGCAAATTGCAACTCGTCCGTTGGCGTATTCTGCCGCTTGCTTAACGTAGGAAGCGGGAATACAGCAGGATGCGCAGGAATACTTAATTCCGTCGTCTAAAATAGCCTTGATTTCGTCCCAAGTGGCTCCTTGAGCTAAAAGAGTGTGGTCCACGTAGGAAAGTATTTTTTTAATATCCATAATCAATCTCTCCGTTCGATTTTATAATAGAATAATATATATAAATATATTTACATATTAACCCACTTATATTATGGCTTAAAATGATAAAAAAGTCAAGATAAAGATGCAAAAGTGATTTTTACATATTGGATTTCCATTTTAATTGTACGTGAATTGTTTAAGAGAAAAAACAGACAGTAAAATACCTCCTTGATGTTCAAATCCTGTTGAAGATAAAAATACCACCTTCGGTGAAGGTGGTATTTTTATGTATATGGGCCACAAAAAAGATATTTTAAGAAATAAATAATTATGGGTTTTCTCCTTCATTAGCAATAGTTTTATAAGCCTTGTTTTCTAAGTATGCAGAAAACTCCTGGGGACTCCCGTTAAA
>JAFVVO010000027.1 GCA_017502165.1 Clostridia bacterium
GCCCTGCAGCAGGCCAAAAAGCCTATGATTCTGGCACCCGTTTTCCAGTCCTCCACCGGCGTGGAGGATAAGGAGTACGACGGTCGTTCCTTTGCCCGTTCGGCGGGCATGGCTCTGGGCTGGGATTTCGTGGAGTACCCCATGACGCCCACAGAGGAAGAGCGTGCCGCCGTACTGGCTGCCGTTTCTCAGGCTGATGCGTTGGTGCTGGGCCTGTATAATTGCCGCTTCCGGTAAGCTCATCGTCATAAACCGCAAGCTCAATATTTTTGCTTTGGACAACCAGTGCAAGCTCGGAAATTTTACCTTTACCGATAATTCCCTTTGCGCCCTTTTGAATGGCTTTATATACGGTTTCACCGCCTGCAGTATCGGTCAGACGCTCAAGCTCTTCAACTGAAGAAGCATCCGTTCCGATAAGCATTACTCTTTCCTTTTCCGTTTCCTGCTCAACGATCGTTTCGTGCTTGATGGTTTTATCAGCATCAAAAATCTCGTTCATAAGAAAGTCCTGAGGAATTTTATTAACGCTTGGAGCAGTATAATAATTATATCCTTGGTCGTTATCGGATAAAATTGCAACGGAAGCATTAGTTGTTCCCGAATCATCAACACCGATAGCGCACATTGCGTCAAACCTAAGCTTCTTCAAGCTTTCAATATCAACACTCGAAAGATGCCCGTTTCCTCCGGGATGAGTGTGAATACATCTGATGCCCGAAAGCCTGCTGCTGCTTCTGCGCAGACTGATTCCTTTAAGGCTTGCTCTGTCATCTTCACCTAAATCCACATACAGGATTTCACCGTTTCTTGCAATATAAATGCAAAGCTCCTTGCCAAGCGCACTTGTAATTTCTCCCATCTCCTGAGCAAGCTCAAGAGGGAGAAATTTTGAAGCATCTGTTTTTAATCCGTCAAGAGCTTCAATGCGTTTGCGCAAATGCTCTTTTATACCTTTAAGATTACCGTTAACCACTTTTTTACTCCGTTTTTTAGTACATTCGTAATAACTACTTGTTTATTATACCATTTTTGCCTTATAAAATCAATTAAAAATACCTTTTTCATAAAATTTGTGAATAAAAAAAACGCATTAACAAAACAAAAGTTAATACGTTTATTTGTATTTGTCTATTATTTCCTGCCCGTTATATTCAAGCAACGTGTTGTAAAAATCATTCATTGCCTTTATGTATAATCTCCTTGAATGTCTTCTGGAATATCCGAATTTTTCACCGTACTGCTGAACGCTCATTCCCTTACCGATTCTGTAAAATATTACGTGGCCGCTCCGCGTTCCCTTTAACCTCTCAAACGCCTCTACCACCGGCTTGATAAACAGTATCATCTTATCCTTTTTTCGCCCTAACTCATTCAAATAAGCCGCAATATCCTCCATAAAACCGCTTCGCCGTCTTTGCCCAATTCCCCTGCATTCGTGCGAGCACCCCACGTATCCCGAAGGTCCGCAGGACAGCACCGTTCTTTCAAACTGCTTGTCAAGCTCGTGAACGTACTTTTCAATCTCGTGCAAATTCAATAAAATCTTTTCGGCGATTTCGCAATGTTCTTCCATAATTTTTCTCCTCCTTAAACGCCTGAAAATTAATAAAAAAAAATCTGCTGAAAAGCAGATTCCTTAATTTCATTATAAACAGATAAATGTCACAAAGTCAATACTTTTGTGACATTTTTTTCCATTTTTGTATTTTATTTGCTATTTTTCGCGGTATTTTCAGACAATTCTGTAGCATTTCCCACACTTACTTTGGAGCGCTATGTCAATATTAACGTCCTTTTTGTCTTGTGCGCCACGGGAGGCAAGATGTTGACACACAGTTTGATAAGCAATCTCAGGAGTGTTATTATCTTCACTTAAATGTGCTAAAATGACCTGTTTCAGTCCGTAATCTAATAAGTATGCAACGGTTTTACCGCACAAATCGTTTGAAAGATGCCCGTTAGGTCCCTGAACACGCTGCTTTAAGAAAGGAGAATATGGGCCGTTCATAAGCATTTCCAAATCGTGATTGGCTTCAAGCACTAAAATATCGCTCTGCTTGCAGGCTTCCAAAACGCCGCGCGTCATATGTCCTAAATCTGTTGCAACGGTCACCTTGCAGTTTCCGTTAAAAATAGAAAATCCGCAGGAAGAGACGCTGTCGTGCGGTGTTTTGAAGGGTGAAATATCAAGGTCACCAATGTAGAAGCTTTCTCCGTTATTAAAAACTCGGATGTTTTTTTGTTCTATATCCTTGAATTTTCTTACTATTTCCCCCATTGTTTTCTCATTGGCATAAACAGGAACGGAGAACTTTTTAGAAAAGGTTTTTATGCCGTTAATGTGGTCGGAATGCTCATGTGTAACGATAATTCCGTCAATTTCTTCAGGACTGACGCCCAAATTTATTAAATCGTCACAAATGGCTTTTGCAGAAATTCCCGCATCAACCAATATTTTAGTTTTATTCCCGGCAACAAGGTAGCAATTCCCCTTACTGCCGCTGCTGAGAGCGCAAAAGGTTACTGACAAAGCTGATTTTCCTTTTTTCTTGATTTAGCTGCCGAAAACAGAAAAAGCGTCCGTATTTTCAACAACAAATGAATTATAACATTTTTTGTCGTATTTTGCAACCCAAAACGCCTTAAACAGTAGAATTTTCCACTAAAAATCGTGTCATTTTTTTACATATTTGCTTTACACAAAAACGAATATGTGATATTATAATCGTAACTTTATATAATATAGTGAGGTACTTCTATGGAAAAGATTAATGTTGGTATTATCGGTGCTACCGGTATGGTAGGTCAGCGCTTTATTACTTTACTTGCAGACCATCCTTGGTTTAACGTGGTAACCCTTGCGGCAAGCTCACGTTCAGCAGGTAAAACATACTATGAAGCCGTAGGCTCGCGTTGGGTTATGGATACTCCCATTCCTGAGTTCATCGGCAATATGACTGTGCTTGATGCTACAGAAGATGCAGAAAAGATTGCATCAATGGTACAGATGGTGTTCTGTGCGGTAGATATGCCCAAAGCAGAAATCCGCGCTCTTGAAGAAAAATATGCAAAGCTTGAGGTTGCAGTTATTTCAAACAACAGCGCACACCGCTCAACGCCTGACGTTCCTATGATTATTCCCGAGCTTAACCCCGAGCATTCCGAGGTTATTACCGCTCAGAAAAAGCGTCTTGGTACAAAGCGCGGCTTTATTGCAGTAAAATCAAACTGCTCACTTCAAAGCTACGTTCCCGCACTTTTCCCTCTTTCAAAATTCGGTATCACCAAAGCTCTTGCCTGCACTTATCAGGCAATCAGCGGTGCAGGTAAAACCTTTGACCGTTGGCCCGAAATGGTAGATAACATTATCCCCTATATCGGCGGCGAAGAAGAAAAGAGCGAAAACGAGCCCTTAAAGATTTGGGGTAAGGTAGAAAACGGCGTTATCGTTAACGCAACTGCTCCCAACATTACCACTCAGTGCATTCGTGTTCCCGTAACAAACGGCCACACCGCTGCAGTTTTCGTAAGCTTTGAAAAGAAGCCCTCCATTGACGAAATTATTGAAATTTGGAAAAACTACAAGGGTGACCCTCAGATTTTCAATCTTCCCAGTGCACCCAAGCAGTTCCTTAACTACTTTACCGAGGACAATCAGCCTCAGATTCGCTTCTGCCGTGACCTTGAAGGCGGTATGGCGATTTCTATCGGCCGTCTTCGCGAAGATAAGCAATACGACCTTAAGTTTGTTTGTATGTCCCACAACACATTGCGCGGTGCAGCAGGCGGTGCCGTTTTAATGGCTGAGCTGCTCGTAGCCCAAGGATTTATTGAGAAGTGATTATTATGGAAAAGAAACACGTTTTTAGCGGTTGCGCCACCGCACTTGTTACTCCTTTTACAAAGGATGGCGTAGATTATGAAGCATTCGGCCGTCTTCTTGACTTTCAAATTGAAAGCGGAATTGACGCTTTGGTAGTTTGCGGTACTACCGGTGAACCTGCTACTATGACTTATCAGGAACGTAGCGAAACTATCAAGTTTGCCGTTGAAAGAGTTAACAAAAGAGTTCCCGTTATCGTTGGAACGGGTTCAAACGCAACACATATTGCAGTAAGCAACTCAATTACCGCTTACGAAGCGGGAGCAGACGCCCTCTTGGTTGTTACACCCTATTACAATAAATGCACTCCCGCAGGCTTAATTAAGCATTTTGAAGCCGTTTGCGCCGCAACTCCTTTACCTGTAATTTGCTACAGTGTTCCCGGAAGAACAGGCGTAAATATTACTGCCGAAATGTTAGAGAAGCTTGCTGAGATCGATAACCTCGTAGGTATCAAGGAAGCAAGCGGAAATATGGACCAGATGGTTGATATGTGCAGAAGAGTCGGCAATAAGATTGACATCTTCTCCGGTGACGATGCTCTTGCAGTTCCCCTGCTTTCCGTAGGCGGCAAAGGTGTTATCTCCGTAGCATCTAACCTTCTTCCTAAGGAAGTACACCAAATGTGCGTTGACTTCTTTGAAGGCAATACCCAAAAGGCAATGGAAATGCAGTTAAAACTTTATCCCTTAATTAAGGCATTGTTCTGCGAGGTTAACCCCATTCCTGCTAAAACCGCCGCATCACTTATGGGCTTCGGTGAATGTAACCTTCGCCTGCCCCTTTGCGATATGAGTGAAAAGAATTTAGAATACTTAAAGTCAGAAATGAGAAATTTCGGTATCAAATTCTAATTTTTCGGAGGAAATACAATGATTAAGATTATTCTTTCGGGTTGTATGGGTAAAATGGGCCGTGTTATAATGAATTTGGTTGAGCAAAACCCCAATTTCACCATTGTTGCAGGCTGCGATAAAATGGCACCTGCTGCCGAAGATTTCCCATTCCCCGTTTATAGCGAGCTTACAAAGTGCACAGAAGAGGCTGACGTTGTTGTAGACTTTTCCCGTCCCGACGCGCTTCCTAAGATTCTTCGTTTTGCTCAGCAGAAAAATATGCCCATTGTTTTGGCTTCAACGGGCTACAACGCAAACGACATCAGCTCTATTGAATATGCCTCGGAAAACATTCCGATTATGTGTTCATCCAACTATTCCTTGGGCATCAATCTGTTAAAGCAACTGTCAACAACCGCCACCACTATTTTGTCTTCCAATTTCGATATTGAAATTGAAGAGCGCCACCACAACGCAAAGGTTGACGCTCCTTCAGGTACGGCTATGATGCTTGCCGACGCAGTTAATAAGGCGGCAGGCGGCGACCTCGAGTACGTTTATGACCGTCACGAAAACAGAAACCCCCGCGGCAAGCGCGAATTAGGTCTTCACGCTCTGCGCGGCGGCTCAATTACCGGTGAGCACAGCGTTATCTTTGCAGGTCCCGACGAGGTTGTTGAGCTTCGCCACGTGGCTTACTCAAGAAACATTTTTGCTTTAGGCGCACTTCGCGCTACCGAGTTTATCTGTTCACTCCCCTGCGGTCTTTACGATATGAGCAGTCTTTTAACTCAGCAACAGATTATTACCGGTGCATATTCTTCTGAAAGTGATGCCATAATATCTATTAGCAATATTAAGTCACCTGCTACAATCAACAACATTTTTAAGGCTATTAAAGATGCTGATATTATGCTTGACATTATCAGCCAGCCTATTCCCGTAAATAACGTTTATACCCTTTCTATTTCAGTTTCAAAGCCTTTGGCTGATAAAGCATATAAGATTATCTTAGGCGTTTCAAACGGTGCTACGGTGGAAGTGCTTGACGATATTGCCAAGGTAACCGTAGAAGGTAGCGGTATGGCGCACCACGCAGGTGTTTCAGGTGACGTTTTTGCCGCATTATCTAACGCTCAGGTTCCCGTTTTACTTATTACCACAAGTGAAACGAAGATTACCTGCTGTATTCCCAAGGAATATACGCAGACCGCCCTTAACGTTCTTAAGGAATTATTACATTAAGGAGAAAAACTATGGTTGACGAGAGAATTAAAATTTTAGCACGAAAGCTTGTAAATTATTCCTGCAGACTTCAAAAAGGTGAAAACTGCCTTATCGAGCTTATCGGTGCAGACGAGGAATTCGGTGCCGAGCTTGTTAAAGCAGTAAACGAGGCAGGCGGTAACCCTTACCTCTGGGTTCGCTCTAACAGACTTAACCGTTCACTTTTATTAAACGCTACCGAAGAGCAGTTAAAGGTACGTGCTGAAAACGACGCCGCTTTAATGGGTCAAATGCAGGCTTATATCGGTGTTCGCGGACCTGAAAACAGCTTTGAAATGAGCGACGTTCCCCAGAAAAATATGGAAAACTACAGCAAGATTTACTGGGAGCCCGTACACGGTGCTATTCGCGTTGCAAAAACCAAGTGGGTTATTCTTCGTTATCCCAACTTTGGTATGAGTCAGCTTGCAAAAATGTCAACGGAAGCCTTTGAGGATTTCTACTTTAACGTTTGCAACCTTGATTATAAGAAAATGTCTGAAGCTATGGATCCCCTGGTTGAGCTTATGAACAAGACCGACAAAGTTCGTCTTGTTGCAAAGGATACGGATCTTACCTTCTCAATTAAAGATATTCCCGCAATTAAGTGTGACGGCTTCTGCAACATTCCCGACGGTGAAATTTACACCGCTCCCGTTAAAAACAGCGTAAACGGTAAAATCACCTACAATACCGCTTCAGTTGAAGACGGCTTTACCTACGAAAAGATTTGCTTTGAATTTAAGGACGGCAAAATTGTTTCCGCCACCGCTAACGATACGGAAAGAATCAACGCACTTCTTGACACGGACGAAGGTGCAAGATACGTTGGTGAGTTTGCTATCGGCGTTAACCCCTATATCAATAACGCTATGATGGATACTCTCTTTGACGAAAAAATCGCAGGAAGCATCCACTTTACTCCCGGATCCTGCTATGACGATGCCCCCAACGGCAACCATTCAGCAGTTCATTGGGATCTTGTTTTAATTCAAACTCCCGAATACGGCGGAGGCGAAATCTGGTTTGACGACGTTTTAATCCGCAAGGACGGCGTTTTCGTTCTTGATTCACTTAAAGGTCTTAACCCCGAAAATCTTAAATAAAATTCAGATACTAAAAAAGACTAACGAAAATCTCGTTAGTCTTTTTATTTTCCGTAATTAATCTAATATTACAGATTTCTTTTTGCCATTCTTGTTAAGGGGATATTCTCTTATACGAACCACAAAATCAAGATTGATCGCTTCTGATATGCCGTCTTTTTCAATTAAAACTGCGTTATCGATAACTTCTTTAATAATTCCGGAAAATTGATGAGAGCCATCAAAAGTATAAATAAGGCAATCCTTTCCAATGAATCTTTTTGCAAGTTCAACCATTTGTATTGTTTCCTCCGTTTTTCTTCTTTTAATAGCTTTTTGTGTAACTACAAACGAATTTCTTCGGTGTACAATAATTAAAATAATCAAAAAAATAATTAAAAACAAATATGAATTATTCAATTCAGTAATACCTCTGTAAATTCTGCTCTTTTGTTTTGGGGCAAAAAAGATTCGCACCCTTATTCAACAATTTTATCTAAATCTGCTTTAAGCTCAGCAACGCGGGCAACCGCTTTTTCGGTGCTTTCTGCCTTTGCAAAGATATAAATTTTAAGCTTGGGCTCTGTGCCTGAGGGACGGGCAATAAACTGACAGCCGTCGTCAAGCTTATAGGAAAGAACGTTTGATTTAGGCAACAAAATAGGTGTTTCACCGTTTTCGTTCTTGGTAACGGAAAGCTTGTAGTCGCTTATTTCTATAATCTTTGCTCCTGCAACCTCTTTAGGAGGATTGCTTCTTAACTTTTCCATAATAGACGCCATTTTTTCCATACCTGAAGCGCCTTCAAAGGCATAGGAAACGGTCTTGTTTTGGAAATATCCGTATTTATCGAATAATTCGTTAAGCACGTCAATTAAGGTTTTGCCCTGTGCCTTATAGTAGGCGGTCATATCGCAAATAAGCATTACTGCGCTTACTGCATCCTTATCGCGAACATGCTCGCCTAAAAGGTAGCCGTAGCTCTCCTCAAAGCCTAAAATATAGTCTTCTACCCTATTTTGCTCTTCAAGGGAAGCGATAACTCCGCCGATAAACTTAAAGCCCGTAAGCACGCTTTCGAGCTTTACGTTGTAATTGTTTGTAATCTGATCAACCATGGCGGTGGTAACGATGGTTTTAACCGCAACGGGATTCTTTGGCATAGTGCCGTTTTGTGTGCGGGTGCGGCAAATGTAATCAAGCATTAAAACGCCCATTTCGTTGCCCGAAATCAACACCTGCTCACCATTATGGTTAACTGCTACACCTACTCGGTCGGCATCGGGATCGGTAGCAATCAAAATATCGCCCTTAACCTTTGTTGCAAGCTGAATACCCTTTTCCAACGCTTCTCTTATTTCAGGATTGGGATAAGGGCAGGTCGGGAAGTTACCGTCGGGCATTTCCTGCTCAGGAACAACAATAATGTTTTCCATTCCCATTTTATTCATAACCTTAAGGCATGGCATTCTGCCGGTGCCGTTAAGAGGCGTATAAACCACGTTAAGCTTCTTAACCGCATCCTTATCAGCGTAAACGCGCTTTGCAAAAATGGTGTCGATAAACGCATCAATAACGCTATCGGGAATAATTTCAATATTTTTGTCGTCTTTATCTGCCATTTCCACAGAGAAAATGTCGGTTTTGTTTATTTTTTCCAAAATAGCGTCAGCCATTTCGGGACCTGCCTGACAGCCGTCGGGACCGTAAACCTTGTAGCCGTTATATTTTGCGGGGTTATGGCTTGCAGTAATAACGATACCGCCTTCACAGCCGTAATGACGCACTGCAAACGAAAGCATAGGCGTTGGCATAAGCTCATTATAAATATAAACCTTAACACCACATTTAGCCATAATGCGAGCGCTTACCCAGGCAAAAAGCTCGGAATTTATTCTTGAATCGTACGCAATGGCTACTCTGGGTGACTCAAAATTCTCTTTTAAGTAATTTGCAAAGCCCTGCGTTGCCTTGCCAACGGTGTAGATATTCATTCTGTTGGTGCCTGCGCCTAAAATGCCACGAAGACCTGCAGTACCAAACTCCAAATCTTTATAAAAGCTTTCGAAAATCTCATTTTCATCGTCTTTGATGCTTAAAAGCTGCTCGTAAACCTCTTTATCAAGATTTTCTTGATTCAACCAATACTGAAACTTTTCTTGTTCTGTCATTGTATTTCCTCCGTTAATCTTATTAAAAATATTATACCATTATTTTTTGAATTTTTCAATAAGATATTTCAAAATACCTCTTCAAAAGCCATAGCCACGAGTTCAGCAGTTCTTTTAACCTGTTCAATGGTATTTTCCTCGTTGCCCATTTCTATTAAAAGACATTTTTCGGAAACGTGCTGATTATACCTGGCATTTTTGAAAATAATATCTCTCGTAATTCCGGGGCAGATTTCATTCAGCTTATTGGTAAGCTTTTGTGCAAGCTTATAATTTTGTTGCCAGTTAGGCTTTTGAGAATAATTTTCACCGTTTGCAACAACAAAGCAGAGTCTGGCATACTCTTGGCCGTTATATGTAACTACGTTGGGCGTTTGACCGTAGTAAGCGTCGCGGTGCATATCTACGAACACCTCCGCTTTTCCGATATACTGTTTTATGGTCTCGTAGCTTGTTTGATACGCCTTATTAAAGCCTGCCGAAACGTTGTCTGTTTTATCGTGAACAACCGTAAAGCCTTTATCCTGAAGCGCTTGAGAAAAGGTTTCCCCAACTCCCACTACGCTGAACTTGTGATTTTTAGTTCTGCCCGTGCTGGTTTCAACGTAGTCCTGCTCTCCTTTCAAATATGCTTCGTCGGTGTGGGTATGATATAAAATCACCGTTGGCTTTTTTGTTTCCTCCTGGGGTTTTTTACTTTCTTCTAAAAGGATTTCCGCCTTGATTCCTTCAATTTCGATCTTCATTTCATCAGTTAGCTCTTCTATCGACAAATCGACTATTATCTCTTTATCGATCTCCTGCGCTTGTACACCCATAAAAAAGCCCATAAAACTACTAAAAATGCTGTTTATTACAGAGTTATCTTCCTTTTGCGCCAATGACGAAAAGGTTGAAACGCATAACAGCACCATCGATAAAATACTGCACGTCCAATTTTGCATACCCTTTCCCCCTATCTGACTAAAGGATATGCCCGTTTTAATGCATTTAGAACATATATGCGCTTATTTCATCAAGTGATAGCTGATGCAACGCTAAATTTATGCCGTCGGAAATTATTTTTGCGCTGTCAGAAACCGTTACGTCAATTTCCTTTGGCGTAACTACCATATCCTCCTTTGTTGCTATCTTTTTGGCAGCATTTTCAACGAGCCTTTCGTCCTTTCCCGTTGCAAGCGAAAGTATTTCAACTGCGGCATCATAAATCAAAGAAGATGCGTACACTACCGTTGGCACTCCTATGGCAAGAACGGGAATACCGAGAGTTTCTTTGTTTATTCCCTTTCGCTTGTTACCTACCCCCGCTCCAGGTTCAATACCCGTATCGGTAAGTTGAAAGGTTGAGAACATTCTTTCACTTCTTCGCGCCGCCAAAGCGTCAACTACGATAATTGCGCCGATATCGGCATTTTTACAAATTCCCGAAACTATATCTGCGCTTTCAAGCCCCGTTACGCCCAATACTCCGGGTGAAATTGCCGAAACGTTTTTCATTCTTTCATCTGCTTCACGTGGCAAAAACTCAAAAATATGTCTTGTAACGAAAACTCCTTTAACGGTTTTAGGGCCAATGGAATCCGCCGTCATTTTTTCGTTTCCAAGCCCCACTACAAGCACCGTTTTGTTTTTTGGTATATCCGATAACATTTTTTTGATTTCTTGGCCTATCGCTTTGCTTACGGAAAGATATTCCTCAACATTTCTGTTCAATACTGCTTCCGTTTCAAAGGAAACGTATCTGCCCTTTTTCTTGCCTAATTTTTCCGCCGCAACGGAATCGGAAATGACGATTTCCGTGCCGCTAACACCTTCAAACGTAAAATCCTTGCCGGTAACGCCCTTTATATTTTCATCAATTTCCCTTGCTTCCTTTGCCAAATCAGTCCTGAATATCATTTTTTTTGCCTCATTTTTCTCGATATTTACATTTAGAATTATGTTCTTGAAAGATTTTTTTATTCATTTGATTAAATTTAAAAAAATTCCTTGCCAATTTTTGCAGTTTGTGATAGAATATGCACGTTAATAAGAGAATCTTCACGTTGGGAGGGAAAATCCATGGCAAATATTAAATCAGCAAAGAAGAGAGTTAAAGTTACTGCTAAGAAACAGCTTCGTAACCGTAGCGTTAAGTCCGCTATGAAAACAAGCCTTAAGAAATTCTATGCAGTTGTTGAATCCGGTGATAAGGCTGCTGCTGCAGCAATGTTACCTCAGATTACTGCTGTTGTTGATAAAGCTGGTGCCAAAGGTATTCTTCATAAGAATGCTGTTGCACACAAGAAATCACAGCTTGCTACTGCAGTAAACAAAATGGCTTAATAATAGTTAAACAAAGACGGCGCCTTTTAAGGCGCTGTTTTTTTGCCTAGCCAAATCATTGTAACTTGAATCAGCCTAAAACGGTTGAATTTAGGCATATTTATGCTTGTCGTCTTTATAATGACTATGTTGATGTCGAAACAAGGCTTTGCCTTATTGCATCCTCCGCACCCAAATCTGCTCGAAATTGAGCCGTTTTAGGTCGGAGATTTAAAAATGATCAAATTTTTGTTTTAACAAGGAAAAGACCGCAGGCAATATAGGAAATATTGTCAAGGGCTTTGACACAGTAAAAACGGAAATTTTGCATTTTTTAACCGGTTCAAGTTACAATGGTTTGGCTAAAAAGAAAAACTTGACATTTTTTGTAAAATACTGTAAAATATACAAAAAATTATAAGGAAGTGAATTTTATGAAAAAGGCAACGGGCATTGTTCGAAACGTTGATAATCTTGGCAGAATTGTTATACCTAAGGAATTGCGGCGTACCTTCGACTTAAAAGTTGATGATGCGGTTGAAATTTTCGTAAGTGACGATGACCAGATAATTTTAAAAAAATATGAGCCTGCATGCATCTTCTGTAACGGTTTAGAGGACACTATAACCTATAACGGAAAAACAATGTGCAAAAGCTGTCTGCAAAAAATAAATGCGGCGCTTAACGAAGAAACATAATCATTAAAGAATGTGCTTTTTTGCACATTCTTTTTTTGCTTTTACATTAAAATTGTTAACTGTAAATTTTTTTGAAACAAATAGAATTTCTTGTTGTAAATTTTGGCAAAATAGTATATAATAATTCCGTTATTTTGTTAGGACAGTTTTTGGGCTGTTCAAGCTAATTTTTCTTAATGAAAAGAGGTACAATTTTATGTCCCAATACGAGAGAAAAGTAGGCACCGTATCCAGAGGTATTCGTTGCCCCATTATCCGCCAGGGTGATGACCTTGCAAAAATCGTTTCTGACAGCGTTCTTGAAGCTGCCGCTTGCGAAGGCTTCGAACTGCACGACCGTGACGTTATTTCCTTAACCGAATCCATCGTTGCACGTGCACAAGGCAACTATGCTTCTGTTAACGACATCGCAACTGACGTTCGCAACAAATTAGGCGGCGGAACAGTAGGCGTTATATTCCCTATTCTTTCACGCAACCGCTTTGCAATTTGCCTTCGTGGTATTGCTAAGGGCGCAAAAAAAGTTGTGCTTATGTTAAGCTACCCCTCTGATGAGGTTGGTAACGAATTAGTTTCACTCGACAAAATTGACGCGGCAGGTGTTAACCCCTATTCCGACGTGCTTTCTCTTGAAAAGTACCGCGAGCTTTTTGGTGTTAACAAGCACGAGTTTACAGGAATTGATTACGTTGACTATTATGCTGATATCGTTCGTCAGAGCGGAGCAGAGGTTGAAATCATTTTTGCTAACCAGGCAAAAGCAATTCTTGACTACGCTAACTGCGTGCTTACCTGCGATATCCATACCCGTGCAAGAACAAAACGCATCTTAAAGGCGTCAGGCGCTAAAATCGTTTGCGGTCTTGACGATATTCTTAATCAGTCAGTTAACGGTAGCGGCTGCAACGAAACCTATGGTCTTTTAGGCTCAAACAAATCCACTGAAGACAGCATTAAGCTTTTCCCCAGAGAATGTAAGGAGCTTGTTCTTGACATTCAGAAACGTATTTTGGACGCAACCGGCAAGCACGTTGAGGTTATGGTTTACGGTGACGGTGCATTCAAGGATCCCAAGGGCAAAATTTGGGAGCTTGCCGACCCGGTTGTTTCCCCTGCGTTTACAGACGGCTTAATCGGTACCCCCAACGAATTAAAGCTTAAATATCTTGCTGATAACGATTATAAGAATCTTTCCGGTGAAGAACTTAAGAAAGCAATTTCCGAAAGCATTAAATCCAAACAGGATAACCTTGTAGGTAATATGGCTTCCCAAGGAACTACCCCCCGTCAGCTTACCGACCTTATTGGCTCGCTTTGTGACCTTACAAGCGGCTCCGGTGACAAGGGTACTCCCGTTGTTTTAGTTCAGGGCTACTTTGATAACTATACTTCCTGATAACTATATTTCCAAACAAAAAACCTCGATGAAATTCATCGAGGTTTTTATTCTTTTACTATCTGTAAGCGGTTGAATCAAACGCTTAATTCCCGCACACGTTATTGACGGTTTCGCCCTTAATAAACATTTCAATGTTTTTGCAGACGATTTTCATCAGTCTTTGGCGGGTTTCAAGGCCTGCCCACGCAATATGAGGCGTTATAAAGCAATTTGGGGCATTAAATAAGGGACAATCTGCATCCATTGGTTCATTGCGAAGCACGTCCACTCCAGCGCCTAAAAGCTTGCCATTTTCAAGCGCACGGCGAAGCGCATTTTCATCTACCATTCCGCCTCGGGCAGTATTAACAAAAATTGCTCCGTCCTTCATTTTTGCAAAGCTTTCGTCATTCATAATATTTTCCGAATCGGCATTTAAGGGGCAATGCAACGTAACAATATCCGCTCTGCTTAAAAGCTCGTCAAAAGAAACCTGCTCAACTGTAGGATCATTAACGCTTCTGCGGTTATGCACAAGCACCTTCATATTAAAGGCCTTGGCAATATCGCCAACACGTCTGCCGATAGAGCCGTATCCCACGATACCTATGGTTTTACCTGAAAGCTCACCGATAGGAAGCGGAAAATACGAAAAAGTTCTGCTCTTTATCCAGTCTCCCTGCTTTACGGTTTCGTTATATTCGCCTACTCTGTCTAAAATGGCGAGAATAAATGCAAATGTGTGCTGCGCAACGGCTTCGGTAGAATATCCGGGCACGTTGCAAACCGCAATTCCTTTTTCGCGAGCATATTCAATATCAATATTATTAAAGCCTGTTGCAAATAAGCCGATGTACTTCAGTTTTTCCGCATTGCACATATTTTCACGGGTAAGACGGGTCTTATTGCAAAGGGCAATATCCGCGTCCTTAATGCGCTCAGGCACCTCTTCGTTTGCAGTTAAGCCGTATACGGTAACTGTGCCGAACTCTTCAAGACAGTCAAAGGAGATATCTCCGCTTGTTACGGTATCAGCGTCAAGAATAACAATTTTCATAATTTCACCTCACTACCATTATACATTTTATTATCTGTTTGAGCAAGAATTTTTTGCTCGTTCATTGACTTTCGCTATTAACTGTGATAAAATATGAATATACTTTTAACAAAGGAGAACATCATGAAAGGTTTTATTAATTTTATTACCGGCTTTTTTGCCACAATTCTGAGCTTTGTGCTTGTTATTGCCCTAATCGCAACGGCATTGGTAGGCTCAGTTTCCACAATGTTCACTCCCACAAATCTTACTCAAATGATACAGGATATTGACATTTCTTCAATGATTCTTCAGAACGAAGATATCGCATCTTCCTTTGAGCAGATGGGATTCAGCGCAGAAAGCACCGAAAAATTATTCAAAAGTAATTTTATGAACGAATTTTTGAACGCTTACCTTGGTGATATGACCGACGCGCTGTCCGGCAAACCCGTTGAGCAGTCCTCTATTTCCCCTGAAAAAATAAAGGAAATTGCCAACAACAATATTGATGAA
>JAFVVO010000028.1 GCA_017502165.1 Clostridia bacterium
ACTTCACCCTGAATGCCTTGTAAGCCTTGTGGACCTGTTGGACCGGTTGCGCCTGCTACACCCTGCAAGCCCTGTGGTCCGGTGGGGCCGGTTGCGCCTGCTACACCTTGTAAGCCTTGTGGTCCCGTTGGACCAACTTCACCCTGAATACCCTGCAAACCTTGTGGTCCCGTGGGGCCGGTTGCACCTGCTACACCTTGTAAGCCTTGTGGACCTGTTGGACCGGTTGCACCTGCTACCCCCTGCAAGCCTTGTGGTCCGGTTGGACCGGTTGCGCCTGCTACGCCTTGTAAGCCTTGTGGACCGGTTGCACCCGCTACACCTTGTAAGCCTTGTGGACCGGTTGCACCCGCTACACCTTGTAAGCCTTGTGGACCTTGAATTCCCGGAACGCCCTGCATTCCCTGAGGGCCTACTGCTCCTCTTGGTCCCGTGGGACCCGTTGCACCGGCAGGAATTACAAAATCAAGCACCACGTTTGTTGGCGTTCCACTATTGAATACAAACGCATCTGTTCCCGGAGCGCCCGTTACCGTTTCACCTACTGTTACCGTTGTTGTGGGGCAAACGGGCGTTGGTGGACAAACGGGCGTTGGTGGACAAATGGGTGTTGGCATGCAAGACGGTCTTTCGCAGGAACAGCTTCTGTTTGCTGTACTGCAGCCGCACGCTTCTCTATTATCAAGTCGGCAAGAATTTCCATTCATTCCAATATCGGAAATAATACCGCCTGAAGAACACTGATATCTATTCATAAAATCCCCCTTAAATTGTGTTAGGAAATAATTTCCTATATCAATTTATGCGCTGAAGATTTTTTCTGCTACACGCCAAAAAAGAAAACCGTGAAATCATCACGGTTGGTTTATCTATGTATAACGCGTTACAACGTTATATTATAACACAAACTTTTTGAATATTCAAATATTTCCTAATACTTTCCTTCAACCTCAAATAACTCTAAAGCGCGGTTAAAATTATAGGGGTAGGCATTATCACCATAGATTTTTACCGTTTTTTTGCCATTGTTAAAGTGAATTTCCAGATCCCACTGTGTACCATCCAAAATCTCATAACCATAACGCTTTAAATTATAGTGGTTACGCCATTCGCCAATGTGCAGGTATTTAAGTGTTTCAAGGAAACATTCTTTATCCATATCCTCAATTTCGCATTCGTCAAGATTGGATGGTTTAAGATCAAGGGAATGTTCAATATCTATGCGGACAGTATCTCCAACAACAGTATAAGTTCTTGTTTCATAGCCGCAAGAATATCCACCGATAGAAAATACCACCTTACGAATGTTTGGAATATTAGCATCAAACTCCATTACTTTCTTTTCGGCAGCAGACGGAACATATTCCCCACCAGCTTCTACTAAAGCCTGTTTTGCGCGCTCTAAATAATCACGTGAGCAGGAAATTCTTACGTCTTCGGACGGGCACATTGTGCATTTGTATTCTGGGTGCTCCACAATGTTTTTCAATCTGCCGATTTCTTGTTTTAACCCACGAATAACAGTCGTAATTTCTGCTGTGGTTTTACCTTTTAATTTCATTTCATAAAAAGTTTCAGGACAAATCATCATTTTTAGTTACCTCTTTTATATTATTTTTTATAACTCTTTTTGCGTGTTTTACCCAATTTTGATAGATTTCTCCAGGCGATTTATACTTGGTTATCAGCTTGCTAAATGCAAGAAACACCTTTGTTTTAACAATCAAATGATTGCCCATGCCAAGATTAACATAATTCCAATCCTTTGGCACCTTACTGTCAAAACCAAACAACCCAAATTCACATTCTGCAATCATTGGAAATGCTTTAATAACATCCTGAATATTAAAACCGCCAAAGACATAATTCAAATGATATAAAGTTCCATCATCTGTAATAAAATTTATAGCGCCAGGTTCGCCCATAGCTCCGCCTTCTGCAATCATAAAGAACAAGATTTTATAAAATTGTTTTTCTTCCAAATCTTTTTGCTCAAGTTCCACTTTTTTCATAATTTACCCCTCCTTTTTTCTTTAATTATATCAGCACTATTGTCCAATAAACCGTACTTTAATATATTTTTTTACAAAAAAAGATGCCCTTTTCAGAGCATCTTAGAATTTATTGTTTTTCGCTTTGTTTAAGGAGTGAGCTTAATTCCTTCATAAAGGAATCGATATCCTTAAATTCGCGGTACACGGAAGCAAAACGAACGTAGGCTACCTGGTCAAGTTGAACGAGCTTATCCATAATCATTTCGCCGATTTCAATGGAGCTGATTTCGTGTTCCATTGAGTTGTGCACCTGACGGTCGATTTCGTTTACAACGTGCTCGATCTGTTCAACGGAAACCTTACATTTTTCGCAAGCCTTTACGATACCTCTGCGAACCTTGTCAATTTCGAACAGCTGACGGCTGCCGTCCTTCTTAACTACCATAACGGGTGAAGATTCTATTTTTTCGTACGTAGTAAAGCGTTTACCGCAATCAGGACATTCTCTTCTGCGACGAATTACCGTTCCCTCCTCGGTTGGACGGGAATCAAGCACTCTGCTGTCAAGACATCCGCAATACATACATTTCATAAAATACCTCCGCTTATAAGCCTATCAAAAAGCTCATTTGTTTTTTTATCGTCTTTTGAGGAACTTATTAAAACTGTTCCTTTTTGTTTTTCGTCACGCTTAACGTTGTTTTGAATTAAAACGTCCTTCAAATGCTGAACTGTGCCGTCAATACCGTCGAACACAAGCACGCTTTCGCCCAGGCAGGCCTTAATTTTATCCTTAACCAAGGGATAATGGGTGCATCCAAGAACCACGGCAGTTGCGCCCACGTCTTTATACTCCGCCAAGACGCTTTCAAGATACGGCAAAACGTCTTCCTCGCCGAAAACGGAAGCCTCTATTTTGGCGGCTAAATCGGGGCAAGGCACCTTGATAACTCGCGAATTTTTATCAAGCTTTTTTATCAAAGCACAAACGCGTTTAGATGAAAGCGTTACGCTTGTTGCTAAAAGCAACACTTTTCCGTCCGTTTGCTCAAGGGCAGGCTTGACTGCAGGCTCCATACTGATTATGGGAACGGCAACTGTTTCTCTCAATCGGTCAACCGCAATGCTCGTTGCGGTGTTGCACGCAATAACAACGGCTTTTGCGCCTTGCAAAACAAGCTTTTCAACTGCCGAGCTTGTTAGCTCAAAGACCTTGTCAGCATCCTTGGTGCCGTAAGGCGCGTTTTGCGAATCACCAAAGTATATGAAATTTTCCTCCGGCATTTGCTTAACTGCAGAATACAAAACAGTAAGTCCGCCAACACCGGAATCGAAAAAGCCTATTGGCCTATCGGGCATATTATGCCTCCGAAATACAAAATAAATTACTATATGTAGTATTATACTCTTATAAAATCCATTTGTCAAGAGCAAGGAATTTTGAAGTTATTTATTAAAAATATCCTTGCTATTAACCGTATGATTTGATATAATTAGTGTATTAAATAATTACATTTCAGGAGAGCTTTTATGAATTTATCAGATTTCAGCAAACATATCCTTTGCCCTAAGAACAAAGTTTGTTATCCTACTCTGGTTAAGCACACCTTTGGTGACGTTACGGGCGCAGAAAACATTTTAGGCGCATCAGGCACTACCACCTTAACCTATTCATCAGATACCGCCCCTAAGCTTATTCTTGATTTAGGTGAATCCTCCGTTGGCGGTTATCCCGTATTCAAAATTAAATCCTATACCGGTGAAAAGCCCGTTATCCGTTTGGCCTATGCTGACTGGTATGATTATATTATGGACGAAACCTACGGCGAGAACGGTGATTTCCGCCGCGGTTGCTGTAAGTATCTCGGTGTTGAGCTTCCCGTTCTTCCCGGTGACCCTAACAGATTTAATCTCTTTACAATTTCCCGCGAAGGTGAATATATTTCTCCCTTAGTTCAAGGTCAGGAGCGCTGGCTTATGATTAAGCTTGAAACTCCCGGCACAAGCGTTGAAATTGAATACGCCTATATTTATTATACTTCTGACGATTCTGCTTATGACGGCGGCTTTGAATGCTCCAATCCCGACCTTACAAAGCTTTGGTACGCTTCCTGCTGGACTTGTCAGATTGCTACCATAAACAATTCCCACGCGTGGGACAACCTTAATTCCACCTTGCTTCTTCGCACCTTGGCAAAGGGTAACGACGCAGGTTATTATAAAGACGGTGTTTCTCTTACCGACTACGTTATGGAGTTTGACGGTGCAATTTCCCGCAATCCTCAGATGTGCTCAGGTATTGGTGTTTTACTTCGCGCAACGGACATTACCTCAGGTTATGTAATTTTCGTTAACCTGGACGGTACCGTTCAAGCCTTTGTACGCAAGAACAACACTTATTTCGTGCTTACCACCAAAAAGCTTGATTTTGAGGTCATTGATAATAAGTTCTATCACTTTACGGCTTCCGCAAAGGGCAACGTAATTACTCTTTCTATTGACGGCAATAACGTTCTCGAATTTACTAATGATACTTACCCCGTTGGTTCTTTCGGCTTCTGTCAGACCACCGAAAAGTTTGCAGTTGCTAAAAACCTTACCGTATCAAACGATGAGGGCGTAATCTGGAAAGACGATTTCTCCAAAAACCTTGACGCTTACGAGTTTACACGCTCCAAGCCCTTCGTTTCCGACGGCGCAAAGCGTGACCGTCTTCCCTGGATAGGTGATCTTGACTGGGCAGGCAGAAACATTTATTACGCTTTCCGCAACTTCACGCCTATGCCCGAAACCTTGCGTATGTTTGCTTTCCATCAGACGAGCGAGGGCTTCGTATGGGGCACCTGCTATCCTGAAAACACTCAAAAGCCCGAAGAAAAGGACTACGGCTACTACGAATCCGACATTTTCTCCGCCTGGATTGTTCCCACACTTGCGGACTATCTTCTCTTCACAGGCGATAAAGATTTCTGCCGTGAGCTCTACCCCACCATTAAGGCAGACGTAGACTACTTATGGCGTTTTGTTGAAAGTGACGGCTTATTCAATCAGCGTTACGCAACAAGTAAGGGACTTTGGGACCATACCTTAAACGATATGGGCAAATTCACCTACAATAACCTTATTATTTCAGAGGCTTTTGGTGAAGCGGCATATATTGCTAAAGAGCTTGGCTTAGAAGACGATGCAAAAGAATTTTCAATGCGCAAGGAAACCGTGCGCAAGGCTATAAGAGAAAACTTTACAAGCCCCGAAGGCTATTTAACAAAGAGCCTGACAAACAGAGACTTCTGCGAAATGTCTAACGCTATGGCACTTTCCCTTGCATATTTTGATGACCGCAATCACGCTGCCGCTGCCCTTGAAGCGCTCCTTAACCGCACTCCCGGCCACGGCAAAACCACAACCTTAATGATTCGTGGCGCTTATATGTACGATTTTGACGTTGAAGCGATCAGCACTCTCATTCAGCCCGGCTACCGTTACGTTCACGAAGGCGCAGAGTTTGTTGCTTTCGACCCCTTATACAATCCTAACTTTGACTTTGCATCGCTTCACATTCACCCTGCAAACTGGGTTAAGGCGCTTAACGATTGGCGCGGTCCTGCAACCACTTGGGAATGTATGACGTATCCTCCCTTTAAGGACAGCAAGGGCGAGGCTTGGGGCGACCGCTCACATCCCGACACCGCAGTTGCACACATTCTTACTGCTTATATGCTCGGTGTAATGCCCGAAAAGCCCGGCTTTAAAACCTTTACCGTTGCTCCCCACACGGCGCTTCTGGATTACGCAAAGGGCATCATTCCTTCTAAATTCGGTGATATTTTTGCTTCCTGGAAGAAGGAAAACGACGTTCTTACCCTTTCGGTTGACTTCGCAGGCGAAAACGAGCTTGCGGGCATCAAGCTTAAGGCCGATGACGCTAAAACTTTTGTTGTAACCGTTAACGGCAAGAAAGCTTCCCAAAAATCCAATGACGGCGAATATATTTACTTTTAATTTGCCATTGTCACATTTTAGTTGAATTTTTTACTGCTCTGTGATATACTTAAAGTGTAATAAAAATTTATGAGGTGAAAATATGAAATCTATTTTAGTTAATTTGAGCGAATCTCAACAGATTAAAAACTTTGTAAACGTAATCAATAAATATTCTTTTGACATTGACCTTTGCTCAGGCAGATACGTTGTTGATGCAAAGAGTATTTTAGGCATCTTCAGCCTTGACCTTTCAAAGCCTATCGAACTTCAGATTTTCTCTGATGACAATGCAGAAATTGAAAAATTTATGGCTGATATCGCACCCTTTTTGGCATAAACAAAAATCAAAAGCCTGCTTAACGCGGGCTTTTTAAGTAATGGAGATAAAATGAGTTTTACAGAAGTTGCTCTTTCAGTTTTATACTTGCTTCAGGAAGCAAAAATCCCCCTGAGCATTGAGCAAATGAGCCACGCCCTTGCAGAATCAAGTGAATACACTTATCTTGATGCGGCAATTTCGGTTAACAATTTGCTTGAGAAAAATCTTATAATTAAAGAAACTAACCCTATGGGTGAGTTTTACACTATTTCCGTTGACGGCAGAATTTCTCTTGCCCATCTGAAAGCAGAAATAAGAGGCTCTGTTCGCAGAGAGCTTTCCGCTTTTGTACAAGAAAACTTTGATTTGCTTAATATTCAATCAAAAGTTTATACCCGAATTGATAAACTTGATTCAGGCGCATATCAGGTTATGCTTCGTTCCTATGATAAGGATTTATCCATGAACGATTTTATCCTTACCGCACAGGACGAAAACGAGGCAAAAACTATTGCTACCAACTGGGAACGTCACGCAGACGACGCCATTGCGGCAATTTATTCCGTACTTATGAAGGATATATGATATTATTCGTTAAGTCCAACGAATAAACCTTATCATCAAGGATTATAGGGCTATCTGCACAAGAGCACAGGATTTTTCCTGTGCTTTTTTTTGTTGATAAAACAGTGAGCTTTTCCGTTAAAATATAGTTAAAATCAAGACCGCTGAATATGATTTTTCCCGAAAAATAAAGAATGTCCCCTATTTGCCTCGGAAAAATAATTTCTCTGATAAAATTAAGCTCCCTATCAAACGACATAATTTTGCTGAAAAATCCGTCGTTAACAAGCACGAACACTCGATTTTTAACGATAATTCTCTGAGGAGTCGACGGTAACGCCACTTCTTTTTCTATTTTGAAATCACTTAGCTTAACAAGCTTATTGTCGTGAAAGGTAACGCAATAAATTTTATTTTCCAAGACGGCAAAATCACTTACGTGCTCCCCTATTTTTGCGGCTTGAATAGGCCTTGCGCAATCGGAAAATTGATAGATCGTTCCCGTATCGCAGGACGAAACGTATATTTCTCCATGCACCTTTATCAAGTCGGCATCAGTTGAGGCTAACGGCTCGGCAAACAAAATTTTACCGTCTTTACCGCAAAAAATGCTGTGCCTCGTTAAAAAATAAAATCTGTCTTCATACTTTGCAACGTCTCGGCAATCGGAAATAAAATACATTTTTTCCTTGCCGTTATCATTAACCGAAATACCGTTCTTCTCCCGCCTACCGTACCACACAAAATCACCCCAAAGCAATATATGCTTTTTAAGGTGCTTTTGATAAAAAAAGCGCGTGCTGCTGCACGCGTTTTTTTGTTTTTAATTATTCTGCGTCCTTTTCAACGATCTGCTTACCGTCATAATAACCGCAAGCCTTGCACATTCTGTGAGCTAATTTCTTAGCATGGCACTGGGGACACTCAACGATGCCGGGAAGAGAAAGCTTCCAGTTAGCACGTCTTGAGTCACGTCTTGCTCTTGAAATTTTACGCTTAGGTGCTATTGCGCCCATGAAGACACCTCCTTAGTCCACAAGCCCACGCAAAACGGCAAAGGGATTATCCTCATCACCGTCAGTGCACGAGCAAGATGAAAAATTTTTATCAATACCGCAATGCTGGCAAAGTCCCTTACAGTCTTCCGTGCATAAACGCTCAATAGGAAGGGCTGAAAGCACCGTATCAAACAAAAGCGGTTGAATATCTACTGTATCGTTTCGGCTGATAACAAGATTTTCTTCCTCAGAGGAATGAGAAAACATTTCGCTGAAGGAAAAGGTGAAGCTCTTTTCAAATTCCTTTAAGCAACGGTCACATTCAAAAACACAGTCAACGTCAATCTTGCCTGAAAAACGAACGTTTTTACCGTCAGCAAAATAAAATCCCGTTGCTTTTGCATTTTTGAAGCTTACCGCACCCATATAAGAAACGGGCTCAAAGGAAACGTCTGCTTCAAAATCATATCTGTCCCCTTCATTATAAAGGGAATCTTTTACAGAAATAATACAACTCATATCAAACCTAAACCATTATACCTATATTCTGCTTCTTTGTCAATCACAAATTTGCAAGTTCTGCAGTGTCACGAGCAATAACAAGCTCTTCATTGGTGGGGATAACTACGATCTTAACTGCAGAATCGTCAGTTGAAACGATAGTTTCCTTGCCGTGAACGGTCTTATTTAACTCATAATTCATCTTTGCGCCGAGGAATTCAAGACCTGTTACAGAGCCTGCACGAACAACGTCGTCATTTTCGCCAACACCTGCAGTGAAAACGATAGCGTCAACTCCGCCCATAGCAGCGGCGTAAGCGCCGATAAACTTCTTAACGTTGTAGCAGAAAATGTCAAGAGCGAGCTGTGCGCGCTTGTTGCCTGCTTCAGCAGCGGCAGAGAGGTCTCTGAAGTCACTGCTTACGCCTGAAATACCAAGCATACCGCTCTTTTTGTTAAGATAGGAATCCATCTCGTCAATGGTCATATTGTACTTATTCATAAGGAAGCGGATGAGTGCGGGGTCAATGTTACCGCAACGGGTACCCATGGGAAGACCTTCAATGGGAGTTAAGCCCATTGTGGTATCAAGGCACTTGCCGCCCTTAACTGCCGCAATACTTGAGCCGTTACCAAGGTGGCAGGAAACGATGTTAAGCTCTTCGGGCTTCTTGCCTAAGATTTCAGCGCAACGGGCTGAAACAAATCTGTGGCTGGAGCCGTGGAAGCCGTATCTGCGTACCTTGAAATCCTCGTATGCTTCGTAAGGAATACCGTAAATATAGCTTATTGCAGGCATTGTCTGATGGAATGCAGTATCAAATACGCCTACCATGGGAGTGTTGGGCATAACTGCCTTACAAGCGGCAATACCCTGAAGGTTTGCGGGGTTATGTAAGGGAGCAAGGTCAATAAGGCTCTCCATCATTTCGATAACTTCATCGGTAATCTTAACTGAGCAAGCAAACTTATCACCGCCGTGAACAACTCTGTGTCCAACTGCGCCGATTTCGTCCATTGAAGAAATAACGCCTACCTTTGCATCGGTAAGAGTTTCAAGAACAAGCTGAATAGCCTCTTCGTGATTATGCATATCCTTTTCGATAACGGTTTCCTCACCGTTAGCCTTGTGCTTAAGCTTTGAGCCTTCAAGACCGATACGGTCAATACCGCCCTTTGCAATAACTGCCTCGTTCTCCATATCAATAAGCTGATATTTAAGAGAGCTGGAACCTGCGTTGATAACTAAAACTTTCATTTAATTTACCTCCGGTAAAAATTTTTTTACTTTTTCATTAGGATGTGTTATAATACCAGTGAAAGTATTACTAAGGCACATCAATAAGTATTATATCACACTTTTTGTAATAAGTACAGAATTTTTTAGTTATTTAAGAGGTTAAAAATGAAAATTTGCGGTATTATTTGCGAATATAACCCTCTTCACAAGGGACATATTTATCAAATCAACAAAGCTCGTCAGTTAACGGGAGCCGATTACGTGGTTTGTATTATGAGCGGAAGCTTTGTTCAGCGCGGTGAAAATGCCGTATTTGACAAGTTTTCCCGTGCAAAAGCCGCCGTTGAATCGGGAGCAGACGCTTGCCTCGAATTACCTCAGATTTTTGCACTTCAATCTGCCCAATACTTCGCTTTAGGCGGTGTTTTGGCGGCTGATACTATTGGTTGCACGCATCTTTGCTTCGGCTCTGAATGCGGTGATTTAACTTTAATGCAGGATTTTTCCGAGCCCGAGACCTTTAGAGAATCTCTTGCCTCAGGCGCCTCCTACGGCAATTCCCTTTCTGCCTTTGAAGGTCAGCCTAACAGCATGCTCGGCAGAGAATACCTTAAGGCTATTGACCTGATTAAAAGCGATATTAAACCCGTTACGCTCCTTCGTGAGCCCGACTTTGCCTCTGCAAGCAGAATCCGAAGCGAACTTTTAGTCGGCTCAACCAACAAGGAAATGTATCCCTTTAACATTTCTCCCGTTTTCTTTGAAAAGTTCTTCCCAATCATAAAATATAAGCTGATTACAATGTCGGCTGAGGAGTTATCTAACGTTTGCGGCGTAAGCGAAGGTCTTGAGCACAAAATAAAGAAAGAAATTCTTTGCTCAAATTCTCTTGACGAGCTTATTCATAACATAAAAAGCAAACGGTACACTTATTCAAGAATCAGCCGTATTCTTTGCTGCGCCCTGCTTGACATAACAAAGGATAAGTTAACAGAAGTAATCAAATATCCGCCTAAATTAAAGCTTTTGGCAATAAAGAAAGAAAAAACCGCATTACTTTCAATTCTTGATAATTACTATATCTCCCCTCTCGACTCACAAAACTACGATAAAAGCACCGAAATTTCTTCTTCTACCAACGTTCTGGCAACGCACGTCTACTCCGTTATGTATCCGGGGCTTTTAGGTGACGAGGACTACACCTTAGGCTTAATGAAAGTGTAAAACTTGTTTTTTGCTAATTATCTCGTTTTAACATAGTATCCGTAATTCTTTAGCACACAAAAACTCTTCAATACAATTAAACTGTAACGCTTTGCTTGATAAAAAATTTGTCAAATGGCTATAAATCTCTTTACAAACTTTTTTTTGAGTATTATAATTAGCATATAAACCAAATTTTGATTGAAAAGG
Organism: Clostridia bacterium; assembly: GCA_017502165.1. GTDB lineage: Bacteria > Bacillota > Clostridia > Christensenellales > QALW01 > UMGS1322. The sequence continues at coordinate 11,014 of JAFVVO010000028.1, forward strand.
AGAAAGAAAAATGAAACTTATCATCAAAGACAATTACGAAGCTATGAGTGCGTGGGCTGCTCAGCATATTGCTGATGCCATCAACAATCACAAAGAGGACCGTCCCTTTGTGTTGGGCCTTCCTACAGGTTCCTCCCCCCTCGGTGTTTACAGAAACCTCATTAAGATGAACAAAGAAGGCAAAGTAACCTTCAAAAACGTTGTTACCTTTAATATGGACGAATACGTTGGTCTTCCCCGCGAGCATGACCAGAGCTACTGGTACTTTATGCACGACAATTTCTTTAACCACATTGATATTCCTGCTGAAAACGTGAACATTCTTAACGGTATGGCAGAAGATTTAGCGGCTGAATGTCAGAGATACGAAGACAAAATTGCGTCCTACGGCGGCATTGACCTTTTCCTTGGCGGAAGCGGCGTTGACGGCCACATTGCATTCAACGAGCCTTTCACATCATTAACCTCCAGAACCGGTGTGCGCGCTCTTACCGAGGATACACTCATTGTTAACTCCCGTTTCTTCGATAATGATCCCGATAAGGTTCCCAAAACTGCCCTTTCTGTTGGTGTTGGTACCGTTTGCGATTCTAAGCCGGTGCTTCTCCTCATCAGCGGACACAATAAGGCACGCGCTCTCCGTCACTGTGTTGAGGGCGGTGTAGACCACGCTTGGACCATAAGCGCACTTCAGCTTCACAAGGACGGCATTATCGCTTGTGACGAAGCTGCCTGCGGTGAGCTTAAGGTAGACACCTATAAGTATTTCAAAGAAATCTATAAGAACGAAAAATAATTAAAGCGTATTTGCTTTTGCAAATGCTTCAAGCAAAAAAACAATGCTCCGATTTTTTAGTCGGAGCATTTTGTTTTTTTGGAGATTACGTATTTAATTTTTGTTTGGTTTCGTTTTTCTTCAGTTTCGTTCTTAGTTTCATTTTTGAAATTTATCTTTTCCTTGATTTTGAATTGCACGTTTAGCTTAATTTTGTATTTCCGCTTTGATTTTATCTATCATTTTCTCTGCCGCTTCTCGCCCTAAACGCAGACATTCTTCCGATTTTTCGAGATTTGTTAACGGAATGGTGCGCAGGTCAGGATTTATTACGCAATCACTGTTTTTATACGTTTCCTCAACCACCTGCCAATCACACATTTCAAACGCGTACATAAGAACGTCCATCAAATTAGTTGCTTTTTCGTGCCCCCAACCCTGATATCCAACGTCAACGGCAATGACGTATTCGGCGCCCATCTGGCGTACCTGCTGAGCAGGAACTCTCGTCATAGCTCCACCGTCAATAAGCTGCATATCACCGATTTCAACCGGCTCAAATACCCCGGGAATCGCAAAGCTTGCGTGGCAGGCACGAGAAACCCTGCCCGAAGTAATAGAAACGCATTTGCCGGTTATAATATCGCAAGCAACGGCAGAAAAGGGCGGTGAACATTCTTCAATATTTTTGCTTTTAGTAAGCATATCCACAAGATTTTCTGCCTTGTCGCCCTTAATAAAGCCTAAGCGTGGAATAATTATATCAATAAATGACGACATATCAATGCTCGAGCAGAGCTTTCCCGCAAGATACATATCACTTCCCGTACAGAACAGTCCTCCGGCAATAGCTCCTGCCGAGCATCCCGAAACAAAGTCTATGGGAATATTATTCTCTTGCAACACCTGTATTACTCCCAGATGCGCTACACCGTGAGCGGCTCCTCCGCCCAGTGCCAAGCCTACTTTTTTCATATTTTTAACGTCTCCACAGTATATTTTTAACGGGTGAATTATATTGGTTGCACTTATTTTTATTCTGATTATATGTATTCTTTTTCCCGAAATTTCAATTTCCTGCGCAAAAGAAACTATTATTTTATGGTTCCGCTCCGTTTTGCCCGTACTGCTTCCTTTTTTTATTTTAAGTAAGGGAATTTATTTTCTTGGCGGAGCAGAATTTTTTGCAAAGCTATTGCGTCCCGTTACCACGTTTTTGGGGTTGCCGAAGGATGCCGCCTTTCCCCTTTCCATGAGCCTTTTATGCGGATTTCCCACGGGTAGCCGAATGGTAGAGAGCGTTTGCGGAGATAACAATGAGGCAAAGGAATATTTAGGAAACGTCTGCTTTTCCTCAAGTCCCATTTTTATTTTGGGAACTGTTGGTGAGGTTATGCTAAAAAGCACGCGGGAGGGATATGCTTTATTTGCGCTTCACCTTTGCACCTTAATAATATTTACCTTATTTTATCGGCCTAAACAAAATTTTATACTTCATTCTTCCTCTTCCGAAAAAGGCACTTTTTCTCAGGCGGTTACCCAAAGCGTTGCCTCCGTTTTATCAATTTGCGGCTTTATGATTTTCTTTAATCTCATAAGCCGAATTTTTACCTTTATTTTGCCCGTTTCAGAGCCTTGGATTTGGCTGATTTCAGGCTTTTGCGAATTTACCTCAGGAATAAGCCTATTAAGCCGGCAAGGCGATTGGGCTCTGCCCTTTATCAGCTTTTTTCTCTCCTTTGGCGGAAGCTGTGTTATTGCCCAATGTCTTTCGTTTCTAAAAGGCATAAATGTCTTACGTTTCATCTTTAACCGCCTTTTATGCGGTATAATAGCATTTTTACTGTGTTTTTTATATAAAAAAACCGCCCTGTACGTTCCCATAGCTCTAACGGCACTTTTGTCTTTAGCAGGTTTTGTACTCAGGCGGAAAAATTCGTATTTTTCTTATTTATTGAAATCGTCTAAATCCTGATCGATTTGCTCATCAAGGTCTTTAATGCGAACCTTAAGCTCATCAAAAACGCTTAAAGCGTAATTCTTTGCAGAAAGACGAACTTCCTTGGCATTCTGGCGAGCCATATCAATAATCTTCTTTGCCTCGATTTCAGCATTACGGGTAATCTCGTGCTCAGCAACCATTTCCTCAGCCGTTTTCTGTGCGGCGGCAATGCACTGTTTTGCTTCTTCTTCAGCATCAATAAGAATCTGACGGCGTTCCTTCATAATATTAACTGCACGTTCAAACTCGGTAGGCATATTTTCTACAATTTCGTCCAAAATGTCCAGACAAGCATCAGCGTCAACCAACGACTTTCCCGAGAAAACGCTCTTTTTAGACTGTGTTAACTCCTTTTCAAGTTCATCAAGCAAATTAGAAATTACGTTATTCATTTTGTACTCCTTACACCTTATCCTTTAATTTATTTTGTATTTCTTCATATATCTCTTGGGGGACCATTTTTTTAATATCGCCGCCCATTCTGCCTATTTCACGAACGATGCTTGAGCTAAGAAAGCTATGTTCACTGTTTGCCATTAAAAACACCGCTTCAAAATCAGGGTCAAGATTCTGATTAAATGCCGCCCATTGCAGCTCATACTCAAAATCGGTAATAGCGCGAAGACCTCTGATGGCTGCAGTAGCTGAAACCTTCTTAAGATAGTCAACCATAAGTCCGTCAGAAAAATCGACCTCTACGTTGTCTAAATCCTTAACCGATTTTCTTATAAATTCCATACGCTCTTCAAGGCTGAAATAGCACTTTTTTGAAGGATTGTGCATAATGGCAACTATTACCTTATCTGCCATCTTTGAAGCGCGCTTTATTATGTCTAAATGTCCCAGAGTTATCGGGTCGAAGCTTCCGGGATAAACCATTATTTTCATTGTTTTCCTCCCACAAAGGTTAAAGCACGGCTACCGTAAGCCCGTTGATCTTTTATTGCATAGCCTTCGCTCTCTTCTAATCTCATATCGGAAGAATGCTCTAAAATCAAAGTGCCGTTTTCCTTTAATAACGGAAGCGTGCAAGTAATTATTCTTTCGTAATATCCGTTTTCGTAAGGCGGATCAGCAAAAACAAAATCGAATTTTTTGCCTTGATTTAATAGCGTTTTCGCAACAAACTCAAAATCGCCTGAAACGATGCCCGAAGCATCCTCACAACCGATTTGGCTGATATTTTCGCGCACGAGACGCACGTCCTTATCGGCAAAAACACATTTTGCGCCGTTTGAAACCGCTTCAAGCCCCATCTGCCCCGTACCTGCAAACAAGTCAAGAAAATCTGCACCAAACAAGTCGGTACGCAGGATGTTAAAAAGAGAATCCTTAACTCTTGCCGAGGTGGGCCGAACCGTCATATCCTTAGGAGAAATTATTCCCTTTCCCCTATATTTACCGCTGATAATGCGAAGTAGATACTTATTCTTCATAATTTTATCACAAATTTTCTAATTTTTCAATAGTATTTTGAAATTATTTGTTGTTTTTTGCATTTTTTAGCGCCTGATTTACGGCTTTTCTTTCCTTGTTACCGTAAATGTAGCCCAAACCGACTGAAACAATAAAGATAACAATAGGTATAAAAAACATAGGTGCAAATACCGCATTTGGCATAGTGATATTTTTAAGCACCGTAATGGCAGGCTGTGCAAAATCAATACTGAACGCAGGATTAAAGGGCACCAGGGTAGCAAGCAGAGGCGAATAGGAAATAAACGCAAGATACAAAAGGGTGTAAACTCCGTCCGCCGTCTCCCTGATACCCGTTTCCCATCCGTGATAGGAAATAATCAGGTAATAAACCGTAACGAGTATTGCGGGAAGCATCGCAACAGCACCTGCCGCAAAGCCTTTCCAAAAGGCAAAATTATGTTCCTTAGTATCTGCCTCACCGCGATTCAGCGCATTGTTCCAGGCAAGCACAAGAGTAAAAGCAACGAATAATAAACCTACTATAATTTTATAGGCAAGTCCCATATCACTGCTTAAGCACATAATCATACTGATCAGCGCTACTACACTTGTTGCAAAGAAAACTAAAAACAGCTTTCCCGAAAAAATAAATAAATTTTTCATTTTGTCACCTCAAAATATCCTTTTCGGTAATTATCAAGTCCATTTTAACGTCGGTGTCTTTGGGAACGATTCCCTCAGCTTGCTGGCAGGAAAATGCCACGCCAACCTTAAGCGTGTCCCGAACAGACAAAAATCTGTCGTAATATCCCTTGCCGAAGCCGAGACGGTTAAGCTCGCGGTCAAAGGCGCACATCGGCACGATTACGCAGTCGATTTTTCCCTCGTAGGCATTGCCTATTGGCTCAAGCACACCGAAGGCGCCCCTTTGGGTTTCCCCTATTTTGCAGGCGACCATATTCTCGCCTTCAACACGGGGAAGCAGTAAATTTTTATTCAGTGAATACAGCGGAAAAACGTCAACCTCGCAGTCAATCGGACTGTAAAGCATAACCGTATCCGCATTTTTTATTACCTCTTTTGCCTTTTCGCAGATGATAGCAGAAAATTTCTCTCTGTCGTCAGCAGAAAGGCCTTTTCTTCTTTTCCTTGCCTTTTTTCGCGCGTCAAACATACTCTTTAGGTACTCTCTCGGTTATTGAAAGCATAATTTCATAGCTTATGGTTTCTGCCCAGGACGCCAAATCGTCTGCCGTAACGGCACAATTTCCGTCCGTACCGATTAAAACCGCCTTCGTGCCAACTGAAACGTCGGGCACGTCGGTTACGTCAACCATAGTCATATCCATACAAACTCTGCCTACGATGCGCGCTTTTTTGCCGTTTATAAGCACGAAGCCTCTGTTGGAATTAAGACGCTTATATCCGTCACCGTAGCCGATAGGCAAAACTGCTACGCGCATATCTCTTTCAGCGCAGAAGGTACCTCCGTAGCTGATTTTTTCTCCCTTTTTTACAGTATTTACCGCAGCAACCTCCGTTTCAAGAGAAAGCACGGGAGAAACTTCAACGGTTTTTTTTGCCGATTCAGAGGGATAATATCCGTAAGCAATAATTCCTGCCCGAACCATATCGAAGCAATATTCGGGATAATTAAGTATTCCTCCGCTGTTGGCGCAATGAACGATAATATCTTTCAAGCCTGCTTGCTTTATTCTGTCAACCGCCTGCAAAAATTCCTTTGCCTGCATATCTGTGTATGCCCTATCTTCTTCATCGGAAGTTGCAAAATGAGTAAACACCCCTTTAAGCTCAACAAAGGCAGAATTTTTTATCTCATTTATAATTTCATCAAGTTTTTCGCCAACTCGAACGCCCGTACGGTGCATACCCGTTTCTATTTTTACGTGGACGCCCGCCTTTTTGCTTTGTTTTGCACATTCGTTTTCTATCAAGCGGATTTGCTCAGCGCTTGAGACAGCCTGCTCAACAGAGTAATTTACAATTTCACTAATGCTTTGCTCAATTAACGGTCCCACGCACAGAATGGGCAGCATTATCCCTGCATTGCGAAGCATAGCGGCTTCCTCTGAAATAGCAACGCCTAAATAATCCGCCTGCGCTTGTTCTAAAGCCTTTGCGCAAGGAACAAGCCCGTGGCCGTAGGCATCAGCCTTAACAAGCACAAGCACCTTAGTATTAACCTTTTTCTTAATTGCAAGGAAATTTTCTTGAAGCAACTTCAAATCAACCTTACACTTAGTTTGCCTTGCCATAGCACGCCTCCAATAATTCTATTAAAGCATTGCGATAATATTATTATATTACATTTGCACAAAAAAAGAAAGCAAAAACACATTTTTTTACTATGTTTTTGCTTTTTCTTCACTTTTATTTTACTTTATAGGTCTTTTTTCCTTACACTCTTAATTTTCTGAACACGTAAAGTCTGGTTCCCGCTTGAATTTCGTCAGTAATGTCGGGATTGATTTTTCTAAGTTCATCCTCATCAACACCGAATTTCTTACAAATATCCCAAACCTGCTCATTTTTATGAGTATTGTAGATAATAATTCCAAATTCGGGCATTTGTTCGGTTGCGGATTCCTCCGCCTTTTGCATAATGAGGCACTCTTTTTCCTCTACAGAAAGCGCCTGAATATCAAAGCCTAACCGAAGCTCAATTTCATTGCCCGTTCTGAGCGTTGCCTGCATTTCGTTAATTGAAAGCAGCGCAAGCACCTTGCTCGCATCAACGTTATCGCACCAAAGCTCAAAGGCTACCGTTGTATTGAAGCCTTCCGTCTCCCCCGTGCCCGACGCCGTATAAATAACGCTTACCTCTCCCGAGCAATCGAGTCGGGTTTTGTTTGAAACGCTTTCGCATTTAATAACGTGAGGCGTAAAGGTTGCCGAGCTTATTCGGGAAATCGGTATTTTTCCCTCAGGAAGCGGCACCGCAATATTTTTATTCACCGTGGTTTTAATATTTTCTCCCAGGCAAGTAACATTCAAGGGCTCGTATTCCGTTTCAAGTACGTTTTTAACTGAATAAGCGTCTGAAAGCACGTTCCACTCCACCTTTTCGGTCGCATACGCGTATCCCGCCAGGCTTACTGCATAGGAAATAATCCTTGCCTCACCTATATCGGAATTGGAGATTTCACCATGAACCTCTTCAACCTCAAGATGCACTATTACGTCTGTTCCCTGAGCCTCGGGCATTTCCTGAACGGAAGAAAACTGACACTTATCCGTAACCTGCACAATAGGCTCAAATTCGTCCTTTGATGCATATACGGTCTGATATGTAATTTCGCCGCCTACAATTAACTGCCCTGCAGATAAATGAGCTTCGCGAACAGAAACGTCACTGCAGATGCAAAGAATTTGCTCCGCCTCCGGCACTCTCGGTGAAAGCTCTGTTTCCTGGTTAACGTTAAATCTGATGCTTTGAGCAAAGGAAACCTTGTCGGCAGAAATACTTTTCTCTTTTTTCCTTACGTCGTCACCTGATAAATCCGTGAGAATTTCTTTTTCCATCGGCGTAATGAGAATACCCGAAACGTTTGCCGTGCAGGATAAAAGAAGATTGCCCGATTCAACGTATCCCCGTACCCTTTCAACGCTTGTGCTGACAAGCATTTTTGATTTTGGCGTAGCACCGGAAATTCTCTCGCTTTGGCTGAATCTTTCTGTTTTTTCAATTTTCTTGATCTGTCCTTCCTGATTTTTGCAAACGGCGCAGAAATGAACAAGTCCTTCAAAAAGAATTTCACCGTTTAATACCTCGCACCTGCCACAGTTGGCATAAGCGTTAACGCTTAAAAGCTTTGATCCCGCCTCAAGCATTTCTTTAGCGCTTACGTTCAGTCCGATTTTATGCTCCTTGATCAAATCGTAGCTGACGTTTTCTCTGTTAAAATCCATAAATTCACCCTCCGTAAACCTTTTTATGCTTTTTTACAGTAAAATATATAACTATTTTGAGAAAATTATTCCGTTTTCGTAAATTGAGCATTGCATTTTTTGTAAAATTTGATATAATATACTTAACATATTATAAAAATTAGTTTTTTGAGGTGTAATTATGGTAAGTTACAGACTTAGCATTCGCAAAGTGGAAAGAAGCGACATTCCCTATCTTGTAGAATGGGCAAACAACCATTCACACGTAAAAGGCTTTAACGGTTATCTTCCCAAGAACATCAACGAGGGTAACAAATGGTTCCAGCGTTCATTGCTGGACAAAACCAGAGACGATTACGTTATTTACGTTTTCGAGGAAGGCGGAAAATCTTATCCCATCGGTATGTTAGGTCTTATAAATATTGATGACGTTAACCGCAAGGGTGAATATTACATCATTATCGGTAACGAAGAATTCCTGCATCGCGGTATCGCCTACCGTACAACTAACGAAATGGTTAAAAATACTTATTTCAAGAATTTTGATTTCGTTAAGGTTTACGCAAGAATCGATAAGGAAAACTATCCTGCACAGAAGCTTGCTGAAAAGTTAGGCTTCAGAAAGGAAGGCGTGATGCTTTCCGATATTCTTCTCGAAAACGGCACTCCCGTTGACAGAATTTACTACGGTCTTCTTGCATCCGATAAGCAGTAATAAAAAATTTGGCACCTTGACTTAAGGTGCCTTTTAATTAGGAATATTTATGGTTATTTTAGGATTTGACCCCGGTCTAGCCACTTTAGGCTTCGGTGTAATTGAAACGGACGGGCATAAGCATAAAATGATTGAATACGGCGTAATTTCAACGCCCCCCGATATGCCGACGCCTATTCGCTTGCGCAATATTTATTCTGACGTGCAAACGGTAATCGACCGCTTTAAGCCCGATGCCATTGCCGTTGAGGAATTGTTCTTTAACAACAACGTTAAAACCGCAATAAACGTTGCCCAGGCCCGTGGCGCGCTCCTTGCCGCCGCAAGCATGAAAACGAATGAGCTTTACGAATACACACCCTTGCAGATAAAACAAGCCATTGTTGGCTACGGCAGAGCGGACAAGCATCAGATTCAGCAGATGGTAATGTATTTTCTGAATCTTGATAAAATTCCAAAGCCCGACGACGCGGCTGACGGTCTTGCCGCCGCAATATGCCACGCTCACACGGCAAAAATGAGTTCTCAGTTCAAAATTAAGTAGGAGATAATATGTACGCATTTATTAACGGTATAATTGATGAAATAGATTCTTCAGGCGTTGTTATTGAAAATAACGGTATCGGATATTTTGTTCAATGCCCCACAAGTGTTCTTCATTCCTGCACGGTAGGTAATAAAATGAAATTGTTTACTTATCAGCACGTTCGGGAAGACGCCATAATTCTCTTTGGCTTCTTAACAAAAGAAGACCGCACAATGTTCCTGCGCCTTATTTCCGTCAGCGGAATTGGACCGAAAATCGCTTTACAGGTACTTTCCTCTCTTTCTGCCCGTGACCTTGCCATCGTTCTTGTTTCCGGTGACGCCACTGCGCTTACAAAGGTTCCCGGCATTGGCAAAAAAACAGCTCAAAGAGTTATTTTAGAGCTTCGCGAAAAGGTAGAAAACGACGAGCTTGTGGGCACAAGTCAGCAAACGGTAAATACTAATTTTGCCTCCTCTATGGTTACCGACGCAATTTACGCTCTTGCGGCTTTAGGCTATTCCTCACAAGAGGCGGCAAAGGCCGTTGAAGCCGTTGCAGGCGACTGTAAAGATACGGAAAGCATTATCCGCGCAGTGCTGAGAAATCTTGATAGGAGGTAAGCGCATTGGAAGACGAAAGAATTATAACCTCAGGTCTTTTAGAGGAAGATATAGACAGCGAAAACTCTCTCCGTCCGAAAACCTTTGAAGACTATATCGGTCAGCCAAAGGTTAAGGAAATGATAAATATCTTCGTTTCAGCCGCAAAGGACAGAAGCGAAGCTCTTGACCACACACTTCTCTATGGTCCTCCCGGACTTGGCAAAACTACTCTTGCAAATATTATTGCCTCTGAAATGGGCGTTTCCATCCGTGTTACAAGCGGACCTGCTATAGAGCGTCCCGGTGATTTGGCGGCAATTTTAACCAACCTTAACGAAAACGATATTCTGTTTATTGACGAAATTCACCGCCTTAACAGAAGCGTTGAAGAAGTTTTATATCCTGCCATGGAAGATTTTGCCCTTGATATTATGATCGGCAAAGGTCCTTCTGCCCGTTCCGTACGCCTCAGCTTGCCCCCATTTACCTTAATCGGCGCAACAACGAGAGCAGGTATGCTTACGGGTCCCTTGCGTGACCGCTTCGGTGTTATTTGCCGTCTTGAAATGTATTCTCCTGAGGATTTGGCAAAAATTATTAAGCGCAGTGCTTCTATTTTGGAAATTCCTATGGAAGAAGAAGGCGCTATGGCTATTGCAACCCGTTCACGCGGAACACCCAGAATCGCAAACCGCTTACTTAAACGCGTGCGTGACTTTGCTCAGGTTAAGGGTAACGGCATTATCACAAAGCCCATTGCCGACGATGCTCTTGAAATGCTTGAGGTTGACTCTCTCGGTTTAGACAGCAGTGACCGCAGAGTTTTACTTGCTATGATAGAAAAATTCGGTGGCGGTCCTGTGGGACTTGATACCTTAGCAGCTTCAACGGGTGAAGAAGATATTACTATTGAAGACGTTATTGAGCCTTTCTTACTTCAATTAGGCTTTATTTCACGTACGCCAAGAGGCAGAATTGTGCTTCCCAAGGCGTACGAGCATCTCGGAATTAAGCAAAATAACCCTACCAACCCCACACAAGTTAAATTACAGTTGGACTAAACAAATGAAAACAAGTGACTTTTATTTTGACCTTCCAAAAGAATATATTGCCCAGACACCTGTTGAGCCCCGTGACCACGCAAAGCTTATGGTGTATCACCGCGATACTAAAACCGTTGAGCATAAGCACTTTTACGATTTACCCGATTATTTGAACGCAGGTGATTGCCTTGTGCTTAACGAAACAAGAGTTCTGCCTGCAAGGCTTTTCGGTGTGCGCGAAGACACTAATTCTTTTATTGAATTTCTGCTTCTTAAAAGAATTGATACTGACACCTGGGAAATTCTTGCACGCCCCGGTAAGAAGGCAAAGATAGGCAAACGCTTCAAGTTTGGCGAAGAGCTTTTCGCCGAGGTTATTGACGTTTTAGACGACGGCAACCGAATTATAAAGTTCTCCTATGACGGTGTTTTTGAGGAAATTCTTGACCGTTTGGGCACTATGCCCCTCCCCCCATACATCACGGAGAAATTGGAAAATAAAGAACGCTACCAAACCGTGTATTCCAAGCAGACGGGCTCAGCCGCCGCGCCTACAGCAGGCTTGCACTTTACAACCGAGCTGCTTGAGTCAATTAAGCAAAAGGGTGTTGACGTTGTACCCGTACTGTTGCACGTCGGTCTCGGTACGTTCCGTCCCGTTCAGGTTGACGACGTTACAAACCACAAAATGCACAGTGAATATTATAGTGTTTCCGACGATGCTGCCGAAAGAATTAACTCTGCAAGGCAAAATGGCGGAAGAATTATCTGCGTTGGCACCACAAGCTGTCGCACGTTGGAAAGCACCACAACAAGCGAAGGCGTCATTCAAGCAAATAGCGGTGATACGGAGATTTTCATTTATCCCGGTTATAAATTCAAGGCGGTCGATTGCCTTATTACAAACTTTCACCTGCCTGAATCAACACTTTTAATGCTTGTAAGCGCTCTTTGCTCAAAGGAAGAAATTATGGCTCTTTACGAAGAGGCAAAAAAAGAAAACTACCGTTTCTTCTCTTTCGGCGACGCGATGCTGATTTTGTAGTACAAAATCAGCAGGTAATAAGTAATAGGTAATAGTGAAGAGGTAAGGTGTCGGCTTCGCCGACGGATTTATAAATTTCCTTTTCACATATGCCGTAAACTTTGGCGACGCGATGCTTATTATATAAGTGAAGAATGAATAATGAAAAATGAATGATGAAGAATTAAGGAGTGCCTTCGGCACGGATTATAAATCGTCGGCAGAGCCGACACCGAAATTATTCATTATTCAATATTCACTATTCATTGTTTACGGCATCACATATGCCGTAAACTTTGGCGACGCAATGCTGATTCTGTAGAGAACAAGCAAACGAACAATAATGCTATATTTTACTTGCGACTGACGGTCGCTGACACTAAAAATGAGGTTTTATGAAAACAAATAAATTCAAATTTGAGGTTTTGAAGGAATGTAAGCAAAGCGGTGCAAGAATTACGCGCTTTACTACTCCCCACGGCGTAATAGAGACTCCCGTTTTTATGCCCGTAGGCACACAAGCTACGGTTAAAGCCGTTTCCCCCGAGGAATTGAAGGAAACAAACTCGCAGATTATTCTTTCAAACACCTATCACCTTTATCTCCGTCCGGGTCATCAATTAGTTGAAAAAATGGGCGGACTTCATAAGTTTATGAATTGGGACAGACCTATTTTAACCGACAGTGGCGGTTTCCAGGTATTTTCCCTTTCCGACCTTCGCAAAATAAAGGAAGAGGGCGTATATTTTTCTTCCCACCTTGACGGCTCAAAGCACCTTTTCTCACCTGAAAAAGTAATTGAAATCGAGCAGGCCTTAGGAGCGGATATTATGATGCAGTTTGATGTTTGCTCTCCCTACCCCTGCGACTACAGAGCGGCAAAGGAGAATATGGAGCGCACTCTCCGCTGGCTTGACCGTTGCTATAATGCCTGGACAAACGAAAATCAGGCATTATTTGGAATTGTTCAAGGCAATATGTACAAAGACCTGCGCAGAGAAAGCGCCATTGCTACCGCTTCCTACACCGATTGCCCCGGTATTGCCATCGGCGGCTTAAGCGTTGGAGAGCCCAAGCCTTTAATGTACGAAATTCTTGACGATCTTATGCCCGTTATGCCCAAGGACAAGCCGCGCTATTTAATGGGTGTTGGTTCTCCCGACTGTCTTGTTGAGGGCTTTACCCGCGGTATTGATATGATGGACTGCGTGCTACCTACGCGAATTGCCCGCAACGGCACCGTTATGACAAGCTCCGGCAAGGTGGTAATAAGAAATGCTCAATATAAGGACGACCCCCGTCCCCTTGACGAAGAATGTGATTGCTATGCCTGCAGAAATTATTCCCGTGCGTATATCCGCCATTTAATGAACGCGGGAGAAATAATGGGCGCTCGCTTAGCGTCTATTCACAACATAAGATTCTTGCACAAGCTGACCGAAGACCTTAAAAAAGCTATTTGGGAAGACCGTTCACTTGATTTCAAGAATGAGTTTATGAAAAAATACGGATATAACTGATTTTTAACTAATTTTTCACTTGAAATTTCAGTGTATATCTGTTACAATAATTATATTAACGTTGAAAGGAATTAAAGTTATGTTACAGAATTTTATTTTACTTGCAGAGCAAAAACCGGCTAGTGGATTTGAAAGCTCTCTCGGCTTCATTTTGATTATGGTTGCTATGATTGCTTTTATGTGGTTCTCAGGCAGAAAGCAGAGAAAGCGTCAGAAAATGATGCAGGAAAGAAAGGCAAACCTTAAGCACGGCGACCGCGTTATGATGGATTGCGGCATCTACGGTGTTGTTAAAGAAATTCACGACGATATCGTTACTATCGCAGTTGGTCCCGACGAGGTTAAGCTTGTTTTCAACAAGGCAGCAATTTCCGTCGTTGAATATGATGACGACGAGGTTGACCACAGCCGCGAGCAAGCCAAGGATATGGAAGCAAAATAAATTGAAATAAAGTCTCCCTTTGCGGTGACTTTATTTTTTTAATTTCTGTCACAAAAAAATCCCACTCTGATTGAGTGGGATTTTTACTATCATTATTTGATTAGTTGCATTCTGCCACAAGGGGACCAGCAAGCTCTTTAAGGTAGAAAAGCTTACCGGGCATTGTAGGCATAAATGAAGAGGTGATGCTCTTTTCAGGGCCATAGTGAAGTGTTGTAAGGAAGCTCATTCCCTGCCAACCCATTCCTCTGCCTAATGCACCGTCGCATCCGCCGATAATGCTATCTGCCTGCAGGAAGATGCCGGGGCCAATGGTGTTAGCAGTACAAGGAACTAAGGTTGTACGGCTCTTAAAGCTTGTAATAGCGTTCTGTTCGATTGTTAAGGGATGAAGCTTTGCGCCGATACGGTAGGGCTGCTTCTTCCATTCTTCAACAGTATCAAACTCATCAGCGAAATGAGGCTCCCAGAAAGCAATATGACACATTCTTCCGATACCGAAAACAAGCAAAAGCTTTGCGCCCTCTGCCTTTAATGCTGCAATCTTTTCGGGGTAAGTAGGAAGATTTTCCTTTGTTGCGAAATTACGCTGACACGCAGGAACTGTGTTTTCACCTAACTTATCAAAAAATGCCTGCTTCATACTAAATTCAAAGGAAGCGGGATTTGATGAATCAAGAGTGTTGCCGTCCTTATCTGCCCATTCGTCCATATTAAAGGTGTAAACGTGGTCACACTTAACGTTCCAAGCAGTTAAGAAATAAACTGCCCACTTATACATTCCCATAGGTCCTACGGGAAGAATAATTGCAAGCTTCTGTCCGCGCTCACGGGCATTTTTAATTTCAAGAGCAATTTCGTGGCCCATAAGTGTATCAAATTCATAAATATTCTCGCACTCGATAGGATTGAAATCCTTGTGCCAGAAATCCTCTCTTGCAACGCCCTTTTCACAGCAGGCGTCAATTTTTGCCATATCCCATCCCTTTGGATAGAAGTTTTCAAGCAAGCTTTCCTTTACGGTTGACATAAAATCCATAATCTTTTTCTCCTTTACTTTTCTCTTTCTTTCATAAAACTTTTAATTGTATCGTAATCCTTAATTCCTGCCGATGCGCCCTTTGCCTGAACGCAATGAGCGCCCGTTGCATTTGCAAACTTGATGCAATCCTCAAGGCTTTCACCTCGGGCAAAGCCGGCAAGGAAGCCTGAACAGAAGCTATCTCCCGCGCCGGTGGTATCAACAACGTTTTCAACCTTGTAGCAGGGATAAACAGTTCCCTTTTCCTGCCCTGCAAGGCGCATATAGCTACCTTTTGAGCCTAATTTGATAATTACGTTTTTAACGCCCTTATCCATAAATACCTGAGCAATTTCGTCAGGCTCACTCTTTTGAGCAATATTAACCGCCTCGTCAATGCTGGGCATAAAATAGTCAATGTACGGCATTGAGCAATCCAAAAGCTCTCCCCATCTGCCGCTGGCATCCCAACAAACGTCAAGGAAGGTGGTCTTCCCCATTTCCTTGCATTTTTTCAAAAACTCCATTGTTTCTTTGCCGTCAAAACGAGAAAGCAGGAACGAGCCGGTTACAAAAACCATATCGTATTCCTCAAGCACAGAAAAATCCACGTCATCAACGGAAAACACGGCATTCGCGCCTACACAATGGAAGAAGGAACGCTCTCCGGAGGAGTCAAGTATAACAATAGATGCAGAGGTCTGAACGGAATCGTCGTGGGACAAACCACGAACGTCAACCTCTTTATTAACTAAAATATCGTTAAGATAGTTGCCGTAAATATCGTTACCTACTTTTCCGAAAATTGCCGATTCAACGCCTAATGACCGCAAATTAAGTGCCGCCGTCATAGCGTTACCGCCGTTGTGAACGGTTATGGCGTCTACGTTTTCCAGCTTACCCTTTTCGGGATACTTTTCTACCGTTGAAACGATAATATCCGCAACTAAAATACCTACGCAGGCAACCTTTCTCATGGCAGAAGTCTCCTTGTTGTAATTTTGGGCCAGGCATATTCCTGAGTGAAGCCCTCTGCATACTGTGCACCGCACTGAAGACCGCGGAAGCGTGAGCAGGTTCTTACAAATTCCGCAAAGTCAATTTTGTCGTGGTCACGCATCCATTTAAGCTGACTTTCGTGGCATTCGAGCATTTCTATCTTTAAGTCGATTTCATCTGAAATATCAACGTACTCGGTAGGCAAGAAATTAACGCCTGCCAAGGTATCCATATAATAAATGGGTGTAACCGCCGCTTTACCGCCGTTATTGTAATGAGGAACGCTTGCTACAAAGGAAGCATCAAACACGAGCTTTGCAACGGCAGTGTGGTCAGGCATATAGTCGTGGGGATAGTGAGTAATAATGAAGTCAGGCTGAACGTCAATAATAAGCTGGGCAATCTTGTCGCGTTGCTCCATAGAAGCGCCGTCAACAAGCAAATCGCCAACGTCAATAGTACGTACTTCAATGCCTGCAAGGGAGCCTGCTTTTTTTGCCTCGCCTATGCGCATTTCACGTAATTCGTCGGGCTGAATAATCTCGTGGCCCATATTTCCGTTGGCAACGTGGCAAACCACTACCTTATCGCCGCGCTTAACGCATTTTGCCAAAGTTCCGCTACAAGCAATTTCAATATCATCCGGATGACAACCAATTGCTAAAACATTCATTTTTATTAAAACCTCCTGAAATTAAAAAATAGTTGACTTTACCTGCTTTTAATTATACAATATTAATAAAAGAATGTATTTGCCAATAATCTTTTTTGATTTATCATTTTTTCCGTTGAGGTGGTTTTTTGTTTACAACACAACAAATTAAAAAAGAAATTATTATTGATGGTTTCAACAGTATTTATTACTTTGAGTTCAGCAAGAGCTTTTCTCACGCTCCCGAAAAGCACGACTTTTGGGAGATGGTGTACGTTGACAGCGGTGAAATTATTGCCGTAACTAACGGCGCAGGCTGCGCGCTTGGCTGCGGTCAGGTAATTTTTCACGAGCCTATGGAGCAGCACGCCCACATTTCCAACAATCTTGTGCCAAACAATATGCTCGTAATTTCATTTTCATCTAAAAGTCCTGCTATGTCCTTTTTCTCAAAGAAGACCTTTACCTTAGATAAAACCGCCAAAACATTGCTTTCCCTATTTATTGACGAGGCAAAAAAGGCGCTTGGTAAAATTCCCGATAACTATAATATCCGAGGCGATCTTTCCTTTGAAAAGGCGCCCTTTGGTTCAACTCAGCTGCTTGAGTGCTTCTTTACCGAATTTTTAATTCATCTTGTCCGCTTGGGTGAGGAAAACACAAAAGCCATAACCCAGAGCACCAAATCCCGCGCCATTGCGGAAAGCTCAATAGCAGAGCTGATGAAGGATTATATGCAGGAGCAGATTTACGCAAATCTTACTCTGCCCGAGCTTTGCGCCCACTTTATGCTCGGCAAATCCCAATTAAGCAAGATTTTTAAGGAAAACACAGGTCAAAGTCCTATGTCATATTACACGGAAATAAAAATTGCCGAAGCAAAACGGCTTTTGCGTCAAGGCACCTTTTCCGTTACCGAAATTTCTGAAAAATTAGGGTATCTTGACATTCACAGTTTTTCGCGGGCATTCAAAAAAGCCGTAGGTCTTTCCCCCACGGCTTACATAAAGAGTATATTTTAATATGTAACAAAGCAGAGCAACTAAAATAATTGTTCTGCTTTATTTTTTATTGCAAAATTACTTATTATTTTGCTCGTACTGTTCAACCATTCTGCGAACCATTTCGCCGCCTACACGGCCATTGTCCTTGGAAGAAAGGTCGCCATTATAGCCCTTTTTCATGTTAACGCCGAGGCTGTTAGCAACTTCGTACTTCATGTTTTCAAGAGCAGCTTTACCTGACTTTGCCATTTTTGTTTCACCTCCCTTTAAGAGTCTGCTATTATTATTGACTTTTATTGAGAGATTATACAATTTTTAATTTTGGTATTTTTTAGTTATAAGCAATGTCCTCAAATTCACGGTTGAACTTAACCTCAACGTCCTTAGAAAGCGCTTCAAACAAGGCTATCTGAGGCAGAATTTCATCCTCTAACACTTTTTGTGTTTCCTTGAGCAGAAGAGAATTGGAAAGCGCATAGGAAAATCTTGCCTGAGCTATTCCGCTTTGGCGCTTACCCAAATAATCACCGGGACCGCGCAATTCATAATCCTGCTGAGCAATATCAAAGCCGTTGGAGGTTGTAGTCATAATCTTTAAGCGGTCTAACGTGGCTGTATTAGTTGAATCGGTCAGCAAAAAGCAATAGGATTTTTCTTCTCCCCTGCCTACTCTGCCGCGAAGCTGATGCAGCTGTGCAAGTCCAAACCTGTCACTGCCGTAAATAACCATAATGCAGGCATTTTTAACGTTAACCCCTACCTCGATAACGGTAGTTGACACAAGTGCCTTAATTTCGCCCCTAACGAAGCCGTCCATAATCTCGTTTTTCTCGTCGGCAGTCATTTTGCCGTGCATAAGACCAATAGCAATGCCGTTGAACACACCGCTCGTCAGCTCTTCAAACAAGCCCTCTGCAGAAACGAGTGTGCTTTCCTCGTCGTCCTCAATGGCGGGACACACAAAATAGGCTTGCTTGCCTGAAAGCATTTGCTCTTTTATGTAATTAAGCATATCTGCTTCACGCTGTTTTGTGATAATCGATGTGGAAATTCTCTTTCTTCCCGGCGGAAGCTGGTCAATTACAGAAATATCAAGGTCACCGAACACGATAAGTGACAAGGTTCTGGGAATAGGCGTTGCCGACATTACTATAGTATGCGGCGAATTGCCCTTTGCAAAGAGCTTTGCCCTTTGTGCAACTCCGAAACGATGTTGCTCGTCAGTTATAATCAGCAACAGATTGTTATATTCAACGCTATTTTGAATAAGGGCGTTTGTACCTACTATATATTTGGCTTGTCCGTTTCTAACACGTTCGAGCTCTTCTTTTCTTTTGGCATTAGTTAACGAGCCGGACAAAAATGCCACGTTTTCTTCTCCAAAGAATTCAACAAGCTGAATATAATGTTGCCGCGCAAGAATCTCTGTAGGAGCCATTAAAGCGGCTTGTCCGCCGTTTTCAACAGCTAAAAGCATAGCAATAAAGGCAACTATGGTTTTTCCGCAGCCTACGTCGCCCTGAACTAATCTGTTCATTGCCTTGCCGCTTTGAACGTCTTTAATTATTTCGCTGACGCATTTGCTTTGAGCCTCAGTAAGCTTATAAGGTAATTTTTTATAAAATTCCTCAAGAGTGCTCTGCTGAACCGTGAAAATCTTACCTGCCTCGGTTTCGTTTTGCTTTTTGCGTGTACGAATGAAAAGCTGTACCCTTATAAGCTCTTCAAAGCACAGTCTTCTTCGCGCCTGGGACAAAACAAACTCATTTTGCGGAAAATGAATGTTTTTTATAGCCGTTTCTCTTGAAATAAGCTTATGTCTTTGACGGAAGTCTTCATCAAAAACCTCCGTTTCATTTTCAGCGCAGTATTCTATTGCCTGACGCATAAGCGCTCGCATTGATTTTTGGTTAATGCCGCTTGATGCAGGAAGACGGTATACGGGAGCAATCGCCAAGTCCTCCTCATGCTCGATGGTGGGATTCATCAGCTTGCGTCTGCCCTGCTTAATTTCTATTGCTCCGTAAAGGTAGATGGTTTCTTCGCTTTTGATATTTTGCACAAGATACGGCTGATTAAACCAAACCGCCGTTGCTCTGCCTGAAATATCTTCTATTTCGCAGGTAGTAATGCTGAAATTTTTTCTCGGAAACTTAACGATAGGCTTTGAAACAGCGCGAACCTTGAAAAGCGCAGAAGAATTAACCCCCACGGCATTAAGCAGTGCCACGGTGGTTAAATCTCTGTATCTGACGGGAAGATAGGCTATTAAATCTTCAACGCAGAAAATATCAAGTTTATTAAGGGCCTCGGCACGTTTTTTGCCTATGCCTTTAAGTTCTTCAAGCCTCATAAAGCTCCTTAAATTTCAACAAATCTGTGGTTACCGAGACAGTCGCAGAAATAAACTGCCTTTTTGCCACCCTTTTCAACAGTAAAATCGCATTTCAGCGCGGGCTTTCCCGGTGTACGTACCGAATAAGCCTCAGTAATAAAGGTTTCTCCTTCAATTCTGCCAACGGAAACGTAGTTAAGATACTGCAGACCGTCGGAATACTTAGGCAACGTGCTTTCCACGTCAAGAGCGCGGTAAGCCTCAAAGGAAATAGTTACGTGGTTTTCGCTTTCTGCCTTCTGAATAGAAATTCCCGCCATATCGTTAGGCTTTGAGGTGTGGAAAATTTCCACGTCAAAGGTGCTTTTAGCGGTTAATCTGCGGCGGAAGGTCAATAAGCTCAATGCCGCCTTATCAACGCCGATAAACCGTCTGTTATTGTTAAATGCGCTGATTAATGTAGTTCCGCTTCCTGCAAAAAGGTCGCAAACGATATCGCCCTCTCGGGAGCAGGACTTAATAATTCTGTCTAATAATTCTAATGGCTTTTGTGTGCCAAAGCCCGTTCTTTCGGGGTGCTTTTGCTGAAGATGCGGAATATCCCAAACGTCATCAAAGGAAACAATATCATCTTCATAATATTTGTACTCCTTGCCGTTGCTCTTGATAGAGAAATACACTCTGCCATCAACGTCAACGTTTTTCTTCATATGATTTTGTTTTTTGTCCGTTCTTGCCTTGCCTGCGGCGGCAGGATTAATTTTTACGTTGGACTTTTTGCCGTAAATGTAAATGTTATCGTGCTTTGCAGGGAAGGAATGCTTGCTTGAGCCGCCCGAATGATAATGCCAGATAATCTCGTTAATAAAGCAATTTTCGCCAAAGACTTTATCGAGAAGAATTCGAACGTATGCCGAAGCGTGACGGTCAACGTGAACGCAAACAACGCCGTCATCAGTTAACAATTCCTTGGTTCCTTCCAAAACCTTGCCTAAAAACTCCAGGTACGCCTCTCTGCTTTCCCACTGGTCCGAATATGAGGGAATTTTGGCAAAATACTGTCTGTTACCTGCAAATCCCTTTTCACCTACGGGCATATTGGCATCAAATTCTCTGCCCGTCATAAAAGGCGGATCAAAATACACAAGCTTTACCTTGCCTGCGTGTTTTTCTATCAGTTCAGGCATAATTTCCAAAGTATCTGCCAGATAAAACTCACCCGGCAAAGAACCGAAAAAGCTATTATTTATATTTATTTTTTCACTTTTTATCAGCATATTATCACCAACAAATCAATTTTTTATATTTTTCGTTTATTGCCAATTAAAACTTATTACAAATTCACATATTTTATTAATTTATTATACCATTTTTATGCATCTTTTTCAAGAATATATTTGCAATACCGCAATTTATTTGATATAATACAATCATATTCAGGAGGTATGTTATGCTTATATTCGGTATTTTTATTGAGGTTCCCGTTTTAATCGTAGGCGGAATTATTCTTCTTGCCATTTTAGCCCTTATCGGTGTTTCCCTTTTCGGCTCAAAAAAAGAGTCCGTTTCCGAGGAAGCAGAGGAAGCTGCTGTTCAGGAAGGCTCAGGTGATTTCCACGGTCTTTTAACCCGTGAGGATTTCGAAAACCGCGCTGAAGATCCTTCTCTTGAGGTTTACCGTATGCAATGGATAAAGGCAGCGCCCGGTGAGGAAAAGGATAAATTCCTGCTTTTATATCTTGCTCTTAAACAGCTTTATAAGGAGCAGGACGAAAGTGAAGCAGAGCTTTCTCAGGAGGAGCTGGAAGCAAGAATGGATCAAATTCTTGCCGACCTTTCCGCAAAAACCGGTATCCCCTTCTCCGGTAAGGAATTTGAAACAACTCAATTTGACGAATTCTTTGCCCAATACGACGAAGACGCTGAATACGACGAAGAAGACGA
>JAFVVO010000029.1 GCA_017502165.1 Clostridia bacterium
AACCACTACCATTATATTGGGAGGTTTGATTTTTCTCAAGCTTTTTAGGCTTGCTTTTAGCTCGCCCTTTTCATTGTCGCTCTGCGCGTTTTTCTTCCCCCAGTATAACTGGGGGTTTATTTCCACGTCTGAAGACGCCAATAAAAAAACACCGTATATGTTGAGCATATACGGTGTTTTTAGTATTTTGGTAAACCTTAATTGATATTAAAAATTTAATCTCTGTTAATAGTGAATATTTCAATAAGCTTTTTGTTTAACTCGTCCGCTCTTTCCTCGTGAAGTAGGTGTCCGCACTCGGCAAAGGTGGCGGAATAAACATCAGGCAAGGCTTCCTCATAAAGCTCAAGCATGTCCATCGGGTGCCAAGTATCGTTTTCACCCCAGAAAATATACGCAGGAGCCTTAACGTCGGCAAGCTGATACGCAATATCCTCGTCATTCCAATTAGAAAGGGCAATCATTGCGGCATCAAGGTTTTCCTTGTTGGAAAGCACCTTATAATAGTGACGGACAACGTCAGTAGTTACAAAGCCGGGATCGTAATAGGCTTCCTCAAGCACCTTTTTAACCATTGAAGAGCTGAAGAAGGTAAAGATTAAATCAGAAATAATGGGCGTTGTAAGATGCTTAATAAGAGAGGGATAGGTTTTAGTAATTCCGCCGGGTGAAAGAAGAATTAAACGTTCAACCTTTTCAGGATGCTTTAAGGCAACGTCAAGGGCAATAATTGCGCCCGTTGAAAAGCCCATAAGCGTTGCGGACGGAATATCCATTGCGTACATAAAGTCGTTTACCAGTTGTGAAAAATCGTCAATGGTGTAATCACATTCAGGCTTGTCGGAAAGGCCGTGACCGATAAGGTCGATAGTAATAACGTGGCAATATTCCGAAAGCACGTGTACGCTTTTACGGAAGGTGTACATTGCCTGTCCGATGCCGTGAATCATTATAACCGTGTCGCCGACGCCTTCTTCAAAATAACGTATTTTTTTGTTTCCGATTTCTATGTATTGTCCGCTTGCTCTGCGAACTGCATTATTTTCGCTCATAATTTCCTCCAAATAATTTCAGATTGTATTTAAGGTGCCGGTGTAGGCAACGGTGTAGGCAACGGGGTAGGAGTAATCAGGTTAGTGGTGGGCGGACCTATTTGATCGGTTGGCGTCGTGAAAGAAAAATTGTCAGCAGGAACAAGATATTTCTTCTGCAGATAGCCTACCATACCGCCTTCGGTCTCAATTTTAACCCATTCGTTGTTTTCGGAAAGAATCTTCACGCCCGTGCCGTGAGCTAATGCGGCAAGAATATTGGTGGTTGTGCTGGGGCCGCTGCGCAAGCGAAGCGTGCTCTTGGGGTCGGAAAGCTTTATCTTAAACTGAGCGCCTTCAACAAAAATATTTTCGTTTTCCTCAGGTGCAACCGAGGGGGTAACGGAAGGCGAGGGAGTAACGGCAGGAGTATTGTTTACCTCCGGAGTAGTATTTGGAACAATAATGTTTTCGTCGGGATTAACGGGCTTATTCTGAGTTGAGTCAATATCACCCGTAGGTGTGGGATAAACCATTCTTGCGTGCACAACAATACGGTACTTGTTGGTTGAATCACAGGTAGAAAGCGTTAAAATTCTATCACTTGCCGAGAAGGCAGTATTGGGATTCTTGAAAAGTCCCCGATCATTTGTTTTATAGCACCAATCAAGGAAGGATGCGTTACTTGCAAAGGAAACCGTAAGATAAATATCTTCGGGCTGGCACTGATATACGCTGTAAATTTCATATCTGTACGTTCCGTAGAGAGTGTCAATAAAGATATATCTGTGAGCATCGTAGAATTTTCTCGTTCCTTTTGTAAAGTTAACGAGATTTGCAAACATCGTTCCGTCACGCATATTGTGTCCGTGAAGAATTAAGTTGCGGGAAATGGGATTTATACCGCACTCGGGGGACATAAATATAGTTCCTGCGGTGGAAGCGGTTTTGTCATAGCTTCTGCGCAGATAATAATCGTTTTTACCGTTTTCTTCTGCTACGGGATAGTTGATACCGAGGCCGTACATATAAATCCAGGCAGTAATGTCGGAGTTAATTGAATCGTGAATCGACCAAAGCTTAGCCTGCTTGTTCGTGTAGCCTAACGCCTTTTCAAAATCTGTTGAGCCCAAAACGGTAGAAGGTCTCATACCGTTGGTTGAATCAAGGGGGGAGAGCGATAAGGGATCAAATCCGTCAGGGGCAGTGGTGTTATAGCCTGCCAGCCAGTCGATGTTTATGTCAGAATAATCGTCAGAATTAGGGTCATCAATAGTTCCGCGGTCCGCCAACTGAGAATATTTGTATTCCGCCATAATTTCACTGATACGCTTATCAAAAATAGAAAATGAACAGATTGAAATTACCACTGCCAAGGCAATGGGAATAATTCTGAATATTATCATTCTTGTAACGTTAGGATCCAGTCTTTTTCTCTTTTTAATTTCTATGGGTTTATATTCTTTCATTCGGAAGCCTCCGTCAACAGCATTAAAATTATAAGCAAGTATATTATACTACAAATTAAAGAAAATTGCACTATATTTTTGCATTTTTACGTTTATATTATACTATATAAACAAATCTATTGCAATAATAAATGTTTTTTGTTAGAATAAAAGAAAGAAAATTTTGAAAGAAAATTGCAAAATGAGAGATAAGACATTATTTACCTTAGAATTTGATAAAATTAAAGAGCTCCTTGTTCAAAATGCCATGTCACAAATGGGAAAAGAGCTTGCGCTGGGAATGCTTCCCGTTAATTCCTTTGAGCAGGTTAATATTTTACAGTCTCAGACCAAGGAAGCCTCGGAAATTATTGAAAAACGCGCTTCTTCTCCCATCGACCGCTACGTTGACGTTCGAGGAACGTTGGGAAGATTAAAACTTCAGGCAGTCCTTTCGATGAGAGAATTGTTAGATATGGCAACGTTCTTAAAGGCGGTACGCTTTGCCCGAAGGGGCATTACCGACGGTAATGACGAAAAAGAGGGTATCGTGCTGGAAATGGCGCGTTTGCTCGTTCCTTTTCGCGATATTGAAGAGGAAATTTATGCAGATATTTTAAGCGAAGACGAAATGGCGGATTCGGCAAGCAGTCAGTTGGCTTCTATCAGAAGACAAATTCGCAGCCAAAATGAAAGCATAAGAGAGAAATTAAACAGCTTAGTTAAGACTCTTGATAAGGACGGAGTGCTTCAGGAAGCAATTATCACTTTGCGCTCCGATAGATACGTTTTGCCCGTAATTGCCGCCCATAAGGGCAGAGTTCCGGGAATCGTTCATGACCAGTCGGCTAGCGGCGCAACTTTATTTATTGAGCCTATGGCGGTGGTTGAAATAAATAATACCATTCGTCAGCTTAAGCTTGAAGAGAGAGACGAAATCCAAAGAATTCTCGAAAGCTTTTCGCGTAATTTGTATGAAAATATTTCTGTATTAGAAAGTAATAACGATATTTTAGCTCAGCTTGATTTAATTTTTGCCAAGGCAAAGCTTGGCAGAGAAATGGACGCAGTTATGCCCAAGCTGAACAAAAAAGGCTTCGTTAACATTAAAAGCGGCAGGCATCCGTTGCTTGATTCCAAAACTGCAGTACCTATCAGCGTTTGGCTCGGCAAGGAATTCACTCAGCTGCTAATCACCGGTCCCAATACGGGCGGTAAAACCGTAACGTTAAAAACAATAGGTCTGTTCGCCTTAATGACTCAAAGCGGTCTGTTTTTACCTGCTTTGCAGGGAACTGAAATGCCCGTTTTTGAGGACGTATTTGCCGATATCGGTGACGAGCAGAGTATTCAACAGAGCTTAAGCACCTTCTCCTCCCATATGAAGAATATTGCGGCCATTATGAAGGAAGTAACGCCCGATTCTCTTGTTTTGCTTGACGAGCTTGGAGCAGGCACGGACCCAACCGAGGGCGCCGCTCTTGCAATGTCAATTTTAGAAGAATTACGCAGAAAGCGTATCCGTACGGTAGTTACCTCACATTATGCGGAGCTTAAGGCGTATTCACTTTCACACGCAGGTGCGGAGAACGCGTCCGTTGAGTTTGACGTTGTATCCCTTAAGCCCACATATAAGCTGATGGTAGGCGTACCCGGAAACAGTAATGCGTTTTTGATTTCTGCAAAGCTTGGGCTTGAAAAGCCGTTGATTGACAGAGCAAGAAGCTACGTTGACGAGGATTCCCGCAAGCTTAACAAGGTGCTTTCCAACGCCGAGGAATACAGAATTAAGGCCCAGGAAAACCGCAGTGAAGCCGAGCAGATGAAGCAGGAAATTTCCTTGGAACGCAAAAAGCTTGAGCAGGAGAGAAAAGCTCTTGAAAGAGAAAAAGAAAAGCTTTTGCGCTCTGCCGAAAGGGAAGCGGACAAAATAAAAGAAAATGCCTTAAAGGAAGCGCAAAGGGTGATTGAAAAACTGCGGGAGCTTGAGTCCACGGCAGAGCCTTCGGCAATTTTTAGGGCAAGAGAAGTTAAAAAGGAGCTTGAAAAGAAGCAGGAGAAAAAAGAAGAAATTACTGTTGCGGGCACTCCCATAAAAGAGTTTTTGCTTGGAATGGATGTTTATATTGAAAGTCTCGAAACAGACGGTGTGCTTCTAAAGCTTCCCAACAGCAAAGGCAAGGCACTTGTTCAGGCAGGAATCATCCAAATGGAAATTGATGCAAAGCAGTTAACGGTTCCTAAAAATTCAAAGAAAAAACAAGCTTCAAGCGTTAAAATTCACAGAGAACATTCCACGGTACCGATGTCTCTTGATTTGCGCGGTCAGCTTGCCGACGAGGCGGTAATAAATACCGATATGTATTTAGACCTTGCTTTCGGCAGAAATCTTCATACGGTTACCATAATTCACGGTAAGGGAACCGGGGCATTA
>JAFVVO010000030.1 GCA_017502165.1 Clostridia bacterium
CGCTCACGTTGAAATGATGGGCCTTATCGGCGCAGGTAACAACCCCATGGTTGGTATGTCCGTTGCAGTTGCAGTTGCTTGCGAAGTTGCAATGAAGGGCTAAAAAACCTTAATAAAAAAAAACAAACGCGTTTTGAAATTTCAAAACGCGTTTGCTTTTTTATACAATAAAGAGTTGATTTTGCGATAATTTTGATGATTTGTATTTTAATTATTGCTTTTCTTTTTGCGAATTACTATAAATGCAACGCCTGCCGCAATGACAACTACTGCTATGGGAAGTGTAATCCAAAGAATAATATTTCCGTTGCTTTCGTTTGAGGGGGTATTATCGTCCTTGGGGGCGCTACCGTTATTTTGTGCGCCGTCACTGTTTGGTGTAGCCGAATCGTTATCGGGCACTATAGGTGTAGCCGAATCGTTATCGGGAACGATAGGGGTGGAGTCGTTATCAGGCGTGTCGGGAGTGGTTGCTCCTGCGGATTTTGCCGTTAAGGTGTAGATACTGAAGTGGTTTGTATAAAATACGGCGCAGTTATCCTTTATGATAACCTCGTGCTCTTCTAAAGTGCCATCGTCCTTTAGATAATATACCATTAGGTCTTTTCCTGCGAATTTATCTGAAAGCGGTATTCTTACTTCAAAGGTTCCGTTATTAAGTTTGGTTACGTAATCATTTTTTCGTGTAGAAAACAGTTTCAAATCGAATATATCAAGACTTTTAACTTTGATTTTGCTTACGATTTCATTATATTCTTGACCCTCGGTTATTTTAGTAACCGAAATGGAACTGTCTAAAGGAACATAATTATTTGTTTCAATAGAAATATTTGTTTCTGCATCAACTGTTTTATGGTGGGGCTTTTTACACTTACTATCGTCTTCAAGAATAACAAACTCGTGATAATCGAGATTATGTTTGCCGTTAATTTTAAGGCTAAACAAGTAATTACCGACAGCATTGTTAAGGTACGACCAATCGATACCGTATGTTTGTTCTGTTTTATAGCCGTTTATTAATTCAAGCACTTCGCTATCGGTCCATCTGTGACTTTTTGTAACCTCTGCCACACCTTTACCAAAATACTCATCAACACGATTTTGCGCGGCTGTAATAATTTCCTCACGGCTATTATAATCACCCGAAGGTATATATAAACGATGTATAAGAGTTGCCGTAATTCGTTGAGAATAATATGTAACCCCATCAATGCCTAACATTAGGGTACATACGTAATTGCCTGCGCAAAAGTCTTCGTCGCCGCCCTCGCAAACAATATTTATCTCAAAATTCTTGTTGTGTATAACGTCTTTAATTTCTTTTGAGTATCTTGCAATATTTAAGTCAACTGATAGTAACCACTCTGTAGGGTTAGCAACCCAATAATTCAAAAGTTCAAGGTCTTCAAAGCGAATGTTTTTAATTTTAGATAGTTTTTCGCCAAAGCTTTTGAATTGATTAACTTTGCTTTCTTTGTAGTTGAATTTCAGCGGCACTATATAAACGCCTTCTTCGGTGCCATTATTAGAAAGTGTGAGTTTGCACTGTGTTGCATTAGAATCAATTACTGATTGAGGGTCTATAGAATAGAGAAAATCATGGCCATATTTTTTGACTGCTTCCATCATGAAAACATTGCTGAGGTTTTCTGCAGCTTCAATTGTCATAGGCGGAGCCCAGTTGAACTCTAATTCTCCGTTGTTGTTCAGCACCCTTTTGAAATTTTCACTCATTGGGATTTCTTCGGCAAAACTTAATATTGAGAAATTACCCAAAAGCAAAACAATTGCCAATAGCGAACAAATTATTTTTTTCATAATGATTCTCCTCAAATTGATCTTATCCATATATTATAACAGAATTAACAAAAAAGCAACACAGTACAGCAAAATTTCTCTTTTAATACAAAAAAATATGGACACGCCATTAAGGAAAATCCAAAATAACGTGTCCGGCTTTTTAAGTGTTAAATTTTAAATTCAGGTCTTTTTTATAAAAGAGAGTTGATTTTGCGATAATTTGATGATTTGTATTTTAGTTATTGCTTTTCTTTTTGCGAATTACTATAAATGCAACGCCTGCCGCAATGACAACTACTGCTATGGGAAGTGTAATCCAAAGAATAATATTTCCGTTACTTTCGTTTGAGGGGGTATTATCGTCCTTGGGGACGCTACTGTTATTTTGTGCGCCGTCACTGTTTGGTGTAGCCGAATCGTTATCGGGAGCTATAGGTGTAGCCGAATCGTTATCGGGAGCGATAGGTGTGGAGTCGTTATCAGGCGTGTCGGGAGTGGTTGCTCCTGCGGATTTTGCCGTTAAGGTGTAGATACTGAAGTGGTCGGTTTCAAAGACGGCAAAACCGTTTTTAACAGTTACGTTGTATGCGGTTACTTTTCCGTTGGCGTCAACGTAGTAAACCACTAATTCTCTGCCCTTGTATTCCTTGGGAATGGGGAGCTGAACCTTGAATTTGCCGTTTTTAAGCTTGGTGATGTAGTCGTCAATAGAGCCTGAGAAAAGCTCGATATCAAACATTTCGTTATCGTTTATTTTAAGAACACCGCAAATTCTGTCGTGTTCTTTACCGTTTGAAATTCTGTCAACTCTGATAACTGCGTCTAAAGGTACCTCGGAAGAATCGGTGGAAACGGATACGTTGGTGTTAATATCAACGTTGTTGTAACTGGGGACGGAAAGCTTGGAATCGTCTTTGATAATTACGAACTTGTGCGTTTCGTTCTTGCCTGCAAACTTTACGTTGAAAATGAATCTTCCGACTGCATCCTTCATAAAGGGATAGTCCTTATCTACAGAGGCGGATTCATCAATGAAGCCTTCTATCGAATTTTCATAATTTGAAATATCTGAACCGGATAAGAAAATCTTGGTTTCAAGATCGGAAATCAGGGAAGTGTCCTGAATAGCGGGGTCTTTTGCCTTTTC
Organism: Clostridia bacterium; assembly: GCA_017502165.1. Classification (GTDB taxonomy): domain Bacteria; phylum Bacillota; class Clostridia; order Christensenellales; family QALW01; genus UMGS1322. The sequence continues at coordinate 2,948 of JAFVVO010000030.1, forward strand.
AGCATCAATGATTGCCTGATATTCGGCATTTTTCTGTTTAATTGCAGCAAGTTGACTCCTCAATTCTGCTATTTGACTTTCGTAATACTGAGCAACCGTTTCACCGGAGAAGGAGACGGTGGCTGCGTTTTTGCCTAAATAATCGTCGATACGTTTTTGAGCCGCGTTTATAAGAGCATTTTTGTTGTCGGGAGTATTTTCAGGAACGTAAATAACGTGGTTAGCGTATACAAATATTTCTGAGTTGTCGTATGGACCCCAGATATGATAAGTAGTGTCTCGATGATTCAACATTGAAAAGCCAAGGCGTTGTTTTGAGAAGGGCATATCAGCACCGGCACGCGTGTCGAATTTAATGGAGAAGTTAACGTTTCCTATTGCTTCTTTTAACTCACTTGAATAATTGCCCATTTCGTCGGGTCTTTCGGCATCAGCCTTGTTGTGATATAAATAACTAATGAACTCAAGGTCTTTAAGATAGAAGCTTTTAGGAATCTTTTTAACGATTTCCTGTGCTTTTTTCTGTACGTTTTTGTCGTAATTCCAAACAACGTCAACCGTGTGTTCTTCGTCGCCCAGGCTTGCATCTACCTTGGAAAGATCCTTGGAGAAGGCTGGTTTGCCGTTACTATCGTGAAGATAGTAGGAATTTGCCGTATCTTCGAAAAGATCTGCAAGCATTCCAACATAAGCATCGTCGTTGCCGGTTGGTTTTGCAAAGTTTAATACAAGCTTACCGTTAGTAAGACCTTTTTTGAATTCTTCACTCATTTTGCTGTCAGCATAGACGGAGGTGGTGATGGCTGAAACAGAAAACAGCGTTGCCAAAACCAATAAAACGGAGAGTAGTTTTCTTAAGTGCTTCATAATGATTCCTACCTTTTGTGTTTTTGTAGATTTTTGTTGATAAATATTATATCACATTGGATTTGCTTTGTAAACTGCGTAAGTTGTGGAATAAAAATAAAGGGAGAGCATAGAAATTCAGGGTTGAAAAGGAGGGGGCTTTTGTGGTAAAATAAATTTGAGGTGATAAAATGAAGAAAAGAAGAGTTGTGCTTGCTTTAATAGGTGTTGCTTGCTTTTGTATTTTAATTTTTTTGTCTGTGGGAACACAATACGGTGAATGGTTAGATAATAGTAACGGTTGGCAACAGAAATATTTGAGTTTTTCTCAAATGCTTTTTGAAAGAAATGCAGGCAAATTTTTGATATATGCGTTTCTTTCGGTATTACCGTTGCTTGTATCTGAGATATTTTTTAGAATAAGAAAAAGTTAATTATCATTAAAAAATAAAAGAGCCTGATTTCAGACTCTTTATTGTTATTTAGGATTTGATTTCTTTATCGCAAATAAGTTCAACGTCTTTTACGTTGGCGATATTAAAACTGTACTTTTTGCCGAGCTTGTTTGATGACATTATGTAAACACTTTTTTTTGAACGGCTCATCATAGCTAAACGTAAGCTTGATTCTTCGATGGAGCCGTCGGTTAAAATGCCGTCGTCACTTATTCCGCGGCAGGAAAGAAAGGCAATATCGGCATTGAATTTCTTAACGAAATCTTCGGCAAAATTACCAACGTAAGCTTTTGAATTTTTAAGCAAAATTCCGCCGGTGGAAAATGATGCAACGTTAAGTTCGGCAAGGGCAAGGTTTATTTGCGGACTGTTTGTGATGATTGTAACGTTTTTGTAGTTTTTAAGATAGGGAACAAGACGAAGAACCGTAGAAGAAGCATCAAGAAAAATTACCATATCGTCCTTAATAAGCATTGATGCTTTTAAGGCAAGCTCGTCTTTAATTTTGGTGTCTTCGTTGTTGCGAATATCGAAAGGAATTTCAGAAATATTTTTGTTGTTTATAACGGCGCCCCCAAAAGTGCGACGAAGGCGATTCTGCTTTTCAAGGTAACTTAAATCACGCCTAATGGTAGGCTGGCTGACAAAAAGTTTGTCGGCAAGATATTGTACCGTTGCTGAAGAACGTTCCTTCAAAATTTCAATTATTTGCTCATGTCGCTCACAAAATCGCATAAAAGTACCTCGGATTTGATTAAATATTTTCGTTTATGATTATATTATAGCTCGTTTGTGATTGTTTGTCAATGTTTTCGCCAATGCTGTTTTTTAGCGCGTAAAGTGCTATACTATAGCAAAAGGAGAAGATATAGTATGAAAAATCAAATTGCGCCGTCGATGATGTGCACGGATATATTGAAACTTAAAGAGACAATCGAAGTATTCGAAAAAAATGATATAGATTATTTACATATTGACGTAATGGACGGTAAATTCGTTCCTAATTACTGTCTTGGAACTGATTATTGCAAGCGCTTGAAAAAAGCAAGTAAAATTCCCCTTGATATTCATCTGATGATAAGCGAGCCTGAAAACAAGATACATTATTTTGAGTTTTCGCAAGGGGATTACGTGTCGGTTCACTCTGAAAGCACAAACCATTTGCAACGTACGTTGAACTTTATTAAAGCAAAGGGCGCAAAAGCTATGGTGGCGTTTAATCCTGCAACGGATATTGCTTGTCTTAAGTACGTTGGAGATATTATTGACGGAGTGCTTATTATGACGGTAAACCCCGGTTATGCGGGACAACCGTTAGTAGAATCTTGCATAAAAAAGATAACAGAAGTGCGCGAATTTCTTGATAAAAACGGCTTTAAACACGTTGAAATTGAAGTTGACGGTAACGTTAGCTTTGAAAATGCAAAACGTATGAAGCAAGCGGGCGCTAACATTTTTGTTGCAGGTAATTCCAGCATTTTTAGGTCGGATTTAACTATTGAAGAAGGGATACACAAATTAAGGGAGGCTATCCAATGAGCATTAAAGAGCTTGAAAAATATAACAATTTCAAATGCGCTTGCGGAAAAATACATAATTTTTCTTCAAAAGTAATAACGGGTTATGATATTTTAGATAAAATCCCTGAAACTTGCGATGAATATTGCGCAAATAATATTTTTCTTTTATGCGATAAAAACACCTTCAAAGCGGCAGGAGAAAAGGTTATACAAATCTTGAAATCTGCAGGTAAGCAGGTAACGGAATACATATATAATGATGAAAAGGTAGTTCCTGACGAAGTTTCGGTCGGTAAAGCCGTGTTGAATTTTAATTCAGATTGCGACGTTATTATCGGCGTAGGCTCAGGGGTTATTAACGATATAGGTAAAATTGTTGCAAACGTTTCTAACAAGCCCTATTTTATCGTTGCTACGGCGCCGTCTATGGACGGATATGCGGCAGCAGGCTCTTCAATGGAGAGAGGCGGAGTTAAAACTACCGTAAAAAGTAAAGCGCCTGACGTTATTATAGGTGATTTTAACGTATTGAAAGATGCACCCCTTAATATGATGCTTTCGGGGCTTGGTGATATGCTTGCAAAATACGTTGCTTTGTGCGAGTGGAATATTGCAAAAATTATCGTTGGCGAATATTATTGCGACGAAATTGCTTCACTTGTTCGCATAGCTCTTGATAAATGCGTTAGTAATGCGGATAAACTTATGTCTAGAGATGCGCAGGCTGTTCAGGCTGTTTTTGAAGGGTTGATTATATGTGGTGCAGCTATGGAATATGCGGGGATTTCACGTCCTGCATCGGGAGTTGAGCATTACATTTCCCACATAATTGATATGCGGTCAGTTGCTCTTGGCACTCCTAATGAATCCCATGGCATTCAATGCGCAATCGGAACTTTGTATGCCTTAAAAATGTACGAACGATTAAAAAACATTGTGCCTGACAAAGAAAAGGCAAAGAAATTTGTGCAAGAATATGAATATTCAGCCCATAAAGAGTTTCTCAAGAAATTCTTAGGAAAAACGGCTGAAACACTTATTGCTCTTGAGAAAAAAGAGGGAAAATACAGTGTTACTACTCACGAAAAACGTTTAGAGATTATTATAAATAATTGGGGAAATATCATAAGCGTAATAGAAGAAAAAATGCCTTCTTATGAAGAAATTCTCGCCGTTTGGAAAAAATTAGGAGGTCCTGTATCTTTAAGTGAAATAGGCATTGATGAAAAGTTGTTCCCTGAAATTTTTATTGCAACAAAAGATATACGGGATAAATACGTTTTGTCGTTTCTTGCCTGGGATTTGGGAGAAACGGATACTTTGCTTAAAGAAATGTAAAAGTAAAAGACAAAAAAGAGCCTGATGGCTCTTTTTTTATATAAACTTACGGAAATATTATATTGTTTATTACTCAATTCCTGCGATAACGCCAACGTCGTTAAGGATATATTTGGGGCGGTAGGGGAATTTTTCTAAATCCTGAAGGCTTGTTACGCCCGAAAGGACTAAGACGGTGTCCATTTCCGTTTCGAGACCTGCGATAATATCCGTATCCATTCGGTCACCGATAATTGCCGCATCTATTCTGTGGCAGTTTAATTTCTTTAATGCGTGGCGCATCATAAGGGGGTTGGGCTTGCCTACGTAATAGGCTTTTCTGCCCGTGGTAAGCTCAATGGGGGAAATAAGCGCGCGGCAGGCAGGAACGATTCCACTTTCAGAGGGGTCAGTAAGGTCGCTGTTTGTGCCGATAAGCTTTGCTCCGCTCATAACGAGACGTGATGCCTTTTCAATCTGCTCATAGTTAAGCGCTTTGGTGGCACCGAAAACAACGTAATCGGGATTAACGTCATTCATAGAAAAGCCTGCTTCGTACATAGCGTAGGTTAAGCCGGGCTCACCGATAACGTAAGCGCTTCCGCCGGGGCATTGGCTTTGCAGAAACGAAGCGGTTGCCTGAGCACTGGTGTAGAAATGCTCTTCGCCAATATTAAGCCCCATACGCTCTAACTTTTGCGCAAGCTCTCTGGGAGAACGGCCTGAGCCGTTGGTTAAAAACAGATATTCTTTATTATTCTCTTCAAGCCAGGAGATAAATTCTTTAACGTGGGGGATAAGTTGGTTACCGTGGTAGATAACACCGTCCATATCACAGATAAAATTCTTTTTGTTTCTTAAAACAGATAAGTCCATAACAATTTATTCCTTTTCTTAATGGTTATACGAGCATTATATCACAAAAACCGAAAAAGAAAAGCATATTTTTGTCTTAAACTCAGATATTTTCCTTTGGGTTTGTTGACAAGGTTTTGAGGGAATGATATAATAAACTGAAATATTGTTTTATAATAAATTATTTATTTACGGGAGTAAAATATGAAAGAAACAAGAATTGAAACTAAATGTATCCAGGCAGGCTACGTTCCGGGTAATGGCGAGCCCAGACAGATTCCTATTATTCAGAGCACTACCTTTAAGTACGATACAAGTGAGGATATGGGAAAGCTTTTCGACCTTGAAGCCAGCGGATATTTTTATACAAGACTTCAGAATCCCACAAACGACTATGTTGCCGCAAAAATTGCCGCGCTTGAGGGCGGTACTGCCGCAATGCTTACCTCATCGGGTCAGGCGGCAAACTTCTTTGCGATTTTTAACATTGCGTCCCAGGGCGACCACGTTGTTTGCGCTTCTACAGTTTACGGCGGAACGTTTAATCTGTTCTCCGTTACAATGAAGCGTATGGGTATTGATTTTACATTCGTTTCGCCTTATTGCACAGATGAAGAGCTTGAAAAAGCGTTTAAGCCTAACACCAAGGCAGTTTTCGGTGAAACTATTGCTAATCCCGCATTAGTAGTACTTGATATTGAGCGTTTTGCCATTGCCGCACACGCACACGGTGTTCCGCTTATTATTGATAACACCTTTGCTACACCCGTTCTTTGCCGTCCCTTTGAGTTTGGTGCAGATATTGTTACCCATTCAACCACCAAATATATGGACGGTCACGGTGCAGGTGTTGGCGGCTGTATTGTTGACAGCGGTAAGTTTGATTGGACAAAGTATCCCGATAAATTCCCCGGTCTTTGCACTCCCGATGAAAGCTATCACGGCGTAACTTATACTGAAAGATTCGGTTTAGAGGGCGCCTTTATTACAAAGGCAACTGCACAGCTTATGCGTGATTTTGGTGCAATTCAGTCACCCCAAAATGCGTTCTTGCTTAATTTGGGTCTTGAAAGCCTACACGTGCGAATGGAGCGTCATTGCCTTAATGCGCAGAAGATTGCTGAATTCTTAGAAAAGCATCCTATGGTTGCTTGGGTAAAATACAGCGGTCTTGAAAGCGATAAGGACTACGCTTTGGCACAGAAGTATCTTCCCAAGGGCTCTTGCGGTGTAGTTAGCTTTGGCGTTAAGGGCGGCAGAAAGGCGGCTGAGGCCTTTATGAAGGAGCTTAAGCTTGCTTCTATTGAAACTCACGTTGCTGATGCACGTACTTGTTGTTTGCACCCTGCAAGCGCAACGCACAGACAGATGAATGATGAAGAGCTTGTTGCTGCAGGCGTTTCACCTGACCTTGTAAGGCTTTCGGTTGGTATTGAAAATGCCGATGACCTTATTGAAGATCTTGACCAAGCCTTAAACACTCTTACCAAATAGGCTTTAAGATATAATTATTTGGTTAAATTAAGGAGAGAAGTATGCCCATTAAAATCCCTAACGCGCTTCCTGCGACGGAAACGCTCCAAAATGAGAATATTTTCGTTATGACGGAAACCCGCGCGTTATCCCAGGATATTCGTCCGCTTAAAATACTACTGCTTAATCTGATGCCCACTAAGGTTGAGACGGAGACGCAGTTGGCACGTATTTTAGGCAATACGCCCTTGCAGGTGGAGCTTGAGCTGATTCACACTCGCACGCATAAGTCGAAAAACGTGTCGCAAGAGCATTTGCTTGCGTTTTATAAGACCTTTGACGAAATTAAACAAAACCATTATGACGGTATGATTATAACCGGCGCTCCCGTCGAAAAGCTCGAGTTTGAGGAAGTAACCTATTGGCAAGAGCTTTGCGAAATTATGGAGTGGACTAAAACCCACGTTACAAGCACCTTCCATATTTGTTGGGGCGCTCAGGCAGGTCTTTATTACCATTACGGAATTAAGAAATATCCTCTTGATGAAAAAATGTTCGGCGTGTTCAAGCATAAGGTGACACGTAAATCTTCAATGCTTTTCCGCGGGGCAGACGATGAGTTTATGGTGCCTCATTCACGGCACACTACCATCAGGCAGGAGGATATTGAGAAGATTCCCGAGCTTCGAATACTTGCAACCAGCGAGGAAGCGGGCGTTTATGCTATTGCTACCGACGGGGGAAAGCAGATTTTTGTTACCGGCCATTCCGAATACGATGCCGATACGCTTAAAAAAGAGTATTTGCGTGATAAAAACGCAGGTCTTGATATTAAGGTTCCCGTAAATTATTTCCCTGACGACAATGACGAAAATGAGCCTCTTGTTTCCTGGCGCAGTCACGCAAACCTTATATATTCTAATTGGCTTAACTATTACGTTTACCAGGTGACTCCCTACGAGATTACCTCAAGCAAATAAAAAATGCAGTAAACCGCCGTGTTTACTGCATAATTTTTGTAAAAAAACGAAAAAACCCTTTGACTACATCGCTTTAGCGTGCTATAATGCTAAAGTAATAAAGTGACGGAAGGTGTATTATGAAAAAATTTGACAGAGCTGCACTTGAAAAGCTGTTTTCGGCTATGCTTCTTTTAGAAAATGAGGAGGAGTGCGAAAACTTCTTGAATGATATTTGTACTGTGCAGGAGCTGGAGGCCTTGGCACAGCGTTTTGACGTAGCTTGCAAGCTTTCCTCGGGCAAGGTTTATTCTGAAATCAGCGCGGAGACGGGAGCAAGTCCTGCGACAGTTTCAAGGGTAAACCGTTGCATTAAGTACGGTAACGGCGGTTACAAGACCGTTATTGACAGATTAGGAGATAAGGCAAATGATTGATGAGAAGATTTTGAATAACGTTGAGCTTGCTATTTTTAAGCTTCGTTCATTATATAACGCTTACGGATATTCTCAATATAAAATGAGCAAGTTTGAGGAGTATGATTATTACGTTAAGAATAAGGATTTCCTTATTTCTGACAGAATAATTACCTTTACCGATACTAACGGTAAGCTTCTTGCACTTAAGCCTGACGTAACGCTTTCGATAATTAAGCAGGTTTCTGAAAGCAATTCGGTGCAAAAGCTTTACTATAATGAAAACGTTTACAGAGTTTCGGGTGAATCACACAAATTCAAGGAAATTATGCAGACAGGTCTTGAATGCGTAGGCAAAATCGGCATTTACGAAATTTGCGAGGTTACCGCTCTTGCCATTAAGAGCCTTGAATGTATTGATGAAAATTATCAGCTTGATATTTCCCATGCAGGCTTTGTTCAGGCACTTCTTAAGGAGCAGGGCTTCGAAAAGGAAACGGAAGAAAAGGTTTCGGAATATATTTCTGCCAAAAATTCGGGCGGAATAAACAAATTGCTTGAAAAGGGCGAAATAAACGAAACACAGGCAAAGATAGCAAATGCTTTAATCGTTAACTACAAAAACTGCGCGCAGGTGCTTGAGGCTGTAGGCGAAGTAGGGCAGGAGGCTAAAAATGCCTTTGACGAATTCTGCCGAGTGCTTGATTGTATTGGTGACCTCGGAAAGAGTGAAAACGTTAACATTAACTTTTCCCTTGCAAACAATATGAGCTACTACAGCGGTATAGTTTTCAAGGGATATATTCAGGGGATTCCTACGGGAGTTCTTTCGGGCGGTCAGTACGATAAGCTGATGAAAAAGCTTAAAAAGGACGCCAGCGCAGTTGGTTTTGCCGTGTATCTTGACGGATTTGAACGTCATAAGCTTTCGAATCCCGAATTTGATGCGGACGTGGTTTTGATTAAGGATGCTTCCGTATCTTCGGCGGAAATTCTTAAAACGGTTGAAGAGCTTTCGAAAAACGGAGAATCGGTACTTGTGCTTGATAAGGCGGATTCTAAGATTAAAAGTCGCAGAACGGTTGACGCTTTGGGAAGGGAGATAAAATAAATGTTGAATATTGCGCTTCCCAAGGGCAGACTTGGTGAAAAGGTTTACGATTATTTTGAACAGGCAGGCTTTGACTGCGCGGAAATAAGTGAGGTTAACAGAAAGCTTACCTTTGAAAACGAAGAAAAGGGAATAAGATTTTTCTGGGTTAAACCGTCAGACGTTCCGATTTACGTTGAACGTGGCGCGGCAGATATCGGCGTTGCAGGTAAGGATATTCTTTTAGAAGCGGAGCCTGACGTTTACGAGTTGCTTGACTTAAAAATGGGCGTTTGCCGTATGGCAGTTGCCGCCAAAAAGAATTTTAGAGATAATACGGCAACCACATTAAAGGTTGCAACAAAATTCTCTAATATTGCCGCAAAGTATTACGCACAAAAGGGCAGAGATATTGATATTATTCATCTTAACGGTTCCATTGAGCTTGCACCTATTTTAGGACTTTCGGACGTTATTGTGGATATTGTTGAAACGGGTAAAACCCTACTTGAAAACGGTCTTGAGCCAATCGAGGATATTGTGCCCATCAGCGCAAGGCTGATTGCCAACAAGGCGGCTTTCGGGTTTAAGGAAGACAAAATTAACGAGATTAAAAATAAACTTGAAGAAATTGTGGAGAGCAAGAAATGATTAAGATCTATTCCTACGGAGCAGTTGCTAACGACGAAATTTTTGCCCGTTCAAATCCTACGGCGGACGTTTCGGGTATTGTTGCCGATATAATTGAAAACGTAAAAAATAACGGTGATAAGGCGTTAAAGGAATATTCTGAGCGCTTTGATGGTGCTAAATTGACTTCTATTGAGGTTAGTGAAGAGGAAATTACCGAAGCCTTTGAACTGGTAGACGATAATTTTATAAGAATATTAAAAGAAGCGGCAGAAAATATCAGAGCCTTTCACTCAGCCCAAAAGCGTAACAGCTTTATTATCAATGAAAAAGAGGGCGTTGTTTTAGGACAGAAGGTTGTGCCCATTGAAAAGGTTGGTCTGTACGTTCCCGGCGGCACTGCGGCTTATCCTTCAACGGTGCTTATGGACAGTATTCCTGCCAGCATTGCAGGCTGCAAGGAAATTTGCATCTGCACTCCTCCCGGAAAGGACGGCAAGGTTAATCCCGTGATTTTAGCGGCGGCGCGTATTGCGGGCGTTACTAAAATTTTCAAGGTTGGCGGCGCTCAGGCAGTTGCGGCTCTTGCTTACGGAACTGAAACCGTTACAAAGGTGGATAAAATTGTCGGCCCCGGTAACGCGTTCGTTGCTGAAGCCAAGCGTCAGGTGTTCGGCTTGGTAAATATTGATATGATTGCAGGCCCCAGCGAGATTTTAGTTGTTGCTGACGGAAAGAGCAATCCTGATTTTGTTGCGGCTGACTTACTTTCCCAAGCAGAGCACGATAAAAACGCTTCGGCGGTGCTTGTTTGCGACAGTATGGAATTGGCTCAGGCGGTTGCTGAGAGTATTGAAGAACAGCTTGAAAAGTTAAATAGAAAAGATATTGCAAGAGCTTCTATTGATAACAACGGTAAGATAATCGTTGCAGATTGCATTGAAAAGGCTATTGATATTGCCAACGAAATTGCTCCTGAGCATTTAGAGCTTTGTCTTGATAATCCCTTTGATTATCTTGATTCTATTAAGCACGCAGGAAGCATTTTTATGGGTAGATATTGCCCTGAGGCCTTAGGTGACTATTTTGCAGGTCCTAACCACACGCTTCCCACAAGCGGTACGGCAAGATTTTCGTCACCTCTTTCGGTAGAGGATTTCGTTAAGACGATGCAGTATTCATATTACACACAAAACGCACTTAATAAGGTTGCCGAGGACGTGGCGTATTTCGCTAATAAGGAAGGTCTTGATGCTCACGCTAACAGCGCAAGAATAAGAATGAAGGATAATAAATAATGAGTAAGTTTTTAAGTCCCTTGTATTCTTCACTTGTTGAATACGTGCCGGGGGAACAACCCCAGGATAAAAAATATATAAAGCTTAATACAAATGAGTCGCCTTTTCCGCCCTGCAGACAGGTGCTTGAGGCTCTTAATGAAAAGGAGACGGCAAGGCTTAACCTTTATTGCGATCCCGAAAGCAAAATGCTTAAAGAAGCATTGGCAAAGCAGTACGGAGTAAAAAAGGAAAATGTTTTCGTTGCAAACGGCTCGGACGATATTCTTAACTTTGCTTTTATGGCATACGCCCGTGAAGACGGTTGTGCTTTTGCAGATATTACTTACGGCTTCTATAAGGTTTTTGCACAGCTTTACGGCATAAACGCACAGATAATTCCGTTAAAAGCCGATTTTACATTGTCTGCTGACGATTATTGCGGAATAAATAAGTTTATTGCCATTGCAAACCCTAATGCTCCTACGGGAATTTGCTTACCGCTTGCTGAGATAGAAAAAGTGATTGAGTCTAACCCCGACAACGTTGTGTTGATTGACGAAGCATACGTTGACTTTGGCGGTGAATCTGCAATAAAGCTGATTGATAAATATCCTAACCTGCTTGTTGTACAGACTTTCTCGAAATCTCGTTCTATGGCAGGGGCAAGGCTTGGCTTTGCAATAGCAAACGAGCAGTTGATAAAGGACCTTGAAAAGATAAAGTTTTCAACTAATCCTTATAACGTTAACCGTCTTACTCAGCTTGCGGGAATTTGCACCATAGAAAATCAGGCTTATTATGATAAAAATGCAAAGGAAATTATTGCAAGCAGAGAGTTTACCACTAAAAAGCTTGAAGAATTAGGCTTTACGGTGCTTGATTCAAAGGCAAACTTCATTTTTGCCAAAAGTGATAAGATTTCAGGCGAAGAATTGTATTTAAGTCTGAAGGAAAGAGGTATTCTTGTTCGTCACTTTACGGCAGAAAGAATTAAAGAATTTAACAGAATTACAATCGGTACACTTCAGCAGATGGAATGCTTTATCAAGGAAACTGAAAACATTTTGAAGGAGAAAAATTTATGAGAAACGCAAATATCAAACGTAAAACAAACGAAACGGATATAACACTTTCTCTCGCTCTTGACGGAAAAGGAAGCAACGAAATCGAAACAGGCTGCGGTTTTATGGACCACATGCTTGAGCTTTTTGCCCGTCACGGAAAATTTGACCTTGCGGTTAAGTGCGCAGGAGATACAAACGTAGATTATCATCACACGGTAGAAGACATTGGTATTTGCTTAGGCAAGGCCTTTGCCGATGCGCTGGGAGATATGAAAGGCATTTACCGTTACGGTAGCACAATTTTGCCTATGGATGAGGCTCTTGTGCTGACTGCAGTTGATTTTTCAGGCAGAGCGCACCTTTCCTTCAGAGTTAAAATGCCTGCCAAGAGAGTAGGGGATTTCGACACGGAGCTTGTGCGTGAATTTTTAGAAGCATTTGTGCGCCACGCTAACATAACACTCCACGTTCGCACTTTAGCGGGAGATAACACACATCACATTATTGAAGGTCTCTTTAAGTCCTTGGCTCGCACACTTAAGCAGGCGGTTAAGATTGACAGTGAAAATCCCGATGAGATTCCTTCTACAAAAGGCGTTTTAGTTTAAGAGGTAAAAAATGATAGCAATTATTGATTACGGCGTGGGGAATTTGTTTTCCCTGCAGTCGTCATTTAATGCCATTGGCGCTGAGGCGATTGTAACAAAAGATAAAACCGTTATTGAAAATGCAGAAAAACTGATTTTACCCGGCGTTGGCGCCTTTGAAGATGCTGCAAAAAAACTGCGTGAAAGCGGACTTGGAGAAGTTTTGAAGAATGAAGTGCAAAAGGGCAAAACGGTTATGGGCATTTGCCTTGGTATGCAGTTGCTTTTTGATAAAAGCTATGAATTTGGCGTTCACGAGGGACTTGGTTTAATTCCCGGCAACATCGTTCCTTTTGCCGATAAGATAGATTCAAGCTTTCAGATTCCCCAAATTGGTTGGAATAATCTTAAGCTTTACGACGGCTCTACTATATTCAAGAACATAAACGACGGCGATTTCGTTTATTTTGTTCATTCTTATTATGCTGAGTGCGATAAAAAATACGTGCTTGCTACTTCTGATTACGGTATTGAATTTACTGCCGCGGTCGGCAGAGATAACGTTTTTGGTTGCCAGTTTCATCCCGAAAAAAGCGGTGAGGTTGGCTTAAACATTCTTCGTGGCTTCTGCCAGATGAAATAGAAAGGTATTTTTATGATAATTCTTCCTGCTATTGATTTGTTTTCGGGTTGTGCGGTTCGTCTTTATAAGGGCGATTACAACCAAATGACTGTGTATAGCCATAATCCCGAAGAAATTGCCCTTGATTTTGCTTCAAGCGGCGCAACGAATATTCATATCGTTGACCTTGAGGGCGCAAAATCCGGTGAAACTCCTAATATTGAAACTGTTAAAAAGATTATAAAGGCTTCAGGTCTTGATGCTGAAATAGGCGGCGGAATCCGTAGTATGCAAACGGTAGAAAAGTATCTTGAAGCAGGTGTTAAAAGAGTAATTTTAGGTACTGCTGCCGTTGAAAACAGAGATTTTTTGCTTGAAGCGGTTGAGAAGTACGGCGACAAAATTGCCGTTGGGGCAGATATTCTTGACGATAAGGTTGCCATTAAGGGCTGGACGGAGAAATCGGCTCTTTCTCAAAATGATTTCTTTGACGATTTAGAGCGCATTGGCGTTAAAACGGTAATTTGTACGGATATTTCCAAAGACGGTACGATGCAGGGCACTAACCGTCAGCTTTACAAGGAGCTTAACGAAAAATACGATATAAATATTATTGCTTCCGGTGGAGTTAACTCCATTGATGACATAATTGCCTTGAACAAAATGAATTTGTTTGGCGCAATTATCGGAAAAGCCTATTATACGGGTGCAATTAACATTAAAGAAGCGGTAGAGGTGACAAAATGCTTACCAAACGAATAATTCCTTGTCTTGACGTTAAAGACGGCAGAGTTGTTAAGGGGGTTAACTTTCAGTCCCTTTCTGACGTTTCTTCTCCCGTTGAGCTTGGAAAGTTTTACAGCCAAAACGGTGCAGATGAGCTTGTGTTTTACGATATTACCGCATCGGCAGAGGGTAGAAGATTATTTACCGATATTTTGAGAGAATGCGCGGCAAATATATTTATTCCTTTAACCGTTGGCGGCGGAATAAACACTCTTGATGATTTTGACAGAGTTCTTAAATGCGGTGCTGACAAGGTCAGCGTTAACTCGGGTGCAATTAAAAATCCCGATTTAGTTGAACAAGCTGCAAAGCTTTACGGTAGCCAATGTGTAGTGCTTTCGGCAGACATTAAGCGTGTTAACGGTGAGTTTCGCGTGTTTGCCCGCGGCGGAAGAGACGATACGGGGCTTGAGGCAATTAGCTGGATAAAAAGGTGCTGTGATAACGGCGCAGGTGAAGTTGTTGTAAATTCCATTGATACTGACGGCGTTAAAAAGGGCTTTGACATTGAAATGCTTGATGCGGTTATTAAAGCCGTAAACGTGCCCGTTGTTGCATCGGGCGGTGCAGGAAGCAAAGCGGATTTTGTGGAGTTGTTCCAAAAGGTGCCTGCAATAAGCGCAGGGCTTGCGGCTTCGGTGTTCCATTTTGGAGAAATAGCAATTAACGACTTAAAGAAAGAATTAAAGGAAAATAATATTCAAGTGAGGATAAACTGATGTTAGATATAAACGAATTAAAATTTGACGAAAATGGACTTATTCCTGCGGTTGTGGTAGATGCCTATTCCAAAAAGGTGCTTACGGTTGCTTATATGAACAAGGAAAGTCTTCGGATTTCTATGGAAAAGGGCTGCACCTGCTTTTACAGCCGTTCAAGACAAGAGCTTTGGTTAAAGGGCGAAACAAGCGGAAACTATCAGCATATCGTTTCAATTACTGCAGATTGCGATAACGATGCTTTAACGGTAGTTGTTGAAAAGGACGGTCCTGCCTGCCACACGGGAAGCGATTCTTGCTTTACAAAAGAGGTTTGGCATTCTCAGGAACTTAACGAGTTTTCCTTAGAAGGCTTGTACGCCTTGCTTGAGGGCAGAAAGAAAGAAATGCCCGAAGGCTCATATACAACGTACTTGTTCAGCAAGGGCAGAGATAAGATTCTTAAAAAGGTTGGAGAAGAAAGCACGGAGGTTATTATCGGCGGCAAGGCTGACGATAAGGCCGAAACTATCTATGAAATAGCGGATCTGGCGTATCACTTGATGGTTTTGATGGTGGATATGGGTATTTCCGTTAAGGATGTGCAAAAGGAGCTTGCTTCACGCCACATAATCGACCACAAGGTCAAGCAGGAGAAAATGACTAAATGATAAGAGAAAATTATCATACCCATACACATTTTTGTGACGGTAAAAATTCCCCTGAGGAAATGGTGCTTAGGGCGATAGAGAAGGGCTTTAACACTTTGGGATTTTCGGGACACGGACACACGGATATTGATGAATCCTATTGTATGTCAAAGGAAAATACGAAAAAATATATTGGGGAAATTGCCCGTTTGAAAGAAAAATATAAGGATAAAATTCTTATTCTTTGCGGTATTGAGCAGGATATTGTATCACAGGACGACATAAGTGAGTTTGACTATTCAATCGGTTCAACACATTACATTTTGCGCAATGGAAAATTTTATAACGTGGACGGAAGCCGCGAAGAATTTGAGCGTTTGGTTAACGATGTTTTTTTCGGCAGTGTTGATGCTTTCGCAAAGGAGTATTTCGAAAACGTTTCAACGGTGGTAGAAAAGACGAATTGCAAGATTATCGGGCATTTTGATCTTATTTCTAAAAATTTTGAGCGTTTTAATATTGCTGAAAGCGAGGCATACCTTTCCTATGCGGAAAAAGCGGTAGAGAGGCTTGTAAAACATAACGTTCCCTTTGAAATTAATACCGGCGCTATGGCGAGAGGCTACAGAAGTAATCCCTATCCATCGAAAAATATTCTTAAAATGATAAGGAAAATGGGCGGAAAAATAATTTTTAACAGCGATTGCCATCAGGCAGATTTTCTCGATTACGGCTTTGAGAAGGCAGAAAAAATTGCTAAGGACGCCGGATTTACGGAAAGAGTTATTTTAACGGATAAGGGATTTGAAGAAATTTCTCTTTGATAGCTTAAACAGGAAAACAAAATGAAAATAATAGACTTTCACACACACGTTTATCCCGAAAAAATTGCACAGAAGGCTACCGAAAACGTATTGGAATTTTACGGAATAACAGAAGGCATCTGGGGTAAAGCGGGTACAAGTAAAAACTTAATTGAATGCGGAAAAAAGGCAGGAATAGAAAATTACGTTATTCTGCCCGTTGCATTGAAAGCGGAGAACGTCCGCCACGTAAACCAGTCTATTCTTAATGAATTAGCAGAGCACGAAGAGTTTTTCGGCTTCGGTACTGTTCACGCTGAAATGGACGAGATGCTTGAAGAGGTGCAATTTATTGAGCAAAACGGGTTAAAGGGTGTAAAGATTCATCCCGACACTCAAAGGTTTGCAATTGACGACGAGCGTTTGTTTGAGATGTATGACTATTTGCAGGATAGAATTCCCATGTTTATTCATTGCGGTGATCCAAGATACGATTATTCTCATCCTCAAAAGCTTAAAAGGGTGCTTGAGAATTTTCCCCGATTAACCGTTATCGGCGCTCACCTGGGAGGTTGGATGCTCTTTGATGAGGCTCTTGAGGCACTTAAAAGTAAGGAAAGATGCTTTGTTGATATTTCAAGCTCAATGATGTTTATGCCTAAGGATAACATTTATAAGTATATTTCGGGCTATGGTGCCGAGCGTGTTCTGTTCGGAAGCGATTTTCCCATTTGGGATCCGGGCGTCGAAGCGGAAAAATTCTTGGCTTTAGATATTCCTTTTGAAGCTAAGGAAAAAATAGCCTATAAAAATGCTTTGAAAATCTTGAAAGAAAATTAAAAAAGCGTTTGACAATAATGAGGAATTAGAGTAATATAATAAAAAAATAAATGCGAAGAAGATATTAAGTGCTGACAATGAGTGCTTTCAGAGAGTTGCTGGTTGGTGTGAAGCAATAGACTGTGTTTGCGCTGTCTCGTATCAGAGCAGAACCTCGGAAATTCAGTAAGAGGCTTCGGGAGGTCCCGTTACAGACCAAAGGTTTGATAGAACCTGCTAAGTGGCTTTTTGTAAGCAATACGGGTGGTACCGTGGTTGATATTATCAATCATCCCGCAAAGATTGATTTCTTTGCGGTTTTTTTTATTTTTATGAAGTTCCGCAGTAAAGCGGTTGGAAAAGAGGTAAATTTTATGAAAAAAATTACAGTATCTGACGTTACGTTCTGTTCATTGGCTGAGGAAAAGCAAGCTCTGTCCTTCAGAGAAAAGCTAAACGTTGCAGACTGCCTTGATGCTTGCGGAGTTGATAATATTGAACTTCCCGTTTTCGATAACGATAAGGAGACGGCGGTAGTTTATAAGACTATTGCTTCTGCAGTTAAAAATGCTTGCGTTACCGTTTTAATTGATTGCGCGGAAAAGGCTGCCTTTGCATCTGAAACTGTTAAAAATGCAAGCAAGAGTGCAGTTGCGGTTTGCTTGCCCATTTCAACGGTGCAGATGGAATATCAGTATCACTTAAAGGCAAGCGCTATGCTTGAAAAAATTGCAGGCGCCTGCGCGGATGCTAAAAAGTATTCCGAAAGCGTTGATTTTATTGCCAAGGACGCAACGAGAGCAGATGCTAAGTTCGTTGTTGAGTGCGCTGCCGTTGCCAAGGAAAACGGAGCAACGTCAATTACAGTTTGCGACGATAACGGCACGTTCTTCCCTGAGGAGCTTGCGGATTTAGTAAGCAAAATTAAGGCTATCGGTGATATTTTGGTATTCGTTCAGCCCTCTGACAATCTTAAGATGGCGGCGGCTTGCGCTATTTCTGCTATTAAAGCAGGGGCGGACGGCATTAAAACGGGTATTGTGAATAAAAACCTTACGGCAGACGTGCTTGCGGATATTCTTCGAGCTAAAGGCGAGGATTTAGGCGTTACAAGCGCTTTGGATTCAACGAAGATTCATCACAAAATAAGCCAGACCGAGAGTATTGAAACAGGCAAGGCTTCTGCCGAAGCAGATGGTGCGCTTTTGACGGCAGACAGCACCATTGCTGACGTTGCGGCGGCGGCTGAAAAGCTTGGTTATGAGCTTACCAGCGAGGATAACGGCAAGGTGTATGAGGAATTTAAGCGTGTTTGTGCAAAGAAATCCTCTATCGGCGCAAGAGAGCTTGAAGCAATTATTGCCACAAGCGCTATGCAGGTGCCTTCAACCTTCCATTTGGTAAACTACGTTGTTAACAGCGGTAATATTATTACTGCTACTGCCAATATCACTTTAGAGAGAAACGGCGAAAAAATAAGCGGCGTAAGCACGGGTGACGGTCCTATTGATGCGGCTTTCCACGCTATTGAGCAGATAGTTGGCCATCATTATGAGCTTGACGATTTCCAGGTTCAGTCAGTTACAAAGGGTAGGGAAGCGGTTGGCTCATCTCTTATCCGTCTTCGTGCTGACGATGGAAAGCTTTATTCCGGCAACGGTATTTCTACAGATATTATAGGTGCTTGTCTGCGCGCATATATAAACGCTCTTAACAAAATTGTGTACGAGGAAAACTAAAATGAAATTTGCATTTTCTACTGAAAACGTTTCAGCCAATTCCTTTTTGGAATTGTGCAATAAAACTGCTGAATATGGGTTTTCCGCTTTTGAAATCTTCGATGCTACGGGTGAAAAGGCGAGTCACAGAGACAGTATTTTTAATCCTGACGTAACGGCTGATTCAAAGCGCAAGCTTGTAAACAGACATATTGAGGTTTGCGCTATCTGCTGTGAGGAAACGGTTAAAGGCGACGCAAACGGTGAAAAAATAAGCGATTGTGTTTCTTTGGCGGCTTCAACGGGCATCAGCGCAGTTGTAATCAGGTTTGAGGAAATACCCGAAAACGAAAAGATGAACGAAATTCTTGCGCCTGCAATTAAGCTTGCGGAGCAGTTCGACGTTTCGATTTTGCTTGAAACGGTAGGTCCCTTAGCAAAAACAAAAAAGGTGCTTGAAATTATTAATTTCTTTGCAACGGCAACTCTTGGTGTTTGCTGGAATATAAGAGAAACCTTCTTTGCGGCTAACGAGACGGCGGACGAGACTATACAGAATCTGGGCGCATATATTCAGTACGTCAGAATCGGTGACAGAAAAGGCGGCAAAAACGTGCTTATCGGTGACGGCGAGCTTGACGTTAAGGAATTTATGAATGCTCTTAAATCCCTTAACTACGACGGCTACGTTTGCGTTGATTGGAACGACGAAATTACCAATGCGGATATTGTTTTGACGCATTTCGTGACCTTTATGAAGAAAAATTCTCCCGATAAAAAGGTACCTAAGGAAATTTATTATAACCGTTCAAAAACGGGCACGTTCCCTTGGAAAAAGTATGACGTGCTTGATATTACCTTCTCCCAGGTGCTTGACGAAATGGTTGAAAGATATCCTGACCAGTACGCGTTCAAATATACTACCCTTGATTACACGAGAACTTATTCTCAGTTCCGTGATGACGTTGATAAGGCGGCCGCGGCACTTATTTCTTTAGGTGTTAAGCCCGGCTATCACGTTGCTATCTGGGCAACGAACGTACCCCAATGGTTTATTACCTTCTGGGCAACGGTTAAAATCGGCGCGGTTTTGGTTACGGTAAATACCGCTTATAAAATTCACGAGGCGGAGTATCTGCTTCGTCAGTCCGATACGCATACACTTGTTATGATCGAGTATTGCAAGGATTCTAATTATAAGGAAATCGTACAGGAGCTTTGCCCTGAGCTTGCTTCTATTGAAGCGGGAAAACCTCTTTACTCCAAGAAATTGCCTTTCCTGCGTAACGTTATTACTGTTGGTTTTAATATGGACGGTTGTCTTGAATGGGACGATTTTGTTAAGCGCAGTGACCTTGTGCCGCAAGAAGAAGTGCGCCGTCGTGCTTCAAAAGTACATACTGACGACGTTTGCAATATGCAGTACACTTCAGGCACTACGGGATTCCCCAAGGGCGTAATGCTTACCCACAACAATATAATCAATAACGGCAAGATTATCGGTGACAGAATGGATATTTCCACCTGCGACAGAATGATGATTCAGGTGCCGATGTTCCATTGCTTCGGTATGGTGCTTTCTATGACTAACCTGATGACTCACGGCGGAACAATTTGTCCTATGCCGTATTTCTCACCAAAATCCTCTCTTGCTTGCATTAACGACGAAAAGATTACCTGCTTTAACGGCGTTCCCACAATGTTTATTGCGATGTTTAACCACGCCGATTTTGCAAAGACGGATTTTTCACATATTCGCACGGGTATTATGGCAGGCGCAAACTGTCCGCCCGAGCTTATGCGCAGAGCCGCAAAAGAAATGAATATGACGGAAATAATAAGCGTTTACGGACAAACAGAGGCTTCTCCCGGCTGCACCATGGGCGAGGTTAATGAAGACCTTGACCACCGCGTTGAGACCGTAGGAAGCGCTTTCCCCGGTGTAGAATGCAAGATAATTGATCCTGAAACGGGTGAAGAGCTGCCCGACGGTGAAAACGGTGAATTTGTTGCCAGAGGCTATAACATTATGAAGGGATATTATAAGATGCCCAAGGCAACGGAGCAGACTATTGACAGCCAGGGCTGGCTTCACAGCGGTGATATTTGCTGCCGTACTCCCGACGGATATTACAAGGTAACGGGCAGATTGAAGGATATGATTATTCGCGGAGGCGAAAACCTTTATCCGAGAGAGATTGAAGAGTTTTATCTTACTCACGACAAGGTGCGCGACGTTCAGGTTGTGGGCGTTCCCGATGAGCGTTACGGGGAAGAGGCCTGCGCGTGGATTATTCTTAAAAAGGGTGAGACTGCTGACGAAAATGAAATGCGCGCCTACGGTGAAGCTCATATGGCAAAGCACAAGGTGCCCAGATACTTTATCTTTGCCAATGAATTCCCAATGAATGCGGCAGGTAAAATCCTTAAGTACAAGATGCGCGAGGAATCAATAGAAATTTTGAAAATTTCAAAAAAATAGTTGACAAGATACGGTGATTGTGCTATCATTTGCACATAAATAAATATAAAAGCTATGACGAAGACGGATTCGGTATACGTTTTTCAGAGAGTTGGGCGTTGGTGCGAGCCCGATAAACAAGTTCCGAGATTCCTATCACTTCTGAGCTGAAGGCCCGAAAACAATCGTTAGTAGACGCCTTTCGTGATTGCTGCGTAAATGCATACGGCTTAGTGGAGCCTGAGTGGCACGTTTAGTGCAATTTGAGTGGTACCGCGGGTATTGTTTTTCAAGACTCGTCTCAAAGATTGAGACGGGTCTTTATTTATTTTTAAGAATAGGAGTGAAAAAAGATGGAAAACAACTCAACATTAGCAAGATTGACGGAGATTTCTGCGCGAATTAAGGAGATGCGCGAAATTATGGGCTTTTCTGTGCAGGAAATGGCAGAAAAGGCAGAAGTTTCTATTGATGCGTATCTTGATTACGAAAGCGGAAAAGCAGATATTCCTTTTACGTTTATTCATAAGTGCGCCCTTGCTTTTGATGTAGAGCTGACCGAGCTTCTTGAGGGTCACGGAGCAAGACTTTCAAGCTATACTATAACCCGAGCAGGCAAGGGACAGATAACTGCTCAAGAAGACGGTATTGAAATCAGAAACCTTGCTCCTAAATTCAGGGATAAAATTGCCGAGCCTCACTGGGTTCGATATGAATATTCCGCAACGCAGCAGAATAAGCCTATTCACTTAACAAAGCATAGCGGTCAGGAATTTGACCTTGTGTTAAGCGGAAGCCTTAAGGTTCAAATTGGCGAGCACGTTGAGGTGCTTAATGAGGGGGACAGTATCTATTATAACAGCTCTACTCCTCACGGTATGATTGCAATCGGCGGTAAGGACTGCGTTTTCTGCGCAGTTGTTCTTCCCGGAGAGGATACTAAAGAGGAAGAGGTTGGCCAGAGCATTGTTTCCGCAAAATCTCGGCAGAAGCTTATTTGCGAAAAGTTTGTTGATTGCGTTGAGGATGAAAACGGCGCGTTAAAGGATATTAAGTTCAAAAATACTGATACCTTTAACTTCGGATTTGATATAGTTGACGAGATTGCAAATAAAT
This sequence comes from Clostridia bacterium, assembly GCA_017502165.1. GTDB lineage: Bacteria > Bacillota > Clostridia > Christensenellales > QALW01 > UMGS1322. Next base: position 25,113 of record JAFVVO010000030.1, read on the forward strand.
ATCCCGATAAAAAGGCTATGGTTTACGTGGATAAAAACCATAACGAGAGAATTTTTACCTTTAAGGATATTAAGAAGGCTTCTAACCAGTGCGCTAACTATTTTGCGTCCCTTGGCATCAAAAAGGGCGACAAGGTTATGCTGGTGCTTAAGCGCCATTATCAGTTCTGGTTCTCAATGGTTGCTCTTCATAAGCTTGGCGCAGTAGCAATTCCTGCAACTAATCAGTTAAAGGAGCACGATTTTGAGTACCGCTTTAATGCGGCAGGTGTTAAGGCAATTATTTGTACTTCTGACGGTGACACGGCTCAGATTGCGGAAAATGCCGCTAATAACTGTCCTCAGGTTGAGGTTAAGGTGCTTGTGGGCGCCGAAAGAGACGGTTGGCACGACTTTGATAAAGAGTTTACCCGCTTTTCAACGCATTTTAACCGTACGGAAGATACTTCCGCAGGTGACGATGCGGCACTTATGTTCTTTACCTCGGGTACAACGGGTAATCCCAAAATGGCCTGCCACAGACATACTTACGCTTTAGGCCATTTTGTTACTGCAAAATATTGGCATTGCTGTGAAAGAGACGGCTTACATTTTACAATTTCGGATACCGGCTGGGGTAAATCTCTTTGGGGTAAGCTTTACGGTCAGTGGCTCTGCGAGGGCGCAGTATTCGTTTACGACTTTGACCGTTTTGATGCGGCAGACATACTTCCTATGTTTGCAAAATATCAGATAACAACCTTCTGTGCACCTCCCACAATGCTTAGAATGTTCATAAAAGTCGATTTGAGCAAGTACGATTTGTCTTCAATTCATCACATGACAACTGCAGGTGAGGCGCTTAACCCTGAGGTTTACAGACAATTTAAGGCTGCAACCGGCCTTGAAATTATGGAGGGCTTCGGTCAGACGGAAACTACCCTTACTATTTGTAATCTTGTGGGTACCGTTCCCAAAATCGGTTCAATGGGTAAGGCGTCGCCTCAATATGACGTTGACGTGGTTGATGATGACGGCAACTCCGTTGCAACGGGTGAAACCGGTGAAATCGTTATCCGAACGGATAAAACCGTTCCTTGCGGACTGTTTAAGGAGTACTATCTTAACCAAGAGCTTACCGATGAAGCCTGGCACGACGGAATGTATCACACGGGTGACACTGCCTGGCGCGATGAAGACGGATATTTCTGGTACGTTTCCCGTAAGGATGACGTTATCAAGTCTTCCGGATATCGCATAGGTCCCTTTGAAATTGAAAGCGTTATTATGGAGCTTCCTTACGTTTTGGAATGCGGTGTTTCTGCGGCTCCTGATGAGATTCGCGGTCAGGTTGTTAAGGCAAGCATCGTTTTGACAAAGGGTACGGAAAAGACGGAAGAGCTTAAGAAAGAGATACAGGCTTACGTTAAATCTCACACTGCGCCGTATAAGTATCCCAGAATTATAGTTTTCTGCGATGAGCTTCCCAAAACCATCAGCGGAAAGATCCAAAGGAATAAACTGTAATTGCTTAAAAATCGGTTGACAATTTTTGTTGAGATATGATATAATTTTCTCAAATAAAAGGCTTTGACGAAGAGTACATTCGGCAAATTCCATTCAGAGAGACGGCGGTTGGTGTAAGCCGTTTGGATAGTCCGTTTGTTTGTAGCTTCTGAGCCGGAAGGAAGAAAGAGCTTTGGCTTAAGTAGAACCTTCCCGTGATTGCTGCGTAAATGCATAAGGCTTAATGGAGCCTGAGGGGCACGGAGTAATGTCTGTGCAATTTGAGTGGTACCGCGGGTGATTTGGCTCGTCTCAAAGTAATCATATCTTTGAGACGGGCTTTTATTGTTTGTTCTCAATTTGGAGGAAAGATTTTTATGAAAACTGCCACAGGTCTTGAGTTCAAAATCTCACAAATGGCGCAACGAATTAAAACCTTGCGCGAAATTGTGGGACTTTCACAAAAAGAAATGGCTGATAAAACCGGCGTCAGCGAGCAGGAATACATTGCTTGCGAAGCGGGGCAGAGCGATCTTAACTTTGCATTTTTGTATAAATGCGCTCTCGCTCTTAACGTTGACGTAACTGACATTATAGAGGGCTCAAGCCCCCGATTAGCAGGTTATACGGTTACACGCTCAGGGGAAGGTCAGGAAATTCAGAAAGCACACGGAATGACTTATTATAACTTGGCGGCGTCATTCAGAAACCGTATTGCCGAGCCTTTATACGTTGTTTTGAATTTTGATGAGGCGGCTCAGGGTAAGGATATTGAGCTTACTACTCACGAGGGTCAGGAATGTGATATCGTTGTAAGCGGCGCTCTTAAAATTCAAGTGGGGGACCACGTTGAAATTCTCCACGAAGGCGACAGTATTTATTACAACAGCTCAATGCCGCACGGTATGGTTGCAGTTGAGGGTCAGGATTGCGTTTTCTACGCTTTTGTTCTTAATGCGCCAAGCGATGCAAAGCTTGTTCACGGCGGCGTACGTGACGTGGAATTTGCTCCCATAAAAAAGAAGGAAAAGACCGCACAGCATATCTGGGAGGATTTTGTTATTCCTCAGGAAAACGAAAAGGGCGTGCTTGAAGCAATTTCATTTAAGAATGAAGAAAAGTTCAATTTTGCCTTTGACGTTATTGATAAAATAGGCAGAGAACAGCCCGATAAGCTGGCAATGCTTCATATTGATATTAACAAAAACGAACGCAGAATTACCTTTGGTGAGCTTAAGAGAGCTTCGTCACAGACGGCAAACTACTTTAAGTCCTTAGGAATTAAAAAGGGCGACAGGGTAATGCTTATTCTTAAACGCCATTATCAGTTCTGGTTTGCAATGCTTGCTCTTCATAAAATCGGAGCAGTAGCAATTCCTGCTACTAACCAGCTGAAAGAGCACGATATTACTTACCGTTTCAACAAAGCGGGCGTAAAAATGATTATCTGTACTTCCGACGGCATTGTTGCTGACGAGGTTGATAAGGCAGTTTTACACAGCCCCTCGGTTGAAACCAAGATTATCGTTGGTGCAGACCGTGACGGCTGGCATAACTTTGACGAAGAATATAATCTTTATACGGGCAAGTTTGAGCGTGATGAAAATTCACCCTGCGGAAACGATTTGATGCTGATGTATTTTACTTCCGGTACAACGGGCAATCCGAAGCTTGCAATGCACGATTTTAGATATCCCTTAGGTCATTTTATTACTGCAAAGTATTGGCACTGCGTAAATTCAGACGGTTTGCATTTAACCGTTGCGGACACCGGCTGGGCAAAGGCTGCCTGGGGTAAGCTTTACGGACAGTGGCTTTGCGAAGCGGCGATTTTCGTTTATGATTTCGACCGTTTCGACGCAAACGACATTCTTCCCATGTTCGCAAAATACGGCATTACAACCTTCTGTGCACCGCCTACGATTTTGCGTATGATGGTTAAGCAGGATATTTCAAAGTTTGATTTATCTTCCATCGAGCATATGACTACTGCAGGTGAAGCGCTTAATCCCGAAGTTTTCAAGCAATTCGAAAACGCTACGGGCTTGCAGATTATGGAAGGCTTCGGACAGACTGAAACTACAGTTGCTCTTGCAAACCTTGCAGGAACGAAGTCAAGACTTGGCTCAATGGGTAAACCCGTTCCGCTTTATGATATTAAACTTGTTGATTCGGAAGACAAACCCGTTGCGGTAGGTGAGGTTGGCGAAATCGTATTTAATATTTCTGACGGCGCTCCTTGCGGATTGTTCAAGGGCTATTACACCGACGAGGAAAAGACGGCAGAGTGTTATCACGATGGCTATTATCACACGGGCGACACCGCTTGGCGCGATGAGGACGGATACTTCTGGTACGTTGGCCGAGTTGATGACGTTATTAAGTCTTCAGGATACAGAATAGGTCCTTTTGAAATCGAAAACGTTATCATGGAGCTTCCTTACGTTTTAGAGTGCGGCGTTTCTGCTGAGCCCGACGAGGTTCGCGGTCAGGTTGTTAAAGCAAGCATTGTGCTTGTTAACGGAACAGAAAAGACCGATGAGCTTAAGAAGGAAATTCAGGAATACGTTAAACAGCGCACAGCGCCTTATAAATATCCACGAGTTGTTGTGTTCAGAGATGAGCTTCCCAAAACAACAAGCGGTAAGATTCAAAGAAATAAATTGTAATTAGGAGATAGATGTTATGAAATACGAAATTAAAATAACTAAGACAACTTGTCCTAAGGAGCGTCCTCAGGACGAATCAAAGCTTGGCTTCGGCAGAGTATTTACCGACCATATGTTTATTATGGATTATTCCGACGAACAGGGCTGGTATAACGGCAGAATCGTTCCTTTTGGTCCTTTGGAAATTCACCCCGCTTCAACCGTGCTTCACTACGGCGCAGAAATTTTTGAGGGTATGAAGGCTTACCGCGGTGCAACGGGCGAGATTTGTATGTTCAGACCTATGGAGAACATTAAGCGTCTTAATAACAGTGCTGAGCGTCTTTGCCTTCCTCAGCTTGACGAAGAGGGCTGTCTTGATATTTTGAAGACCTTAGTTGAGCTTGAAAAGGATTGGGTACCCAGAGCAGACGGAACTTCACTTTATCTCCGTCCTTACATGTTCGGTAACGATCCTCACCTTGGCGTACACGCAGTACACAGAGCAACCTTCGTTGTTATCTGCTCACCCGTTGGCGCTTATTATGCAGAGGGTATTAACCCCGTTAAGATTGCTATTGAGTCTCAGGACGTTCGCGCAGTACGCGGCGGAACCGGTTATGCAAAATGCGGCGGTAACTATGCAGCAAGCCTTCGCGCAGGCGAAAGAGCTGAAAAGAACGGCTATACTCAGGTGCTTTGGCTTGACGGTGTTGAGAGAAAGTATATTGAAGAAGTTGGCAGCATGAACGTTATGTTCAAGGTTAACGGAAAGATTATTACTCCTGCACTTACCGGCTCAGTTCTTCCCGGCATTACAAGAAAATCTTGTATTGAGCTTCTTAAGGAGTGGGGATACGAGGTTGAAGAAAGACTCTTCAGCGTTGACGAGCTTTTCGAAGCTGCTGAAAACGGCACATTAGAGGAAGCATGGGGAACGGGTACTGCTGCAGTTGTTTCTCCCATTGGTCATCTTTTCTATAACGGCAAGGAATATACTGTTTCCAATAACAAAATTGGAGCTTTAACTCAGAAGCTTTACGATAACCTTACTGCAATTCAGTGGGGTAAGGCAGAGGATAAGCATTCCTGGCTTGTAAAAGTTTGCAATGGATAAGCGCAAGAGATTATATATTATTGCAGGTCATTACGGTAGCGGAAAAACAAATATCGCAGTTAATTTGGCTCTGAAATTAAAAAGTGAAGGGCTGAATACGAAAATTGTCGATTTAGATATTGTTAATCCCTATTTCAGAACAAAGGATAGCGCAAAGGTTTTGGAAGAGGCGGGAATTGAATTGATTTCACCTGCCTTTGCCAACACAAACGTTGACCTTCCTGCTCTTCCCAAAGAGGTTTACGGCGTTGTTCAAGCAAGGGATTGCTACGGAGTTATTGACGTGGGCGGTGATGACCGAGGTGCTTATGCCCTTGGCAGATATGCTCCCGAAATTTTAGAGGAAAATAATTTCGAAATGTGTTTTGTTGCTAACTTCTACCGCCCGTTAACCAAGACTGCCCAAGAGGCCCTTGAGGTTATGCGTGAGATTGAAGAAGCCTGCAAAATAAAGTTTACTGCAATAATTAACAATTCTAACCTTGGATGCGAAACTACCGAGGAAACAGTAATCAGTACCCTTGAAAAAGCAAAGGAGCTTTGCGAGCTTTCGGGGCTGCCGTTATTGTTTAATGCAGTTGAAAAAGGTATTAAAAACGTTCCCGACAGCTTTAATTTAGAGCTTCAGGAAAAATATTACGATATAAAGGAGTCAAAATAATGGCAAAAGTAACTTTTAACGTTGATGCTTGTAAGGGCTGCGGTCTTTGTGTAAGCGCTTGCCCTAAGCAGATTTTAATTTTAGCAAAAGATAAGCTTAATGCAAAAGGTCATTCTCCTGCGGAAATGACTGACCAGGAAAAGTGTATCGGTTGTGCTTTCTGCGCAACGATGTGTCCTGATTGCGTAATTACTGTTGAAAAATAAGAGTTGCTTTAAGTAACAGATTGGAGATATAAAATGGCAGAAAAAGTTTTAATGAAAGGTAACGAAGCAATCGCTGAGGCTGCTATTAAAGCAGGTTGCCGTCTTTATTTCGGCTATCCCATCACTCCTCAGACTGAAATCGCCGCTTATATGGCAAAGCGTATGCCCAAAATCGGCGGTACGTTCCTTCAGGCTGAAAGTGAGGTTTCAGCAATAAATATGGTTTACGGAGTTGCAGGAGCCGGTTTCAGAGTTATGACATCTTCTTCAAGCCCCGGAATTTCTCTTAAACAAGAAGGTATTTCCTACATTGCAGGCGCTGATTTACCTGCGCTTATTGTTAACGTTCAGCGCGGCGGCCCCGGCTTAGGCGGTATTCAGCCTTCACAGTCGGACTATTTCCAGGCTACCAAAGGCGGCGGTCACGGCGATTATCATTTAATCGTTCTTGCACCTGCTTCCGTTCAGGAAATGGCAGACCTTACTATTAAGGCATTCGACCTTGCTGATAAGTACAGAGTACCTACAATGCTTCTTGCTGACGGCACAATGGGACAGATGATGGAGCCTGTTGAATTACCTGAAACTACCTCTGAACCCGTTGAAAAGCCTTGGGCTGTTACGGGAACAAAGATGCAGAGAAAGCATAACATTATTAACTCACTTTATCTTAACCCCGAATTACTTGAGAAAACTAACTTCGAAAGATTTGAGCGTTATAAGCAAATCGAGCAGAACGAAGTTATGTTTGAAGAGTATATGATGGACGATGCAGAGTATTGCGTTGTTGCCTTCGGTATTGCGGCACGTGTTTCTAAAAACGCTGTTACAGCCGCAAGACGCAAGGGAATTAAGGTTGGCTTAATTCGTCCTATAACTCTTTGGCCTTTCCCCGTAGACGTGCTTAAAAAGGCTGCAGATAAGGTTAAGGGCTTTGTTTCCGTTGAGCTTTCAATGGGACAGATGATTGAGGATATCAAGCTTGCTACCGAGTGCCGCAGACCCGTTGTGCTTTGTAACCGTAGCGGCGGTATGATTCCTACACCTGAGCACGTGCTTGAAACAATAGAAAATCTTGCAAAGGAGAACAAATAATGAAAGTGTTTGAAAAACCAAAAGCTTTGACAGATGCACCTTTCCATTATTGCCCCGGTTGCACACACGGCATTATTCATCGCCTTGTAGCAGAAGCTATTGACGAGCTGGGCATTGAGGGCAATACAATCGGTGTTGCACCCGTTGGCTGTGCAGTTATGGCATACGATTATTTTGCTTGCGACATGGTAGAAGCGGCTCACGGAAGAGCTCCTGCTATTGCTACTGGTCTTAAGCGCGCAATGCCCGATAATATTATCTTTACATATCAGGGCGACGGTGACCTGGCTTCCATCGGTATGGCAGAAACCGTTCACGCGGCAACGAGAAACGAAAATATTACTATTATCTTTGTTAACAACGCTATTTACGGTATGACCGGCGGTCAGATGGCTCCTACGTCACTTCCCGGTCAGGTAACCCAGACCTCTCCTTACGGCAGAGACCTTTCTAATCAGGGTTATCCCATCAGAGTCAGCGAGCTTCTTGCTTCACTTGACGGCCCCGAATATATTGAGCGTGTTGCGGTTAACAACGTTAAAAACGTTAGAAACGCTAAGAAGGCTATTCTTAAGGCGTTCAAGAATCAGACCGAGAAAAAAGGCTTCTCTTTAATTGAAGTTGTTTCATCTTGTCCTACAAACTGGGGTATGACTCCTCAGAAGGCTCTTGAATGGGTAGAGGAGAAAATGATTCCTTATTATCCTTTGGGTGTTTATAAGGACAGAAGCGCTGAAAATAAGGAGGAAAAATAATATGACTACACAGATTCTTATTGCTGGCTTCGGCGGACAAGGCGTTTTATTTGCAGGTAAGTTTATTGCTTATAAGGGACTTGTTGAGGGCAAGGAGTTAAGCTGGTTGCCTTCTTACGGCCCCGAAATGCGCGGCGGTACTGCTAACTGCAGTGTTATTCTCAGCGACGAACCCGTTGGCTCACCAATCGTTTCCGAGCCCGACGTTTTGATGGTTATGAACCTTCCTTCACTTGATAAGTATGAAAATGCTGCAGTAAAGGGCGCAAGCATCTTTGTTGACAGCACGTTAATCGGACGTAAGGTTGTTCGCGACGACGTAAAGGCATTTTATATTCCTGCTACTCAGATGGCTATTGACGCAGGCGTTCCTACTCTTGCCAATATGATTATGGTTGGTAAAATGCTTAAGGAAACAGGCGTGCTTTCCTTCGAAAACACTGTTGAAACCTTAAAGAAAATCGTATCTGCAAAGCGCGCAGAGCTTTTGGATATGAATATTAAGGCTCTTGAAGCAGGCTATAATTACAAAGGCTAATTAATAAAACAGAGAAATCATCGGTAAAATGGTGATTTCTTTTTTTGCTATTTATTAGCGGTGGCATACTTGTGGATAATATCTGCAAATGAAAAGTTAATCACATTGTGAATTCAAATTAGTAAAGAAAATCAATAGGAAAAAGAGAGTAAAAAAACACCGACTCAAGCGAGTCGGTGTTTTTGTCTTATTGAGTGCGTTAAGACGATTTAAGATTGAAATTATTCAGCTACAGTGATGTTGTAGTATTTCTGAAGAGTTTCAACAGCCTTTGCAACGTTTCCGGAGAAAGCGTCAGCAGAGGTATCATAGTAACCAACATAAGTTGCGCCGGCAGCCTTGTTAGCGTTCTTGTAGAACTCTGAACCGTCTGCTTCGGTCATACCCATAGCAACGAAGGAGGAAGCAGGAACTTCACCAGCCTGTGAAACGTTTGCTACGATGTGGTTACGGTCAAGAATAAGACCAAATGCCTTACGGATTTCCTGCTGAGCCTTTTCCTTTTCAACTGCGGAAAGGGTTGAGCCGGGAAGAAGATCCTGGTTGATGTTCCAGCATACATAGTAAGTACCGATCTGACCAGCGATTACGAATTCGTCGGCATAATCGGTCTTAAGAGCAGCGATTTCGTTGGTGGGAACGTCATCGATGAATAACCAGTCACCCTTCTTGAAGTTTGTTAACATATTGTTAGCATCATCGGAAAGGTAGCAGTTAAGCTCTTCCATCTTAACGGAAGCTGCATCGTGGTAGTTAGCGTTCTTCTTAAGAGTGATAACGCTGTCATGAGTCCAAGCATCCATCTTATATGCACCGTTGCAGATGTAGGTTGCAGGTTCGGTAGCCCACTTCTCAGAAGTATAAGCTGAGCTATGTACGGGGAAGTAGGTGGGGAATGCAAGGAGTTCGTTCCAGTAAGCAACTGCGTTAGAAAGAGTAACGGTGATGGTCTTTGCAGCATCATCAGCTACAACAGCAAGGTCGTCCTTGTTGTCAGTGCCGTAGCCCTTAACAACTTCGAACATATAACCATAGTCAGCACCGAGCTCAGTAGAAGCAGCACGCTTCCAAGCGTTAACGAAGTCAGAAGCCTTTAACTCGTCGCCGTTTGACCACTTAAGGCCGTCACGAAGAGTGTAGGTGTAGGTAACAGTACCGTCATCGTTTACTACGCCTTCAACAAGTTCTTTAGCGCAATCGGGAGCGATTACGAACTTGCCGTCAACATAGGTCCACTTTGCAAGGCCGGAGAACATCTGAACGAGCATTGTTGCACCGTCAACTGCAGAGTTAAGAGCGGGATCAAGAGTATCGGGCTCAGAAGCAAGGCAAACGTTAAGCTTGTCGGTCTTGCCGTCAACAGTTGTGTACATGAAGTACTTATAGCCAAGGGGGTTGGAGTAGAAGCCTTCTACCTTGTCATCGATCATATAAAGGTCGGTGTAGTAGTAGATAGGAGTAATGCAACCGGTTGCCATAAGCATATCTTCAGCAATGTGCATCAAAGCATAACGGTCTTCTGCCTTGGTGGTAGCTTTGATCTTAGCAATAAGAACGTCATAGGTTTCTGCCCAGGTCTTATTTTCGATCTTTTCGCCGCCGTAAGGAGTAAGATCTACGCTATACATAGCAAGGTCTTTATGAGCGCCCTTACCGAACTGAACGTCGTTGTTACCGGAATTGCTGGTCCACATATCAAGGAAGCAGATGGGATCGTTGTAGTCAGCAACCCAACCGTTACGAGCAACACCGTATTCACCGTTTTTACGGGTGTTAAGGAAGGTGTTCCATTCCTGGTTTTCAAGGGTCATTGTAACGCCAACGGTAGCAAATGCAGACTGAATGTACTCAGCAATAGCCTTGTGTGCATCACTTGTGTTGTAGAGATATTTTAATGTGGGAGGAGCGATTTTTTCAGCAGAATTGTCCTGAGGTGTGCAAGCAGTAATGCCCAACAACAAAACAACTGCTAAAACCATAGCAAGGATTTTTTTCATAAATAATCATTCCTTTCAAATTTATGTTTCAAATGCTTCCTGTTCCGGCACTCACGGAACAAGGAGCACCATCAACCTTAGTTAATTTTGTCGATATTATGACAAGCAACAAAATGTCCTTTTGAAATTTCCTTAAATTCAGGAGTTTCCATAGCGCACTGCTCGGTTGCGTGGGGGCAACGGGTGCGGAAGGGGCAGCCTGAGGGAGCGTTCAAGGGACTGGGAATATCACCCGAAAGCATAATTCGCTTATTTGCTCGAGCTACCTGAGGATCAGGTACGGGAACGGCAGACATCAATGCCTTTGAGTAGGGGTGAAGGGGACGGGAATAAATTTCCTCAGCATCGGCAAGCTCAACGATCTTACCGAGATACATAACGGCGATTCTATCACTTATGTGGCGAACTACCAAGAGGTTGTGGGCAATGAATAAATAGGTGAGTCCTAATTTATCCTGCAATTCGTCAAACATATTGATAACCTGAGCCTGAATGGAAACGTCAAGAGCGGAAACGGGCTCGTCGCACACGATAAACTCGGGGTTAACGGCTAACGCGCGGGCAATACCGATACGCTGTCTTTGTCCGCCGGAAAATTCGTGGGCGTAACGGGAAGCGTGTTCACTGTTAAGACCAACGTAATCCATAAGCTCTAAGATGCGCTCTCTGCGTTCTTCTTTAGTTGAGTAAAGGTTATGAACGTCAAGAGGCTCACCGATAATGTCAGCAACGGTCATTCTGGGGTTAAGTGATGAATAGGGGTCCTGAAAAACCATTGTTGCTTTTTTGCGGAATTCGTTAATATCAGCCTTTGTTTTAATCTGCTTGCCGTTGTACCAGATTTCGCCGGCGGTGGGCTTATAGAGATTAAGTATTGTTCTGCCGACGGTGGTTTTACCGCAACCGGATTCACCAACCAGACCGAGAGTTTCTTTTTTGTTGATGTAGAAAGAAACGTCGTCAACAGCCTTTAAGGGCTTTGATTTGAAGACACCAACGTTAATGTCAAAATACTGTTTAAGATTTTTGACTTCTAACAGGGGAGTGTTTTCGTTATTGTTCATTGGTCGTTTCCTCCTGTGTTTCAGATTTTTCTAACTTTAATTCGCCCTTTTCAACGGCCTCTTTGATATTCATCCAGCATGCAGCCTTGTGGTTTTCGCAAACCTCCATAATTTCGGCATTTTGGTTAATGCAGATTTTCATGGCGTTAGCGCAACGGGGAGCAAAGGGGCAGCCCTTGGGCATATTCAAAAGGTCAATGGGAGTACCCGTTATGGGCTGAAGCTTCGTACCTGCTGAGGTAGCGGTAGGAATGGAGCGCATAAGACCTTTAGTGTATTCGTGGTGGGGATTATAGAAGATTTCGTCAGTAGTGCCCTGCTCGCAAACGGAGCCTGCATACATAACGATAACCTCGTCGCACATTTGAGCAACAACGCCTAAGTCGTGGGTAATCATAATGATTGCCATACCCAGCTCCTTCTGAATGGAGTTCATAAGCTCAAGAATCTGTGCCTGAATAGTAACGTCAAGAGCGGTGGTGGGCTCGTCAGCAATCAAAATGTCAGGCTCGCAGGCAAGTGCCATAGCAATCATAACTCTTTGACGCATACCGCCTGAAAGCTCGTAGGGGTATTGATTCATACGCTTTTCAGGGTCGTTAACGTTAACTAAACGAAGCATCTCAATAGCGCGTTCCTTGGCTTGCGCTTTTGTGCGGTTTGTGTGAAGCAAAATTGCTTCCTTTAGCTGATGACCGATAGTGTAGGTGGGGTTAAGGGCGGTCATGGGGTCCTGGAAGATGATGGAAATCTTGTTGCCGCGAATGGTTTTCATAACCTTTTCGCCTGCGCCAACCAGTTCCTGACCGTTGAATTTAATTGAGCCGCCTACGATTTTACCGGCGCTTGCTAAAATTTGTAAAATGGAGTAAGCGGTTGCCGATTTACCTGAACCGGATTCGCCTACGATACCGAGAACTTTTCCTCTTTCAAGATCGAAGCTGACGCCGTTAACTGCTTTAACCTCGCCTGCATCAGTAAAGAAGGAGGAACGTAAATCTCTTACTTCAAGTAATGCCATTAATTTGTACCTCCGTTATTTATTGAGCTTGGGATCAAAGGCGTCGCGAAGACCGTCACCAAACAGGTTTAATGAAAGAACGATGAGTGAAATTACAACTGCGGGAATAATTAAGCGGTATGAATAGGAGTGGATACCGTTTAATGCGTCAGAAGCCAGAGAGCCAAGGCTGGGCATAGGAGCGTTAACGCCTAAGCCAAGGAAGGAAAGATAGCTTTCTGTGAAGATGGCTGAGGGAATCTGAAGCGCAGTTGAGATGATTACAACACCGATGCAGTTGGGCATAAGGTGTTTTTTGATGATTCTGCCGGGCTTTGCACCGCAGGCACGGGCTGCGAGTACGTATTCCTGCTCACGAAGAGAAAGAATCTGGCCACGGATAAGTCTTGACATGGAAACCCAGTACAAAAGACCGAATACGATGAACAAGCTTAAAATATTAAGACCTATTTTCTCTAAGACGGTTCCTTGTATCAGCTTATCAAGCCCTGAGTTGTTAAGTGCCGCTGAAAGCAGGATAACCATAAGCATATCGGGAAGTGAATAGATAATGTCTACTATTCGCATTATCACGATATCTACCTTGCCGCCGCAGTAGCCTGCGATTGAGCCTACGGTCATACCGATTACAAGTACGATAAGGCTGGCAAAGAAGCCTACCAGCAAGGAAATTCTTGTGCCGTAAACTACACGAATGAAATAGTCACGCCCTGCGGAGTCGGTTCCGAAGATGTGGGGGAACACGGTTTCGCCGGCTGCTATTTTTGCCTGCTCCGTTTCGCCGTATTCAAAGGGACGGAGGTTTGCATACGTGGGATCTACGGGCTTGCCTAATGAAATTCCAAGCTGCTTGTCATATTTATAAGGCCAGAAGAGAGGAATTAAAATACAGGCAAGTGTAATAATAATTATCATAATAAAGCTGATAGTTGCAATTTTGTTTTTAAGTAAGCGCTTTACGCCGTCGCGGAAGAAGGTGGTTGACGGACGCATTTGCACCATATATTCTTTTTCAGCATCGGATGCGGGAAGGAACGAGTCCACGTTCAGATGCATATTAATAGGGAACTTTCTCATAATTATCTCCTAACGCTAATGTTAATTCGGTGTTATTCAAATTTGATTCGGGGGTCAACAACCTTGTAGAGAATATCGCTTATAAGGTTCATAACAACGATAAGCACTGCAAGCACGATGGTGGTTCCCATAATCAAGGGATAGTCACGGTTAGTAATACTGCTTACGAATTCTCTGCCGATACCGGGAACTGCAAAAATCTGTTCAACAACAAGTGAGCCGGTAACGATGTAAGCAAGCATAGGACCGAAATAAGTAATAACGGGGATAAGCGCATTCTTAAGCGCATGACCGAATAAAACCTTAATGTGAGGAACGCCCTTTGCCTTTGCCGTTACGATGTAATCCTGACCTAAAACGTCAAGCATTGAGGAACGGGTAAGACGGGTAATGTTGGAAAGGGGTGAAAGCGATAAGGTAATTATCGGCAATATCAAGCCCTCTGCCGTGGAGCCGTTAGCGGGTAATATATTCAGCACTATGGCGAACAGTATCAATAGCAACGACCCCATTATAAATGACGGCATTGAAACGAAGGCGGTTGTAAATACCATAATTATTCTATCAATAGGCTTGTTACGGCGAAGAGCGGCAACTGCACCTAAAATGATACCGAAGACCAATGCGATTGCGGCGGCGGCAACACCAAGCTTTGCGCTGGTTTGAAGACCGTCGGCAATAATATCCGCAACGTCACGTCCACGGGTTTTGATTGACGGGCCGAAGTCAAGCTCGGTAACAATATCCTTTAAGTAGGAAACGTACTGCTCAAACAAGGGTTTATCTAAACCGTATTTGGCTTCAAGAGCCTTTTGTGCCTCGGCAGAAATAGCCTTTTCGCTTGTGAAGGGGCCGCCGGGAACAGAGTGCATTACGAAAAACGTAATAGTAATTACCAGGAATACCGTAAACAGTGCAAGCAATACACGCTTAACGATATAAAATGCCATTTTTGAATTCAAATCGTTCAACTCCTTAAATAATTGTAAAAATGGTAGTAGAAATATTAAAAGCGTAAACAAAAGCTAAATTAAATTGAGATAGTGTAAAACGCTAATAAATAGTTCAAACAGTCCTCCAAGGCATAGAGGGGGACAATATATACTATATTATATATAATAAGCAAAAATTTGTAAAGCAAAAGTTGCCTAAAAATTCACCAAAAATACAAAAAAACGGCACATTTTACGTGCCGTTCGTTAAAAAAGATATTATCTCATTTTCACAACGTTGTCTGCCGATTTCACAATGGCGTTTTCGGGATAGACACCTCGCAGTGAGGTAAGGGGATAAACTCTGGTGCTTTTGCCAAGAATTGTTCCCGGATTAAGCACGCAGCCGCAACCTACGTCTGCGCCGTCACCTAAAATCCCTCCGATTTTGCGAAGCCCTGTTTCGTAATCTTCATCGGAATGGATTACAACGTTATCCTTGGAGGCTTTAAGGTTTGAGCAAATGGAGCCTGCACCTATATGTGCCTTGTTGCCTAAAATGGAATCTCCAACGTAGTTATAGTGGGGAATCTGCGCGGAATCGAGAATAATGCAATTTTTTAGTTCGGTGGAATTTCCTATAACGCAGTTTCTGCCGAGGATAACACTTCCGCGGATAAAGGCACCGGGGCGGATTTCACATCCTGAGCCTATGATTGCAGGAGGCTCGATGGTGGCGGTGGGGTAAATCTTTACGTTTTCACCAACCAAAACACCCTCGGAATAGAGGGTATAGCCTTCAATTCCCTTTTCAATTAGGGCTTTTGCGAAGCCTTTGATTTCGGGAAGCATCTCCCAGGGGTACTGATATTTATCGAAAAGCTCCGTTAAATAGGGAGTTTCGCAGGAAAATAATTCTGCGGTTTTTACTTTTTTAATCAACTTTATGACCTCTTTCAATTACAACGTTTGCAATTTGGTTTGCATATTCCTTGCAGAGCTCTTCAGTTTCGGCTTCTACCATAATTCTGATAACGGGCTCGGTACCGCTTTGACGCAAAAGAACTCTGCCTTTCGTATTAATAAGCTTTTCAACGTCGGCAAGGGCAGCGAGAACTGCCTCGTCGTTAAGCGCCGCCTGCTTATCCTTGACACGAACGTTTATCATAAATTGAGGATAAAGCTTTACGGGCTCGGCAAGGGCGGAAAGGGTAGTTTTGTTTTCGCAAAGCTCTTCGGCAATCATAATTGCGGTAAGTAAGCCGTCACCGGTGGTGGCGTATTTTTTGAGAATAATGTGGCCTGACTGTTCACCGCCTAAGCAGTAATCGTTTTGCTGCATACATTCGTACACGAAGCGGTCGCCAACAGTAGTTTGCACGCATTTGATGCCTTCCTTTTCAAGACTTGCCAAAAGTCCGCTGTTGGACATAATGGTAGCAACGATAGTGTTATCGTTAAGAATTCCGCGGTTTTTAAGGCGTTTGCCGAGAATGTAGAGAATAAGGTCACCGTCAACAATATTTCCGTTTTCGTCAACTGCGATACAACGGTCGGCATCACCGTCAAAAGCAAAGCCTAAGTCGAGATGTTTTTCTTTAACTAAGCGGCAGAGGTTTTCAATATGGGTTGATCCACAGTTGTTGTTAACGTTAAGACCGTCGGGCTCTGCGCCGATAACGGTGGTCTGTGCGCCTAAGGCACCGAAAACTGCGTTGGCTATTGACCAGGAAGCACCGTTTGCA
The DNA here is from genome assembly GCA_017502165.1 of Clostridia bacterium. Classification (GTDB taxonomy): domain Bacteria; phylum Bacillota; class Clostridia; order Christensenellales; family QALW01; genus UMGS1322. Next base: position 41,453 of record JAFVVO010000030.1, read on the forward strand.
CAGTCAAGACCGATTTTAAGATTTTTGTATGAGTGGGATGCGAGGGAAATAAGGTAACCTACGTAACGGTTTCTGCCTGCAACATAGTCAACAATACAGCCGATACGCTCTCTGTGGGCAAGGGGAAGGTCGGAACCTGAAAAACCGAGAGCATTCAAGTTGCCGTCAAGATAGGCTTCAATCAAAGCGGTGGTGGTGTCGTCAAGCTTTTCGCCGTAGCGGTTAATAACCTTGATACCGTTATCGTAGAAGGGATTGTGTGAGGCGGTAATCATAATACCGCAGTCAAATTCGTCCTGACGGGTAACGTAGGAAACGCTGGGGGTGGTGGTAACGTGAAGCATATAAGCGTCAGCACCCGAAGCGGTGATACCTGCAACAATGGAGTATTCAAGCATATAGCTGGAACGGCGGGTATCCTTACCGATAACAATTCTCGGACGGTAGCCGGTGTTGGTCTGTCCGGAAAGGGTGGAGGAATAATACCAGCCTAAGAATCTGCCTACCTTGTATGCCTGCATAGACGTAAGGTTAAGGTTGGCTTCTCCGCGGAAGCCGTCGGTACCAAAATACTTGTTGCCTTTTGCTTCGGAATCGTTGCAAATAGAAATTTTGTCGTGCAGAAGCTCGTCGGTGGAGATTTTGAATAATTCACATAACTGAAGTACTTTGTCAATCTGAGGGAGCGATTGGTCCATTTCCCACTTGGAAACAGATTGTCTTGAAACGGCAATCTTATCTGCAAGCTGTTCCTGGGAAAGACCGGAATTAGCACGAAGCAGTGCGATTTTTTGTCCTATCGTCATAAAAGTTCTCCTTAACTTATATTAATAGTATAATACCATAATACCAAAAATTATGCAACCTCGCAACCAACTAAACAAGGAAAAAAATGCAACTTGCGGTTGCGAAAAGGGATAAAAACGAGAAAAAAATCAAAAAACAAGCAAAAAATACAACGTAAACGCAAAGTGTAGGTGGCGAAAATCGATGCAAGATAAAAAGCGTTTATTAAAATATATGTGAAAAATTAAAAAATGTTAATTATCAATCAATGCGTAGCATTGTATATCATCAAAATTTTAATTTTGTATATTATCAGCGGGCATGACCGCTGTATCTCATCAAGCCGATAGTGGTATACACACCTGCGGTGTGATGATATACGCCGCATAAATACGTCAATGATATACACGCTTACGCGTAATGATATGCCAAGCCTATCGGCTTGAATAAAAAATCCGCCGACAAGGTCGACGGATTTTTGGTGTGCCTGACAGGAGTTGAACCTGCGACACCCAGAGTCGGAGTCTGGTGCTCTATCCACTGAGCTACAGACACGTTTCGGTTATCATTTTACATAAAAAATTGTTTTTTAGCAAGTAAAATATTATTCTCTTGCAAAAAAAAGAAAAAAGGGGTACAATATGTAAAAATAAGTTGTTGAGGATTTGAAATGAACAAAGGATTTTTTATTTCTTTTGAAGGTACTGACGGTTGCGGTAAAAGCACGCAGATTAAATTGCTTGCTGAATATCTTAAGAGTAAGGGCAGAGAGGTTGTAATTTCCCGCGAGCCCGGAGGAAGTCCCGTAGGCGAAAAGATAAGAGAGATTTTACTTAATGCTGACAACGTGGAAATTTCTTCTATGTGCGAGCTGTTTTTGTTTGAGGCTGCCCGCGCTCAGCATATGGACCAAATTGTAATGCCTGCCTTGAATGAGGGAAAAATCGTTATTCTTGACAGATTTATTGATTCGAGTATAGCGTATCAGGGCTTTGGCAGACAGCTTGGGGTTGAATGTGTTGAAACCTTTAACCATTATGCTATCGGAGGAAGATATCCCGATGTTACCTTGATGCTGGAGCTTTCGCCCGAAACGGCTTTCGTGCGCAAGGGAGGAAACGACGTTAAGGACCGTATGGAAATGACGGGAAACGATTTCTTCAAGCGAGTTGGAGAAGGTCTTTCCTTTGCGGCGGAAAAATATTCCGACAGAATTATTTGTGTTAACGTTGAGGGTACTTGCCAGGAGACTCACGCAAGAATTTGTGAAATTATTGACAAGGCAATAGGTGAATAATATGGCCGATAAAGAAAATAAAGTAATTATTATTGACGAAGCCGATGATGAGGTTTCTGAAATCGACGCGGAAGAGCTTGAGAAGATTGCTCGCGACGAGCGACTGAGTAAGCTGAGAAAAAAAGGCAAGAAAAAACATTCCAATGCATATAAAAATGCCAGAATCACTGCTATTGTTGACTTGGGCGTTATGTTTTTGAGTATGCTTTTGGAAAACGGAGATATGTTTTTAGTTGCCTTGGGAATAATGGTAATAGGCTGCGCTCTGGTTTGTATTTTTTACCAGGATTAAAATTTTATAAAGTTGAAGCCGATGCAAGAAGCATCGGCTTTATTTATTGAAGGGTTTTATACATTTTTCTGTATTGACTTGGAGATAACTGATATGTTTTGCGGAATAATTTATTAAAATATACAGAGTCAAAAATGCCTACCGATTCAGCAATTTCGGTGATGGATTTATTGCTTTTCAGCAATGCTTCGGAGGCAAGAGACAGACGGTAGTTGTTAAGATATGCAATAGGTGAAACGCCCATTTCCTTCTTGAAAATTGAGTAAAAACGGGATTCGGAAAGAAGAACGGCATCAGCAATATCTTTAACCATAACGTTTTTACAGAAGTTGGCTTTTATGAATGCTATTGCGCTTTCCACCTGCAAAGGCTTCTCGTGTTGCTTCGGGGATTTTACTTTAGAGAGGAGCTTTATTATTTCGTAATAGCAGATGTATTCATCAAAAGCGTTGCTTGAAGCAAAAAGCTTCTCAAAGATTTCGTTCATTTCAGCTTTATACTCTTCGGGCAGTATAACGGGAAAATCAAATAAACTGTCGAAATCGTAAACATCGTTTATTTTTACTTTGATAAAAATCCACCGACAAACCATTTTGTTGCTTTCTTTTTCGGTGTTGTGAATTATTGTTTGCTGAACGGAAGCAGGGGCAAGGAAAAAGCCTTTTTCCTTTGTATTGAAAAATTCGCCGTTGCCGAGCTTTATATCGTAATTTCCGCAAACTGCTTGCACAACGGAAAGATACGGCAGGGTTTTTACGTGACAAATCTTATCACAAAAAAATGATTCAAAACCGCTTTTAGTAACGAATCCAATTTCTATTTTTTTTATTTCCATTTCTATCACCAATAGAATTATACTAAAAAATAGTAGATTTATCAATAGAAAATAATATTTTTTTGATATATAATATGCGTAAGGAGTGATAAAATGAAATTTTTCGCAGTAAACGGTAAAAGACCTACAAGGTTAAGTGAAAAAACTCGCGCATTTGCATGGGAATCGTTAAACCATAAATATGGGTTGGATACGGCAAAAGATCCTTGCGTTGTTATGGACGAATACTCAGGCTTTGAAGAGCTTTCGGACATAAAAAAATACGATTTAATAATTAAAGACATTGCAGAAAAATCACGTATTCGTATTTGCACGGGTGAAAAGATAAGCGGTGCGGCAACCTTCGGCCTGGCAATAAAGCATTTAGTTCCCGCGACGGTTAACGGACACAGTATTTTTTCGTCGGTCAGCCATTTGACAATCGATTTTGAAACGGTGCTTAAAAAGGGAGTTAACTTCATTAAAGAACAATCAATTTCTGCAGCAGAGCAGTATAAAGGAACTGATAAGGAAGAATTTGCCCTTAGCTGTGTTAATGTTTTTGATTGCTTTGAAATATGGCATAAGCGATATTTGGATGAATTAAAGGACAGGGAAGAGCTAAAGGATAATTACCAAATTCTTTTGAAAGTGCCGTTTAAGCCTGCCGAAAGCTTTTATGAAGCGGTGCAAAGCATTTGGTTTGTGTTTTCGTTTGTAAGACTTTGCGGCTATTGGACCGGCATTGGCAGGATAGATTGGCTATTAGGCGATTTTCTCAAAAAAGATTTAGAGAACGGAAAGTTAACTATTGACGAAGCGAGAGAAATCCTTGCGCATTTCTTTATAAAGGGGTGCGAGTGGATTTGCGGGGGAAATTACGGAAGTGGTGACGCACAGCATTATCAAAATATAGTGCTTGCAGGCGTAGATGAATTCGGCAATGAATGTACTAACGAGGTGACATACCTTGTGCTTGATATAATTGAGGAATTGGGTATCAGCGATTTTCCCACTACCGTGAGAATTAACCAAAAAACAAGTCCTGAACTGTTAACGAGAGTTGCTCAGGTTATAAGACAGGGCGGTGGAGTTATAGCGGTCTACAATGAGGATTTAATTATTAAGTCATTAACAAAAAGAGGTTATGAAATCTCAGAAGCGAGAAAATTTGCAAACGACGGTTGTTGGGAGGTTCAGGTACCGGGAAAAACATTTTTTACTTACGTGCCTTTTGATAGCTTGAGATTTTTGCAGGAGGATACACTTAAGGGATATGAAGCAGGGGTATCGTTTAATAGCTTTCAAGAGCTTTATGCCGCTTATGTTAAAACTCTAAGCATAAAAATGGAGGATTTGCTTTCATACGTAAATAACGAAAGATTTTTACAAAATAAAAATCAGTGGACGTGGAAGCCGACTACGCCTTGCTCGGTAATTTCTGTTTTTGAGTCCGGGTGCATTGAAAAAGGGCATTCATATTTAGAGGGCGGTCCCGTTTACAACGTTATTTCGCCCCATATTGGCGGATTAACGGACGTTGTTAACAGCTTGTATGCTATAAAAAAATTAGTTTTTGATGACAGAAAAGTGACATTTGAGGAATTGATGGAAATTCTTAAAAATAATTGGGAAGGACATGAGTATCTTCGTCAGTTTGCGCTTAACAAGTATTGCTATTTCGGCAATGATAATGATGAGGTTGACGCGATTGCAAAGGATTTAGTTGCTGTGTTTGCGGAGCTTTGTGACGAAATAAATGATAGAAGCGGATTTGATATGCCGGGCGGTATAAGCACATTCGGACGCCAGATTGATTGGGCAAAGACTCGAATGGCAACACCCTTTGGCAAACGGAACAATGAGGTCTTAGCCGCTAATTTTTCACCAACTCCCGGAACGGATCAAATAGGTGCAACGGCAATCATTAAGTCTTACTGCAAAGCGGATTTAACTTCTATGGCTTCGGGCGCTGCGCTTGACGTTAAGCTTTTGCCCTCAAGTGTAAAAGGTGAAAACGGAATCGAGATGATAAAGGGGTTAATTAAAGGCTTTGTTTCTCTCGGAGGACATTTTATGCAGCTTGACGTTGCAGATATTGAAATGCTGAAGCAGGCACAGGAGCATCCTGAGGATTTCCAAAATCTTTCTGTACGTGTTTCGGGGTGGAATGCAAGATTTGTTACGCTTAATAAAGAGTGGCAGGATATGCTTATTGCACAGACGGGAAGTGAATTTTAATGTTGGTTGCAGATATTCAACGGTTTTGTATGCACGACGGCCCCGGAGTCCGTACAACAGTTTTCATTAAGGGATGTCCTCTAAAATGTGCTTGGTGTCATAATCCTGAAACGCAAAGCGAGGAAAAGGAGCTTTTGTTCTATGAAAATAAATGCATTTCTTGCTCTGCTTGCCAAGTATGCGAAAAAAATGTGCATTATTTTGATGAGCTTCATTTGTTGAACAGAAAAGAATGTGTCTTTTGCGGTAAATGTGTTAGTAAATGTCCTGCGAAGGCGCTTGAGATTGTTGGCAAAGAGCTTTCCGTTGAGGAAGTTTTTCAATCGGTATATCGTGACGTCCTATTTTTTGATTCATTAGGCGGAATTACGGTTTCGGGCGGAGAGGCGCTTAGTCAATGGGAAGAGGTGCTCCCCCTTGTTAAAATGTGTAAGGAAAAAGGGATTTCTACGGCAATAGAAACTTGCGGTTATGCTGAAACGGACGTAATAAAGAGTCTGGTGCCGTACGTTGACATATTTTTGTATGATATTAAGGATACGGATGATGTAAGGCACAAGAAATATACCGGTGTTTCAAATGAAAAAATAATAAAAAATTTGTTTTTTATCGATTCATTGTGCGTAAAGACGATTGTCAGATGTATTTTAGTTAACGGCGTTAACCTGAACGAGAAGCATTTGGAAAACGTTGCTGAGATTGTTAAGAGGCTAAAGCATTGCGAAGGTGTGGAGCTTTTGCCGTATCACGAATTCGGAGAAGTAAAGAGAAGAGCATCCGGAAGAAAAAGCTTAGCAAAAAAAGAGTGGCTTTGCAATGAAGAACAAATTAAAGCAGCCGTAGACTTTTTAGAAAATAAAGGTATAAGGATAATAAAAAATGCTTGACTGTTCGGTCAAGCATTTTTGTTTATTTTCTATTATTTTTCTTCCTTGACGGGAGAAAGAGCAAACAATCTTGTAAGCTCAAGCTTTGGACGGTTGGGCGGGCAGGATTTAATAAATACCTTGATATAACGGTATTTTCCGTAGATGGGGTCGCAGAACTTGGGCCATCTGCCGCCGATTGCAACAATATCGCCTTCACGCTCGGTTAAGAAGTCGTAATTAACGCCGTCGTTGGAGCCGTAGGTGCGGAAGCTGAAGAAAATGGGTGAGGGGGCAGTTTCTGCTTCAAAGCCGATAAAGCCTAAGTCCTTTTCCTCGCCTAAATCGAGAACGAGAGTCTGGCTGGTGGCAGGAGCAAAGCCGCGCCAAGCGGTTTCGGAGTTGCCGTCAATAAGATGCTCGGCTTCGTAGCCTTCTTCGAAGGAGGAGGCTTTAACGGAAACAGATGTAATTTCTTCGCCTAAAACCATATCGGCGGGCACCTTTTGCGTGGGAAGAACGTAATAGGGACGGGCGGTATATTCGCCAAGCTCACAACAGTTGAGAAGCAATACCCAATCTCTAATAGAAGGCTTTAAGGGAACAACGAACTCACCGTTTTCGGAAACAACGTCGGGCAGGTCGATAAAGGTGCCGTGAGCGGGGTCAAACCAGCGTGCCTGATAACGAATGTTTTTCTTTAAGCCGTAAACAACGCCCGTTTCTTTTTCTCTTGCGTAGAAGTAGTAAATTAAAACGTCCTGACCGATGCGGGCGGCGGAAACGTATCTGCGCATTTCAAATGCACCGCAGTCAAAGCCGAATTCGGGGGTAAGCTTATACCAGCCGACATATTCAAAGAAGTTCTTTAAGTGCGTGATTTCCGTTGAGCCGGGCTTATCCATACCGATATACCAGGGCTCAGGTGAATAGGTGGGCCAGCCGCAGTCGTCCTTCTGATTCCAGCCCATTGCCCAAACGCCCGTTACACCGTAGGTAAAGCCTGCGGAGCCTGATAAAACGGCGTGCCAAGCGCCTACACGGGAAGCGTCACAACCGCAGAAGCCGCCGCAGTAGATGTCTTCATACTGACATTCGGTTTCAACGTAGGGCTTGATGTTTTTGCTGTCATAATAGCTCTTATAGAAGAAGCGTGACTGAATAGTGCCGAGTCCGCCGTGACCCGACTGAAGAGTCCACCACTGATGCCAAGGCGTTGCGTCAAGACTCTGGGCGCGCTCGTCGGAATATTCCATAGGATACATATGAGCGCCGTTGGGACGGTTATAACCGTCAAGCTTGCCAACTAAGTCGCCAACCTGTTTCCAGATTTCAAAGGTGTTGTAGTGAAGGTCGGTAATTTCCTGGGCGGTAATCCAAATTGTAGGATAGCAGGCGTATCTTGCAACGCAGTATCTTGCGAACTTTAAGATGGGTTCGGGATTGCTTTCGTATGCGCGGATAGATGCGGTATGAACACCGAAGCCCATAGCTACGGTCATACCGTAATCGGCAAGATATTCCATCATAATATCCATTGTTTCGTTAAATGCTTGAGGGTTAATGCGAGTGTATTTCTCACTCCACCATTCGTGAACGGTTTTGTTGCCGCCACCGTCGTTCGTAGCGGAATCAAAATAAGTCTGATAAACGTTAAAGCCCTTTGCAACGCGGTCTTTAAGCAAGTGCAGGAACTGATTTCCGCAATTGCAGCCGGGATAGTTGCACTCGTTAAGACGCTCGTAGTCGGGCATCTGCCAATGGGTGTCGCCAAGATAGAAGAAAGGCGAACCGTCGCCATAAACGAAATGGCGTTTGCCTTCTTCAAGTCGAACGTAGCCGTGCTTTTCAAGCTCTGTTTTGGGATTTAAGCAAGGTGCGGCGTTAATTTCGCCTGCGTCCGTTAAGGAAGTATTATCTTTATCGGTGCAGGTGATTTTGTACGTCCATTTTCCTGCTTTTTCTGCAGAAAAGCGCACCTTCCATTCGTTATCACCGTTCCAGAAGCCCGGAAGAGTAATAACGGTGCCGTCCTCGTGTGTAAAGACTGCATCAATATCAACGTCTAAAAAAGGATTCTCGTACTCCTTATCACTGTGAAGCACGATTTCAAGGCGTTTGTAAAGCGTGGTTGAGAGTTTCATTGTGTGTCCTCCTTAAAAATTCTCTATAGATTATACCATAGTACAAAGGGTAATTCAACCCTTTTTTGCGTTTTTTTGATAAGTTTTATTTACAAAAAAAGTACTGCGTCATTCGGCACAGTACTTTTATTTCTTACTGTTAAATGTCCTGCACTAAAGCACCTAAAATTTTCATAAAATCGGTAAGTCGGTCGGTAAATTGCGCAGTTGTAACGGTTCTTGTAAGATTCCAGGTGCGTTCGGAAAGGGCGGCGCAGTTTTCCATTACGAAATCTATTTCTCTTTCGTATGTGTTCTCCCAGGCGCAAACCTGAGCGCCTAAAACGTCATCGGTCGGAGCAACGTTAATGGGGTTAAGGGTTGCCTTTGAATGCTCCCACCAATGCTGCCATTGATAAACGTTCCAATCTAAAATTTCCTTTACTCCCCAGCGGAGATGCTGATAAGGCACGATATAAAGAGGCTGCCAAGTACAGTTTATTATTTTGAAGCCGTCTTCTAAAAGGTCGGGGGCGAGGTTGTAATGAGATTCCCAGGCGATAACTATGGTTTCTTTGGGAATTCGCGTTACTCCTTTACGGGGGAAGCCTTCCCAAACGATAGGCGTTCTGCCTAAATCGAGAACGATTTGGGCGACTCTGCCCGTAAATTCACAGTAAAGGTCTTTCTCGTCTTCAATATTGTGGTCTTTCATATATTTCACGCAGTGGGGACAGTAATTCCAGGCTTTAACGTTGGCTTCGTCACCGCCGATATGAATATATGGAGAATTGGGGAACATTTCGGCAACTTCGGCTAAAAGAGCCTTAATTGCTTCGAAGCATTGCTCTTTGCCTGCGCAAACGATAGCGTCTGCAGAAATAACCAAGCCGTTTTCGGTGGTTATAGAGGCGCTGTCGCAGGTAATGTCGTTTTTGAAGATTTCGGGGTAACTGCGTACTAATGAGGTTGCGTGGCCGGGAACTTCAAATTCGGGAATAATGGTAATAGCGCGCTTTGAGGCGTATTCGTTAATCAAAGCGATGTCCTCAAAGGAATAGTGGAAATCCTTTGTTGAAATTTCGGGGAACGCCTTTGAGGGAAGAGTGTAAAGCTGATCGTCAATAAAGTGAAGCTGAATGTGGGAAAGCTTTAACAAAAAGCATACGTCAATATACTTAAGCACGGTGCTTACGGGGTGCCATTGACGTGCCAAATCTACCATTAAGCCACGGTAGTTTTTGTCGCAATAGTCAAGGATTTCTGCCTGCTTGGCAGTAAATTTGCCGTCGGAAAAGGAAATCATCTGCAAAACGGTGGCAATTGCGTGGGCAATGCCTTTATCGTTTGAGGCGAAAAGCTTAATGGAGTCTGACGCGGTGATGCGGTACCGGTTTTCCTTAAGTGATGAATCAAAAACAAGCTCGATACCGCCTTCGCCTACGGACGCGGACTTTTTGAATATCTTTTTTGTACATTCCAAAAACGTGGAAAGATATTTGCTCCAAGGCTCGTATTTTGTGCTTATGCAGGCTGAAACGGTAACTGTTTCGTCCTTTATTTCGATGCTTTTAGGTACGGGAATAATACTGTTTATCATGGCTTCTCCTTTTGTGAAAAACGATTTTATTTTTGAATGGTTTTAATGGTTACGGTCAGCCGCAATAGACAATTTGTGCAAAATCAATACCAAATCAGGACGGCTTACCGAAACGCAAAATGCCTTAGTAAATTACAAATATTATAAATTAAACGCAAGGTAAAGTCAACTGTAAAGAGAAATATTCGCAAATAAAAAAACGGGCAAAATGCCCGCTTAAAAAGTTATCCTAAGGAAACGTCAAGAAACATCATAATTGTAAAGCCCAAAATGCAGCCGAGGGCGGAAAACAAATTCTTTTCCCGTTCTGCTTCGGGAATAAGCTCGTGACAGACCACAAAAATCATTGCTCCTGCGGCAAAGGATAACGCAAAGGGAAGTATTGACGAGAAAAATCCAACTAAAAGCGCACCTAAAAATCCAAAAATAGGCTCGACTACGGCGGATAGCTGACCGAAGAAAAAGCTTTTTGCCCGTGAATAGCCGTCCCGACGCATAGGTATTGATACTGCCGCTCCCTCGGGAAAATTCTGAAGGCCTATTCCTATTGCTACGGTAATGGGCCCTAAAAAGTCTGCAAAGGTGCTGTTTGGTACGTTCTTTAAGGCACCGAAGGCAACGCCTACTGCAAGGCCTTCGGGAATATTATGAAGGGTGATTGAGGAAATGAGCATTGCAGTACGCTTCTTTGCTGAAGAAAACTGATGGGCTTGCTGAAATGAATCAATGATTTTATCAAATACTGCTAAAACTAAGCCGCCTGACAAAAAGCCAAGGGATACGAGAATAAATGAAAATAAGGTGCCTGAGGAAAATTCAATTGCAGGTAAAAGCAGAGACCAAAAGCTTGCGGAAATCATTATTCCTGCTGAAAAACCAAGCATTAAATTTAGTACGTTGTTATTTATCTTCTTAAAAAAGAAAACCGTAGACGCGCCAAGTGCCGTTAAGAACCAGGTGCCTACGGTTGAAAATAATGCCAATAGCAAATAATTCAAAACATCACATCCTTTATTGTTAATATATGCAAAAAGGAGTGATCAGGTCAAAATACTAACGCTTTGCCTTGATTTCGGCCTTGCGTTTAGTTTCATAAGTGATTAAAAATGCACACGCGGCATAGAACAAAAGCAGAAAAACTCGGGGATTGTACATAAAAATAAGGTCTTCGGTGATGCCTGCAAAATAGAATGCCGTAAGAGTGATAAAGGGGAAAATATATAATCTTCGTGAGCGGATACAGTAGCGCACCGAAAGCAGAAGCATATAAATGCAGAAGACCATAAACAGTACGAAGGCTATTATGCCAAAATGCCCTAAAACCGCAAGAAAGGTGTTATGTGCAGAGGTTTGCTCGGGAGAAAGAATTTCTGCCGAGGAATAGAAATCGGCTCCGTTACCGAAGAGCTTTACGTTTGAAAGGGTGTATTTCCAGATGGTCCCACGGTTAGAGAAAAGATTTCCGTTTGAAAACGCCGTTACAAACTTTTCCCAGGTTGAAAGATTCTCGATGGAGGAGGGACTTTCTACGATATTGCTTGAATCGTCCAGCACGATAAACGCGGAAACGGTGATGGAAACGAGCAGAACAACGCACAGAATAATTGCGAAATTTATTGAGCTTATTTTATACGTTACGTGCTTCTTTGCGGCGGTGAATTTGATGCCGATGGCAAGAACGAAAACAAAAACCGTTATAAGAATTGTCATAAAGCCCGTTCGTCCGCCGGAAGCGCCCGAAAGATATAAAAGCTCGGCAATCAAGCAGGTTAGACAAACGAACATTTCCGTATAGAACTTGCCGGTATTTAACAAAACCCACGCAAGAGCACAAAGCAGAACGGGAACAAAGGATGCAAGGGCAAGAGAGAAATTATTGTTTATAAAGGGATAAGCGCATAAGCCTAAGGTAATATTTGCCAAAATCGTTAGGGCACAGGAAAGTAAAAAGAAATTAAAGAAGCCTTCTTCCTGGCCCATAATGACGAATGCGGGCAAAATAATTAAAATCAGCAGGCTGTTAAGGGGGATACCGTTAGTTATAATTTCGGAAATAATGCAGACAAGCCCGAAGATAAGCCATAGATATATGGCGTAGTTTTTGATTTTGAATTGAGGCTTTATTTTTTTTAATGTAAAAAATTCAAAAACCAAAAAGCAGACGCCAGAAAGCACCAAAACAACAATAAGCGGTACAAGCCAAGCCGTCTTAACAAACATTCGCGCAAAATCGTTTGCGGCAAGAACCAGTGAAAGACAGATAAATCTTGGCCAAAAGTACGGCATTTGCAGTAATTTATTAAGTTCTACAGTCAGTTTAGTTTCGCCAGCCATAAAACCTCGCAAAAATGAATAGTTTTCTGTAGTATATCACAGTTTTAATCGAAAAGTCAAATCGTAACAAAAAAATAGAAAAAAATGTGATTTTTGTATTATGAAGGGTAATTTGTAAATAATACAAACTGACGAGTAAACGGAGGTAATTATGATTCGCACAGGGTATTTGAAAAAATATGCTAAAGGCTTGCTGGAGGAATTAGAAAATTCTTTGGAAAAGCCAATAGTTAAGGACGATTCGGTTTTGTGGCTGAAGGATAACAAAAACAGAATTATTAACCTTTGTACAAGCTTAATCAGGGAAATTCCAAATAAAAGATTGCCGTCTCAGGATGGGGAAATACGTGTCCTTGAGCTTGCAAGGGAACTGGTTGAGCAGACGGGCGGCTGCGTTAACAAAGAGACGGTTTTATTAACCGAACGGTTTAATTTAACCTTTGAGGAATATGATTTTTTGCCCGTTGCACTTAAGATTTTTCTGCTTCGGCTTATAAATAAGATGGCAAAGGGTGAAGAAAATTCGGCGTATATTCCCAATGCGGTGCGGTCGTTGATTCTTTTTGCGGATATTCGCTTTGATGAGCTTCGGAGCAAATGCTTAAAACAGGAGAATGCTTTGATGAGCGACGAGGTGTTTGCTATGAGCGATGCTCAGACTCAATGCCTTTACAGAGAAAAAATAGGGGAAATTGCAAGAAAATCCGATTTAACCGAAATGGAAATCTGTGCGCGCGCCTCTGAGTTTGCAGAAGGTGTAACGGAAAATCTGTTTGGGAAAAACAGGAGACTTTTCCTTGAGCAAGTGGGCGCAAAGGAAGGCTTTATTTTGCAAAACGGAAAGAAGCTTTATTTTTTCGGGATATTCGCGCTTGTTTTGCTTTTTTCCTTCGCGGTTGCCCAAGCGTCTGCTTCGATTTTAGGCAAGGTACTGCTTGTTGTTGTTTCTATGGCACCGATAATCGTTACTGCCGTTAATCTGATTAACGGAATATTTCTTAAGTTTTTACCTGCAAAGCCTCCTATGAGAATAAAGGAGGAACTGGTTGACGAACCGAAAAACAAAACGGCAGTTGTGCAAACGGTGCTTGTTCCTTCTTGCAAGGCAGCGGAGGAAAGCGTTAAAAGCATTGAAGAATACTATTTGGGAAACCGCCTTGAAAACGGCGCGTATCTGTTGCTTGCGGATTTATCGGAAAGCAATACCAAAACGACGCCTCAGGATGAAAAAATAATTCAGGTTCTGAAGGACAAAACGGAGAAACTCAATAAAAAATACGGCGACAGATTTTCTTTGATTGTGCGGCACAGACAAGAGCGCGACGGCATTTTTTCGGGCTGGGAAAGAAAACGCGGTGCTATAGAGGAATTGGTCACCTTTATCTGCGAAAAGCAGGCAAATTTCAGAACGGGTGTTAATCTTAATAAGCTTGAGGGAGTAAAATATATTTGTACTCTCGACGCAGACACCGTAATTCTGCCCGACAGCATAAAACGGCTTGTTGCGGTGCTTGCGCATCCCGTTAATAAGCTTAAAATTTATTCTTGCGGTGTTTCAGGATACGGGTTAGTTCAACCGAGAATTGATAACGCTCCCTGCAGACAAACCTTGTTTGGAAAAATTATGTCACCGATTACGGGAATTGACTCCTATTCTTTGCCGGCGCGGGAGCTTTATAACGATTTGTTTTCTTCCGGTACCTTTTGCGGTAAGGGCGTGTTTTCCGTTGAGGGATATTTTGCTTTGGTAAAAGAGAAAATCAGGCCTAACACGGTGCTTTCTCACGATTTATTGGAGGGAGAGTTATTACACTCTAAGGGCGCAAACGACGTATCTTTTTTAGATGAATTTCCGCAGACGGCAATTTCCTTTTATAAAAGAAGAGAGCGGTGGATAAGAGGGGATTGGCAGCTTGTGCCCTGGCTGTTTTCGGACATTTCGGGCATTTCTAAATGGAAGATATTTTATAATTTGGCGCAATCGGTGTTTTCGGCGGGAATTTTTCTTCAGCTGCTTGTTGCTCCTTTTCTTTCTTCCGGAGCGTATTATCTGTGCCTTTTAGCGTTTTTGGAATTGCTTTTTCCTGCAATTCAGGTTTATCTTGATTCGGTAAAGACGGCTTTTGACAGAAGCTTTGCCCTTGACACTCGCTTTCTGCGAAAAAATGCTCTCAAGCGCGCAGGGCTTAGCTTTTTGTTCTTGCCATACGAATGCTATAGCGGAATTACTGCCGCGTTTAAGGGCTTGTGGAGAAGGCTTATAAGCAGAAAAAATGTGCTTCAGTGGAGCACCTATGCTTCAAGCGTGGGGTATTCAAGCATGCTTGAGAATTATAGCTTTTTTGCGTCCTCAATAGCCCTGGCGGTTATATTTTATTTAATTTGTTTTTGGCAGGGAATAGGCATCGTTACGGGACTTGCATTCAGTATTTTATGGTGCCTGACTCCGTATTTTGCCTCCGTTTTAAGCGTTAAGCCTAAACAAAAGGAAGAACGGCTCCTGCCCGATGAGGAAGAAAATCTTAGGCTTCTTGCTCTTCGGACGGTGCGCTTTTTTGACGAGGCTCTTTCGGATAACGGATATTTTATGCCCGATAATCTTCAGTTGAAGCCATATTTGGGATATGCTTTAAGAACTTCGCCTACCAATATGGGATTTGCACTTTTAAGCAGTATTTGCGCATTGAAGCTGAATGCTTACTCGGTAGGGTATTGTGTTGAGAGCATCAAAAATCAATTAGAGGTGTGCAAAAGGCTTGAAAAGCACAGAGGACATTTGTTTAATTGGTATTCCTTAAAGAACAAAAAAATAATTGAGAATTACGTTTCTACCGTTGACAGCGGTAATTATTGTGCCTGCTTGATTGCCCTTTGGAGCGCGGTAGAAAGTATAAGAAAAAGAAAAACCTTAAGCACAGACCAGCTTAAAGCCCTCGGCGACGTGGTTTTATCCTGCGTTGACGGAGTAGATGAGGATACGAAAATTCATTTGCTGGAGTATGCAAGGGATTTTTCCCATCTTGACGTGCGGCAAGGCGTGCAAAGAATCAGGCAGTTTGTTTCCGACGGCGCCATTGCAAGTAATTCTGAGGTTGCGTTTTCAATAAAAATGGCAAGCGCTATGCTTTTCGATTTTGAACGTTTAAGCTTTTCAAACAGGCTTTTAGAAAAGATTAAAGGCACTAAGGAGTTTAATCTTAAGCCGCTTAAGGAATATTTGAGTCTGTTCCCGAAATCTGTTAAGGAAACCCTTGAAATAGAAGATTTCGAAAAGACGGTGGACGGATATTTCTGGTCGGCGGGAAAAGAGAGATACGGAGCGTTAATTAAGGAAATTAAAGGGGAATTCAAGCAAATTTATAATTACGCTTATAAGCTTAATTCGGAATTAAAGAGTATTGAAAAATTTATAGTTGAGTTTTTAGATGAGATTGATTTTGAGTGTTTGTTCAATAAAGAAAAAATGCTTTTCACCATTGGACTTAACACGGAGCAAAATCAGCAAAGTCCTTCCTGCTACGATATGCTTTGCTCGGAGGCAAGAATAACGAGCCTTGTTGCCATTGCTCTTGGAAAAATTCCCGCGGAGCACTGGTTTAAGCTTTCACGTCCGTTTACAAGATTGTTTGAGTCTCCCGTGTGCCTTTCCTGGAGCGGAACGATGTTTGAGTATCTTATGCCAGACATTTTTATTAAGCCTACGGAAAACTCTATGCTGCACGCTTCGGCAAAGGCGGCGGTGGAGGCGCAAATAAGATTTTCGGCAAAAAACGGCTTATGGGGAATTTCGGAGTCCTCGTTTAACAGTCTTGATTTGTCTAAGGAGTATAAATACAAAGCGTTCGGCGTGCCTTCGGTTGCCATTTCGTCCTTTAATGCAGAAAAGGTAATTTCACCGTATTCCACCTTACTTGCTCTTGAATACCAGCCAAGACGCGCCTTTGATAACGTTGTGCGCCTTGTGGAAAACGGCGCGGCGGGAGTTTACGGCTTCTTTGAGGCGGTTGACTGCAAGAGAATGAAGGAGGCATTTCCGGGGATAGTTTATACGCATATGGCTCATCATTCAGGTATGGGGCTTTGCGCAATAGTTAATTTTTTGTGCGACGGCGCTATAAGAAAAATGTTTTCGTCTGTAAGCTTAATAGGCGCGACGAAAATGCTTCTTGAAGAAAAAATGCCGCTAGGTATTCTGCCGAGAAAGGAGCTTAAGGAGGAGGTAAACCGAATCAACAGCATTGGGGATCGGTTCGAACGAGAGTTTATTTCTCCCGAAAGACAGTCGGTAGAGCTTAACGTTCTGTCGGGTGAAAATATTACCGTTGAAGCAGATTCCCGCGGAAAAATACGCGCGTTTTGCGGTGAATGCTATATAGGCGAGATTTTCGTTTACGTTGAAGATGATAAAAAACGCTCGGTTTCCTGCTTTCCGATTGGTGATGATTCGGCAAATTACAAGACGGTGTTTTATCCTGAAAAGGTAACGTACTGCTTTGAGGATTCAGATTTACTTGCTTCGGAAACGGTTGTTGCGGCAGATGAGGGAGAGCAGATTTTATTTAACGTTTCTCTAAAGAAAAAAGGAAAAAATGCGTCGAAGCAAAGGATAATTCTTGTGATAAAGCCTGCGCTGAACGAGTATTTTGCTTATTGTGCACATCCGTATTTTAACGGCTTGTTCCTTACTTGCGAGCAAGAGGGCAACAGACTGAATTTGACAAACAACAAAAGCGGAAAAGAAATTTCCTTGCTGGCGGTATCGGAGGAAAACGTCAGCTTTGAGACGGACGGAATTAAGGTGTTTGGTAGATATAGAGACGAAACGAAGCCTGCCCTTGAGGTTACGGGAGCGGTTAAAAGGGCGCCCATAACACCTATTGTTGCAGGAGAAATTGAAATTGATTTGGCTTGCGGAGAGCAAAAAGAGGTCACCTTTATTATTGAAAATCCTAAACAAACGAAGAATAAGGCCCAAAATAAAGCGGCTGTAATGCTTAAAGAAGAAAATGCCAAAATAAATGCCCGTGCCAATATTGAGGGAAATGAAATTTCAATGGAGCAATGGCTCTTGTCGCTTAAGCTTGCTTCCTGCGCGAGAAATAAAATTAAATGCGCGTCTATAGGAGGAAAGCCTGAGGCTTTATGGAAGTATTCCGTTTCGGATAGCGTTCCCTTGATAACCGTATTACTTGACAAGGAATTTTCAAAGGAAAAGCTCTTGTCAGTAATTAAAACTGCCGATTATCTTGTTAAAAAGGGATTCAGTCTTCAGGTGATGATTCTTGAAGATAACGGGCACGATTATTTTGACGGTCAGTTTAATTTCGTTAACGAGCTTATATCAAGCTTTTCGGGGCTGATTCACCACGTTAAAAAGGGTAATATGACCAGCCGGGAGCTTGAGGAAATAAAGGCAATGAGCTTTGCGTTTATTTCTGCTTCATTTGACGTGCTTTCACAGATAAAAAGGGTTTTGCAGTCGAATTACGAAAAAGCCGTCCACGTGGCAAATACGGAATATCCGCCCTCTAAAAACGATTGGATTTCAGGTGAGTTTGATTGCGGTTACGGAAGCTTTATTTCCGACGGCAAGGAGTATTATATTTACGGCAAAACTCCGATGCCTTGGTCAAATATTCTCTGCAACGAGCGTTTCGGGACGCTTGTGACGGAAAACGGCGGAGGGTTTTCCTGGTGCGATAATGCCTGCTTAAACAAAATAACTCCCTGGTATAACGATGCGGTTTCCGATCCATTGGGAGAGGGACTGTATCTGCGTGATGATAAAACGGGCAGGTATTGGAGTATTGTGCGAGGCCTTATTGATTACGGTGACGAGCACGACTGTATTTTCGGCAAGGGCTATGCAATATACAGATATAACGGCTTTGGCATTAAGCAAAAGCAAACCGTGTTTGTGCATAAGGAAGAAAGCATCAAGGTAATTAACGTTAAGCTTGATAATGCCTCGGCAAGAGAAATTTCTGCGTATTATTTCCTAAAACCCGTTCTTGCGGAAAGAAGTGAGGATGCGTTCAGGTTTTTAAGTGTTGAGAGATTTAAGGACGGCTTAATAGCCAAAAGAGGCAAAAAATGTGTGCTTTTATATTGCAAAAATGCTGAATATTGCGGCAGTTTTCAAGGTTTCTTTGGTGTTGACGGCGTAAGCAGACCAAACGCCGTTGCAAGCGGTAAGCTTTCCTCTTGTGAGGGGGAGCCGATGCTTTCAATGAAGGTAAAGGCAGAAAACGAGTTCAACGTTTTCGTTTGCTTTGGCGAAACTATTGAGGAAATTGAAAGACTGTATGCCTTAATAGAAAAAAGCGAGCCTCTTTGCTGGCTTGAGGACGTTCAGAATTATTGGGATGAAAGAATAGGAAAAATACAGATTGAAACTCCCGACAGAAAGCTGAACCTGATATTTAATAATTGGCTTTTATATCAGACGATTACTGCAAGAATTCAGGGGCGGTGCGGCTTCTATCAAGCAGGTGGCGCTTACGGCTTCCGAGATCAGCTTCAGGACTGTCTTGCACTTATTTTAACTGAGCCCAATAGGGTACGGGAGCATATTTTGCGTTGCGCAAGGCATCAGTTTTCCGAAGGCGACGTGCAGCATTGGTGGCACGAAAAATCAACGGGTGTAAGGACAAAAATAAGTGATGATTTGCTTTTCTTACCGTACGTTGCGACTAAGTATGCGTCTGAAACGGGTGATTATGAAATTTTTGACCAGGTGGTGCCGTTTTTAGAGGGACATAGCCTTGGTGAAAGAGAGGATTTATACGAAAATGCTTGGGAAAGCAACGAAACGGCCTCACTATATGAGCATTGTATGCGAGCCGTTAAGCTTGTTATCCGCAGAAGCGGTGAACATTCGCTTCCTTTGATTTTAGGAGGCGATTGGAATGACGGTATGAATACGCTGGGCACTTTAGGTAAGGGCGAAAGCGTATGGCTCGGTTGGTTTTTCTACCTTGTAATCAGCTTGTTGCTTCCCATTTGCGAAGAAAGAAATCCCGACGATGCCCGCGTTTTGAAGGAACACGCAAAAAAACTCTGCAGAAGTCTTAATTCGGTTTGCTGGGACGGAGATTGGTTCATTAGGGCTATTGACGATTTCGGCAGGCTGATTGGAAGCAAAAACAGTGAATGCTGCAAAATTGATGCTATTTCTCAGGCTTGGTCGGTGCTTTCGGGAGCGGGAAAAAGGGAATATTGCCAAATGGCAATGGAAAGCCTTGAAAAACACCTTTTAAGCAGAGAGGGGCAAATATTAAAGCTTCTTACTCCGCCGTTTAATAAGCAATTCGGCGCAGGGTATATCGGTGATTATATTCCCGGAGTTCGTGAAAACGGGGGACAGTACACTCACGGTGCCATCTGGTCGGCAGAGGCCTTTGCACAGATGGGTGAAAGCGAAAAGGCGTACGAAATTATTGATTTTATCAATCCCATAAGCCATACTCTTAATAAAAGCGGCGCTGACAGATATAAAACCGAGCCATACGCTCTTACGGCGGATATTTATTCTAATGAAGAAAATTTAGGCCGTGGCGGCTGGAGCTGGTACACGGCTTCCTCGGGTCTGTATTTCTGCGCGGTTTTGCAGGATATTTTAGGCGTCAATTTTGAAAACGGCAGGCTGAATTTTGATGCGCATATTCCTAAAAAATGGAGTGAATACAGCGTTAAAATCGATACTGACAACATTAAAGCGGATATTAAGGTGCTTAATCCCGAGAACAAAAGCGAGGGCGCTCAGAGTATAACGAGGATAGACAAGGAAAACAAAGAAGAAATACGGATAGTTATGTAAAATACGGAGAAATCGCAGAATCCCTGAGTGAGAGTTGAAAAGGGCTTCTGCGGTTTTGTTTTTGTTGACTTTTTTGCTTTTTAGAAATATAATAAAACCAATAAAATTTAAGGATAAAGCTATGCAAGAAAAATTTTTGCCCGTTACAATGAAACAGTGCGAGGAATTAGGTTGGGACAGACCTGATTTCGTTTACGTTTTGGGTGATGCCTACGTGGATCATCCAAGCTTTGGTCCTGCAATAATTTCCCGCATTTTAGAGAAAAACGGATACAAGGTGGCAATTCTGCCTCAGCCTGACTGGAAGAATATTAACGAATTTAAGCGCTTTGGCAGGCCCAAATATGCGTTTTTAGTTTGTTCGGGCAATATTGACCCTATGGTAAACCACTATACTGCCGCCCATAAAAGACGAAGCACCGACGCTTATTCGCCAGG
Source organism: Clostridia bacterium (assembly GCA_017502165.1). Taxonomy (GTDB): domain Bacteria; phylum Bacillota; class Clostridia; order Christensenellales; family QALW01; genus UMGS1322. The sequence goes on from JAFVVO010000030.1 coordinate 62,063, forward strand.
TGGGAAGATCGGTATGCGTCCCGACAGAGCGGACATCGTTTACTGCAACTGTATCCGTCAGGCTTACAAAAATATGCCGATTATAATCGGCGGTGTGGAAGCAAGCCTTCGCAGGTTTGCCCATTACGACTGTTGGGATAACAAGGTGCGCGCTTCAATATTAGTTGATAGTGGAGCAGATTTATTGCTTTACGGAATGGGTGAAAGGTCTATTGTCGAGGTTGCCGATGCTCTTGCAGGTGGAATTCCAATTAAAGAAATTACCTACGTTAACGGCAGTGCCTACTTAACGGAAAATCCCGAAAACGTGTTTAACGGTAAAATTATTGATAGCTTTGAAGACGTTAAGACCGACAAGGATGCTTATTGCCGAGCCTTTATGGAACAATATAGGGAACAAAACCACGTTAGCGGTAAAACCTTGATACAGAAGCACGGAAAATCCTTTGTGGCGGTCAATCCGCCCTCAAGCCCTTTAAGCCAAAGAGAAATGGATGAGGTTTACGCTCTTCCTTATACCCGTTTGCCTCATCCGATGTACGATACAATGGGCGGTATTCCCGCTATAAAGGAAATTGAGTTTTCCATAACTGCAAACCGCGGCTGTGCAGGCGCTTGCTCCTTCTGCGCCATAACGTTCCACCAGGGCAGAGTGCTTCAATCAAGAAGTGAGGAATCAATTATTGAGGAAGCCAAGCTATTGACCGAGCTTAAAGGCTTCAAGGGATATATTCACGACGTTGGCGGACCTACTGCAAACTTCTATGCTCACGGTTGCAAAACGCAAAAGGAAAAGGGCGCGTGCAAGGAAAGACAATGCCTTTATCCAAGCATTTGCCCTCAATTTAAGCCTGACCATAAACAGTATATGGAATTACTTGACAAGCTTCGCAAGCTGCCTAAGGTTAAGAAGGTGTTTGTCCGTTCGGGACTTCGTTTTGACTGTATGCTTGCAGATAAAAAGTACGGACAACAATTTTTGCGAGAACTTTGCCAATATCACGTTTCAGGGCAGTTAAAGGTTGCTCCTGAGCATATTTCAGATAAAGTGCTCAGGCTTATGGGCAAGCCCGGCGAGCAGGTTTATAACGAGTTTTGCGATAAATATAAGCAGATGAATGCAAAGCTTGGAAAAGAACAGTATCTTGTTCCGTATTTGATTTCGGGACACCCGGGAAGCGACCTGAAGGAAGCGGTTAAGCTTGCGGAATATCTTCATAAGCATAAAATAAATCCCGAGCAGGTGCAGGAGTTTTATCCTACGCCGGGAACGCTTGCAACGTGTATGTTTTATACGGAAAAGGACCCGAGAACAAATGAGAAAATCTATGTTGCAAAAGATATAAGCGAAAAGATAATGCAAAGGGCGTTACTTCAATATAAAAAACCCGAAAATTATGAAACGGTCAAAAAAGCTCTTATTAAAGCGGGCAGACAAGATTTAATCGGCTTTGGGCCTCAATGTCTTATTAAACCCCGTGAAATTAAAAATAACGGATATTACGGCAAAAAGGATAATAAAAAGACGGTATCGGCAAAGGGGAGAGTACCCCAAAATAAAAGCAATAACCGACAGAAAAATAAAAACGGGAGAAATAAATGAGCGAGAAATTCAAATCGGGCTTCTGCGTGCTTTGCGGAAGACCTAACGTTGGAAAATCAACTTTAATGAATTATTTTGTTGGGCAAAAGGTGGCTATAGTTTCACCGAAGGCACAAACTACGAGAAACTGCATTCGAGGTATTGTAACTCAAGAGGATTGTCAGGTGGTATTTTTAGATACCCCCGGTATACATAAGCCAAAATGTAAGCTTAACGAGTTTATGGTTAAAACGCAGAAGGAAGCGGCTATCGGCGCAGATTTCACATGTGTTATGCTTGACGTTACTCAGCCTATCGGCACAACTGACGAGCACATTATCAAAGAATACGGCGGGGCAGGTATGCCTTGGGCAATAGTGTTAAATAAAATTGACTGTGTAAGCAGAGAAACGGTGCTTTCGTACCTAACGCGTCTTGCGGAGTTTGACGCTACCGTTATTCCCGTTTCGGCAACGACGGGGGAGGGTTGCGACGAGCTTATGAGCGTAATTAAGGAGCATCTTGACGAAGGACCGATGTATTTCCCCGAGGATATGGTTTGCGATTTCCCCGAGAGGTTTTTAGCTTCTGAAATTATTCGCGAAAAGGCGCTTCTTAATCTCAATGACGAAATTCCCCACGGAATAGGCGTTTCTATTGAGCAGATGCAGGAACAAAACAACGGAAATATAAGAATTATTGCCGAAATTGTTTGCGAAAGAGACTCTCATAAGGGTATTATTATCGGTAAAAAGGGCGCTATGATTAAGACTATCGGTACCCAGGCACGAGAAGAATTAGAAGCACTTTTGGATACTAAAATTTATCTTGAAATCTTTGTTAAGGTACGGGAAAATTGGCGAAATTCTTCAACCGTACTAAAAGATTTAGGCTACACCGAATAAAATAATTTTCACCGCTAAAAATAGAATAAAGGCGGTGAGAAAATGAAAAAAGATATTGATTCAATGCTTACTAAAGCATTCTTTGAAACGGGAGACCCGTTTTATTATACGGCACGCGGCATTTTGCGGGAAAGGAGCGCCCATGGGGGAAGCGGTAAAAATTCAGGCAATAGTTCTGAAAAAGGTTGATTATAAAGATGCTGACAGAGTGCTTACGTTGTTTTCTCCGCAGGTGGGGAAGATAATCGTTTCGGCAAAGGGAATTAAAAAACAAAATTCTAAATTGCGTGCTTCAAGCGAAGTATTTGCTTTCGGCACGTTTGTCCTGAACGAAACACGGGGCAGATACACGGTTACGGGATATGATTCTATTGATTCCTTTCACGAATTGCGCGAGGATTTTGACAGGTTGAGCTTGGGCGCATTGCTGCTTAACGTTTGCGAAAAGGCTATTGCACCAAACGAGCCTGACCTTGAATTATTCAATCTTTTGCTTAACTGTCTTGATTATCTTCGAAACGGGAACGTTGAAGCAGGCTTTACCGCGGCGGTTTTCTTGTTTAAGTTTTGTGAATTATTCGGTTATAAGCCAGAGATGAATGAGTGCGCTCAGTGCGCAAAAGAGCAGGATTTGATTTATTTGTCAGCGTCCTTGGGCGGCGTTGCCTGTGTTAACTGTAACAATAACGATCACGTTGCAATTACAGGCGGATGTCTTTACTATATGCGGAAGATTTATTCGCTTCCCATAAAGGAAATTTTCTTGATTAAGCCTACGCAGACGCAAGTCAAGGAATTATACAGAACGGCTTGCTATTACACCGCATATTTCTTTGATGAAAAGATAAAAATTATGGATTACATAACGAAATACGGTCTAATTTGAATAAAAAACACAAAAAATTTACAAAGCAGGGTAAAACCTGCTTTTATTTTCCAAAAAAACGGTTGCATTTATTTTGATTTTACTTTATAATAGTTAAGGTTTATTAAAACACAAATAAAGAGCGTAAGCTCGTAAAAATTTTAGGAGGTAAATATGAGTCACAAGTACGTATATCTTTTCTCAGAAGGTGACGCAACCATGCGTGAGCTTCTCGGCGGTAAGGGTGCTAACCTTGCAGAAATGACCAAAATCGGTCTTCCTGTTCCTCAAGGCTTCACTGTAACCACAGAGGCTTGCACACAGTACTACGAAGATGGTAGAAAAATCAACGATGAAATCCAGGCACAGATCATGGAGTACATCGACAAAATGGAAGGTATTGTTGGCAAAAAGTTTGGCGACAAAGAAAATCCTCTCCTTGTTTCCGTTCGTTCCGGCGCTCGTGCATCAATGCCCGGTATGATGGATACTATTCTTAACCTTGGTCTTAACGAAGAAGTTGTTGAGACAATGGCTGCAAAGTCAGGCAATGCTCGTTGGGCATACGACTGCTACAGAAGATTCATTCAGATGTATTCTGACGTAGTTATGGAAGTTGGTAAGAAGTATTTTGAAGAGCTTATCGACAAAATGAAGGAAGAAAAGGGAGTAACTCAGGACGTTGAGCTTACTGCTGAAGATCTTAAGGAGCTTGCATGCCAGTTCAAAGCTGAATACAAGAACAAGATCGGTAAAGACTTCCCCTCTGATCCCAAGGAGCAGCTTATGGGCGCTGTCGAAGCTGTTTTCAGAAGCTGGGACAACCCCCGTGCTAACGTTTACCGTCGTGACAACGATATTCCTTATTCTTGGGGTACCGCTGTTAACGTACAGATGATGGCTTTCGGTAACATGGGCGATAACTGTGGTACCGGTGTTGCATTTACCCGTGACCCCGCTACCGGTGAGAAAAAGCTCATGGGTGAGTTCCTTGTAAACGCACAGGGTGAGGACGTTGTTGCAGGTGTCCGTACTCCTATGCCCATCGCAGAGATGGCAGAGAAGTTCCCCGCAGCATTCGCACA
>JAFVVO010000004.1 GCA_017502165.1 Clostridia bacterium
CAAGGTTAAAACGAAATAATAAGTCATAACAAGTTGAAACGAGTTGTTTGCGAAAAACCCTTTATTTACAGGACTTTTAGAGGATTTTATTAATTGCCAACGATAAGTGATAATGCTTCACAAAATATTAGTTGACAAATTCCAATTTATCGAATAACGAACGCCGACAGATTTTTGGGAAAATCTGTCGGCGTTAATTATTTGTTTACTGCGGAGCAAAACTGCACCATATGAACCAGCTGACTATAAACTCTCCGCTAATTTTGCAAGCGTTTTCACGCTGATTTTTTATTTATCCTTTGCACTTGTTGTTCTCAAGTACCTTTTTAATAAATCTTCCCGTATGGCTTCCGGGTATTTTTGCAAGTTCTTCAGGTGTGCCCGTGGCAATTACCTGGCCGCCTGCATTTCCGCCCTCGGGACCCATATCAATACAATAGTCGGCAACCTTAATTATATCAAGATTGTGCTCAATTACGATTACGGAGTTACCGCCTTCAACGAGCCTATCTAAAATAGAAATGAGTTGTTTAACGTCGTGAGTGTGGAGTCCCGTAGTAGGCTCGTCAAGAATATACACCGTTTTGCCCGTTGCCCGTTTTGAAAGCTCCGTAGCAAGCTTTACTCTCTGGGCTTCACCGCCTGAAAGCAAAGTAGAAGGCTGACCTAATTTAATGTATCCAAGTCCCACGTCGTAGAGCAATTTTATCTTGCGATAAATCTGTGGAATATTCTCAAAGAAGCCAAGGGCTTCTTCAACGGTCATATCAAGCACGTCAAAAATATTTTTGCCTTTATATTTTACTTCAAGTGTTTCCTTTGAATATCTCTTGCCTCCGCAAACCTCGCAGGGAACGTAAATATCAGGCATAAAGTGCATAGCGATTTTAATTATGCCGTCACCTGTGCAGGCTTCGCATCTTCCGCCTTTAACGTTAAAACTGAAACGTCCGCTGTTGTATCCTCGCATTTTAGCGTCGGGAGTCTGAGCAAACAAATTGCGGATATGGTCAAATACTCCCGTATAAGTTGCAGGGTTTGAACGGGGAGTTCTTCCTATGGGGCTTTGGTCAATTACAACTACTTTATCAAGCTGTTCAAGTCCCGTAACGTCGTCGCAGGGCGCGCTTGGAAAATGAGCGCGGTTCAACTTACGCGCCAAGGTGGTATATAACACCTGATTAACCAAGGAGCTTTTTCCTGAGCCCGAAACGCCCGTTACTGCGCAAAGTACGCCTAAGGGGAACTTAACCGTAATATTTTTAAGGTTGTTTGCATAAGCGTTTTCTACCGTGATAAAGCCTTTGGGCGCCCGTCTTTTTTCGGGAACGGGAATACACATTCTGCGCGAAAGATACGCGCCCGTAATGGAATCGGGGCATTTGGCAATTTCCTCGGGAGTGCCGACGCAGACGATTTCGCCTCCCTGAGAGCCTGCCTTGGGGCCAATATCCACAACGCAGTCTGCCTGCAAAATAGTATCTTCATCGTGTTCAACAACAATTAAGGTGTTTCCTAAATCACGAAGTCCTTTTAGTGACGCTAAAAGCTTTTCGTTATCTCTTTGATGAAGACCAATGCTTGGCTCATCAAGAATATACATTACTCCCATAAGTCCTGCGCCTATCTGCGTTGCAAGACGGATTCTCTGTGCTTCACCGCCTGAAAGGGTTGATGCGCTACGGGTTAAGGTAAGGTATTCCAATCCCACGTTGCACAAAAATTCAAGGCGAGAATTTATTTCCTTTAATATGCGCTGTGCAATTACAGCGTCTTTGCCCGAAAGCTTAAGTTTAGCCAAAAACTCGCGAATATCGCTTACCGCCATATCGCTCAGCTGGTGAATGTTTTTGCCGTTAACCGTAACCGCCAAAGCTTCGGGACGGTATCTTGTTCCCGAACAGCTTTTGCAGGGGCTTTCTATCATATACTGCTCTAAATCACGTTTAACGCCTTCACTTTGCGTATCTCGGTATCTGCGCTCAATCTGAGGAATTATTCCCTCAAAGGGTTGACGGAAGGAGCGTGAATGACGGCTTGTAGTAATTTTGAATTCTACCTCTTCATTGCCCGTGCCGTAAAGGATAATGTTTTTATATTTTTCGTCCAAATCCTTAAAGGGCACGTCAAGAGAAAAGCCGTAATGCCTTGAAAGACCGTCATAATACATTCTGTTCATAGTATCCGCGCCCATTAAGAACCAGCCTGAAACGCGAATTGCCCCTTGATTAAGGGAAAGATTTTCGTCCTGAATAATTAAAGACGGTGAAACTCTGTTAATAACACCCAGCCCCGTACAATCACTACAAGCACCAAAAGGCGAGTTAAAAGAAAAAAGTCTTGGCTCTAATGCTTCAATACTTATGTTGCAATCAGGGCAGGCGTAGTTGCTTGAAAAGAGAATTTCCTCATTTGTATCCAAGCGGTCAATAATAACGAGTCCCTCTGCTAATTTAAGGGCGGTTTCAATGGAATCGGTAAGGCGGGAACGTATGCTTTCTCGCGTAATAAGGCGGTCAACCACCGCCGAAATATAATGCTTATTGTTTTTCTCTAACGTAATTTCGTCGCTAAGCTCTACCACTTCCCCATCAATTTTAGCGCGAACAAATCCGTCCTTGCGAAGTGACTCCAACAGTTTAACGTGTTCGCCCTTTCTTGCGCGCACAACGGGAGCAAGCACAAGAATTTTTGTGTTTTCGGGGAAAGCTAAAACCGCGTCAACCATCTGGTCAACTGACTGCTTGTTTATCTCTTTTCCGCATTTGGGGCAGTGAGGCTGACCGATTCTTGCGTACAAAAGACGCAGATAATCGTGAATTTCCGTAACGGTGCCAACTGTTGAACGGGGGTTGTTATTAGTGGTTTTCTGGTCAATACTGATTGCAGGAGAAAGACCTTCGATAGACTCCACGTCAGGCTTTTCCATCTGCCCTAAAAATTGGCGTGCGTAGGAAGAAAGGCTTTCAACGTATCTTCTCTGTCCTTCTGCATAAAGAGTATCAAAGGCCAGAGAGCTTTTACCCGAGCCTGAAAGGCCCGTAAAAACTACTAGCTTATCTCTCGGAATAGTCAGACTGACATTTTTAAGATTGTGGGTTTTTGCACCCTTAATAACGATATTTTCGTTCATTTATTCGTCTCCGTAAAGTGTTTTTAACACGTCTCTTATTTTTGCCGCCTTTTCGAACTCAAGGTTTTTAGCATATTCAAGCATCTTTTCTTCAAGTGCGCGAATTTGCTCTTTAAGGTCACCCTCGGTGACGATTTCATCCTGAGCCTTGCCCGTAATTTCGATTAAATCGGCAATAGGCTTAATAATAGTTTTTGGAATTATTCCGTGTTCTTCGTTATATTTTTGCTGAATGGTACGGCGGCGCATAGTTTCGTCTATCGCTCCCTGCATAGATTCGGTTATAGTATCAGCATACATAATAACCTTGCCTTCAGCGTTTCTCGCGCCTCGGCCGATAGTCTGAATAAGTGAGCGCTTAGACCGCAAAAAGCCTTCCTTGTCCGCATCTAAAATGGCAATTAAGGCAACCTCCGGTAAGTCAAGACCTTCACGCAATAAGTTTATGCCAACAAGCACGTCAAACTTACCAAGACGCAGATTGCGCAGAATTTCAACACGCTCCAGCGTGTGAATTTCCGAGTGCATATATTCAACACGCAGTCCCATTTCCTTTAAGTAGTCCGTAAGCATTTCCGCCATACGCTTGGTTAAGGTGGTGACAAGAGTGCGGTAACCGCGGGCGGTGGTAGCATTTATTTCTTCAATTAAATCGTCGATCTGGCCGTCAATCTTGCGAACCTGAATTTCAGGGTCCAGAAGTCCCGTAGGACGAATAATCTGCTCAGCCACCTCACCGCAAGCACGTTCAAGCTCGTATTCGGCAGGTGTAGCTGAAACGAAAATGGTTTGCTGAAGTCTGTCAATAGCTTCATCAAACCGCAGGGGACGGTTATCAAATGCCGCAGGTAAGCGGAAACCGAAATTAACAAGCATTTCCTTTCTTGAACGGTCACCTGCATACATAGCGCGCATTTGGGGAATGGTAACGTGAGATTCGTCAATAATAGTTAAAAAGTCGTCGGGAAAATAATCTAAAAGAGTGTAGGGAGCCTCCCCCTCCTGCCGACCGTCAAGATACCGCGAATAGTTTTCAATTCCCGAGCAATAGCCTATTTCGGAAATCATTTCCACGTCATAACGGGTTCTTTGCTCCAAACGTTCATACTCAAGGGGTTTGCCTGCTTCTTCAAAATATTTAAGCCGTTTTTCAAGGTCTTTGTTTATCTGCTGAAGGGCCGCAGTCAAGCGGTCGTCGTCAGCAGCATAGTGGGTGTTGGGGAATATTGCCGTATGCTGAAGCGTTGACAGCACCTTGCCCGTAACCACGTCGATTTCACAAAGACGGTCAATTTCGTCACCGAAAAATTCTATTCTCAACGCCTTATCGCTTCTGCGTGCGGTGATAATTTCAACGTTATCGCCGCGAACACGGAATGAGCCTCTCGCAAAATCCGTATCGTTGCGTTCATACTGAATTTCAACCAACCTTTTAAGTAATTCGTCTCTCGTTATTTCCATTCCCGGACGAAGTGAAACCGCCATTTCTCTGTAGGCAACGGGGTCACCGAGACCGTAAATGCAGGAAACGGATGCAACTATAATGCAATCTCTTCTTTCCTGAAGAGAGCAGGTGGCGCTATGGCGCAATTTATCAATTTCTTCGTTAACAGAAGAATCTTTCTCGATATAAGTATCCGTCTGGGGAATATAGGCTTCAGGCTGATAATAATCGTAAAATGAAACGAAATATTCTACCGCGTTTTCAGGGAAAAATTCCTTAAACTCCGAATAAAGCTGTGCGGCAAGAGTCTTGTTGTGTGCAAGAACTAATGTAGGCTTATTAACGCGCTCAATAATATTCGCCATTGTAAAGGTCTTACCCGAGCCCGTAACGCCTAAAAGCACCTGAGAATCAATGCCGTCCTCTATTCCCTGCACTAATTTATCTATCGCCTGAGGCTGATCGCCCGTAGGCTTAAATTTTGAAACCAACTTAAATTTATCCATTTGAGCGCTCCTCCCCATTATTTTTATATATTTTACCACATTATTTGTTATTATGCCACAGAAAAATATTAAACTGCATAAAAAATGCCGAAGAGATTATCTTCGGCAAAAATTTATTTCATTTTATTTTTAATATCCGTTGTGGATACGCCCTGGGTGTAGGGCAGGTATTCGATGGATACGCCTAAGGGTGCAAACTGTGCTTCGGTTTTATTGTATCTTTCGGTACCTTTCCAGTCGTCGCCGGAGAAAAGCACGTCGAAGCCGAAGCGCTCAAGGGCAAGCATTTTATCGTTGGTAATTTCCCAATCAACAAGCTCGGCACGGTCAACGCACTTAAGAGCGTTAAGAATGCGAAGTCTGTCCTGCTCGGGAATTACGGGAGTTTTCTTCTTGATTTCGGTTACGTAGTTATCGTCGCAAACGCCAACGATTAAAACGTCACACATTTCCTTGCAACGCTCCAGCAAATTAAGATGGCCTACGTGGAATAAATCAAAAACGCCTGCGGTATAACCTACTTTATATTTTTTCATATTATTCGTTCTCCTTAGGAAACACTAATTCGTCGGGACAATGGTTAACTCGTTTTTCTTCCGGGGGAAGCTGCATAAAGTCACCGTAAACTCTGCCCAAAGCCTTTTCGATATTCTGGGGGAAGTCAAGGTCAACGTCCTCAAACTTTATCTTCTTAAAGGGATAGAAATCCTCCTTTGCGTAAACCGTTCCCTGACGGGAGGAACTACAGGAATAGTAGTAATATCCCGTATCTTCCTTGTTGTATTTAGTGCTGAATTTAAGCAACTTTTTGTATAAAAATTTATGGGAAATGCAGAACAAATTAAGGAAGAACCAAATTACTGCGGTTACCGCGTGGCAAAGCTTAACCTTAATACCCTTTTTGAAGGGAAGCACGGGAAATGGCGTATGCTTTACGATTAAGAATTTACTTGCAAGCCAAACGGAGCGCACGAATTTTTCACGGGTTTCCTCGTCCTCAGGAGCGTGGTCAAAGGGGAAAATATCAAGGAAAATGCCTTGAGGATACTTGCAATTTTTTGCAGTGCTTTCGGTAAATTTAGTGCCGTTAAGCACGATATGCGCGTTCATATTGGCATAATCGTTATATGTATAGGCATCTACAAAGGTATATTTATCCGCATAATCTCTTTGGATAATTTCCCTCAGCTTTTCGTAATCCTCACGAAGAATACCCATATCAATATCATCGTCCCAGGGAATAAATCCGCCGTGACGGATAGCGCCGATTGCCGTACCTGCAAAGCCGAAATATTTAAGGTCATTTTCCTCGCAGATTTTAACGAAATCCTTTAATATTTCAAGCTCGCATAATTGAAGCCTGCGTAAAACCTTTGGATCGTACTGTGCCATAAAGCAGCCTCCCGTAAACATTGTAAATTTTTCGGTTTTAATTGTATCAAAAATGACGGCTTTTGTCAATCCTTGCACAAAACTAAAATTGCACTTCCAACAGCTTGCTTGACAATGATGGGAAATTAAAGTAAAATAACTATGTATGTAAATTTATTATAGTATTATTCGAAGGTAATTATGGAAAAGGAAAAACCAACCGTTTCGACGTCGAAAAAGGTGTTCTTGTGGAATGCGGCAGGAAGCTTTACCAACGCTATGTCGTCGGTATTTCTGCTGATGGTGGTAACGAGAGTTTTAGGCCCCGTTGAGGGCGGTATTTTCTCTATTGCTTTTGCCTTGGCGCAACAGCTTTTAACCGTTTCCACCTTTGAAACTCCCACTTTTTTCGTAACCGATACCGAAAACAAAATATCCTTTAACGTGCACCTTGCCGCAAAAATTATCCTTTACGTTTTGTCTATTGTGGCGGCAGCGGTAATCGCTATAGTGAAATACGAGCCTTACAAGGCGGCAGTAGTGGTGCTGGTTTGCGCTTTTAAGGGAGCTGACTCTCTTTCGGGGCTTATCGGAGGTCTTTTGCAAAAGAACGAGCAGCTTCACATTGCAGGCAGGTCTCTTGCTGTGCGTGTTGCCGCAGCCTTTGGGATTTTTACCGTTTCGCTTTTGCTTTTTGAAAACCTTATTCTTTCTTCGGCGCTTTCACTTGTTTTCTCATTTGGCTGGATAGCCCTTTATGACGGTCACTTTGCACGCAAAATAACCGCATTAAAGCCTAAGTGGGATTTTATGCTGATGCTTAAGCTATTGCTTGGTTGCCTGCCTATGTTTTTAGGCACCTTTATGCTCAACTATATAATCAATCAGCCTAAATTTGTTATTGATAATATTTTGGACGAGGTTTCTCAAAACCGTTTCGGCATAATCTTTATGCCCTCTGCAGTAATCTCTCTGTTGGGAATGTTCATTTACCGTCCCCTGCTTACTACCTTGACAAAGGTGTGGAAGGATAGAGATTTCGGTCAGTTCTTAGGCAAAATCTTCAAAATTTCCGCAATCATAATTACATTAACCATCCTTTGCACAGTTTGCGCGTGGTTTTTGGGCGTTCCCGTTTTGTCTGCAGTTTACGGTGTTGACCTTGCAGGCCTTGAAGCAAACCTTTGCCTTATTATTTTAGGTGGCGGAATGTATGCAATTGCAAACCTTATTTATAACGGAATAGTTATTATGCGCCATCAGTATTCTATGATTATTGCATACGTGCTTGCCTACGGCGTTTCACTTGCAATTACCGCCCCCTTAGTTAAAAGCCTTAACCTTATGGGTGCATCCGTTTCCTACGTTATTTCAACCGGCATTCTCGCAACGCTTATGCTGGGAGTTTTTCTGTTTTACGTTTTTCGCGAGAAAAAACGTTCTCTTGAGGGCAATAAGTAAGCCTCGATGTTTTGGTTAGCAAAAAAAGGAGTTAAAAATGAAAATTCGCGATTTTTTACAAAGCCATAAATTTTTAGTATGCATAATTCTGCTTTCACTTGTTGTGGCTCTGTCAGCCGTTGCCCTGTTATTTAAGGCGATTGCCGGCGGTCTGATGGTTTGGTGGCTTCTTGTGCTTTTAATTTTGGGCGTTGCCGCCATTCCCTTTATTGCATTTATCGTCAGAAAGAAAAAGCTGTCCATTCAAGCCTTGACCGTTATTATCTCAGCTATTTTGGCGCTTTTATATTTGTTTGTATTTCCCCCTAACACCGTTCCCGACGAGCCTTTGCATTATTCCACCGCTTACCACATTTCTAACCAGATGATGTTTAAGTTCGGCGATGAGGATTATGCCATGCGTATGCGCGCCGAGGATGACGCTTTTGTTCAGGGAACCTCCCACGCGCTTTCGGCAGGTCAGTACGCTCATATTTCAAGAAACAATCACCTTTTCTGTAAAAACAGTGAAGAAATTATCGCTAACCGCGGATATATTCTTAACAAAAACATAGTTTACGTTGCCCCTGCAATAGGAATTACCTTGGGCAGATTATGCAATTTAAGCGGTTATTGGACTTATCAGTTAGGCAGATTGTTTAACTTCATTTCATTTTTAGCCTTTGTTTATTTTGCCATAAAGCTGATGCCCTTTGGCAAAATTGCCCTTGCCGCCATTGTTATGCTGCCTATAAACCTTCACATTATGGCTTCCGTGTCTTATGACGTGTTTTCCGTCGGCGGTATTTTGCTCTTATTTGCCTATATTATGAATTTGTGGTACGGTGAAAAGAAAATAGGCTTAAAGCAGCTTGGCCTCCTTGCCCTGATGATAATACTGGTTGTTCCGCAAAAGGCAGTTTATATAGGTGTTGCGGCGTTGGTGCTTTTACTTCCCAAAGAGAAGTTTGCTAATCCTAAGCTGCATTTACTGTTTAAGTGTCTGCTTGGCGTTATTGCTCTTGCAAGCATTTTTATTCTTCAGGCGCAAAATTCCTCAAAGCTGGTTTCCGATTCTGTAAGCACCGGAGACGACGTTGCAGGCTACAGTCTTCAGTACGTTTTTGCTCACCCCGGCGCAATCGCAAAAATGCTCTTTTACACCATTTGCTATAAAACTGATTTTTATATTAAATCGCTCACCGCATACTTTGGCTGGTTCCAGGTTGAAGCTCCCTGGCTTATGGCGGTGCCCACTATTATAGTTGTGTTGCTCGCCTTTATGCGCAAGAAGAACGAGCCCAAGCCCCAGGATATGCTTTCAAAGCTTTACTGCGTATTTTTATTCCTGGTGGTGTTCCTTGCCATTGAGCTGCTTTTATTATTAGACCACACCCCCTTTGGAAGCGTATGCATCGAGGGCGTTCAAGGCAGATACTTTATTCCCGCCCTGCCCCTTGTGTTCCTTGTGCTGAGAAACAACGTAATCACCGTAAGCGAAAAAATGGACGATGCTGTGCTGATTTTAATGCCTGCGCTTAATATTATTACTTTACTGTTCTGCGTGTTCAGAATAATGATGTTTTAAGGAGTAACAAATGAACGTTTGTTTGTTTTCGGCAAACTACCTGCCCAATATCGGCGGTGTTGAAAGATATACCTATTATCTTGCCAAGGAGCTTATTGCCTTAGGCCATAGCGTAACGGTTGTAACCAACAACGTGTTTGACCTTGCCCCTTGGGAAAATACGCCTGAAAGCATTGAGCTTTACAGATTTCCCTGCTACAACGTTATGAAGGGCAGATATCCCGTTCCAAAGAAAAACAGCGTGTTCAGGGAAATAATGTCACGCCTGAACAAAAAGAAATTTGACCTTGTTCTTATTAACACCCGTTTTTATTTCCATAGCCTTATCGGCGCTAAATTTGCTTATAAAAACGCAGCGCGGTGCATCACCTTGGAGCACGGCACCACCCACCTTAGCGTAAACAACAAGGTGTTCGACCTTTTAGGTCAGGTGTGGGAGCATTTTATAACGGTTATCCTGAAGCATTATTGCAAGGAGTTTTACGGTGTTTCGTTAGCCGCGTGTTCTTGGAGCGGTCACTTTAACATTAAATCAAAGGGCGTGCTTTATAACTCCATTGATTTATCTGAAATCGAATCCCTTATGGAAGAGCCCGTTTGCTCATACAAAAAGGAATTGAATATTCCCGAAAACGCCACCGTTATTACCTTTACGGGCAGAATTCTGCCTGAAAAGGGCGTGCCTCAGCTTATTGAAGCCGTAAAGCAATTAAACCGTGAAAACGTCTATCTTTTAGTAGCGGGCGACGGTCCTCTGTTTGAAGAATTGAAGGATAAATATTCCAAAGCAATTTTCTTGGGCAGGCTTGATTTTGCCCACGTTATTGCTCTGCTTAAGGAATCGGATATTTTCTGCTTGCCGTCAGTTTCCGAAGGCTTTTCTACCTCGGTTTTAGAAGCGGTAGCCGCAAGGAATTTTATTATCACCACTAAAACGGGCGGCACTAAGGAGCTTATTTGCGAGAAAAAATACGGTATCATTATGGATGGCAACACCGTAGAAGAGGTCATCGATGCTCTTAAAACCGCCATTGATGACACCGAATACCGCTTAAGCGCAACTAAAAACGCCTATGAGCGCCTTAAAGAGAACTTTATTTGGAGCAAGACCGCGCAAAAGCTTGAGCGGATAATGAAAAACGAGGAATAACCCTTACAATACACATAAAAAAAGCACTTCAGTTACCTTTAATTAAGGCACTGCAAGTGCTTCTATTTTTTACAATTTCACATTTCCCTCTTCGTCAAGCACTGTACCGAAGGGCTTACTTAATTCAGCCAACTGCTTAAGTATGTTTTTGTTCTCTGATTTTCTCGGCCAGCCGATTGAGGAATGCTTTTGACCTAATCCAAGCTCAACGGGAGTAAACTTTAACGAGGTAAGCTTGCCGTTTTCCATTTCAAAGCTCGCAATAACCGATTCCATCATTTCGCTCTGTCTTTGAAGGCCGATTGTAAAATCCTTTGTTCTCTTTTTGAAAACCTCATAAAGACCGTCTTCAGCGCAAAGGCCGAACTTTTTGTAAAAATCGTCGGGAACGGCTTCACAATTTTCAAGCTGAAGCATAAAGTCACCCAAGGAATACATAATGGGCAAGCCCTTATAAATTTCAACGCCCTGCATAAGATGTGGGCCGTGGCCGATAAGTCCGTGAGCCCCTGCATCAATACATCTGTGGGCAAACTCAGTTAAGAACTTAGGCACGTCGGTGAGTTTTTCTCCCTGCATAGCGTGATTATGAACGGAAACAAACACTAAATCCGCCTGCATTAAAGCGTCCTTAATGGCGGTGGTTATACGCTTCATATCCCTTTCGGAAAGCTCAAACTCAATTCTCGGCTCACCTACTCTGAAAGCCGTGTCGCAAAATTCAAACTCATTTTCGCCTAAGGGCGCCTTATAGCCCTGAGCGGTAATAATTTCATTATAAACGTTCAAGGTGGTGCGTTTGGCAATTTCCTTAAGCTGATCAAGCTCTTTTTGGGAAACGTAAACCACCTTTTTGATTCCGAGAGGGTTAACCCCGGGTCTTCCAAGGAAATCTCTCGTCTGTTCTCCTGCGTTTTCGCAATGGTCACATTTTGTTACGCAGGCAATTATTGCGGCTCTGCCTGAAGGAGTATCAATATACGCAGGAGCAGAAGCTCTTGCCAAATTCTTTCCGCCGCCTGCCTGAGCATAGCCTGCGCTTTCGATATTTTGAAGCGTCTGCATAAATCCGTCATAGGAAAAATCCATACAATGATTGTTGGCGCTTGTGGTAACGTTAAAGCCGAAGTCCTTAATACTGTCAAGCACCTTCCTTGTTGTGCGGAGCCACGTGCCGCCGCTATGTGCCCCCGGGAAGCAATCCTCACAAACGGTGGTTTCAAGATTGAAAAATCGCACGTCACCCTGGGCAATAACGTCACGGACCTCTTCGAAGCCCTGATAATATTTAGGCATACATTTTTGTATGGCGCAATCGCCTACTGCAGTAATTTTCATATTATTCTCCTAAACAAATTGAAATTAAAAACAGCTTTTTACTATTTCTTCCGTAATGGCAAATCCAAGTGCAAAGCTATCCTTTTTAAGCCATTCTTCTCTTGTGTGCGCGCCGCCGCCAAGGTATGCGCCGACGCAAATGGCAGGAACGCCGAGGGAATGAGGTATGTTGCAATCAGTGGAGCCTGATTTAATTTTCACTTTGCTTTTGCTGTGCTTTTCTTGAACAGCGCAAGCAAACTCGGTCATTGCCCGCATTTTTTCTTCGTCAAGATTATTGCCGCAGGGACGGTCCCCCACAAGCTCAACGGTAACGTCCGCAAGGGTCGAAATATAATCAAAAATCTTCTTGAATTCTTTTTTCATATATTCAAGATTTTCGAAATTATCGCTGCGGTATTCGCAAAGCATTTCCGCCTGCTGAATAATGGTGTTAACCGACGTTCCGCCTGAAATAACGCCCACGTTATATGTTGTAGTGTCCTTCTCGGGAACCTTTATTTCGTAAATGCGCTTTATGGCTTCCGCTAAAACTCTTGCGGCATTTTCGTTGCCGAAATCGCTGTAGGAATGTCCGCCAACGGTTTTTACCGTAACCTTATATCTGTGAGAGCCTACGCTCTTGTTTACAACGCGACCGATTTGACCGTCAAAGGTGTAAAGCTCCTTTATTCTATTGCCGTAGCAGGCGAATATTTCTTTTGTGCCTTTAAGGTTGCCAAGGCCCTCCTCGCAGGAGTTAAGCACGAACAATACGGAATTCTTCGGTTTGATTTTTTCATCGGTAATTTTCTTTATTACCCCAAGCAGCAGAGCCACCTCTATAGTATCGTCACCACAGCCGGGGCAATAGATGTTTTCTTCATCTTCTAAAAAAGGCAAGGTTTCCTCATCAGGAAAAACCACGTCGGTATGGGCCTGAAAAACAGTAATATCCTCTTTTTCTCCTTCAAGAAGATATATAACGTTTTTAGCCTTATCAATATATCCTTCTATGCCGAATTCCTTTAACTTATTAAGGCAGTATTCCGCCCTTTTTTCTTCCTTACCCGAAGGCGCGGGAATAATGCACAATTCGCGGAATATTTGTTCGGAAAGTGCAACGTAATCCATAATTTCACCTTATTTATTAAGCATTTTATTTTTTAATTCTTCTAAAAGAGCCATTCCTTTAATTATCTGCTCGTTGGTGGGAGTAGAATAATTTATGCGGAAATGTCCGTTAGGCTGTTCCTTAACGTCAAAGGCGCTGCCGGGAACTACCGCTACGCCGTATTCCTTAACGCTTAATGTGCAAAATTCGGACATATCAATTTCCTTTGGAAGCTTACACCAGGCAAAAAGACCGCCTGAGGGTGCCTGAAACTCAATTTCAGGGGCAAGATGCTCGTTCATCTTTTCAATGCACAGCGCCGCCTTTTCTCTATAGAGCTTACGCAAAAATTCAAGGTGCCCTTCAAAATCGCAGGCAGTCAAAAATTCGTTTGCAATCATCTGGGAAAGAATCGTTGCATGCACGTCCTGAGTCTGCTTAATGGCGGTAATCTTTGCAATAATGGTTTTAGGCGCTACGCACCAGCCTACTCGCAAGCCGGGAGCAAGCACCTTGGAAAATGAGCCTGCATAAATTACAATACCATCAGTATCCATGCTCTTAATTGCCGCAGGAGGAGCCTGGTCAAAATAAAGATCGCCGTAGGGATTATCCTCAAGGATCATAAATTTATATTTTTTAGCAAGCTCGTAAATTTTCTTGCGCTTTTCGAGGCTTGTGGTGATTCCCGTAGGATTCTGGAAGTTAGGAATAATATACAGAAGCTTAACGTTCTTGTTATTCTTAATTGCGTTCTCAAGAGCCTCAATGTTCATACCGTCGGCTTCCATATCAATGCCCACAAGGTTAGCGCCCGTTAATTTAAGGGCGTTAAGTGAGCCTACAAAGCTGGGGTTTTCGCACAAAATAGTATCCCCCGCTCCTGCAAGGGCAGTTGAGCAAAGGCTCATAACCTGCTGTGCGCCGCAGGTGATAATAACGTCGTCAGAATCGTTTCCTACGGAATATTTTTCGCGCATATATTTTTTAACGCTTTCACGAAGCGGCACGTAGCCCTCGGTTACCGAATACTGCAGCGCGCCAATGGGATTTTTCTGCATAATTTTCTGAATTATGCCGTTAACAGTTTCTACGGGAAACGCTTCGGGCGAAGGATTGCCTGCAGAAAACGGTATAATGTTGGGCGCAGAGGATAATTTCAAGATTTCACGAATGGCAGAGGGCTTTAATTTTTCTGCCGCAGGAGTAAAAACGTATTCCATAAAAACACTTCCTTTAAGTTAATACCATAATTTTAGCACAAATAAACCCAAAGCACAAACATTTTTGCTGATTTTATTGAAATATTTACTGTTTTTTGATATAATATTTTTACAAAATCAGTTTGGAGTAATTTATGTTTAACACAAGTCTTGTTTATATTGAAAAAGATAATAAATATCTGCTTCTGCACCGCATAAAAAAGGAGCACGACGTTAACAAGGACAAATGGATAGGCGTTGGCGGAAAGTTTTTGGAAAACGAGAGTCCAGAGGAGTGCGCCAAGCGCGAAGTCAAGGAGGAAACGGGGCTTGACTTACTTTCTCTTTCCTATCGGGGAATAGTCACCTTTATTGCCAAGGGCTTTGAAGGCGAATATATGCACTTGTTTCATTCCGATTCCTTCCGAGGAAAAATAAAGGACTGCGACGAGGGCGTTTTGGAATGGGTTGACAAAAGCGAAATGCTTTCTCTTCCCATTTGGGAGGGTGACAAAATCTTTCTTAATCTTATAAACGAAAACGCCCCTTTCTTTTCGTTGAAATTGGAATACGACGGCGATTCCCTTGTCCGTGCCACCTTGGACGGAAAAGAACTTGCAATCTGAAAGAAGGCAAATAAATGAATAAAAACATAAAAATTTTCGTAGTTTCCGACGTACACGGTCATTGCACGCTGCTAAAGGACGCTCTTAATAGGGCGGGCTTCGAAAAAGACAACGAAGACCACCTTTTAGTTTGCCTGGGTGACTATTTTGACCGCGGAAGTGAAAACGCCGAGGTGTTGAAATTTTTTGAGCGTCTTGAGCACAAGGTGTTGCTTCGGGGAAACCACGAGGACCTTTTGTTAAAGCTGCTGCAAACGGGCAAAATTCTGCCCCACCACTACATTAACGGCACCATGCAGACCTTGAGTGAATTTTTCGGCAAATATTCCGTTGACCCCGTTGACGATACTATTGATTTCTCGGGCAAAACACGTGTTCTTGACCGCGTTTGCGATTTTATCGGGGAAACCGCAAACTATTTTGAAACGAAAAACTACGTTTTCGTTCACGGTTGGGTTCCTGCAGGCACCGCTTCCGCCTCAGACCGTGCAAACGCTTCCGACGAGGCCTGGGAGAAGGCAAGGTGGACTAAGTGGACCGAAAAATACGATGACGCACCTCCCCTGACGGATAAAACACTCGTTTGCGGACACGTTCCCACTCTCTATGCACGCAGATTCGCCGTTATAGATAACGTGGGAAGCGGTGCAGACATCTTCTACGGTAACGGCTTAATTGCCGTTGACGCAGGAACCTTTGATACCAAGCAAGTAAACGTTCTTGTACTTGAAGACACTTTAATATAGAAACAAAAAAGTTGGCTTATAATACGTGATAGTTTATTCTTGCAAGTACAATGTACTTGCTACGCCCGCTCGTCGGTCATATAACCTAAAAGTAACATAGTTAAAATCATATTCCATAGTCAAAAATGAAAGCAGATACTTTACGTATCTGCTTTCATTTTTTGGTTCCGGTGACGGGACTTGAAAGGCGTATCGCGCAAACTTCGTTTGCTTGACCCCAAGCGGTGCCCAAAATTTTCTTGACGGTGGGCAAAGCCGCCTTAAAAATTTTGACCGCTCTTTTTTTGTTTAGGGATATGCGCGTAAGACTTGTTATTTCATAACTCTGCTTTTTGAAAGAGGCTGTGCAGAGGCACGATATTCTAAAGGAGTACTGCCGTAGTATTTTTTGAACATCTTTGAAAAATATGAACTGTCTAAAAAACCGACTTCCTCAATTATTTTTTTTATAGGATGAGAGGTTTGTTCTAATAAATATTTAGCATGCTCTAAACGCGTTATGGTAATGTAATGCATAGGGGAAACACCTGTTCGTTTTTTGAACAGGTTTGCAAATTGCGAAACGGAAAAATTGGCTTTATCAGCAAGGGCTCTTAAGGATAAAGGTTCGTTATAATTATTCAAAATGTATTTAATCGTTTCATCAATTGGGTCATTTTCACTAATTGGGATTTGCATAGGAGCATTGTTTATGAAAGTGTAAACTAAGCTATTTATATAGGTTGCAATTTCTAACTTAGCTGAAAATGTGTCAATTTTAACTAATCTGAAGATTTTATCAAATAAATTTGTAATTTTAGAACCGTTTTTTACTTTGATTTTTATTGGAGTATTAATAGAGCGAAGGAAGGTTTTGTCATTTACGTTTAATTCAAAATGCAACCAATAAAGCTTTGCATATTGAATAGAAGTTAATCTATAAGAATGCAGAACACCTGCAGGAAGCAACAACCATTCGTTTTCTGAAACAGTATAAGTTTTGTTATCTACAACAAGTTCAATTTCGCCTTCTTGCACAAAGTAGAATTTGTTACAGGGAACAACGATGTTTGAACTTTGCCAAGGGGGCGTTAATAAGGTTTTGTTGCCGTTTTGATACGTTGTAGAGAATTGATAATAAACAGAAGTATTCAAAATAATCTCCTACAAAATTAAAATAATTTGCTCCAATATAAACTATAACTGCGTTAAAATTGTTTGTCAAGATTAAAACGGAGGAATAGAAGAATATAAGGAAATAGTACAACAAAATTAAACAGATTATTATAACGTATTTTTTCTATGGAGGATACAATTTTTTATAGAAATATTAAAACCCAATCAAAAGGAGAAAGTTATGGATAAATACAATTTGTTAAAACAAAAATTTGATAACAACGAGAAAATAGTTGGAGCTACGTTAACAATATTAAACAGTTCCATTATTTTAGAGAAAATGGCAGATAGAGAAGACTTGGATTTTATAGTTTTTGATGCTGAACACGGAATTTATGATGCCCAAAATCTCGTTCCGATGTTACACACCATGCGTTTATTGGGATTGCCTTCAATAGTCAGAGTTCAGGATGCTGAATATTATTTGACAGCAAAACTTATAGATATGGGCGCTGATGGAATCATGCTTCCTCGAACAGAAAGCTTAAGCCAGCTTCGTACCGCTGTGGACGGTTTGTTGTTTGCGCCTGACGGAAGAAAAGGTATGGGCGGTTACGGACAAATGAGAAAAGGAGAAAAGTTTGAGGATTTCAAGAAAACAAGATTCTTGTTACCTCAAATCGAATCTCCTGAAGGCATTAAAAATTTGCCCAAAATGTTAGAACAGTATGGCGAATACATAAGCGCAATTATTATAGGTC
This sequence comes from Clostridia bacterium, assembly GCA_017502165.1. GTDB lineage: Bacteria > Bacillota > Clostridia > Christensenellales > QALW01 > UMGS1322. Next base: position 17,494 of record JAFVVO010000004.1, read on the forward strand.
CATACGATATGTCAGTTATGATAGGAACTCCTACGGATATTAGAAGCGAACCGATGATAAAAGCTATTCAACAGGTTTTTGATATTTGTAAAAAGTATAAAAAATCTTGCGGTATCTTCTGTGACAATGAAGTTTTAGCAGAAAAGTATTCTTCCATGGGCGCTAACGTTTTGTGGATGGGTACTGATAAAGACTACTATCTTCGCGGATTAAATTCATTTTTAGATGGAGTTAAAAATTTATAATGAAGTATTGGGATTATTATTTAGAGCCAACAAAATATACGGATGATTGCTATCATATCGGATCAAAAAGTGCGCCATGCTGGCTAATAAAATCTACAGATGGTTTGATTTTACTTGATACGGGACTACCGCAAACAGCATATCAGATTATGCTCAACTTAAAACTTTTAGGTTGCGATTATCGTGACATTAAGCATATTATACATTCTCACGGGCACATTGATCATATAGGCGGAACAAGCGCATTAGTTCAGTTAACCGGTGCAAAAACCTATATTGGCAGAGGCGACGCTGATACGGTAAAAGGATTAAATCAGCTTCAATGGACCAATGAATTTGGTATGCCCTTTGAAGAAGCTTTTGAACCCGACGTCTTAATTCAGAATGGGGATGAAATTGTTATTGGGGATAAGAAATTTACCTTTTACGAAACACCCGGTCACACGCAAGGAACTTTAACTATATTTTTTAACGTGACGGAAAAAGGCAAGAAACTTATTGCGGGTATGTTTGGTGGCGCGGGCTTAAACACTATGAGCAAATCATATTTGGATAAATACAACTTGCCATATTCTTTAAGAGAAGATTTTCTTAATAGTATTGACAGAATTTATAATATGATACCTGACGTTCATTTGGGCAACCATCCGGAGAACAGCAATCACTTTCAAAAATTAGCTAAAGCTAATGGAGAGAATAATCCGTTTATAGACGGAAGTACGTGGCAGAGCTTTTTAGATACACAAAAAGCAAACGCTATTGAATTATTTAGGAAGGAGTAAAAAATGAAAATTGTAGTAGTAGATAAGCCAAAAGAATATTCAGGTGAAATTGATTGGAGCGAAGTTGAAAAGTTAGGCGATGCAAGAGTTTACGACAAAACTTCCCAAGAAAATATAGCTTCGGTCATTGGCGATGCAGAAATCGTTATGATAAATAAAGGAAAAATAACGAAAGAAATATTAGAAAAATGTCCTAATATTAAGTTTATATCTCTTATTGCAACGGGATATGACAGAATTGATTTAGAAGAAACTACCAAACGCGGAATTATCGTTTCAAACGTTCCTTCTTATGGAAGCAAAGCAATAGGTCAGCATGCAGTTGCTTTGTTGCTTGAAATAACAAATAACGTTGCACACCACAGTAACGAAGTAAAAAAACTGCGTAACGGCGGCGAAAATGAATGGTGTTTCTGGGACTATCCTATTTATGAGATTGAGTATAAAACAATTGGTGTTATAGGTTTAGGTAGAATCGGCAAAACCTTTGCAAGTGCAGGGCTTGCTATGGGAGCAAAAGTTATTGCTTACGATGCTTTTGAATGCGAAGATATGAAAAATATGGGAGTAGAGTTCGTTTCCTTAGATGATTTGTTTGCGCGTTCTGACATAATCAGTCTTCATTGCCCTTTGACAAATGAGACAGAACAACTGATAAATAAAGAAAATATTTCAAAGATGAAAGATGGTGTAATAATAATAAATAACAGCCGTGGAGCGTTAGTAAATGAGCAGGACTTAGCAGATGCGTTAAAAAGCGGTAAGGTTTATAGTGCAGGAATTGACGTATTAACCAATGAACCATTATCAGAAGATAATCCGCTTCTTACTGCGCCAAATTGTGTTATAACTCCTCACATAAGCTGGGCGGCATTAGATACACGAAGAAGATTGGCGCGCTTGGCAATAGAGAACGTTAAGGCGTATCTTGATGGAAATCCTATAAATATTGTGAATAAAAAATAAAGTAGCGATAGGAGTGCTTATGAGAAAATTAAGATTTGGAATCATAGGGGCCGGCGGAATTGCGGATAGAAGAGTTTTACCTGCTATGGCTAACTGTAAGAATGCTGAAATAACAGCCGTTATGGAGATTAACCCTGAACATGCAGAACGTTTGCGAGCAAAATATAATGCAAAATATGCTTATACAAACGAAGAAGAATTATTAAAAAATCCTGAAATTGACGCGGTATATATCGCTTCTCCCGTGGTTTTTCACGCTAAACAAACTAAGCTTGCCGCAGATTACGGAAAACACGTTTTGCTTGAAAAGCCTATAGCAATGACAACAGCTGAGGGCGAAGATGTACTTAATTATTGCGCACAAAAGGGCATTAAGGTTGCAGCAGGCTTTATGATGCGATTTGGTGCCCACATTATGAATATGAAAAAGGCTGTAAGTGAAGGAAAAATAGGACAAGTTGTAAGCGGATATTCACAGTTCACTTTGTGGCTTCCTAAGGAAGAAGGAAATTGGCGCCAAGAAAAAGCTAAATCCGGCGGCGGCTCGCTTATGGATATGGGCGTTCATTGTATCGACCTTATGGAGTATATTTTAGGTACTCGCGTTAAAGCGGTTGCCGCGTTCAACGATACGGTGGTTTTCGATTATGATGTTGAAGACAGCTCGACGGTATTGCTTAAAATGGAAAATGGTGCACAATGTGTTGTTCAAACGAATTTCAATATTCCTGATGAGGTTGCCAAGTGGAGAATGGAATTTTTCGGTACCAAAGGCAGACTTATGGGTAGCAACATTATTGGCCAGAATGATGGCGGCACACTTACCGCAATATTTATGGACAACGTTCCCGGATATAACGCTCAACAAGACCATATTGATGTAAAGGGCGTTGAAATTGACGGGGAATTTGGCAATATGTATATTCGAGAAGTTGAAAGCTTTGCCGATTCAATTCTAAATGATAAACCGCTGGTGGTTCCTGCTTCTGATGCGTTGCATGTACAAAAAGTAATAGCCGCTGCTTATTTAAGCACGGAAAAAAATAAAATTATAGAAATTTAATAAAGGAGAAAAATTATGAGTAAATTTAAGTTTTCAGTAGGACCTTGGAACGTTCACGAAGGAGCCGATGCTTACGGACCCGCAACAAGAGAATCTTATTCTTTTGAAGAAAAGATTAAAAGATTCAAAGAAATCGGCTTTGATGCCATTCAGTTTCACGATGATGATGCCGTTCCTAATATGAATGATTTATCTGTTGAAGAAATAAAGGCGGAAGCAAGAAAAGTAAAAGCATTGTTGGATAAATATGACTTAAAAGCAGAGTTTGTTGCCCCAAGACTTTGGCAGGATAAAAGAACAGTTGACGGTGGTTTTATGTCAACAAGCGAAGCTGACAGAGAGTTTGCCATGTGGAGAGCATATCGCTCTATCGATATTGCAAGAGAGCTTGGCACAGATTTAATAGTTTTATGGCTTGCAAGAGAAGGCACGCTTTGCGCAGAAAGTAAAAGTCCCGTTTGGGCAACGAAGATGCTTATTGATGCAATAAACAAAATGCTTGAATATGATAAAACCATAAGAATTTGTATCGAACCTAAACCTAATGAGCCTATTGACCGTTCTATTTGCGGAACTATGGGGCACGTAATGGCTGTTTCTGCAGCAACTATTGACCCCAAACGTGTTGGCGGTAACTTGGAAAGTGCGCATGCAATGCTTGCAGGGCTTGATCCTGCGCACGAAATTGGCTTTGCGCTGGCATTTGATAAGTTGTTTACAGTGCACTTAAACGACCAAAACGGCATAAAATATGATCAAGATAAGAGCTTTGGTGTAGAAAATTTACGCACTGCGTTTAATCAGGTAAAAGTCCTTATGGAAAACGGCTATGGAAGCAAAGGCGAGTATGTAGGTCTTGACGTTAAAGCGATGAGAACAACTACTTATGAAGATAACTTCAAACACTTAGAAAATAGCTTAAAAATATTTAAGATGCTTGAAGAAAAAGCAGAAAGGTTCGATTACGCTTTCAAGGATGAGTGCATCAAAAACAGAGATTTTGAAGGACTTGAAATGTATGTAATGGAGCTTTTGATGAAAGGTTAATAAAAAGTTGTGTAATCAAAAATTTAACAATTTGATGAATATCGATTTTTAACAATAGAACAGCACTATACCTTAATGAAAGGTAGTGCTGTTTTTTTAATAACATTGATATCATCGGTGTCAAAATTGGCGTCAAAACACGATTGAAATGTAGAAACAAAAAAGTTGGCTTACCGCCAACTTTTTTTATTTCGTTTTAAGCTTTCTGGGTTTTCCTCTGCCGGAAGACGCCTCTAACAGCCCTGCTTCGTCAAGGCTCTTAATAAGCTTTAAGGCTTTTGCGTGGCTGATACCCATTCTCTGCTCCAATAAGGGAGCAGATATCAATCCGTATTGCTCGGCAAGCTCAATGGCTTCCTCAAGCTCCTCTTCCTTTTTGCTTCCCACAGCCCCTACGCAGTCCTGCTCTATCAAATCGGGAATTTGCGCAAAATCAACAAACGCTCCCTGAATTCGAGTAGGCTTGAAATCGCCTATTCCCTGATACAGCATATCACCGTTTAAGAAAAGCTTTTCGGCGCCGCGGCAGTCAACTATCATATACGACTCCTGTACGCTGTTGGTTGAAAGTGCAATTCTTGTGGGCATATTTGCCTTTATTATGCCCGTGATGGCTTTGCCTTCAAAGGAGCCGGTTGCCATTACCAGATGTATGCCTGCGGCCCTTGCCCTCTGCGCTATGCGGGCAACTGCCGTTTCAAATTCCTTCGGCGCAGGGTCTGCCAGAATCGTTGCCTCGTCGATAAACACCACTATTCTGTATAAGCCCTGCTCATTTTTTTGATTATATGCTCTTATATCCCGTACGCCCGAGTTTGCAAACAGTTCGTAACGCTTAATCATCTCTTCCTGAAGCTGATTAAGGATTTCTATCCCCTGCTTTTCGTCAGTAATAACGGGCATAAGCAGATGCTTTGAGTTTTCATAGACACCGAACTCACTTTTTTTCGTGTCCATAAGCACCAATTTTACTTCTTCGGGTGACGTGTTTTTTATCAGGCTTATAATCATATTATGTAAAACGGTGGTTTTGCCCGAATACTGCCGTCCCGCAATGAGCACGTGGGGCGCTTTTGATAATTCAAGCACCTTATTTCTGCCCTCTACGTCTCTGCCGAGAACTACCGAAAGCACGTCCTCGCTTTTTTTGAATTCTTCCGACTCAAAAATTTCCTGAAAATGTACTGTTTCGCGAGTTTCACTGGGAACCTCAACCCCGAAGGCTGTTTTGCCGGGTATTGGACAGATAATGCGCAAGCTGGCAACTCCCATTGCCAATGCCACGTCGTCGGCCAGCTCCAATATTTTAACAAGTCTCTGAGAAGGAGCAGGCTTGAATTCATATCTCGTTACCTGCGGTCCGTCGGCAATGCCCGTGAAGGCTTCTATTTTAACGCCGAACAGAGCATACACGTCCATTACCTTTTCAGCTATTTTTCTCTGCTGAAAGGTAGGATTAAAGCCGTTTTCCTCGTAAACCGTAAGCTCCACCTTTTCCTTGGAGGAGGCTAATTCCTCGTTGCAGACGCTTAAAATGTCCGCCTGCACCATGCTTTCCATAAACTTTTCCATTGACGGAAAACGGTTAAGGAATACTGCCTGATAGCGTGAGGTGCGCATTTTTAAGCCTGCAGGAATTTTTAAGTCCTTCAGCTCTTTTCTGTAGATAATTAAAATATCTACGCCCTCTATGTTAAGGGCAAAATCTATTTCGTCTCTGCAATAGCGCGACGCAATGTAGTTCTCGTCCATAAGGCACACGAAAACCTTACAGCCTTGAATATGCTCGGCAATATAATCCGAATATTCCGTGCCTACCTTAATGCCCTCATCAAACCACAGATTGAATCCATTCTCCTGCAAGCCCTTTATAATTTCCTTGCCCGTCTCTGAATCCTTATGGGCATAACTGAAGAAAATATACGGTTTTGTTTTATCAAAATCCATGTTATCGTTTCCTCTAAATTCTTTCGTTATTTCTTTTTGATTTCATACCCAAGCTTGATAATAAGCTTGATAGTCTCCATAGCGGTATTTCTATCGTATTCCTTTTCTTCCTCAGGCAATTCCTCATAAGGCACAAGGCAGGGGGTTTCCTTTTTGTCATCGTTGCGAACGGTACCAAAGCGCCACCCTTCCTTTATTCTGCCCTCCGCCCACACCTCGTGAACGTTTTTAGCAATTTCCTCCTTCAGAAGAAGCAATTCATCAGGCATTTTTATGCTTGACGTGTCTGCCGGTTCAGGCTTATACATATCAGTTATCTCCGTTTCGTTTTTGAGCAACTTCCCATATTTTCGGTATGCTTGCCACTATTTTTTCATCGTAATACTTGAATTTTTTGTTTTTTCCGCTAACCTGATTAAAGATTTTTTCTATTTCGTCTAAGGAATCCCAATCGGTTATGCAAGGGTGAAGCATAGATAAATTATCCTTATGGTCCCCCGTTTTTGCCGAATAAAGCAGCATTTGCTCTTTAGTAGCCTTTTGATAGCCTTCGCTGAGCATAAAAGCATTCCATCTGTCGTGCTCGTTCATTGCAAGGCGCTTTAATAATTCCTTATCCTCTTTAATTTTCTTGGAAAACTCTTTTACGTTTTCCTCCGTTAAAACGGCGCCGTCTTCAGCTTTTGCCCCAAGGCACGCGTGCAATTTTGCAGGAATGTGCAATGCCGTTGCCATGGAAGAACGTCTATCATATTCGCTGGTTTCAAAATCCCTGCGCACCTCCAGGTACTCTTGGCTTCCCTCCTTGGCGTCAAGGCGGTCCCAATAAGCAAGGTGCACGGCAAATGCCATATTTTCAAGCTCGGTGTTAAACAGAGTTTTGTTGGAGAACATAGATTCCGTTGTGCCGAAAAGATGAATGTGACGGTCAAACAAGAACTGCGTATTGTCAAAATAAGAGTTGGTTTTTATCTGTGAACGGACACGGGTGAATATTTCGGGTATCCTTTCGTCATCAAAGCCTCTGCTTATTCTGTAAAGCTTGTAAATCTCGTCAGAAACGGTAACGTTTTGCTGGTCGTCGCCCATGGCAACCACCACGTACGTTGCATCAAGACTGTTTTCTTCATCAAGAAGCTTGTTCCTGAAATCCAGCGTGTTAACGTCAGCGGTAACGAACGCAATGGCAGGGTTTCCTAAAAGGCCGGGGCATTGCTTGTAGAATTCCTCACGGATTCTGTCAGCCTTTTCGTCATAAACGCGGATTTTGAGAGTGTATCCGTCAATCTGTCCTGCCCAGAAAGCCGTTTTAAGCATTCGCATACCTACTCTTCCGCAGCCGACGATTGCCACGGAAATATTGTTGCCGTTACCGTTGGTATTATACAAAGGATAATTAAAAATAAGATTATTGCAAAACAGAGCAATTTCGTCAACGCAACGAAGCTCCAACTTCATTTTATCATTCTTTTTGTTTTTCAACGCCTTTTCCAAGAACCTTACGTTCGTTCCGCTTTCAATAAAGGCGTTAACTATAATTTTAACGTCGGACTCGTTGTTGAATTTATCAACAACCTGCTCGGCTAATTTTAAGTTGTTATCCTCCTGATTTGATATAAGGCAGAATTCATATTCGCGGAATTTTTTGAAAAGCTTAATTCCGTCACAGCCCTTATAAAGTAGAATTGCGCCGATTTCCCTTGCCTTTGCAACGGCTTCCTTGTTAGCGTCCTTGGTTTTGCAGAATATTAAGGTTACCTTTTTTGTTTGTTTTGATATTCCCTTGGCAAGAGCAAGTGAATTATCGTTTATTTCCGAAAACACGTAGCATTTATTTGCGCGAACAAAGAAATATCGGATCTTATCGCCCACGTCTCCGATAAAGGAAAGCACCAGGCTCGATGCCAGAACGGGCGCAAGAATGAACATAGCGTAATTTATTATAACGTAAAGAGTTTTCAGAAATCCCTCAAGCCCAACGGTTTCAAGCTGTGAAATGTCCTGCCTGCCGCCTAATGCCTTGAAGCTGTACAAAACAGACGAAACCACCGAATAAAGCGTAGGGTTTTCAACCGTCTTGCCCGCTTTAACCCATTCGGTGCCCAGAATCATAAAGAACGTGGCAAAAAATATTCCCAGCGTTATGGACGCAATACATTTTGCCATATTATATCTTTTCTTAAAAGCAAAGTATACCGAAATTCCTAAAACGGCAATACCCAATGCAAAAAATAAAATTCCCATTATTTATCCCCCTGAAAAGCGGTTTTATCTTGTTGAATGCACAGACTTTCTCGCAAAAATAATTTGTTATTTTAATTATATCACAAACTTAAGGATTTTTCAATATATCTATTTGCAAACAAAAACAGCCACCGGGGTGACTGTTTGTTTTATATTTATAATTTCTGTTTAGGAAAACGTTACCGTTTCTGCCCACTGCGTAATTTTTTCGGAGTATTCATCAAGATTTTCTTCCTCAGTAGCTAACTGCACCGCCCAGAAAGCATCATCTGTTTTATATAAATATGTAAAATACCAATACGTTTCGTTAGTGGTGGGATTCAAGTAATCATACTTAAAGTGCGCTCTTCCGTTTTTTATTTCAGGCGTAACGCCCTCAAGCTCAACACCTTGCATTATGATATCTGCATATTCCTCAAGGGTAAGGTCGCCAAAGCCTTCCTCTAATGTAAACTCTTCCTTTATAACAAATACGGCAACAGCCTTGGATCCATAGGCAACGTCATATTTGTCACCTGTCTGTGCCTTGCCGAATTCTTCAGTTAAGGTAATGCTCATTCCGTCATAAGAAAAGGTCTTTGGCGTTTGTGCGCCGTCAGGGAACAGAATCGGTCTTAACAAAAGAGTATAAATCAACACACCGACAACCGCGCCGACAATGGTTGTTATAATTCCCCTGTTCTTTGCTTGTTTACGGTTTTTAGCCATTTCTTCAGTAAGAACGTTGTTATCAAATCTGAAAGGATTTCCGCCCGAAACGTCAAAAATATGCTTGCCCGTAATGCTTACGTCCTCATTGCCTGCAGGGATTTGATAAACGTCATTACAATTGTCTTTCGTTATCTTATCTACTATTGCAAACACCTTTAAGGGTTGTTCGTCAATATAAAATTCCTTCTCTTCTCCGTTTTTAAGCGTACCAAGCTTACGGCAGGGAACGTCATTTATAGTTAATTCCTGATTTACGGGATCTTCAATATAAATCTGTGCTTTCATTAAAGAAGCTACGATGGTTTTCGTTCTTTTTATCGTTAATTTTCTCATTTACTGCATCTCCTTAAGGTGTAATTACATATAAATTTTATCACATCAATCTTTCGTTTGTCAATACGCGCAATTCGTGTCCCCTGCTTATACAGAAGATGTCGGTTTAATAAATTCTTTAAGACAGCATTATTTTAATTATTTCGGCATCAGTTTTGCGCATACCCTCGCCTACGAGACGGCTGACGTTGTTTATAGTATTTTCTACGCCCTTGCTTACAATACCGTCACCGCCTACGAACTGACTTCCCTGGCGGAACATCTGCATACCTAAAATTCCTGCTTCAACGGCAGAGGCAATTTTAGCGGCACAGCTTGCTTTTGCGCCGTCACAGATGACGCCTGAGTTTATTGCCAAAGCATTCACTACCGTATGGGCAACCTCGCGGAATTTTCCGCCGTAGAGATACGTTATTCCTGCCGCCGCGCCGCAGCCTGCGCTGATAACTCCGCAATAGGCGCTTAATGGTCCGATACCGCTTTTTAAGTGAAGAGTTATAAGATTTGAAACCGCCAAGGCTCTATACAAGGTCTCTTTATCCTTCCCAAGCTCCTGCGCATAAATTATAACGGGCACAGATGCAGTTATTCCTTGGTTTCCTGAGCCGGAATTGATAACTACGGGCTTTTCACAACCGCCCATTCTTGCGTCGGACGCTGCGGCAGCGTAAGCCTTTGCGCGATTTACCACCGAGTTTTCATTTGTTGAAAGAATAACCTGCCCAATTCTCGCGCCGTAATTGTTTTTTAAGCCCTCTTGCGCTATATCCATATTGCATGAAATCTGTCTGTCAAAGATTTCCTTAACGTCCTCTACCTTCATTTCATCAGCAAAGGCAACAATATTTTCAACAGTAAGCAGTTCCTTATCCTCAGAAGAATCAGAAGTGCGCTTGTTTAATTTCCTACTATACACGGTTTCTCCGTCGCGCTGAATAAACACAACGTTCGTATGGTCTTCGGCTATTCTGCAAACCGCCCGATGCTCTCCGCGGGAAAGGGTTATACAAATATCAAAAACCGCACCTGACTGTGATTCACTTAAGGTGAAGCGTGCGCTTTTAAGATATTTTTCCACCTGCTCCTGCTGATTTTTCGTTACCTGACTTATAACCAACAGTTCCTTGCTTGGATCTCCTGCAATAATACCCACCGCCGCCGCGGCTTCAATACCGTGAAGGCCTCCGGTATTTGGCACAACCACACTTTTAACGTTTTTTATTATGTTGGCGCTTACGCAAATATCCACGTCTGTTGGAAGCGTGCCAAGCTCCTTAGCCGCCACCGCCGCCGCATAGGCTACAGCAATAGGCTCTGTACACCCCATAGCAGGCACTAATTCTTTTTTTAGAATGCGCACGAACGCATCGTAAATTTTTCTATCCATCAACAAGCTCCTATTATTCTGTAGTTATTGCGCTAACCCTGCAGAAAGTAAAAATGCTTTTTCTTTGTTTCAACTTTCTTTAATCATTATAATGGTTACGCGTTTGTTTGACAATATGAAATCTCAAAACAAAAACTCGTTTTTTTCTGCTTCCTTCTCTGCCCCTTGTAAAAGTCCTTGAAGGCGTTGTCAGTGGGGCGACTTACATATCTACAAAAAACAGCCACCGCAGTGACTGTTTTGGTGCATAAATTATTTTGTCTGCTCTTTAATCCGTTCCTGCCAACATCCCCAGCACATACTTTCGTATTTGTCGTTGCCTCCGATTTCAATTTGGTTGCCCTCGGTAACAACACGTCCGTTCTCGTCAATACGGGCGTTGACTATTGCCTTTTTACCGCATTTGCATACGGATTTAATTTCATTTATACTGTCGGCAATTTCAAACAGACGCCTTGAGCCTTCAAACATTTTCGTCAAAAAGTCCGACCGCAACCCAAAGCACAAAACGGGCGTAGAACAAAATTCGGCAATATACTTCATCTGGTCCACCTGCGCTTCAGTCAAAAACTGACATTCGTCGCAAATAATAACGTCAATAGGCGTTTTCTCAGTCATTTTGCAGAAGCGCTCCAAAATGTTTTCGTCCTTTTTAACCACGTCCGCCACTGCCGAAAGACCTATTCGAGATTTAACCACCGTAACGCGAACGCCGTTTTCGTCAAAATAATCATCTCTATTATCAATATCAGGCTTAATTAGCCAGACGCGGTTTCCCTTTTCTTCATAGTTAAAGCGCGTCATAAGAGCGTTTGCCGTTTTTGACGATGCCATTGCACCGTATTTGAAATATAATTTTGCCATATTACACCTCGTTACACAAAAATAAACCTACGAAACCATTATACAATTAAATTGTGAAAATTGCAATAGTGCTAATTTTAACCGTAAATTACAGATCTTTTATAAAAAAATGGTCCATGGTACTGTGTCCGACGTCTGCAGGTCTTTCAATGCGTCTGTATCCGCATTTTTCGTAAACGTGGATAGCAATATTTAAGTTGGTGTGTGTTTCAAGATATGAGGTTTTAATACCGTTTTCTCTCATTTTCTCTTCAATGAAGCCAATAAGAAAATAACTTAACCCCTTGCCCTTTGCCGAATCCGCCAAATACATTTTCTGCAATTCAGCGCCATTTTCAATTCCGTTAATTTTATCGAAGCCTATTCCGCCAACAACCGCACCGTTTTCGTCGGTTAAAACGTAATATCCGCAACAGTCTCTGCCTGAATAAAACGCCCAAAGATCATTAAGACACGAATCAAAATATGCCGTACCGGGAATATCCAATCCGCGTTGCTTCAAGTTATAACGAACAATCGAAGCAACGGAAGCATTGTCTGCAGGAGTAATTTCGCGGATTTTGTATCCGTTAAATTTATTATCCACCATAGGCTCTCCAATCGAAATCTTACTAAAACATTAAAATAAATATAGCATAAAAGCAGGTGTAAGTCAATATAGAACGCTGGGGCATGACTGGCAAGTTGCACCGAAAAAGATATCACGCCTTCAACACAGCTTTGATGATATTGCCGATTTTGGGTGAGGTTCCGTACATAAGAACACCGACACGGTAGATCTTAGCAGATAGAATTCCGATTCCAAAGGTTGATGCAACCAAAATGCCAATGGAAATCGCAATCTCATACCAAGGCACAGTGCTCATAGCAATTCTTGTAAACATTGCCATCGGCGAGGTAAATGGGATATATGAGCAAATCTGCATAAGGACATTGTCCACACTTCCGCTGCTCATCGAGAACATAACCACCATAAAGCCGAACAGGAACAGGAAAGTTACAGGCTGAACAGCAGTATTGATATCCTCCAGCTTGGAAACCGTAGAAGAAATTGCACCGTAAAGGAATGCATAAATGAGGAATCCGAGCAAGAAGAATACGAGCATGTATACAAACAGCTCGGGCGGAATATTAAAGATGGAATCAATAATTCCGTTATCGCCCCAGTAGGACTTATTCACATTATAGAACACAAGTGCCGAGCCAAAGATGGCAAC
>JAFVVO010000031.1 GCA_017502165.1 Clostridia bacterium
GATACCGCCAAGAAATGCCTTTACCCCCTCATATTTCAGCAAGTTACATATCAAGGCTGCGACTATAAGAATGATAATAAATGACGGCAATACCACACCAAGTGTAGCAAGAAGTGCTCCGAAGAAACCGCCTTGTGAAGAACCGACGAAGGTTGCCATGTTGACCGCTATAGGTCCGGGCGTGGATTCAGCTACGGCAATCATATTGAGCATTTCTTCCTCGGTAAGCCAACCGTACGTCAAGACTTTTTCTCTGATTAACGAGATCATTCCGTATCCGCCTCCAAAGGAAAAAGCACCGATTTGAAGGAAGGTTAAGAACAATTCAAGATAGATCATGCTTCTTCTCCTTCCTGATTTTGCCGAGAAGATATACCACTACACCGCAGATTCCGCTGATCAGTATGTAAAATATCGTTGAAAACTTCACCGCGAACAATGAAAACACGACCATACAAACACGTGTTACCAAAATAATGATCATGTTAAATACGTTTTTCTTCATCTGCTTCAGCATCTTCAGCCCTGCTGTGAGAATCAAATACACCACGCATATCTGAATACCCTTGAAAGCGTATGCAACCAACGTCAACGAAAGAAATGCATCAAAAAACAGTGATATAGCGTAGATGATAACAAAGGACGGAATGCAAATGCCAAGAGTCGCAATCATTGAGCCGATCACTCCGGAATTTTTGTATCCTATATAAGTTGCGGCATTGATGGCAATAGGACCGGGCGTGGATTCGGCAATCGCCGCAACATCCAAAAACTCATCTTTTTCAAGCCATTTCTTTTTTTCTACAAACTCATTTTCAAGCAGAGCGATCATGGCATATCCACCACCAAAGGTGAATAACCCTATTTTCAGCATTGTCAAAAAAAGCCAGAGATAGCCTTTTATTTTTTCCACAAGAGCCTCCATTTATCTCACTTACAAATTCTTAATTATCGGTTAGTTGTATTATAGCACAACTTGACTAACAAAGAAAGAGATTATTAAAAACACCCGCAGTTTTAAAAAACTACGGGTGTTTTGTGTCGCGGATAAGACCTGATGCCAAGGCAATATACGGACGGTACTTACCGAACATAAGCATTAAAACATAAGCAAGGGCAAAAACTATAATTGCCAACTCCATAAATGCACTCCTTAATTGAAATATTATAAAAGAAAATTGCTTTTAATCGTGCCGTTGCTCTGCGTTATCAAAGGTTTCACAGAATCTGCCTGAAAAGGACGGCTCTTCTCCCCCTGCATACAGGTGGGAAATATCACCCAATCCGCTTGCCCTGAAATAAGCAATTCCTTTTCTTCTTTCTTCTGTTATCAGCGTTGTAACCGAGGTGGGCGCGGCAAAAAATCCGTGCCACAAAACCAAGGGAGAAACGTTAAGCAAATGGCTTAAAAGCACACATTCCAGTCCAAAATGGCAGAAGAAAACTATTGTGTCCTCGTTTGCATTTTCAACTCTGTAATAGTTGTTTTCGCGTTTGTAGCCGTGCTGTGCAAGAACCTTATCGAGCTCGGAATTTACGCGGTCAAATTCCTCCTTAACCTTGCCGTTTTTCATATTGGAAACGCTTCCCCAAGCGTCTTTATCAAAAAATTCCTCTTTGTCCGTCCAGTCCTCAGGAAGCCAGTCCCACGCAATAGAATGAGCTCTGTTAGGCTTATCGATAATCGGTGGAAACTCCTTAAGCCATTCGCAAACTTCAGCAGTCCTGCCCATTTTATCAAGAGTATATTGTGCAGTTGCCCGCGCTCTGCCGAGAGTTGACACATAGAACTTTTTAACGTCAAGCTTGCTGATTCTTTCGGATAAAAGCTCTGCTTCTCGTCTGCCCTTTTCGGTTAAGGAGTCGATTGAATAATCCGGATCTCCGTGTCGAATAATTAAAATCTTCATTTGTTTTTCCTTTTTACACCGTAAGTATTCCGCAGGCCTCAAGAATCGAGAAGGCCAAAATAAGAACTATACAAATCGGTGCCACGTATTTTATAACTACTGTAAAAAGGCGCTTCGCCTTGAACGTATTTCCCTCCGCTTCCGCCTCTTCAATTAAAGCCTTGGGCTTAAGCACGTATCCGATAAAGATGCAGGTAATAAGCGCAACTATCGGCATAAGCACACTGTTGCTTGCAAAATCGCAGAAGTCAAGGAAGCCAAAGCCAATAATCTTAAAGCCGCTTAAAATGCCTTCACCGTTACTAAGGGCAGACGGAATACCTAAAATAAGGCATATAGCAAGCACTATAGCACAGCTCAGCTTTCTGCCAAGCTTAAACTTATCCTTTACGATAGATACAACCGTTTCCATTAAGGATATTGACGATGTTATTGCCGCAAAGAAAACAAGAGCAAAGAAAATAAAGCCAATAACAGCGCCGCCGGGCATTTTGGCAAAAACCTTGGGCAGAACGATAAACATAAGTCCCGGTCCCTTTGCCATTTCTACACCCTGAGTTGCAAAAACCGCAGGCACGATCATAAGCCCTGCAAGGAAGGCTATGCCGGTATCAAAAATTTCAATATTATGTACCGAAGATTCTACATTGACGTCTTTTTTCATATAGGAGCCGTAGGTTATCATTATTCCCATTGCCAAGGACATTGAATAGAAAAGCTGTCCCATAGCCGCTAAAATGGTGGTTGCCTTAAAGTTATTAAAATCGGGAACAAGATAATATTTAACGCCTTCAATCGCGCCGGGCTGGCACAAAACGTAAACGGAAACACCCAATACCATAACCACTAATATGGGCATCATAATTTTGCTTACACGTTCTACACCCTTTTCCACGCCAAAGAGAACTACTACCGCAGTTACTCCCAGAAACAGCAAGAACCAGCCGATTGGTTGAATGGGATTGGAAATAAACTCGGTAAAATACCCGTCCGCTGCAGCGGCATTCATTTCGCCAAAGGCAAAGGTCGCGCTGTATTTCATTACCCAGCCACCTATAACGCAGTAATACGGAAGAATTATAACGGGGATTATTGACGCAAGACTTCCTAAAAAAGAAAAACGTCCATCAAGCTTTTTGAATGCACTAACTGCGCTAAGCCCCGTTTTTCTGCCTATTAAAATTTCTGCTGCCATTAAAGCAAACCCCAAGGTTACCGCAAGCAGAAGATATACCAGCAAAAATATTCCGCCGCCATACTCTGCCGCAAGATAAGGGAATCGCCAGATGTTTCCCAAGCCTACCGCCGAGCCTGCCGCCGCAAGAACAAAACCTATTTTTCCTGTAAAAGTTCCTCTGTTTTCAAGCTTTGTTTTATTTTTCATATTAACCTCTGTAAAATATTATACTGATTTATTATCGCACAGTTTTCGTTTTATGGCAAGGAAAATCAATTTGCCGTATTGCTTTTTTTATTTTTTTAATATATAATATAAAAAAATTAAAACAAGGAAAAATCAACTTTGAAAATGTGGTTTATAGTAATTTTGATAATACTTACCATGCTGCCAATTTCAGTAAGTGCAGAGAAGAATCTTTTTGCAGCAGACGACCCAAACATTAAATACATAGGCAGATGGATTAAAAATGAAGACGGATTTATGGAAGGCTCCTTTGAATGCTCGGCCGTTATCCGTTTTACCGGCACTTCCTTAACCCTTGCCGCCAAATCGAATTACGATTTTATCTACGTCCGTGTTGACGGCGGAGAATGCACGCAGGTCAGCGGTTCACGGCGCCTCGCCCGCGGTCTTTCCCAAGGGGAACACACTCTTGAAATTTTCGCTTCAGCACAAAAAGCTTTCCCCATTATTTCAGGTATTGAGCTTGACGAAGGAGCAAAGCTTTTACCTGCTGAGGATAAACCCGTAATAGAATTTATCGGTGATTCCATTTTGCAAGGCTACACAGTAGAAAACAGCGGCGCTATGTATTCTTACGGCAGTTTTGTTGCCGACAACCTTGGTTTTTACAGAAACATAGTTGCCTTTGGCGGTCTTGCGGTTGTTGAAGGCTATGGCGGCCCCGATAACTATGGTATTATAAAGCGCTACAGTATGCGCAAGGAATATACCCCCGAAGCACCCGAAAGCGAACCTTGGGACCACTCAAAATTTGTTCCCGATTACGTTGTAATAAATTTAGGTACAAATGATTCCTCCTCTCCAAGCAAGGAATTTGAAGAAACTTATTCAGCCTTCTTAAAACAGTTGCGCAATTATTACAAAGACGCAAAAATCTTTGTTATGGTTCCATTTAACGGCACCAAGAAAGCAGAAATCACTCGTGCCTTTAACGCTAATAAAGACGAAAACACGTTTCTTATAGAATCAAACAAATGGCTGATTCCCAAGGGAAAAGATGCTCTTCACCCCGACAACAACGGTCATAAAATTATAGCGAACAAATTGACCCCCGTACTTCAAGAGTTACTTGCAACTCCAGACCCTAACGCGACGCAGGCGCCCACCAACACAAGCGCGCCTAACACCCAAACACCGAATAATGACGATTCACAACAAAGCGTTGACGCTTCCGCCACTCCAACCGCAAGCGCAGATAACAACGGTAAGACCGAAAACAATAATAACGGATTTATTGTTCCCTTAATCGTCGGGGCGGTAGTCATAGTTGCTATTGCAATAGGTGTTATAATCTTCATTAAGAAAAAGACCGCATAACAAAAAAGACCGCGTACGAATTGTCCGTATGCGGTCTGTTTTTATTCTTTTGTTGTTTTGCGTTTTTCTATTATTCTTTTTGCGAGCTCAATGACATAATGAACTATAAGCCCCACCGCTATTGCTTTAACAAGGTCAAATATTACGGTCAGCGCAAAGGTAAGCACAAGCACTAAAATGTCGTTCCATTTTTTTGTTTTAATTACTGCAACGAATTCTCTCCACTCGCTCATATTGTATGCCACAACGAAAAGTATTGAAGCAATAATCGGCATTGGAATATAAGAGGCAAAAGGCATTAAAAGCACTAACACCAGCAAAAGCACCGCCGAATGCACCATTCCCGAAAGCGGTGATTTTCCGCCGTTCTTAACATTTGCGGCAGTTCGCGCAATTGCTCCCGTTGCAGGAATTCCGCCAAATAAGCCTACAAGCACGTTGCCTGCCCCCAGGGCAATAAGCTCGGTGTTGGAATTATGCTTATCGTCAACCATTTTATCTGAAACCACGCAGGAGAGCAACGATTCAATTCCTGCAAGCAACGCGATGGTAAATGCACTTGGAAGCAATGCAAAAATTCTCTCCCACGTAATTTCGGGGAAGCTAAATTCAGGTAAATCCGATGAAATCGAATAAAGGGAGCCGATAGTGTTTGCGTTTATTATGGGAATAAGGCAAACAAGCGAGCCTACAAGCACGGCAATCAATGAGCCGGGAATTTTCTTTGAAATTTTGGGCCAAAGCACCAATATTGCAAGTCCAATCGCACCTACCAAGAATGCCCAGGGGTTAAAGGTTGAAATATTTTCTATAACCAAGGCTAATTTTTCCGTAGTCTCAATAGCAACGGTGCCCGAGGGATAAACAAGCCCTAAAAAGTCCTTTAACTGCCCCACCGCAAGCGTAACGGCTATACCTGAAGTAAAACCAACGGTAATGGTATGAGGAATATACTTAATAAGCGAGCCAACCTTAAGCACGCCCATAATTATAAGCAAAATTCCCGCCATAATGGTAGCAAGAAAGAGACCGTCTAAGCCTTGTGAAAGTATGATTCCTGCAACTATAGTGGCAAACGCCGCCGTAGGACCGGTAATATTTACTTTACTTCCGCCTAAAAGCGCAGTTACAAAGCCTGCAATAATTGCGGTAAAAAGTCCCGTTTCAGGTGCCGCCCCTGACGCAATAGCCAACGCTATAGAAAGAGGCAAAGCAATAATTGCAACGATTACGCCTGCAACAACATCGGAAACGTAATCCTTTGATTTATAATTCTTAAAGGCAGTTAAAATTTTCGGTTCAAATATTTTCATAATTTTTCTCCTTAATTACGTGTATTATATACCAATTAATGTTATATGGCAATTAAAAAAGATGGAGAAAGTAGTAAAAAAAGGCAAAGAGAAGGGGATTACCAATCGTTTTCTTTTCGGCTGGCTCCTACCGTGGTGTTCGAATCCCCTTCCAAACTTAGTGAGCAAAAAAGGAACTACTTTCGTAGTTCCTTTTTTGTTGCCTTAAATGAGTAAAAAGGTCAACTGAGGTAAGTAAAACTGAAAAAAAGGTCAACTTTTTCCCTGCTGCCTTCTCGACAAATTGAAATTTGTGTATGTGTCCTTTACTTTGAGATGCCATAATAAACACTTGATTTTGGCCATCTGGGAATTTCTTTAACATTAAGGTGCTCCTGAAACAAAGCAATTGTTTCATCATCAAAAGGAATAATGAGCACATCTCGCTTTTTAAGAGCTTGGTAGCCTCCCATTTCCTCATACGGCACACGGGAACCTGGTTTCCAAATCATAATAAATGGATACTTTGCTGGTGAATATCGACGAGCAAAGGACAGTTCTGTAGTGGATATGCAAAATGGCTGGTTGACATCTATCGTATAGCTTGTATCTTTAATATAAACAGCAAAAATAGTCCCATCAAATGACCACTTTGCTAAACAGTATTTCCGCAAGCGAAGATTTTGAAAATGGACTACACCGAATATAATTGCAAAAAACAAGGAAACCCAAACACCATCTAAATTCCTATGAGTAATTGAGGGAATAATGAACATAAGATGTACTATTAATTCAAGAGGAAGCATTATAAGTCCCGCTTTTGTAAAAATCTTTCTTTCCTGCGCAGGAAACACATATTGATTTTTAGAAACTTGCATTACATTCACCCCTTTTTCAAATTCTTATTTATCGATGAGTTAATTATACCACACTTTCGCCAATAAATCAAGGCGTAGCCTTGCATATCATCCGCAACTTGTTGCGGTATATCATCAACACGAAGTGTTGTATATCATCAATCCGCAGGGAAATGCACGCTGGCGCGTGATGAGATACAAGGGCGGCTTGCCGCCCTTGATGATATGCGCCGCACTTCGTGCGTCAATGATATGCCAAGCCTGCGGCTTGGATAAACAAAAAGAACACTACGTGTGTAGTGTTCTTTTTGTTGGCGGAGAGAAGGGGATTACGCCTGTTTCACAGGCTTCCTGCTCGGCGACCGCTCCATTTGCTTCGCAATATTCGCAGTACCCGCCTCACACAGCAAGCCTGAAAACGATTATCAATCGTTTTCTTTTCGGCTTGCTCCCACCGTGGTGTTCGAATCCTCTTCCAAACTTTACAAACAAAAAGAACACTACGTGTGTAGTGTTCTTTTTGTTGGCGGAGAGAAGGGGATTCGAACCCCTGAATGGGTATTAGCCATTACACGATTTCCAATCGTGCGCCTTCGACCAGCTCAGCCATCTCTCCACGCTATTAAATTTTGCTCTCAAGCGGAGCGTATCACACTCAAAAGCATAGTAATTATATCTGTCCCCTTTGATTTTGTCAAGCGTTTTTAATAAAAAACCTCGTCCATAGTAAGTCCTTTTGCGTCGGCAGTCATTCCTGCTTCTTTGCGGACTTTACCTTCAACGATTTCCTTAACCTGCCGGGGCGTTTTTTTGCCCTTGCCAACCTCAATTAAGGTTCCAGCAATTATGCGCACCATATTATAGAGAAAGCCGTTGCCCTCAACGATAATGCTTATAATGTCGTTTTCCTTTTCAACGTCAAGTCTCGAAACGGTGCGAACTGTGGTTTTTACGCTGCTTCCTGCGGCGCAAAATGCGGCAAAATCGTGAGTTCCCTTAATTTCTTCTGCCGCGACACGCATTAAATCAACGTCGAGCTTTTCGGGAACGTGCATGGTAAATCTATTCATTAGCGCGGAAGCGTGGGGCGCATTTACTATGCGGTAGATATATCTTTTTCCTTTAGCAGAAAAGCGACAATGAAAATCCCCCTCCGCTTCCCAGCTTTTTTTAACACGAATGTCTCTTGGAAGGCAAGAATTAAGTATAAATGCAAACTTTTCCGCAGGAATGTTGCTTTCAATATCAAAGTGACCGCATTGTCCCTTTGCGTGCACACCGCTATCCGTTCTGCCTGCGCCAAATACGGTTATATGCCCCTTGCCAAGAGTAAGCAGGGCTTGTTCAATTTTTTCCTGAACGGTTATGTCATTCTTTTGAATTTGCCAGCCTGCGTAATCAGTACCGTCGTATTCAACGATAAATGCAACTCTCATTTCTAACCTACTAAAAATATTTTTGAAAGTATTAAGTTATCTACAACAATAATCAGGCAGAATATGCCCATTATCGCAAATGCCAAGGCGTCCTTTTTAGTCATTTTGAGCACCTTTAATCTCGTTCTTCCCTCTCCGCCGTGATAGCATCTTGCTTCCATGGCGTTGGCAAGCTCTAAGGCTCTGTGAAATGCGCTTACAAGCAAAGGAATTAAAAGGGCAACTATCGCCTTAACTCTTTTTGTAAGCTTCCCTTGGTCGAAAACGGCGCCTCGAGCGGACTGTGCTTTCATTATTTTATCGGTTTCTTCTGACAAAATTGGGATAAAACGAAGGGCGATACTCATCATCATAGCAATTTCGTGGGCAGGGAAGCCGATCACCTTTAAGGGCGTAAACAGTCTTTCAAGCCCGTCGGTTAATTCAATGGGCGACGTGGTAAAGGTTAAAAGACCTGCTCCTACGATTAAAAGAATTAAACGAATAGCCATAAACACCGCGCGGGTAATACCGCTGTCGGTTATTTTTATAATTCCGTATTCAAAAACTGCGTTTCCCTGGGTGAAAAAGAACAAATTAAGTAAGAACGTAAAGAAAATTATAAATCCTATTGCCTTTAAGCTCTTAAGCAGATTTTTAAGGGGGATTCGGGCAATAAAATCAACGAGTAAAATAAACAATGCACAAATGCCCAATCCTGCAAATGTCTTAGAAATAAAGACAAATACAATCAAAAGCACCGTTAAAATTATTTTTGTGCGAGGGTCTAAGGAATGAACGGGGCTTTTTACGGGATAGTACTGTCCTAAGGTTATATCCTTCACTTTTTCACCCCCGAAACAAACTGAACAAGGTCGTCTATTCTGCAAATGGTAGTGGGAATATTTTTGCCAAGCAAATTAAGCCTATAAACAAGCTCGCAAACCGATGGCAATTCAAGACCAAGCTCAAGAAGCCTCTCGTGCTGAGAAAACACCTCTTCGGTTTTTCCGTCGAGTGCCTTTCTTCCCTTGTGCATAACTACAATTCTGTCCGCAACCTCAACGACATCATCAATATTATGTGAAATCATAATGATGGTTGCGTTGTATTTCTTATGGTATTGGTCGATAACGGACAATATTTCCGCTTTACCCAGTGGGTCAAGGCCTGCAATGGGCTCATCAAGTACAAGAACCTTAGGCTTCATAGAAAGCACACCTGCAATGGCAACTCGGCGCTTCTGTCCCCCTGAAAGCTCAAAGGGAGATGCGGAAAACAATTCTTCCCCTACCCCCACAAGTGCCAGGGCTTCCTTGGCTCGTTTTTCTACCTCTTCGTTTGGCAGACCCATATTTTTAGGACCGAATGAAACGTCTTCAAGGACGGTTTCCTCAAAAAGCTGATATTCAGGATACTGAAACACCATACCAACCTTTTGACGAACAGTTTTCATATCAGGCTTTTTAACGGTTAAATCAACGCCTTCAACAAGCATTTCCTCGACGCTTGTAGGCTTAAGCAATCCGTTAAGGTGCTGAACGAGAGTGCTTTTACCGCTTCCCGTATGGCCTAAAATACAAACGTATTCTCCGTCCTGAACCGAAAAGTCAACGTCCTCAAGAGCCGCCACAGAAAATGGCGACTCGGGGTCGTAAACATAATTCAGTTTTTTTATACTAATTGACATAATTCTTCCAAAAGCTCCTCAGGCTGCAATATGTTTGCATCTACGTTAAAGCCGTTTTCGGCTAATTTTTGTGCTATTTTAGTGCTTGGGGGAACCTCAAGAGCAAGCTGATTGATTTTTTCTGTATTGGCAAAAATTTCTTTGGGCGTCCCCTCTGCCTCAATTTTGCCGCCGCTCATGACAATTATTCTGTCCGCAAGCACAGTTTCTTCCATAAAATGCGTTATATAAACTACCGTTATGCCCTTTTCCTTGTTAAGACGGTGTACGGTTTCAAGCACCTCGCGTCTTCCCTTAGGGTCAAGCATTGAGGTAGCCTCGTCCATAATAATGATTTCAGGCTCCATAGCGATAATGCCTGCAATGGCAATACGCTGTTTCTGTCCCCCTGAAAGTCTGTTTGGTGCCGAAAGCGCAAACTGACGCATATCAACCGCGTCAAGAGCGTTATCAACACGTTGACGAAGCTCCGCTTGTTCAACGCCCAAGTTTTCGGGGCCGAAGGCAACGTCCTCCTCAACAATGGTTGCTACCATCTGGTTATCGGGATTCTGAAACACCATTCCTGCACGGGAACGAATAGGAATTAACAATTCCTCGTTTCTCGTATCCATTGAGCAAACGGTAACGCTGCCCGAGGTGGGAATAAGAAGTCCGTTAATAAGCTTTGCCAGCGTGCTTTTGCCGCAACCGTTATGACCTAAAACGCACAAAAATTCTCCCTTTTTAACGTTTAAGTCTATTTGATGAAGTACCTCTTGGGATTCGTCCTCATATTTATAGCTTGCCTGTTTTATCTCAATAATGTTTTGCATTTTCTGCCTTTTCTTTTATCTTTTTTTCATAGCCCTGGTCTGACGGCTGATAATACTTTTTATCCTTTAATTCGTCGGGCAAATACTGTTGCTCAACGAAATGTCCTTCGTAATCGTGGGGATACTTATATCCTACTCCCCTGCCAAGCTCCTGATGGCCTGAATAATGACTGTCGCTTAAATGGGCAGGCACACCCGCCCAAATTGAAGCGTCTGCCGCGGCGCTCTCTAACGCGCATACAACGCTGTTGCTTTTAGGGCTTGTGCAAATATAGATAATTGCCTGAGTAAGCGCTAAACGGCATTCGGGATAACCTAATTTTTCTACCGCTTCCATAGCCGCATTTGCCTGAAGCAGTGCCATAGGATCTGCCAAGCCTACGTCTTCAGAGGAATGTGCTATCATTCTTCGGGCAATTATTCTTGGGTCAGCTCCGCCTTCAATTAAGCGCATTGCCCAATAAACTGCCGCATCGGGATCACTGCCGCGCAGGCTTTTACAAAATGCGCTGAGCATATCGTAAAACAGACTTTCGTCCATTGCTATTACGGGCTTTTGGATGGATTCCTCCGCTATTGAAAGAGTAACCCTTATTCTTCCCTCGCTGTCGGGCTTAGTGGTTAAAACCGCAAGTTCCAAGGCATTAAGCGCGCTTCTGACATCACCTGATGAGGTATAAACTATGTGCTTTATTGCATCCTCATCAACCGTAATATCCATATTGCCAAATCCGCGCTCTTTATCTTCTAAGGCGCTTAAAACTGCCTTGCGGATATCTTCGCTTGTTAAAGGCTTAAATTCGAAAATTCTGCAACGGGAAACAAGTGCTCTCGTTAAGCTGATATAAGGGTTTTCCGTTGTAGAGCCGATTAAACGGATAGTGCCGTTTTCAAGGGCAGGCAAAAGAGCGTCGGACTGTGCCTTGCTCCAACGGTGGCATTCGTCTAAAAGCAAAAAGGTACTTTTACCGTAAAGCTTCTGTCTTTCGCTTGCAGACGCAATAATTTCGCGCACCTCACCAACCCCTGCGGTAACTGCATTAAGCTTTTCGAAATGAGCCGAGCAGACGTTTGCCACGATAGATGCCAAGCTTGTTTTACCGCATCCGGGAGGACCGTAGAAAATACAGCTTGAAAGCCTGTCCGCTTCAATGGCGCGGCGCAGAAGCTTTCCCTTGCCGACTATATGCTCCTGACCGAAAAATTCATCGAAATTTCTCGGACGCATTCTGTCAGCGAGAGGTGCCGAGGAATTATTCTGTTTTGCCATAGAAAAAAGATCCATTTATTTTCTCCAAACAAAAGCCGTCCATTCGCCTAAGGAACGGCGCTGTAATTTTGTAAATCCGCATTTTGTAATGCTTTCTTCTACCTCGTCGGCACGCTCGTTGATTATGCCCGAGGTAATGTAAATTCCGTTTTCGTTAAGGTGCTCAAGGGCCTTGGGTGCAAGAAGCATAACCGCATCGGCAATAATATTCGCAACGATTATATCCACCTTATCGAAATTGTTTTCAAGTAAATTTGCGCAGGAAACGGTAATATCAAAGCCTCCTGTAGCCATATTTGCTTTGGCAACACGAACCGCATCCTCATCAATATCAATGGCGTGAACCTTTTTAGCGCCTAAAAGTGAAGCGCACATAGCTAAAATTCCCGTTCCGCAGCCTACGTCCATAACGGTCTTGCCACCTTCAACGTAGTCCTCTAAAAAGCCGATGCACATTTTTGTGGTTTCGTGACCGCCGGTACCGAATGCGGCGCCGGGGTCAAGCTCAAGCACAATGTCCCCCTCCTGCTTTTCGTATTCCTCCCAGGAAGGCTTAATTACGATTTTATTTGCGGGCTTAAAGGGCTTGTAGTATTTCTTCCAGGTTTCGCCCCAGTTTTCGTCTTTAATATTTTCAACTATAAATTCAAGGCTTCCCCAAGGAAATTCGGGATTATTTTCCTTTGAAAATTCAATTTGTTCTTTTACAAAATCAACTTTGCCGCCTGCTTCTTCATCGTCTTCAACGAAGCCGCGAACGCACACCTGCTCATCAAAAGCCGCAATAATTTCCTCGTCAATATAGTCCCATTGCTCCTTAGGTCTGTCATAGGAAAGCACGTCGCGCACGTCTTCAACGATTACTCCGCCTGCCGAAACAGTGCTTAAAATCTCGGAAATAACGTCTGCGCCCTCCGTTGTAGTTTTAACAGTTATTCTTATCCAATCCATTTCTTGTCCTCTTAGATATACATTCCGCCGTTAACGGCAATAACCTGACCGGTAATATAATCAGCATCACTTGAAGCTAAAAACAATGCCACCTTGGCAACGTCCTCAGGAGTTCCGAAGCGTTTAAGGGGAATTTGCTCTAAAAGCTCGTCTCGTTCTTTATCAGTTAAATGCTTATTCATTTTGCCTTCTATTACACCGGGGCAAATGCAGTTAACGTTAATTGAGGAATATTCCTTTGCCAGAGCCTTGGTAAAGCCTATAAGCCCTGCCTTAGACGCAGAATAAGCGCTTTCGCAGGCTGCTCCGCACTGTCCCCAGATGCTTGAAACGTTTATGATTTTACCGCCTGACCACATCATATCCTCAAGCGCACACTTTGTGGTATTGTAAGCGCCCGTTAAATTAACGTCAATAACCCTTTTCCACGCGTCTGCATCCGTGTCACAAAGCATGGAAATCTGCTGAATACCTGCATTGTTTATAAGCACGTCAATTTTGCCGAATTTTGCTCTTGCTTCAGAAAACATTTCCTTAACACTTTTTTCGTCTTTAACGTCTGCCTTAACCGCAAACACGTCAGGAATATTAACGGGATTAGAATTATACTGCGCTACCACGTTAAAGCCGTTTTGAGCAAAAATTCTTACGCAGGCTGAGCCGATATCTCCGGATGCGCCCGTAATTAAAACAGTTTTCATTTTATCAACTCCTTTATAACCTTAGAAGCCATCATAAGCCCTGCCACAGAAGGCACGAAGGAAATGCTTGCAGGCTCACCCGTAACAGAAACGGGACTTTCCTTTGAATAAACAACGTCAAGCCTTTCAATGCCCGCTTTTTTAAGACGTGTACGCACCGCCCTTGCTAAAGGACAATACTGCGTCTCGGAAATATCCGCAAACTCAAACATTTCGGGATTAAGCTTGTTACCGGTACCCATGCAGGAAATAACCTTCGTTTTTGCCGAGTTAGCCTTAACTATAATTTCAATTTTAGATTGCACCGAATCAATACAGTCTAAAACGTAATCGTATGCGGAAAAGTCAATTTCATCGGAATTTGTGCTATCGAAAAACATATCCTTTTCTATAACGGTGGCGCCGGGGTTAATATCTTTTATTCTTTCGGCAACAACCGCAGTTTTCTTTCTGCCGACGGTTGAATTAAGTGCAATAAGCTGACGGTTAATGTTGCTGACGCTGACCACGTCGGAATCCACCACCGTGATACTGCCTACCCCTGCCCGAGCAAGAGCCTCCACCGCATAGGAGCCTACTCCCCCTACGCCAAAGACGATAACGGACGAGTTATTAAGTTTTTCAACCGCTGAAGCGCCTATAAGCTTTTCCGTACGAGTGTTCATAAATTACTCCAAACCATATCTTTCCAATTGTATATTGTATCATATTTGCACTATATTTGGAAGCAATTTTTGTTTTTTAATGTAAAATTGCCATCATTTTTATTTTTTTCCTTTAATTTTCACTTTTTGTACATACGAAGCGCTTACTTTATGGTATAATATCAGTAATCTAAAATTAAGGTGATATTATGTTATTATTAAAGGATATTAAAAAAACCTATTCATTAGGTGCAGGCAACACCTCCAACGCCTTGGATGGTGTCAGCTTAGCGTTTCGCAAAAACGAGTTCGTTGCCATTTTAGGACCCAGCGGAAGCGGTAAAACCACGCTGCTTAATATTATCGGCGGTCTTGACCAATACACCGAGGGCGATTTGGTTATTAACGGCAAATCTACCAAGAACTTTTCCGACGGTGACTGGGACACTTACCGCAATCATTCGGTGGGCTTTGTTTTCCAGAGCTACAACCTGATTCCCCATCAGAGTGTGCTTGCTAACGTTGAGCTTGCCCTTACCCTTTCGGGCGTTTCGCGCAAGGAGCGCAGAGCAAGAGCTAAGGAGGCCCTTGAGAGAGTTGGCTTAAGTGAGCATATTTCGAAGCGTCCCAATCAGATGTCAGGCGGACAGATGCAGAGAGTCGCCATTGCCCGTGCACTTGTTAACAACCCCGACATTCTGCTTGCCGACGAGCCTACGGGCGCTCTCGATTCCGTTACAAGCGTACAGATTATGGAACTTCTTAAGGAGGTTTCAAAGGACAGACTGGTTATTATGGTTACCCATAACCCCGAGCTTGCCGACAAATACGCAAACAGAATCGTGCGTCTTAAGGACGGCTTGATTACCGACGACACCAATCCCTTTATTGAACAGCAGGAGCAAGACAATTCAAAGAAGGTTAAGAAGCCTTCAATGTCACTTTTTACCGCTCTTTCCCTTTCCCTTAATAACCTGATGACCAAAAAGGCGCGAACCTTCTTAACAAGCTTTGCAGGCTCCATCGGCATTATCGGCATTGCGGCAATTTTGGCACTTTCCAACGGTGTAAACGCCTACATTTCGCAGGTGCAGGAAGAAACACTTTCATCGTATCCCGTGCAGATTCAAGCTGAGCAAAAGGATATGAGCAGTATGATTCTCGGCATTATGGATTCAAAGGATAAAAGCGAGGCTCACGGTAAGGACGCAGTTTATGCAAGCAGCGTTATGTACGACTTAGCCAACTCCTTTAACAACGCTTCAACCATAACCAACGACCTTGAAAGCCTTAAAAACTATTTTGAAAGTGAAGGCTGCGATATAGATTCCTATACACGCACCATACAGTATCTGTACAACGTTCCCCTTAACATTTATGCAAAGAACACCGACGGCGAATATCAGAAATCTGATATTATGGAGGTTTTCGCAGGTATGAGCGAGGGCTCTACCATGGGAAACAGTATGGGCTCAATGAGTGAAATGTACGGAAGCTTCTCTTCCTTTAATTCTTGGGCAGAGCTGTTGCCCGGCACTGACGGTGCTCCCGTTTCAGATATGATTTCCGACCAGTACGAGCTTGTTGCAGGCTCCTGGCCCACAAAGAAAGAGCACATAATTCTTGTACTTGACTCCAACAACGAAATTACCGATATTACTCTTCACGCGCTTGGCTTAAAGAGCACGGATAAAATTATTGCCGATATGATTTCCGCCGAAAAGGGCGAAACGGTTGAAATGGAAACCGCATCCTATTCCTACGACGAAATTTTAGCAACGCGCTTTAAGCTTATTTGCTCCCCCGATTATTATTCTAAAAAGGATAACGCTTGGGAAGACGTGCGAAACGATGCCGACGCTATGGACGTTATAATTTCAAAAGGTCTTGACCTTGAAATTGCAGGTATTATCCGTCCTAAAGAGGATGCCGCATCAACCTTCTTGGGTGCATCACTTTACTACACCCACGACCTTACGAAATATATTATAGACTACACTAACGACTCGGAAATAGTTAAAGCGCAAAAGGACGAAAGCAATAAAAACTTCGACGTTTTAACGGGTCTTCCCTTCGTGCTCGAAAACGAGGCGGAGCTTACAAATCAGGAAGCCGCAAAGGAAATGCGCGACTATTTTGCAACCTTAACGGAAAAGGAAAAGGCGGAAATGTTCCTTAAGGTTAAGGGCTTTACCCCCGAGAAAACTCTTGATGAAACCGTAGAGCAATATATGACCGCTTACCCGGACAGAGAATCCTTAGAAAAAATGATTTTCGAGAAATATTCCTCTGTTGCAGGTCTTGACGAGGATTCTATCCGTTCCTTCATTGCTGAATATTCCGACGAGGAATTGCGTGAAATGGTTGAGGAGCAGATTCGTCAGGTAGTAGTTAATCAAAAAATGATTCAGGCGGAAAAGGAAGCAGAGCAAATTGCAAGCACCCCTTCCGACGAAGAGCTTGCACAGATTAAGGCTCAGATTACCGCAAAGCTTACTGACAGAAACACAAAAACAATGTATCTTGTTTCCGAATACACAAAGGCAACCAATATGCCTGCCCAAACGGTTATGATGCACTTAATGAGCCTGACCGACGAGCAGATTGACCAAGAAGTTGATAAGCTTGTTACAGAATCAGCAAAGGCAATGTACGCGTCAATGGCAGGTGCCGCCCAGGGAGGCGCCGATAAAAAGGTTGCCGCCGCCTTTGACAAGCTTGTTTTGTCAATGAAGGACGAGGAACTGGCAGAAATGTATGACGAATGTATGCCGCCAAAAACCTCCTCATCTACCTTAAAAGAAAACCTTAAATCTCTTGGTGTTACCAGCACCGATTCCCCCTCTTCAATCAACATTTACGTTTCCACCTTTGAAGACAAGGATAAGGTTGCCGCACTTATTAAAGATTATAACGCTTCGGTAGGTGAAGAAAAGGAAATCACCTATACCGATTTCGTTGCAATTATAATGTCATCCGTTACAACGATTATTAACGCTATAACGTACGTTTTAATTGCTTTCGTTTCAATTTCCCTTGTAGTTTCCTCTATTATGATAGGTATTATCACCTATATTTCAGTTTTAGAGCGCACTAAGGAAATCGGTATTCTCCGTGCAATAGGCGCATCAAAGAGAGATATTTCAAGAGTATTTAACGCCGAAACGCTTATTATAGGCTTCACCTCAGGCTTGATTGGAATCTTAGCAACAATTCTGATTTGTATTCCTGCTAACGCCATTATCCGTTCGCTTTCGGGAATCGAAAGCCTCACCGCCTACCTGCCCATTGAAAACGCTGTTTTCTTAATCGCAGTCAGCGTGGTGCTTACGGTAATCGCCGGCTTGTTCCCCTCAAGAATAGCCGCTAAAAAAGACCCCGTAGTAGCACTGAGAACGGAGTAAAAACAAAAAGCATAAAAAAATCCGATAGCAATCGCTATCGGATTTTTATTTTTTCTTTTCTTACTTACCCAAGCACTTTTCCTTAAAGGTTGCGTAAGCTGTATCCCAGCCTGCATCTCCTGAGGGAGTGTAAATGGCAGTTTCAGCAGAAGCTTTAATAACTTCGCGAACACCTTCAAGGCCTTTGATTTCGCCAAGAGCCATAAGCTGAACTGCGATGTTACCCATAGCGGTTGCTTCAACGGGGCCTGCAACAACGCGTCTGCCCGTTGCATCTGCGGTCATCTGGCAAAGGAACTTATCCTTAATTCCGCCGCCTACCATATGGATAGTATCAATCTTTGTGCCGAGCATTTCTTCCATGCTTTCGGTTACGTAGCGGTATTTAAGAGCAAGGCTCTGATAGATGCAAAGAACAACGTCGCCCATAGTTTCGGGAACCTTAATACCGGCATTCGCACAGAATTCCTTAATTCTGCCGGGCATATCTCCGGGAGGTGTAAAGCCTGCAAAATCGGGGTTAACAAAGGATTCAAAGGGAGTGGACTGCTTTGCGGCATTTTCCATATCGTTGAAGGAGTAATCAAGGCCTTCGCGTTTCCACTGTCTGCGGCTTTCCTGAATGAGCCACAAGCCCATAATGTTGCTTAAGAATCTTGAAGTACGGTCAACACCGCCTTCGTTTGTAAAGTTAAAGGACATAGCCGTATCATTAATAAGGGGCTTTTTAAGCTCGGTGCCCATAAGTGACCAGGTACCGCAGCTGATGTAAAGGCTTGTTGCAGGGTCATCAAAGGGAACAGAAGCAACGGCAGAGCCCGTATCGTGTGATGCAACGCAGATTACGGGAACCTCAGGCATCTGTAATTCCTTTGCAAGCTCAGGCTTAAGAGTGCCTAAAACTGTACCGGAATCAACGATATCCTTGAAGATTTTTCTGTCAATGCCAAGAGCATCGGTAAGAGAGAACTCCCATTCGCAGCTTACGGGATTAAGAATCTGTGTGGTAGAAACGTTGGAATATTCTGCCGCCATTTTACCCGTTAACAAGTAGTTGAAGAAATCGGGAATTAAAAGCAAGTGCTCTGCTCTGTCTAAAAGGGCAGGCTTATTCTTTTTAAGGTTGCGAAGCTGATAAAGAGTGTTAAATGCAAGGAACTGAAGACCTGTTTTGTTATAGATATTCTCCTTGCCAAGCTCTGCAACGGTTTCGTCCATATTCTCAATTTTAGCATCGCGGTAGTGGTAGGGGTTAGCTAAAAGCTCACCGTCAGCGTCTAAAAGAGCAAAGTCAACTGCCCAGGTGTCAATACCGATTGCGGCAATATCCTTGTGACCTGCGGCAGAGCATTTAAGTATTCCCTGCTTGATTTCAAAGAATAAGCGTAAAATATCCCAGTAGAAGTGTCCGTTTACTTCAACGGGATCGTTTGAAAAGCGGTGAAGCTCCTCAAGCGTTATTTTTCCGTTATCGAAAGTACCTAAAATTGCGCGTCCGCTGGATGCGCCAAAGTCAAATGCAAGAACCTTTTTCATTTTATTCTCCTTAATTTGTTTAGTATGATAATATAATAACTCAAACCTTACTCAAAGTCAATAATTTGTTACTTATTTAGGACTTTTCATAGTAAGAGAAATCCTCTTTTTTGCCGAATCAACCGAAAGCACCCAAACGGTTACCACCTGGCCAACCTTAAGCACCTCCATAGGATGCTTAATAAAACGGTCGGTAATTTGCGAAATGTGCACCAAGCCGTCCTGATGAACGCCGATATCAACGAAAGCACCGAAATCAATAAGGTTACGCACCGTCCCCTTAATTTCCATACCTTCCTTTAAGTCTTCAAGCCCCATAACCTCACGCTTGAGCATTGGAGGAGGAAGCTCGTCACGCACGTCGCGTCCCGGCTTTTCAAGCTCGGAAATAATATCCTTAAGAGTAGGCACGCCAACGGAAATCTCCTTGGCGATTTTCTCTATACCAATCAAATTAACTCTGTCTGAAAGTCCCGTAAACTCTTTATCCTTCTTTACGTTGTATCCCGTGATTTCAAGAAGTTTTTCTGCCGCATCGTAGCTTTCGGGGTGAACTGCGGTGTTTTCAAGAATATTCTTGCTTTCGGGAACTCTTAAAAAGCCTGCGCACTGCTCAAAGGCTTTAGGTCCAAGCTTGGGAATTTTCTTAAACTGTGCGCGGGAGGAAAATGCGCCGTTTTCTTCTCTATATGCAACAATGTTATTAGCAAGGGCATCACCGATACCTGCAACGAAAGACAAAAGTCGGGGTGACGCAGTATTAACGTCAACACCAACGTTGTTTACGCAGTCTTCTACAACGCCTTCTAAAGTACTGTCAAGCTGTGCAGGAGGCATATCGTGCTGATACTGACCTACACCGATTGCTTTAGGCTCAATTTTAACCAGCTCTGCCAAGGGATCCTGCAATCTTCTTGCAATACTTACTGCGCTTCGGAGAGAAACGTCGTAATCAGGGAATTCCTTTGCCGCAAGGGGTGATGCAGAATAAACAGACGCGCCTGCTTCGGAGACTACCATATAGGAAATATCAAGTTTTTCTTCAGCAATAATATCTGCCACAAGCACTTCTGTTTCGTGGCTTGCAGTACCGTTACCGATAGCACAAACGTCAACGGAATGCTTTTTAATCAACTGCTTTAAGTACGCCTTTGCCTTTTCCTTGTCGTGATTGGGAAGCGTTGCATAAATTACGCCCGTATCAAGCACCTTGCCCGTTGAATCAACTACCGCAACCTTGCAACCCGTTCTGTACCCGGGGTCAAGACCTAAAACACATTTGTTTTTAATGGGCGGTTGCATAAGAAGCTGACGAAGATTTACGCCAAACACCTTAATAGCACTTGCGGTGGCTGAATCCGTTAATTCTGAACGGATTTCGCGCTCAATAGCAGGAAAAATCAAACGCTTGTAAGCGTCAAGCGCCGCCTCACGCACCTGCTTTGCACATTCGTTGTCACCAAAGATATGAAGCGAAGAAATAATATTCATTGCTCTTTCTTCATCAAAATCAATACCTGCCCGCAAGAACTCCTCCTTTTCACCACGGTTAACCGCAAGGATTCTGTGACCTGCGACCTTGGTCAAAGGCTCGGAAAATTCCTTATACATTTCATAAACGCCCAAATCTTCCTTGTCGCCCTTAGCGAACAAGAAGCCGTTATGTAAGCAAACGTAGCGAAGGCGTTTTCTCGTTTCGGCATCGTCGGAAATCTTCTCTGCAATAATATCCCTTGCCCCCGCAAGAGCATCCTCTGTCGTTTCAACACCCTTTTCGGCATCAATATATTTTTCCGCCTCTGCAAAAACGTCCACGTTGCCCTGAAGATATATCAGCTCTGATAATGGCTCAAGTCCCTTTTCCTTAGCAACGCTTGCTCTCGTTTTACGTTTAGGTTTATAGGGGCGGTAAATATCTTCTATTTCCGTAAGAGTTTTTGCATTTGCTATTGCTAAAGCAATCTCTTCCGTCAATGCTCCCTGCTTTTCTATTGCCCCAAGAACTTTTTGGCGAGCCTGCTCAAGCTTACGCAAAAAGTCAAGTCGGTCAGCAAAAGCACGAAGCACCTGATCGTCAAGCGACCCCGTTTTTTCTTTGCGGTATCTGGCAATAAAGGGAATTGTATTGCCTTCGTCAATCAAAGCAATAACGTTTTCCGCTTGCCAAAGGTTAATATTTAATTCTTCAGATAAAATTTTTGCTTCCATTTTATTTTAAGTAGTCCTTTCTGTAAGAAATTATCCTGAATATAATTTTTATTATTGAATACACAAGCGTTGCCCCAAGACAGAGCCAATAGCGTGTACCGCCCCCGATCCACAACACAAATGCAACTATGCACATATTTACAATTATAGTGAGCACGTATTCAAACGCGTGTTCTTTCAGATATTTTTTAAGTGAAAACGCTTTCTTTTGCTCTTCGCTGAACGAATAATTTTCCATATTACACCTCAAAGCCTTTAATGCAATTATTTTACCATAAAATCCGCAAAAAATCAAGGCACGCGGAAGCAAAATAACAAATAAAGCCTTGCAAACTTGATAAATAAATGATACACTATGATAGAGGTGAAATTATGAACGCTATAGAAAAAAGAAACGCCCTTTTAGGCGAAACTTTAGTTAAAAATTTTAATTCCCGTTTTTTTGAAGCCTACTATTGCGCTACAAAGGAAGAGGCCGCACAAAAGGCTCTTTCCTTAATTGAAGAAGGCTCTTCTGTTTCCTGGGGCGGCGGAATGTCGCTATTCGAATGCGGTCTGATTGATGCATTAAAGGAAGGAAATTACGTGCTTTACGACCGTGCAGCAGTTCCCCCTGAGCAAAAGGAGGACATCTATCGCAAGGCATTTTACGTTGATACTTATTTAATGAGTGCCAATGCCGTAAGTGAAAAAGGCGAGCTTGTTAATATTGACGGCACGGGCAACCGCCTTGCCGCTATGTGCTTTGGTCCCAAACAGATTATCGTCGTTGCAGGCTTAAATAAGGTTACCCCTGATTTAGACAGCGCCATGAAGCGCGCTCGTGGCACTGCTTCACCCATTAACACGCAACGTTTCGGCTTAAACACCCCCTGCACTAAAACGGGTGCCTGTGCCGACTGCACAAGTCCCGACTGCATCTGCGCGCAAATTCTTACCACAAGAATTTCCCGTCCCAAAGGCAGAATAAAAATAGTTTTCTGCGGAGAGGATTTGGGATATTAAACATAAATAAAATTAAAACCCGAACTTGTGTTCGGGTTTATTTTTTTATTTATCTTTGAAAGCACGTTATTTGACGCAATCACATCTCGCGTCTTCCGTCAAGAGCCTTTGCCAAGGTAACCTCGTCAATATACTCCAAATCTCCGCCAATGGGGATTCCGTGAGCAATTCGCGTGGTTTTGATGCCGAAGGGCTTAAGCAAACGGGCAATATAAACTGCAGTAGCATCGCCCTCCACGTCGGGATTGGTGGCAATAATAATTTCCTTGGTGCCGTCTAAGCGTCCAAGCAATTCCTTAATGCGAATATCGTCCGGGCCTATTCCGTCGATTGGGGAAATAGTGCCGTGAAGCACGTGATAAACTCCACGGAAGGAACCGGTTTTTTCCATGGCAATAACGTCACGGGGGTCTTTCACCACGCAGATAACAGATTTATCACGGCGGGAATCACCGCAAACGTCACAGATTTCCCCTTCGCAGAAGTTGCCGCAACAAGAGCAATATTTGATTTTTTCTTTTATGTCCTTAAGCGAATCAACTAAGTCGCAAATTTCGTCTTCAGGAGCGTTTATAACGTGATACGCTAAACGAAGCGCCGTTTTGCCGCCTATACCGGGCAATTTTGAGAAGGCGTTTACAAGCTTTGCCAGAGGCTCGATATAAATACTCACTTAAAATAAGCCTCCGCCCATACCGCCGGTGATTTTGCCCATTTTCTGATTAGAAAGCTCGTTTGCCTGACGGAGCGCTTCCTTAACAGCGGCGCAAACCGTATCCTCAAGCATTTCAACGTCGTCGGGATCGACGATTTCGGGGTTGATTTTAATTTCCTTGATTTCGCCCTTACCCGTAACCTTACATACTACCATACCGCCGCCTGACGAAACCTCAAGCTCGGTGTTTTCAAGCTCCTGCTGAGCCTTTTCCATATCCGCCTGCATCTTCTGTGCCTGACGGAGCAATTGCTGCATATTTGCCCCTCCGCCGAAGCCTCCGGGATAACCGCCTCTTGCCATAATAATACCTCCGTAATCGAATAAAATAAATAATTATGAAAATAAGTCTAACGCCGCTTTAAGCTTTTCGTTATCTTCATTTTGTTCTTGATTTTTTGGTTTTGTGCCTCTTACGGCTGAAACCGTGTATTCCTTGCCCGTTAACTCTTTTAAGTAATTTGACAACGTACCTGCATTTTTCGTAACTATTGCTTCCTTGTTCTGCAGAGCATCGGGAACGTACACAACGAACTTACTTCCCTCTTCAAGCCCGTCAAGTCCGCGAATCATCATATAAAGCGGCGGGTCATTGGGACGGATTTTAGCAAGCAACCCTTGCCACAGACCACTGCTTGCGCCTGCTTGTGCAGGCTTCTGTTCTCTTGCCACAGGCTTTGTTTCCCGAGCCGCAGGCTTTTCTTCCCTGGCAGGAGCAGATCTTTCCTCTACCCTATTTTGTTTTTGCGCATCCGTTTCAAAATCAGGTGCCGGCACGTCCTCCCAGGGAGGCAGGTCGCTAAGCCTTGCCTTTGGCACTTCTTCCTTAGGTTTTTCCGCCTTAGGCTCCGCTTTTGCCGTAGCAATAACACCGCCTGCAAGCTTTTGCTCTAAAACGCTTATTCTGTCTACAAGCGCTTCAATATCGTCCTCAAAATTAGGTGAGCAAATTCTTACCACCGCAGTTTCAAACTGAATTTCAGGTCGGCTATGCACCTTAATTTCACTTTCAAGGCGCGAAAGAATTTCAAGGCCTCTTAAGATATGCTCACCGCTTGCATTTTTTGCCTGAGCAGAAAGCTTATCAAGCACCTCTTGCGGTAAATTCTCAAGTTCTTCGCTGTTAGGCGAATATTTGCAAAGCATAATATCACGCATATGTGCCATCAGCTCACCTGCGAATACGCCAATATCCTTGCCTTCCTTTTCAAGCTCGTGGCAGGCTTCAAGGGCCTTGGCCGCGTCACCGCTTATTAAAGCGTCGGCAAAGGAGGAAACGGCGCGTCTGTCAGAAATACCAAGCACGTTCATTGCATCCTGGCGGGTTACTCTTTCACCGCAGTAGGAAAGGCAAACGTCCGCAAGGGAAAGAGCGTCTCTCATTCCGCCCGAAGCGCTTTTTGCAATAAGCTCAATGGCACCGTCCTCAAAGGAAGCGCCAACCTGCGCAAGAACGTATTTTAATCTGTCAAAAATAACGTTTGCCGAAATAAGCTTAAAATCGAATCTCTGACAACGGCTTAAAATAGTTGCAGGAAGCTTATGTATTTCAGTAGTGGCTAAAATAAATACAACGTGCTTGGGAGGCTCTTCCAAGGTTTTCAAAAGCGCGTTAAAGGCGCCGCCCGAAAGCATATGGGCCTCGTCAATAATATACACCTTATATTTGCCGAAGGCGGGGGCAAAAACTACTTTTTCGCGAATATCACGGATATTGTCAACACCGTTATTTGATGCGGCGTCAATTTCAATAATATCCATATTGTCTTCCGCGGTGTTCGCCTTGCAAGCGTCACATTCACCGCAGGGATTACCGTCGATAGCGTTTGCACAGTTAATCGCACGTGCAAAGAGCTTTGCCGTGCTTGTCTTTCCCGTACCTCTGGGGCCTGCGAACAGATATGCGTGAGCAATTCTGCCCGATTCAAGCTGATTAACCAAAGTACGAACTATATGCTCCTGCCCCACAAGCTCATCGAACTGCTGCGGACGGAATTTTCTGTAAAGTGCAACGTATCCCATAAAACACCAAACCAAATTATAAATAACTTAAAGCAGTAATGCTTCTATTATATTATATATCAAAAGGCCGTAATAATCAAGAAGTTGTTTTGAATTATTAGGAATTTACCGAATAAATTAAGCCCGAGTTTAATTAAAACTCGGGCCGGATTTTATTTTTCGTGAACTGAAAAATCAACGGTAACAAATTCCGCGTTATAATCGGGAAGAGCGTTTGCGTTTACGGCTATCGTTCCTGCCGCAATGCTATCCTTAAGCTTGCCGTAGGCTTCTAAGGAGAAATCCTTGAAAAGCCAAAGCTCAGCATATTCGGGCATATAGATGTAGTTTCCATTCTCAAGGCCGAAATACTGTATCTTTCCCCCAAGGGACTCTGCCCAAGCGCCTGCAAGCACCTTTTCAAGCGTTGCATCAACACCCTCTCGCAAGCCCTTCATAGCGCTTGTCATAAAGGGATTATAATCAAAGTTTGCGCCCAGATAGGACTGATCGTTGTTGGTGCCTATAAGATAAGAAACGTTAGCCACCGCATGCTCGGCACATTTCTGAGCAAACTCATCGTCAGCGCAGAGCATAAGAATTTCGGTGCCTTCCTCGTACCACTTTTTGCAGGCTTCTGCCGCCGCATCCTTGCTCTCAAAATCAGAAATATATCCAAGCTTGATTTCTATCTTCTTTTTAGCTTCTACCGCCGCATCATTTGCTCCCTGAACAAAGCCGCAGGCGTAGCCGAAATAGCTTTCAGATTCGTGGTCACCCATATAGGCAAGCTTCGTAAAGCCGTCCTTAACTGCACCGTAGCCTGCAAGGTAACCGCCCTGCTCCTGACGGAACATTACGCAATGGGTGTTGGTTTTAAGCTCTCCGATGCTGGAGGGTGAAACGTCAATGGCGATAAACTTAACTTCGGGATACTTAGCTTGCATCTTGGCAATGGTGGGACCGAACACGTCTCCCATACAAACGATGACGGTGGCGCCTTCCTTTGCCGCGCAGTCAAACTGCTCTTCAATATCCGCCTCGGTCATTTCAGAGGGACGGTAATAGCCGTAATCGATACTGTTAGTGGTGGCGCAATCTACAATGCCTTCCCAAACGTCAGCATAGTTATAGTCAGTTTCAAGCTCAAGAGCAGTGGTAATAAGCGCAAGCCTTCCGATAGGCTCCACTACTCCCGAGGTATCGTTGGTCTTACAGCCTGCAGCAAAAAGCACCAATAAGCATAATGCTGCGCATAAAATCTTCTTTAACTTAATCATTGAACTTCTTTACCTTTACTGCAATCCAGACGTTAAGAGCACCTTCAACCATAAGCATAATGCCCATTACTACCGCTAAGGTTTGTATTGCCTGGTTTTTCAAAATTATAAGTGCAATTCCTGTGCCTATGGTTATAACCGACATAATAAGTGCTATAAACCAGTATTTATACTTGTTTCTATACAGCTTTGCAGTACTCTGGCAATCTAAAATACCGTGGAAAAGAATAACTATTCCAATGGCAACCGCCACAAGATTCTGCAAAAATGCAGGATTGGATATAATATAAATGCCTATGGCACCGGCAATTAATCCGATTAAAAGCTCGTATTTATTATCCTGCTGAGCACTGCGAAGATATTTCACAATACAAACTATGCCTAAAACCGCAACGGCAAGACCGATTGCTATGCACACGAAATTGATGGCAACGGAATAAAACACCGTTATAAGCAAACCGGCAAGCACGGTTAATATGGCGGAAAATGTCATATCCTTCCAAACGTTAGTAAAAAACTCCTTCATTTCTTCGCCTCCTATCAAAGCAGTTTACTGCCTCGGAATTTTCTTACGTATTTCAACAGTTTTCGTACAATTTCATACTGAATATATTATATAACATTGTATTTTAATTGTCAATGTAATATTTTTGTAATATTTGCCTTTTTATTCGGTTGACAAATCAAATAAAGCGTGTAAAATATATTTACTCTTAATTAATCGTTCTGAAAGGAATAAAATTATGCTTACAAGCAAACAGCGTGCAAGCCTGAGAGCCTGCGCAAATAAAATGGAAACTATTATCCAAGTCGGCAAGGACGGAATTAACGATAACCTTATTGCCCAGACGGACAGCGCTCTTGAAGCCCGTGAGCTTATAAAGCTGAGAGTGCTTGAAACTGCCCCCTTATCAAGCCGTGAAGCCGCTTTTGAGCTGGCAGAGGCAACAAACAGTGAAAGCGTGCAAATAATCGGCGCCCGCTTCGTTCTTTTCCGCAGAAACAAGGATAAGGCAAAATACGATTACTTGTTAAAATAATTAAATCGAACACGCAAAAAGCGTCTTGGCAATGCCAAGACGCTTTTTTTGGATAAACTGTGCTTTTTTGCCCACAATAAAAAGAAAACGCAAGGAGGAAAAATGAATTTTATTCCGTTTTTTGAAGGCGTTTTGTGGTCAATTTCGCCTATTGGCCTGCCGCTTTCAATCTCCCTCGGCTTCTTTATTTTTGCCTGCATAATCAACGCTCGGCACCCTCTTTCGCCGCTTATCAGCATAGCCGAGGTGCTTGTTTTTTTGCCCTTTACTTCTTTTTTAACTCTTAAAACGATGGAAAAGGGATTGCTTGCGGGGATTTTTCTCCTTTTATGCAGTATTATTTTTCTTACAAGGCTTTCCTCCGCCTTTTTTCCGGCAGTTTCCTGGGCATTAGCCTTTTTTACAGGCTTTATACCGAACTCCGCCCACGCCCACGAAAGCATATTGGAAGTATATTTTTATTCCCTTGGCATTTGTCTTCCCTTTTTACTTTGGTTTTTGACCATTTATTTTTTGGAGAAGGATTTTTCCTGCCTGCGTCTGAGGAGACCTTCGGTTTTTCTTTGCCTTTTCTCCGCCCTGATTTTACCGTTTTTTTACCTTGGAGGCTAAAATGAGATCATTTCTTCTGCTTATTGTGTTAATTCTTTTATTTATCTTTTCCGCCAACGCGGTTACTTAAAAAGGCCTGCTCGCGCAGACCTTTTTTTGATATCAAACACTAAAAGCATTTT
Source organism: Clostridia bacterium (assembly GCA_017502165.1). Lineage (GTDB taxonomy): Bacteria > Bacillota > Clostridia > Christensenellales > QALW01 > UMGS1322. The sequence goes on from JAFVVO010000031.1 coordinate 28,209, forward strand.
GCTCTTTTTAAGAGCTTATTTTTAACGAAAGGTTGTCCAGCATCAGCTTATCGGCAATTAACGCGATAAATTCACCGTTGGTGGGCTTATCGTTTTTACCGTAAACCTTAAAGCCGAACATATCGTTGATATTTTCTATTCTTCCCCTTGTCCACGCTACCTCAATGGCGTGGCGAATGGCTCTTTCTACTTTGGAAGATGACGTGGTGAACTTCCTTGCAATTCCGGGATACAGTTCCTTGGTAATTCTGTTTATGGAATCGGGATTTTCCACAACCATTTTTACCGCTTCACGCAGAAAATGATAGCCTTTGATGTGGGCGGGTATGCCGATGGAAATAAACACACTGCTTATTTTTTCATCCAGAGTGGATACGGAGGCGCTCCTTTGCTGCACCGCCACCACGTTTTCGCCGTTAAGATTTATAACGTCGCGGACGCGATTTTTAAGATTCTCCTCGTCAAAGGGCTTTGCTATGTAGAATTTTGCCCCAAGCCCCAATGCTCTGAAAACAAAGTTCTCCTGGGTTAAAGCAGAGAGCACTATAACCTTGGGCATAATATTATGCTCACAAAGATATTCCATTACTCCAAAGCCATCAAGCTGAGGCATAATAATATCTAAAATAACTACCTCAGGCTTTAATCTGCTTATCATCTCTATTGCCGTCATACCGTTAGCGGCGGTTCCAACGATTTCGACCTCCGGCATTTTATCAAACGTACTGCTTAAACGTTCACGTACCTCTTGACTGTCATCAACAATCAAAATTTTTGTTTTTTCAGTTTCCTTCATAATAATACTCCTTTTTCCCTTTTTGTTTATCATAAATCTGCATATATTTACTGTAATATTTTACCATTTATGTCAAGAAAAAGCAATATGTTTGTGCCGTATTTATTATATTTCGTTCGACATTTTTTGCTTGTAACGACAAAATCATTCTTCTTTAATTAAAAAGAAACTGCTTTATTGCAATATTGTGTCGGTGCGCGTTTTGTATGGATCAGCCAAAATAAAAAAATTCCCCGAATTGCTTCGGGGAATAAATTTTTCAAGAATTACTTCCAGGAATAAGGTGAACGGATTTCGATAGCGTTGTTGATAGCGCCTGCGATACCGCTGAAGTAAGTCTGAGCAGACTGAGTCTGGTTAAGAATGTCATCTTCACCTTTACCAAAGAGAGCGTCGCAAACTCTGTTTGCATTGCCGAGTGAAACGGGAGCAAAGCTGTACATGAATACACGGAAGTGCTCTTTGTTGTTCTCGACAATATCGATGTTGTCTCTTGAATCCTGGTCACGACCGTACTGCATCTTTTCGTCTTCGTAAAGGTCGATAGCTTCCTGGCTATTCTTATCGTAAATGGGGGTGTAGAGTTCGCAAAGAATCTGTACAGCGCCCTTTACGTTGCCTTCAGTGTCACGGAATACACAGTAGGGGTTCATGTGGGGGAAGAATGAATAATACTTGTTTTCGTTAGCTGCGTTATCGGGTCCCTTGGGCCAAGGAACAATACCGTAATCGAACTCAGCCTTAGCAATTTCCTTTAAGGGGTTGGTTGAATATCCGTTGTAGAAGAATGCAACCTGACCTGCAAGGAAGTGCTCAAGGGGTTCTTTTGCGCCGGTAGAATAGTAGGTGGGTTCCATCCAGCCCTGGTTCTTGAACTTAATGAACTCGTCATAAGCACGCATAAGTCTGTCGCCCTTGTCGCCGGAATAAACGAATGTATCCTGAATCTGACCGTTGGGAAGAGTTTCCTTACGAACGAATTCAGTACCGTTTGAGTTAGCAAGTGACCACATAACTAAAGCTTCGTTACCTCTTTCGATACCGTACTGGCCTTTAGCCTGAATGGTGGTAGCGGAAAGAAGAGTTTCGAACTTATCCCAAGTCCAAGTGCCTTCGTCAACCCATTTGTAGATTTCTTCTGCAGATGAGCCTGCTGCTTCGATAAGCTTCTTGTTGAATACTAAAGCGTTACCGCCGCACTCGAAGTGGATACCGATTTCCCAAGGAATGAAGAACCAAAGCTTGTCGTTATATTCGCAAAGGTCATACTGTGAATATACGTTGAACTTGTTCTCATCTTTGAGGTTATAAACGTCGGAATGGTCAGAAAGAGCTGTAAGGCAAACACCTGCGTTACCCTGATAGAGGTAGGTGTTCATCATTGTATGCAAGCCGCCTTCTTTTTGGCCTGTGATTTCAGGCATACCCTGGAAAGCTGACTGAAGCATAGCACCCTGGCTGGAGCCGGGAACAAACTCAATGGTAATGCCGTAAGAAGTCTGAATAGCTTCTACTCTTTCACGCATTGCCTGGCTACGTTCATCGTCGTCTGCATAGGGGTTGGTTGAATTGTACTGCCAGGAAGTGAAGCTATAGGTTTCACCGGGCTTTGTAAAGTTGCCGCCGGCAGAAGAATCGTTGCTGTTGGGAGCGGGAGTGGGGGTAGCATTGCTATCACCGTTGCCGCCGCAAGCTACAGCGCAAACCATCATCAGAGCAATGAGTGCAGCCACAAATAAAAATTTGAGAGCTTTTTTCATTTTGTGATTTCCTCCTTATATTTTTGTGCTATACCGCACGTTTGATTAAATTATAACACGGCGTCAAAACTTATTCAATAATTTTTTTGCTTAGTTTGTTAACAAACTGTAAATATTGCTTTGGAATTAAACTTTTTTGCCATTTTTTTACTTTTATTTTGATTTTTTGAACGGTAAACATAAAATTCGGTTGCCTTTTTCAACAACCGAATTTTACACTGAATGATATCATTTATTTTAGAATTTTATTTCAGAAAATCTATTTTTTCCGAGAGCTTATTTATCATTACAAGAAGCGGTATTCCGCCGCAATAGCACACTATAAGCTGGCTGACGCCAATACTTAAGCTTATAAGCAAATATGCAGTAAGAGTAAACTCCACCGACATCATTGTTACCACCGCCCCGACGATAACCGCATTAAAGATTACCGCAGGTAAGGGAGAAAACCACATTTTTCTTATTTTTGCAGTACAAATTGCCGCCAAAAGCGTTGCTAAGGTTCCAAACACCGCATCTAAAAAGCTACTGCACAAAATATTTGAAATGAAGCAACCGATACTAAGCCCCCAGATCGCTTCGGGCATAACAAAGGGAAGCACCGTAAGAATTTCTGATACTCTTAATTGCATGCTTCCGAAGGAAATAGGCGCAAGCAAAAGCGTAAGCGCCACGTACAAAGCGGCAATACAGCCGCCCCGTGCCAACTGTTTAACTGACATTTTCATTTTTTCAATTCTCCTTAGTTTTGTTTTAGAGCGCATACGCGCCAAGGCAGGATGGTTACGAACTGCCTGAAAAGGATTATACCACGTTTTATAAAATTCCGCCACAAGATTTTTGACAAATCTTGATAGGCAAGTAATCTTAGCGGATAGCCTAATTATTGTAACTTGAACCGGTTGCAATGTTTGGCTAACCTAACATCCCGCTTTACTTAATTTCCTGATCCAAGCCGTCAAACTCAGGAGCAGAAAAGAACTCCCCTAAAGTTATTTCCAATCCGTCACAGAATTTCTTAATGGTTGTTATGGAAATATCGCGTCTGCCCGCATCCATCATACTGTACGCAGTAGACGGCGTAACGCCCGAAATATTTGCTAATTCATTTATTTTTATATTTCTTTCATCACATATATTTTTGAATCTTTCGGCAACAACATCTTTGACGCTCATAATTCTCACCTCAAAATAATTGTATGACTTTTTCCATTGTAGCGTATACGCACTTGCGTAATTATTTTTATTTGCAACTTTTTAATTTTACTCTTTCATTTTTGGCAGATATGTGGTATTATATAAAATAGGTAAATATACCATTGCCAATAAGGAGTATTTTTATGAGCGATTTCTTTACAAGAATTGGTTCCTGGCTTACCTCCGGTGCAATAAATATCATTGATATAATAGATATTTTCATCGTAGGCACGGTCCTGTATCAAATATTAAAGCTGTTTAAGAACACGAAGGCTATTCACGTTTTCAAGGGCTTGGCGTTGCTTGTTTTAGCCCTTGCTATTGCCTCCTGGATAGGTCTTCCCACTATAACCTGGTTGTTAAGCTCAATCTTTACATCAGGTATTATCGTTGTGGTAATTCTTTTCCAGCCTGAAATCCGTCTTCTTTTTGAAAACTTCGGCCGCGGCAAGCTTGCCGACAGCTTCTCTCACTCTGCCGATACGGAAAAAACGGTGAACGAGTTTATGTCCGCCATTAACCGCCTGGCAAAGAGAAAGGTTGGTGCGCTGATAGTTTTTGAGCAAAAGACCGATATAAAAGATATTATTGCTTCAGGTGTTACCCTTAACGCAGAGATTTCCGCAGGACTGATTGAAAACGTTTTTGAGCCCAAAACTCCCCTGCACGACGGTGCTATGATAATAACCGGCTCAAAGATTTCCGCCGCAGGCTGCTTCCTGCCCTTATCGGAAAACCCCAACATAGAAAAGACCTTAGGCACCAGGCACAGAGCGGCACTGGGTATGAGCGAGCATTCCGACTCAATCGTTATTGTGGTAAGCGAGGAAACGGGCGTTATTTCTTCTGCCCGAAACGGCAATCTTAACCGCTATCTTGATTCCGATGCGCTTCGTGCATTGCTGACAAAAATCTATTCTCAGCCCGAAGAAACGGCTAAGTCCGCTCTTACAAGGCTTATTGAAAAGGTGTTTTCCAAGGAGGACGAAGAAGATGAGAAAGAATAATTCCTCCAAGCGTCCCATTGCGTCATATTTTACAAACAACCTTCTGTTAAAGGTTGCGGCGGCAGTATTTGCCATTATTCTCTGGAGCTTCGTTACTATTCAGACGAACCCCGAAAGAACGAAAACTCTTCGGGATATTCCCGTAGCCCTGCAGGGTCTTGAAACCTTGGAGAGCAACGGCTTTACCCTGCGCGACAAATTCAGTGAAAACCCGCCCGTTATTACGGTAAAGGTAAGCGCAAAATATTCCGAGTTTATGTACATTGACGAAAGCGTTGTGTTTGCAAGCATTGACGTTTCAAAGATTACTACCGACGGTGCGGCAGGCGTAAACGTTGGGGTTACGTTTTCTAACGTTGCAGAGGCTACGCTTATTTCCGTTGAGCCCAGAACAATAAACGTAACCGTCGATAAAATAGCAACCAAGGAGGTTCCTTTAGAGTTAAACAAGCTTAATGCGCTTCCCGAAGGCTTAACCTCTCTGCATCCGCAAATGCCCGAAAACGTAAGCATTTCCGGCTCAAGCTATTACGTTGAACGAATTTCCAAAGCGCTTGTGGACGTGGACTTATCTCTTTTAACCGACGGACAAATTATAAATCAGGCTTGCCGTTTCGTTGACGAAAACAATAACCCCATAAAATTCGAGGGTTCCTCCGTTACCGTTGATATGGACGTGCAAACCCTTAAGGAGCTTCCCGTTAACACCAACGGCTCAATTAAAAACTCAGGCAAGGTCGCCGAGGGATATGAATTTACCGGTGTTTCGGTTGGCAAGGTTACCGTTTGCGGCCACGCTGACGATATTGCCAACTTAACCGAGCTCAATATCCGTCCCATAGATATTTTAGGAAAAAGTGAATCCTTCCAGCAACAAGCTCAGCTGATACTTCCTGCAGGAATTTCTCTTGTTTCCGAAGCTCCTCAAGCAAAAATAACCATTTCCGAAAAGAAGGAAACCGTAACCTTCGAATGCCCCGTCTCTGTTTCAAACCTTGCAAGCGGACACACGGCAGTTATAACCTCCTCAGGCAAAACGGTTAATATTTCTGCTGACGGAAATATTGATATTAAAGCCTCAGTTTCCGTAACGGCACCTAAATCGGTTTTAAGCTCCGTTAAAGCCACTGACATTATCGTGCGTCTTTCTCTGTTAGGAAAGGAAGCGGGCATTTATGAGCTGACTCCCGTGGTTACCTTAAACTCCTCCTTTGCTTCCAGCGTTAGTGCACAAATAGTTTCTCCCACACAGCTTCACGTTACGATAAGCTAAATAAAACTTTACATTTTCAAACTAAGTGTAACACTTTCAAGCCCGGAGTTAATTAACTCCGGGTTCTTTTTTATTTAATGTTGCATTTGATAGTATAACTCACCAAAACATTAAAAGCACCTGCCTCAAAGCAGGTGCTTATTTATTTAATATGAACTTTTAGTTCTGCGAATAGGCTCGCAGGTGTAATTAACTCCAAGCTTTTTAAGCACCTTTTCGTCAGCATCGCAAAGCATAACGGAAGAGTGCATCTGCATTCCGCGAAGACGCGAAATAGTTTCCAATGCCTTATTTGCCTGAGGATTTACCACCGCAGAAGACGAAAGAGCTATAAGCATTTCGTTAGAATTAAGGTGGGAGGTTAAGGAGCCGAAGGTCTCTCTTTTAAGCTTAACGATAGGCTCAATAAAGGTTTGTGAAATAAGCGGAACGTCGTCATCAATGCCTGCCATAAGCTTCATAGCGTTAAGAAGTGCCGCTGAAACAGAGCCTAAAAGGTTGCTTGTTTTGCCGGTAACTATCTTTCCGTTATCCAGCTCAATAGCTACCGCGTGGTTGTCAACCTGCTGTGCCTTATCAAGCGCAGGCTTAACTACCTTTCGGTCTTCAACGCTGACGCTTGCCTGCTTCATAATGGACTCAACCTTACTGATGGCGCTTTCCCCTACGTTGCCGAGCACCTTATCGCACTTAATTTTGAAATAGCGGCGGATAATCTCCTGCTTTGCCGCATCACACACGGCTTCATCGTCAAAAATGCATTTGCCCGCCATATTAACACCCATATCCGTAGGTGACTTATAGGGGCTTGAGCCTAAAATAGATTCAAGTATTGCCTTAAGAAGCGGGAATGCTTCAACGTCACGGTTATAATTGGTGGTCATTTCACCGTAAGCTTCCAGGTGGAAGGGGTCGATCATATTAAGGTCGTTAAGATCTGCCGTTGCGGCTTCATAAGCCAGGTTAACGGGATGCTTAAGGGGAAGATTCCAAATCGGGAAGGTTTCAAACTTTGCGTATCCTGCAGTAATGCCCCGCTTGTGCTCGTGATAAAGCTGAGACAAGCAAGTTGCAAGCTTTCCGCTTCCGGGGCCGGGCGCAGTAACTATAACAAGGGGCTTCGTGGTTTCGATATATTCGTTTCTGCCGTAGCCGTCCTCGCTTACGATTAAAGGAATATTATTAGGATATCCCACAATAGGATAATGAAGGTATACCTTAACTCCAAGGTTAATAAGCTTCTTTTTGAACATATCGGCGGCATACTGACCGGTGTAGCAGGTAAGCACCACGCTTGAAACGGTCAAGCCTAAGTTTCCGAAAGCGTCAATAAGGCGGAGCACGTCGTTATCGTAGGAAATACCTAAATCTCCGCGAATCTTGTTTCGTTCAATGTCTCCTGCATTAATGGCAATAATGATTTCGGCACAGTCCTTTAAGTGCAGAAGCATTTTAATCTTACTGTCAGGCTCAAAGCCGGGAAGAACTCGGGATGCGTGAAAATCGTCAAAAAGCTTACCGCCAAGCTCAAGATAAAGCTTGCCGTTGAACTTTTCAATTCTTTCCTGAATATGCTGCGATTGCAATTTCAAATATTTTTCGTTATCAAAACCGATTTTCATTTTGTGCCGTCCTTTTGTAATTAAATCTATTTCTTACAACATAGTTCTGTTACCGGGGCGTGAGCCTCTTTTTCTGCGCCTGCCTGTTAAATTCTTCTGCCTTGCGCGGACACGAAGCATTTGACGCTTACGCAAGAACAGTGCCAACATTATTAAAACTGCCAAACCGATAATAATACAAAACGGAATAAGGAAATATGGGCTCAACAAAAAGCCAAAGGAAATTCTTACTTTACCCTTAATTCCAAGGGAGGTCAAGTCCTCAAAGGTGGGAATTTCCGCATCAACGTTTCGTGCCGCCACCGCCTGCGCAACGTAGATAACCTCGTTTTTATAAACAAATTCCACGTCACCCACATATTGACCTGCAATTACGGGTGCCTGAATATTAGGATACCGCACAGATACGGTTTTATCATCAAAGGCGCGTATCTTGGTGCCATCGTCACCGGTAACAGTTACAAATTTATCCTCATCATTTTTCTGAATATAAATTTCAAGCTGACCGTTTGATTCGTCTTCCTTATCGGCATTTTCAATATCAACAACAATCTTCTTCTGAGGAAGAATCTCGTTGGCGTTAAAGGTATCGAAATTAGTAAGGCAATGCTTTAATATGGCAACAGTGTCAGGGTCTCTGTCCCCCTTCAGTGAATTGGTTACGACTATAACTATTCTTCTGCCGTCTCTTTCGTAAAAGGTTGCAAGGCAGTTACCTGCAGTTGAAGTATATCCCGTTTTAATTCCCTTAAAGCCGGGGTATGGACTTGAGCCTTCGCGCAAAAGCAGGTTAGTGTTGTAATAGGTTACCTTGCTTTCGGCATTCATATCCCCTTTAGGATACACCGTTGCAGTATAGCTTACCTTTGAAAATATTTTCACAAGCTCGGGATTAGAAGCAAGCTCCGCTGCAAGCAGTGCCAAATCGTAAGTGGTAGTGTAATGCGCCTTAGCATCAAAGCCGTGAGCGTTTACGAAGTGAGAATTTTCCATTCCCAGCTCCTGCGCCTTTTCGTTCATCAGAGTAGCAAACGCTTTTTCTCCGCCCGAAACAACGAAAGCCAAAGTCTTTGCCGCATCGTTTCCGCTGGGAAGCATCATAGCAGAGAACAAATCTCTTATGCTTATTTTATCTCCTACGCTAAGGTTTGCACTTGATGAGCCCTCAGGAATATCTATCATTTCGCTTGTAACGGTAATAAGCTCATCGTGTCTGCCCTTGGTCTGCTCATAGGCAACAAGAAGCGTCATCATTTTAGTTAAGCTGGCGGGAGTACACTGCTTGTTAATGTTCTTAGCATATAAAATAGAATCAGTATCTAAATCAATAGCGATACCGCCTACGCCAACGATTGATGGTTGACCTGACGAAGACTGAAGAATAGGCTTCGCCTGAACGGAAACCGTTACGGTTGCAACTATAACCGCAAATAAAAGAAATTTATATAAAAATCTTTTAAGCATAAGCCCTCTCCTTAATTTTGCCCTGTAAAGACAATAATACACCAATATAATATTACTATATAATACAGTATAATATACGTTTCGTCTTTTGTAAACAACTTTTGCAAAAATAAATAAAAGTTTGTGCGCAAAAGATGCCCCACCACAATAAAAATGCTTTGCTTTCACGATGAAGAAAAAACGGCAAGCTCTGCTTGCCGCTTTTTATGTCTATGTGCTACAAAAAAGATATTTTCGGCATTATTGAGTATGAATTCGAATTCTTACATTTTTAGTGAAGTATCGGCTAACGCCGATGTGAAGTTACGCCGTGGGCATAGTGAAGTTTTGTGCTGTCGCACAAAATGAAGTTAAGTGTGCCACCCACGCCCGCAGGCACTTAACGATGCGACGCATCGCTTCACGCGCCGAAGGTGTGCTTATCGTGCCACAAGGCACACTTAGTTAAAAAAAGACCTCGTCTTTCGATAAGGTCTTTTTTCTGGCTAATGACTATAATTTTGATACAAATTTTTTCACAATGGTTACATTGCCAGAAGCATCTTTTTCAAAATGGGCATCAAAACAAAATCTTTTGTCCCATGCCCTTACGCTAAACGTATAGTCTTTGAGATCGTGGTAACCAAACTTAAACCTTAAAGAATCGTAAGTCAAATCATCCAAAACAGAGGTCTCAATTTCACCACCAAAACAGTTCACCCCGTCTTTGTAAAATTCAATAGCAGCCTTTTCTGCATTTGCAAAAGAGGAAATATAGCTTATCAAATCGTCTTTTGAAGAGGTATCTCTATGTTGTGTTGCAAAACGCAAAAGATATTTGTAGTAATCGTCAGGGTAATAGTCAATCACTATTGGAAAATGAAACAGACTATTCCTTATATAAACGGTTTCGGTATCATCTTTAACACAAATGTCAATGTCATATTCTGAAAATAATTCTTTCAAAAAATCAAAATGCATATCTACTCCTCCTTTCTTTTTAACTATACCACACTCTCGCAAATAAATCAAGGCGTAGCCTTGTATATCATCCGAAACTTGTTGCGGTAGGTTTGCAGTGAAATATTCGGCTTGCGCCGAATGTGAAATAATTCACTGCGTGAATTGTGAAATATTGCTTCCTTTGGTCGCAATGTGAAATGAAATTTGCCCACATTCGCGTCAGCGAATATTTCACATTTGCGGAGCAAATATTTCACAGCGGAGCTATTTCACTTGCCCGCAAGGGCAAATTTCGTTGAAAAAAGCACACATTTGTCCGGTAGACAAATGTGTGCTTTTTTCTGGTCTGGGTGAGAAGACTTGAACTTCCGGCCTCATGAACCCCATTCATGCACGCTACCAAACTGCGCCACACCCAGAAAACAAGCATATTATATATGGAATGCTCGTTTATGTCAAGCAGAAATTTGACTATTTTTACGAAAATTTTTTAAGGGCTGTATAAACGGAAGAATGTTTGACAATAATTCCCTTTTGAAAGGAATGATTTGTTTGAAAAAAATTTTAAGCGTTATTTTTGTGATTATTACTTTAGTTTTAACGTGCTTTAACGTTAATGCCAAGAGCGACGTTGTGCGAATACATATCCGCGCCAACAGCAACAGCGAAGGCGACCAGCAGGTTAAGCTTTTGGTGCGTGATGAAATCAACGAATTTCTTGCGCCACTTTTGGTGCAGGCTAAAACGAAAAGCGAAGCCGAAAGCATAATAAAAGAAAATATCCCCCGTTTAGAAGAAATTGCCCGTTCAACCGCAAAATGCAACGTAAGCGTTGAGCTTAAGCAGGAATATTTCCCCGAAAAAACCTATAACCAAAGGGTTTATCCCGAGGGAGAATACACCGCCTTAATAATTTCTATCGGCAGCGGGCAGGGGCGTAACTGGTGGTGTGTGGCATTTCCTGCCATGTGCTATACCACCTCAAAGGAGAACAAGCCTCAATACAAATGGTTTTTCGTTGAATTTCTTGAAAGGATAGGTGTTTTATGAGAAAGATTTTTGCTCTGTTTTTAGTTGTTTCCCTGCTTTTTGTCTGCGTTTATGGTGCAACCTTGTCTTCAGGAAGCCGCGGTCAGCAGGTTAAGGAGCTGCAAATTGCCCTGAATAACAAGGGCTACGACGCAGGTGCCGCCGACGGAATATTCGGTGCAAAAACACGGTCTGCCGTTATTCAGTTTCAAAAGGATTCAGGTCTGACTGCAGACGGTATCGCAGGGCCTAAAACCCTGGCAAAGCTGGGACTTCAGTCCTCGGCAAATATAAGCGACTCTGATATTTATTTAATTGCCCGCGCCGTTTACGGCGAAGCGCGGGGCGAGGTTTATTTAGGGCAGGTTGCCGTTGCGGCGGTAATTCTTAACAGAGTAAAGGACCCGAATTTCCCCAACTCCGTTGCAGGTGTTGTGTATCAGCCGGGAGCCTTTGACGCAGTAAGTGACGGACAGATAAACCTTTCTCCCGACGAGCAGGCTATCCGCGCCGCCCGTGACGCCTTTAACGGCTGGGACCCTACCGACGGTTGCGTTTACTATTACAATCCCAAAACCGCCACAAACAAGTGGATGCTGAGCAAGGAAGTGACATTAACAGTTGGCAACCACGTGTTTTGCAGATAACAAGTTTAGCACAAATTCTTGAGTAATCCGGAGTAAAATATGAAAAAGATACTGTTATTCGTTCTCATTTTTGTTTTGTTTGCCCTTTTATGCGGTGTAAGCGTTGCGGCAATATTGGAATCCAACAAGGCTCTTGAAACAAAGCTCCGCCTTGAAAACACAATGCAGGAATCCTTCCAGAATGCAGTTAGCGAGATGCGCAATCTTGAGGCTGACCTTTCTAAAATTTTAATTACCACCAACCAACGTACTACCGTTAATTTGCTTTCAAGCCTCGCGCTGAAAAGCGCCGCCTGCTCCCAAGCTCTTTCAAAGCTTCCTATCGTGTCAACGGGAATACAAAGCACGCTGAAATTTACCAATCAGCTTTCCTCATACTGCGCTACGATTCTTAAAAGCTTCTCTTTAGACGGCGTTCTGCCCGAAAATTTTTCTATTCAGATGCTTCAGTTTTTAGAAACGGCGCAAAAGGTAAACGCGGAGCTGGCAATATGCGAAAGTCAGGTGCTGTCGGGAGAAATTAAGCTGACGGAGTTTTCTCCCGAGGAGACAGACAGCGAGGGTCTTTTCGGCAACGTGGACGAAAACGTAATAGAATATCCGTCGGTTATTTTTGACGGCCCCTTTTCCGACGGGCAGGAAAGCAACACTCCCAAGGAAAAACGGGCAGAGGTTTCCGTTCAGCAAGCCACAGAATTTGTTTCTTCCCTTAATCTTGGCTTAGAATTTTCAAAAGAGGTTAAGGGCGCGTTGCCTGCATACGAATTTTCGGCAGAAGAAAAATACTGCCAAATAACTAAAAACGGCGGAATGCTTCTGATGTACCTTTCCTCCCGTGCAGCGCAGGAAAGCGTTTTAACTTTGGAGCAAGCCTTAGAGCGCGCTCTGGATTTTGCAAACAAGCTTAATTACGGCAAAATTGAAAACGTATGGCAGGAATATTACGGCAACTTTATCGTGTTTAACTTTGCGCCCGTAATTGACGACGTGATTGTTTATCCCGACCTTTTCAAAATCAAGGTTGCTCTCGATAACGGTGAAATCGTAGGATTTGAGGGTAAAAGCTACGTAATTAACCATCAGGAAAGAACCATTGAGGATATTATGGTATTAAAGGAAGAGGCGGCGCAGAATCTTAAGGAGGATTTTGCCCTTTCCTCCGCACGAAAATGCCTTATCTCCGTAAATAACAAGGAGCTTTTGTGCTGGGAATTTTTCGGCAAGTATAAGGATATGCGCTACGCCGTTTACGTTTCCGCTCTTGACGGTGAGGAAAAGGTTTCATTCCGCATAATAGGTACCGATTCGGGACAGATGGCAATGTAGTTTTTTCTTGCGAAAAACTAAAAAATATGATAAACTGATTTTCGTAAAAACTTTTGCGGGAGGTTTTATGGGAAAATCAGATATTAAAAGAGTTCTGGGCTCAATCCGCAGAGCAGACGAAAAATTCGGTTTAATAGAAAACGGCGATAAAATTGCCGTAGGTATTTCAGGGGGCAAGGATAGCCTTATGCTTCTGTTTGCCCTTTCCATTTACAAGAAATTCTGCAAAAAGGATTTCGAGTTATTGGCAATAACGGTCGATTTAGGCTTTAAGCCCTTTGATACTTCCCGCATCGAAGAGTTTGCCAAATCTCTTGGAATTGAATATATCCGTGTTGAATCCGAAATCGGCGAGGTTGTGTTCTCTATCCGCAAGGAAAAGAACCCCTGCGCTCTATGTGCAAATATGCGCAGAGGTGCACTTAATAGCGCTGCCAAGGAAAACGGTTGCAACAAGGTTGCTCTCGCCCACCACGCAGACGATGCTATTGAAACCTTGATAATGAGTCTGTTTTTCGAGGGCAGAATGAATACTTTCTCACCGAGAACTTATCTTTCGCGCATTGATTTAACGGTTATCCGCCCCTTTGTGTTCGTTCCCGAAAGCATTTTAACCGGTTGTGCAAATGATAACGAATTGCCAATAACAAACGCCCCCTGCCCCATTGACGGCAAAACCTCAAGGCAGGATATTAAGGATTTAATTTCAACCTTGCAAAAGACTTATCCCGATATTAAAGAAAAACTGCTTCACGCCCTTGACAACACCGAAACTTATAATTTATGGGATAAATACGTTGCAGATAATAAAGAATAATATTGCTTTTGCCCAGCCAAACGGTTGGGCAAATTTTTATAAAAAATAAACCTTGACAAAAGCGTCAAGGTTTAAGTGTTACAGATAAACTATCTGTCCTATTTTTCTGATTAAGGTGTTTTTCCAAAAACCGTATTTAATGCAGGTTTGTATTCTTTTGAATTTGCCCTGCTCAAGCATTTCACCGTAGGCTTTAATAACTGCATAGTTTTCACCCAGTTCTTCTTTATAAAGTTCTGCAATCATTTTTGCTTGGGCAAAGGTTCCCTGAAGGCTGTTTTTGTTCCCCTTGGAATCCATTGCCTTTTTTGCGATATATTCGGCGCTTGAAGCATCCTTTGCGCCCACCTGATTGCCGCCGTGCTGACGGTACAGAATAAGCGGTTCATCCACAAAGCCCACGTTGCCCGTGGCGCAGGCAAGAATTGATAAAAACCAATCGTGCATAAGCATTTGCTCTGTGTTCTTCTTTTTGCAGGCAAGCTCTTTAAGCGCGCGGTTTATCATCATTGTGCAGCCCGTTACGTTGTTTTGTATAAGCGTATTTTTAAGCATTTGGTGCTTTGAAAGCTTCTGCGAAGCAAACATGGAATCGGAAATCACGTTGAGCTTTCCGTCAACAACGAACAGATCACTGTGCACAAGAGCGGGACTATTGTTTCTTTCTATTTCGAGCATCTTCTCAAGCGTTTTTTCTATTTTATTCTCACACCAAACGTCATCGTGGTCGCAAAACATATAATAATCGCTGTCTTCAGCTTGCAAAAGAAGGCGCATAAAGTTCCCCTGGGCACTTCCTGCAGGGCTTTCGCTATCTAATCTTTTAATGCGGCTGTCCTTTTTAATAAACTCATCAACTATTTTGTTGGTGCCGTCCTTTGAGCCGTCGTCACGAACGAGCACGGAAAAATTCTGATGCGTCTGTTTTATCAGGCTTTCAATTTGCTCGGCAATATACTCTTCACTGTTGAAGGTGGCAAGCAAAACGGTAACGGTTTTTTCCTTCATAATTCTCCAATCCTAACTGCTTTACGCAGTCTTCTTTTAGATATTATCACAAAGAAAATAGTTAGTCAATGATTAATATTTTGTAAATCTTAATATTTTTTTAATAAAATAGGTGTACAGATGGTGGAAAATGGTGTATAATAAACTAAAATGCGACTAAAATGCAACTTGGAGGCGTTTTTTGTTATGTTATTTGATACTCGTGACAGAGTAAGCTGGTGGCTGCAGGTAATTGCAGTTGCCCTTTCAATAGTAATAGTTTTAACCGGCGGTCTTTTGCTGGGCTGGCATTCCTTTTTCGGTCAGATGACAGACGGTGACGGCTATGACAGAAACCAGGGCGTTGATATTGACGACACCACCATTATTGACGGAGGCGACACACACCCCACTATTCCCGTGGAAGAAGAGGAAACTCCCGATATTAACTTTACACCTGACCCTAATCAGACGCAAGCACCCGTTATCCGTCCTTCTGCTCTTAATAACCTTAAAAGCAACATTAAAAACTGGATGAACAACGGCGAGCCCGTGCGTGACGGTAACGTCATCAACATTCTTTTAATCGGTATGGATAACACTAATCTTGCCCAGAATAGCCGTGCCGACGCTATGTGTATTCTTTCAATCAACAAGCTGACGAAAACTATTAACCTGGTTTCACTTTTACGTGACCAGTACAGCTACATTATTCTTAATAACAAAGGCTCTTATCAGAAGCTTCACCATCAGCTTTATGCAGGCCCCGAAAAGCTTATTCAGATGATTGAGCGCTATTACAAGGTTGTTATTGACAACTATGCACTTGTTAACTTTGCATCTATTCCCAAGGTTATTGACGCCATCGGCGGTATTACCGTTACGCTGACTCCTGCCGAAGCCTATTACCTTAAAAACACTTGTAAGTGGAACGTTAACCCCAAGGGCGATACAGTTCACATTAACGGCGCCCACGCAGTTACCTATATGCGTATCCGTAAGGGCGGAACGGGTGACGATAACGGCCGTGTTGAAAGACAGCGCAAGGTTCTTATGATGATTCTGAACCGCGCAAAAGACTACGATATGGGTAAAATGATTTCCGTTGTTAACACTATGATTCCCTATGTTCGTACAGGCCTTACCTCAACCGATATTTTAGGCTACGCCACCACCGCTTTAGCAGAAGGCTGGCTTAAATACGAAATCAAACAGCTGACGCTTCCCGACGGCAAATGCGCCAAGGGCTTTACAAATCCCGAGGACGGATACTGGTACTGGAAGGTTGACTTCCCCGTTGCCGCGCAGAAGCTTCAAAAAGCACTTTACGGCAAAAGCAATATTCAGCTTGCATCTAACAGAACGCCGTGGATATAACTTCAAAAAGGAAACTGTCGTACAGTTTCCTTTTTTTATAAAGCAAAAGCCCTGCAACACTCGATTGCAGGGTTATTTTATATTCAAAATATATTCTTCTACGTCTTCTGTTTTGCCCGTTGCAACGAGCTTTGCGGATTCTCCTGCGGTTTTAGGGCAAATACAGTTTTTAGTTAAAAGCATCATAGGAACGTCGTTGGCGCCGTCACCGAAAACCACCATCTGATTTTCTGTAATCTGAAACTTCTCCATAAGCTTTTTAACGGCTTCGCCCTTATTGGCGTCCTTATGGCAAACCTCTAAAAATTCGTCGTCCTCAAAGCAAACGCGCAAGCCAAGCTCTACCGCTTTTTTCTTAACGCTAATAACGTCCTTACCGTTTTTCAGGAAAATAAGCTTAAAAATGTCACTGCTTAAAAACATAGGAAGCTGAAAGTGCTCCTGCTTTATTGCCTTATTTTCTTCACGCAAGGCGGCAATGGGAGTTAAGCCGTTATCAAGGGCAAAAGCGCAGAGCTCCTTGGCTTTAAGGTTGCAGACAGTCTTTTTATAAAGCACGCAATTTTTATACATCATTTGCGCGCCATCATTTGCAATAAACACCGTTTGGGCGGAAATGGGACTAAGCAGCTTTTTAAGCTGATTATACGGTCTTCCGCTGGCAACGGCAAAAATACTGCCGCGGCTTGAAAGCATATTAACTTTTGTAAAGAATTTTGACGAAAGCGTTTTGCCCTTTGGCACCAGCGTTCCGTCATAATCCGTAACAATAAGTCTGAACATTTTTATCCTTCAAATAATGAAATCGTTTTTTGATTTTATTCGCAATAATTTGGTTAAAGGCGGAAGTAATTTCCGCCTTTAATTATTTTACTATTTTAACCATTGATTTACCTGAAAGGCCTGCGGCATTTGCGTCGTCGGTATCAAGATGCATTTCTAATCGGAACTTGTCGCTAACGCGAACCTGAACGTCAAAGAATCTTGTTTTTCTTTCACCGCAAGCGTCAACGGTAACGTATTCGTTATCCTTAACGCCGTACTTGATGCCGTCCTCAAGGCTCATATGAATGTGGCGGTTAGCAATAATGCATCCTTCCTTTAAGGTTACAACGCCCTTGGGACCGATAATGGTAATGGGGGCGCTGCCTGCAATGTCACCGCTTTCACGAACGGGAGGCTTTACCTTTAAGGTAAAGGAGTCCGTTCTTGAAATTTCCACCTGAGAAGCGGAACGAACGGGGCCTAAAACACGCACGTTTTCAATGGGGCGCAAGGAGGGACCGATAATTGTAAGAGTCTCCTTGCAAGCGTACTGACCGGGCTGTGAAAGATCCTTTAAGGGAGTAAGCTCATAGCCTGCGCCGAATAAGGTTTCCACGTCCGCCTTGCTTAAATGTATGTGGCGGTTAGAAACGCCTACGGGAATATCACCGTCGCAAATGGGATTTTTAAGTCCGCCCTGCTCGGCGATAGCCTTTATAACTGCTTCTGTAATTGCTTGAACGTTTACGTCCATTTTGTTCTCCAATCTGTGCTAAAAGCACAAGGTAAATTAGATAATTCTGAAGCTATCTGCCATTACGCAACGGCGCTGACGGGTAAAGCTTCTTGCGCTTGTGATACCTTCACCGGTAGGTCCTGCAATGGTAAAGGTTGTATGACCCTCACCGCCGAAGCCGATACCTGCATAGCTGGGTGCGTTCTTAACGAAAATAGTGGTTTCAACAGCAGATGCAAACTTGGTAAGGTTATCAATATTCTTTGAGTGCATATGTGCGGTATGACGGTTGCCGTGCTCCGCTTTAACTGCAAGAGTAACTGCCTCGTCAATATTATCTACCGTAACGATAGGAAGAATGGGCATCATAAGCTCTTCCTGAACGAAAAGGTGCTCGAAATTAGTTTCGCAGATAAGGCAACGAACGTCAGCAGGAAGCTTCTTGCCGGTACCTAACATATCATAAATAACGGAAGCGTCTCTGCCTACGCACTTACGGTTAACCTGCTTTTTGGTTTTGCCGGTCTTTTTATCTGTTACGTCAACTAAAACGATGTCAACAAGCTTATCTGCTTCTTCCTTAGTAAGCATATAAGCGCCGTTTTTAAGCATTTCGGTAATAAGCTGATCCTTGATGGAGCGGAAAGCAAAAACTTCCTTTTCAGCAATGCAGGGAAGGTTGTTATCAAAGGTGCAACCGTCAATAATGCATTTACCTGCCTTTACAATGTCAGCAGTATCGTCAACGATTACGGGAGGGTTGCCTGCGCCTGCGCCGATAGCCTTCTTTCCTGAAGAAAGCACGCTGCGAACAACGCCCGGGCCGCCTGTGCAAACAAGCAAGCGGATAGCGGGGTGAGAGTACATTGTCTGTGCTGAATCAAGGGTGGGCTTATCCATTGAAGCCACAAGCACCTTAGGACCGCCTGCAGAGAAGCAAGCACGGTTTACAAGGTCAACTGCATAGTTAGATGTACAAATTGCGCCGGGATGGGGGTTAAATACAACACCGTTACCTGCGGCGATCATACCGATACTGTTACAAATAACTGTTTCGGAAGGGTTTGTACTGGGAGTGATAGCACCAACAACACCAAAGGGTGCCATTTCTACTAAGGTCAAGCCGTTATCACCGGTTTTTGCGGCAGATACGATATCTTCCGTTCCGGGAGTTTTGTCAGCAACAAGGATATGCTTAAGTCTCTTATGCTCAACCTTGCCCATACCCGTTTCCTTAACGCCCATTTCAGCTAAAATGGGAGCTTCGGCATAGGTAAGCTGACGGATAGCGGTAATAATCTTTTCTCTCTGATCAACAGTCATTTTGCGAACTGCCGTATAGCCTTCCTGCGCCGCGGCAATAGCATCATTCATATCAGAATAGATACCAACTAACTTTCTGCCGTTATACTCTGTTGAAGTAAATGAAAGAGTTGTTTTGGGCGCGCTTGCAGCAGCAACCGTCTCGGTTTTTGCACCGTTAACGTTTGAAATTACCTGACGAACGATCGCCTCAATTTGATTCTTATCTAATTCAGCCATAATTGCCTCCGATAAATCAGTTATTTTCTTCGTAAACTATTTTTACGTTATTTTGCTTAAATCTTTCAAGCCAGATTTCGCTGGGCTTGGATTCTGTTACAATAGTGTCAATCTCGTTATATCCGCAAACCTTAACGAAGGAAGCCTTATCAAACTTGGAGCTGTCCACCGCCAAAAGTCTGTGATTTGCGGACTTGAAGAACGCTTTTTTGATTTCCGCGTCGCGTTCATTGGAATCGGTAATACCGTTATTCTCGTCAATGCCCTTGCAGGAGCAAATGGCAAGGTCAACGTGGAAGCCTGAAATCATTTTTTCTGCCTGATAGCCCACCAAGGAAAGTCCGCCCTCTTTAAGCATACCGCCGGTAGATAAAATGTTCCATTCGGGCTTATTGCAAAGCTCAAGCAGAATTTCGATACTGTTAGTTATTAAGGTAATGTTCTTTTTATGAAGAATACTCTTAATAACACACAGTGCCGTGGTGCTTGAATCAAGCATTATGTAATCGCCGTCGTTTATCATTTCACCGATTAAAGCGGCAATACGTTTTTTGCTTTCAACGTTGGTCTGCTTACGCACGTGGAATGGCAGATCAATATTGAAATTCTCATTTTTTACGGCGCCGCCGTAGGTTTTACGGGCTAAACCGTCGTTGTCAAGCTTTTCAAGGTCACGTCTGATAGTTTCTTCAGTTACGTCAAACTCTGCCGCCAAATCTGCCACAAGAACCTTTCCGTCAACGGAAAGCTTGGACAAAATGGCATTTCTACGTTCAATTGCAAGCATTTCTCACACACTCACTATTACAAAATACTGTCCCAAAGCTTTTTGTCGGGGTTGGGAATTACCGAGCTATCAAGAAGCATTCCTCTGTCGCCTGCTTCGTTAACTGCTCTTTCGATAGCAGCAGAAACGGCGGAAACGCTTCCTGTTAATAATAAGTAGGATTTACCGCACATACCGCGTGCAAGGCGAAGCTCAATAAGCTCTACCATAGCGGTTTTAGCAGCTGCATCAGCGGCAACGATAGCGGTTGCGGCGCTGAAGGATTCCATAACGCCGAGGGCTGCAACGTCTTCAGGCTGCGCAGTACCGTAAATGGCGGTAAAAATGGAATCGTGGGGATTACCAAGGACAAAGCTGTCTATTACCTTTTCAGGTGCGAAAGCCTTTGCCGCTTCAACGGAAGCCTTAACTGCGCTAAGCTCACCGCTGATAATTACAATATATTTGCCAGGGCAAACCGTAGCACTTTCAATAACCTCAACCTCTGCGGTTTTAATCATACGGTCAGCACCGGTGATACCTGCAGAAACGGTTGAAAATTCAGCCATACCAATAGCCTTGCTCATTTATTTATCTTCCTTTCAGATAGTTACTTTTACAAATTTATCGTTTACGTCCTGAACAACACCTGCAAAGGGCGTATGAATGTTTACACCAAGCTTATCTGCCGCCGCGGCACCTACAACCTGACCTGCCGTAAGCTTATCGCCTCTCGAAACTACTGCCTGAGCAGGAGCGCCGATATGCTGTGAAAGCATAATCTTGATTGTTTTGGGCTTAACCTCAACGTCAACCAAAGGTGCGGGCTTATTATACTGAGTAAGACCGAGCCTTGCAGTTAAGCGTGCGTGGGACACCAGCTTCTGACTGCGAATGGGATCAACGGGTCCCATTTCAACCTGAGGCATTGCCACTCCGCCCTTACGCATACCGCCCTTAAACACGCTGATAAGTGTTTGAGCGTTAAGGTTCTGGAAGCAGGAGTACATTTCGCAAAGACCGCAAGCAGAACAGAAGAATGTGTTAACATAAGGTTCGATATTTCCCGTTGCACCTGCCGAAAGAGCGTTCATAAACTTTGTGGGGTCAATGGGATAGCCAAGCATATGTCTTGAGCAAAGTGCAGTGCACATTCCGCAATGACAGCATGCCGACATTGCTCTGTTAACGGCAACCTGCGTGTTTGCCTTTTTCTTCTGAACAACGAACTGTGAGGGAGGAAGAACTATGTACGCATTGGAGGTTTTTGTAACAACGTCCGTTTCGGCACATAATCTGCCCGTCATAGGTCCGCCGGCGACGATTTCATATTCGTCTATAGTGGCACCGCCTGCAAGAGCGATAACCTCTTTAACCGTCATACCCAAGGGAAGCTTAAGTGTTACGGGGTTCTTTACTGCACCGGTAATAGTGCAATATTTATGCGTAACGGGACGGTTTTCTTTAATTGCATAATAGATATTAAGCATTGTTTCAACGTTGTAAACAATGCATCCAACCTCAATGGGAAGCTTGCCTGCGGGAACTACTCTGCCCGTTACCTCATAAATGGTGATAACCTCGTCACCTGAAGGGTAAACGGGAGGCAGTAAGCCGATTCTGGCGTTAACGTCAGAGTAATCAGGCAAAACCTCTTCAATAGCCGCAATAGCCTGCTTATAATTAGGCTTGATTGCAACAATAATATCCTTTGCGCCAACGGCCAAAGCAACCTCGTGCATAGCATCAAGGATTTCCTTTGCGTACTCAGCCATTACCTGACGGTGAAGCTTCAAAAGAGGCTCGCACTCTGCGCAGTTAAGGATTATAGTATCAGCCTTTTCATTTAATTTTGCGTAAGAAGGAAAGCCTGCGCCGCCGGCACCGACAACACCGCACTCCTTCATTACCTTTGAAAGTTCTGTTATATTCATATTTGCCTCGTTTATTAAAAACCAATAGAATTGTGTTTACCGTTGTTTATTCCAAGCCAATAGAATTATCAACGATACCTACTATAGCGGCATCAACGGGTGCATCTTCCATCGAGCAACCGATTCTGGCCGCGCTTCCGCAAGCAACAAGCACCGTTTCGCCGATACCTGCGCCAACGTTATCAACAGCAACGATTCTGCCTTCCTTTTCCATATTGGAGAAGGGCTCAACGATCATAAACTTGCTGCCTAAAAGCTTTTCATTTTTTCTTGTGGCAACTACGCTGCCAACTACTTTACCAACAATCATTTTTTATCCTCTTTTTTTTCGGAATTATCTGCGGCAATTTCTTGCCGCAGATATTCGCGAAAATGTATTATTTAATTGACGGAAGAATTTTTTCAACATCGCCGTGAGGACGGGGAATTACGTGAGTAGCTACTACTTCGCCTAAACGAGCAGCTGCATTTCCGCCTGCTTCGGTGGCTGACTTAACAGCGCCAACGTCACCGCGTACCATAACGGATACAAGTCCGCTACCGATCTTCTCGGTTCCGATAAGAACAACGTTTGCTGCCTTTACCATAGCATCTGCTGCTTCAATAGCTGCAACAAGACCTCTGGTTTCTACCATACCTAATGCTTCCTGTGCCATAAATGTTTCCTCCTTGTTAGATTTTGAATTTTTTTACTGCCCTAAGCAGAATATTACTTAAGTGAAGGGAGAATCTTCTCAACGTCGCCGTGAGGACGGGGAATAACGTGAGTTGCTACTACTTCGCCTAAACGAGCAGCTGCGCTTCCGCCGGCTTCGGTTGCTGCCTTAACTGCACCAACGTCACCGCGTACCATAACGGATACAAGTCCGCTACCGATCTTTTCTGTGCCGATAAGAACTACGTTTGCAGCCTTTACCATAGCATCAGCAGCTTCGATTGCTGCAACAAGACCTCTGGTTTCTACCATACCCAATGCTTCCTGATTCATTTTGATTTCCTCCTTAACAGATTCGATTTTAGTTTCTTTAATTTCTTTAACTACTTTAGTTTCTTTTGTTTCGCCTGCCGCCTTAGCTACTCTTGCAGCTGCTCTGCTTGCCGCAGTTGCTGCCTTTGGAGCTGTTTTTGTTGCAGGCTTTTTGGTTGTTGCGGTTTTTTTAGCCGCAGTCTTTTTTACTTCTGCCATTTTGTTAACCGCCTTTCATTAAACCTCTTGCAAGTACTTATCGTCACCTGCTTCGCGGCGTAATCTTTCCTCGTAGGTTCTGCGGGTTCTTGCAGCTGAAAGCTCAAGAATTCTTCTGGTTTCCTCACAAGGATTTGCGATTACTGCACTGGCAGCAAGTTCCTTAATACATTTTTCACCGGCAACCTCTACCGCCTGAGTTACTGCTGAAACGCTTCCCTCAACGATTATCGTTACCAGTCTGCCGCCCAAGCGGCGTTCCCAGGTTACAAATTCCACGTTGGCGGTTTTGCACATAATATCAAGTGCATCTACCGCCGCCGCAACGCTTTGTACCTCTATAAGTCCCAAAGACTTCATAATAGACCTCTGCTTTTATTAGATTTTGGGGAGAATTTTCTCAACATCGCCATGAGGACGAGGAATAACGTGAGTAGCTACAACTTCACCTAAACGAGCAGCTGCTGCGCCGCCTGCTTCGGTTGCTGCCTTAACTGCACCAACGTCACCGCGTACCATAACGGATACAAGTCCGCTACCGATTTTCTCTGTTCCGATAAGAACTACCTCTGCTGCTTTAACCATAGCATCAGCTGCTTCGATTGCTGCAACAAGGCCTCTGGTTTCTACCATTCCTAATGCTTCGTTTGACATAATACATTTCCTCCGTCAATAATATTTATAATTATTTTTTATCAAAAGCGTTAAGCTTAAGCATCTTTTCCGTATCACCCTCGGGTCTGGGGATGATGTGGGTGCAAATTACGCCCGATACCTTTTCGGCAGCTTCCTTGGCGGCTTCAATTGCAGAAGTTACTGCTGCAACGCTGCCGCGGAATTTAACTGCAACGATCAACGGTACCTTTAATCCATCGGGATTGCCGGGCTTGTTTTTATCAAAGGGTTCACTTATTACGTTTGCAGCCTTGCAGCCTGCATCACAGGCTACGAAAGCGGCAACTAAGCCGTAAACCTCAATAATTCCAACTGCTTCCATTATTTAACCTCTCACTTATTGATTACTGCAATCTTTAAGCCCTGCATTGACAAGTTAGTCTGAAGAGCCTCGTTAATCTGCTCTAAGGGGAAGCGGTGAGTAATAAGCTTCTCCATAGGAAGACCGATTGCCTTTGCACGCTTTAAGAAATCAAAGGTAGTTGCATAATCTCTGAGGGTGTAAACCCATGAGCCAACGGTTGTGATTTCCTTTGCACAAATATCAAAGTGGGGGTTGATTGAAGCGTCACCGCCGTTAATGAAGAAGCCAAGCTCGCAAAGTCCGCCGCCGGAGCGAATGAACTTATAAATGTTTGCGTGGCCTACGGGTGAGCCGGTGCACTGGAAGGCAAAGTCGGCAAGATAGCCGCCAAATGCGTTCTTAACACCTTCGGTAAGAGCTTCAATACCCTTAAAGTCCTTAAAGTTAACGGAATTTTCTGCGCCCATTTCCTTTGCGAAAGCAAGTCTGTTAGCATCACCGTCAACGGCAACGATATTCTCGATACCCATTGTGCGAAGAACTGCAATACAGATTAAGCCGATAGGTCCGCAACCCTGAACTACTACGCGAGAGTTAAAACGAAGAATTCCCGTGGTCTTTGCGCGCTCAACTGCGTGAATCAATACTGCGCAGGGCTCGATTAAAATTCTTGAGTCAAGGTCAAGGTCACTTACGTTGAAGATTGTTGATCCCTTGCGAACAAAAATGTAATCTGCAAACCAACCGTTGTGATGAATATCATCATCGGGAATCAAGCCGTAAACGTCAGCACCGCCAACGTTCTGCTTGTTAAGGTCATACATTGTAATATCGGGATTATCCTTGAAGATCATGCAAGTTACAACCTTATCACCAATGTGAAGATCCTTGCCTGCGCTGTCCTTCTTAACGTTTTTACCCATTGCAACGATTTCGCCGGTTCCTTCGTGGCCTAATGCTACGGGGATAAGAGAGAAGGGATCGCGCTTAAATTCGTGTGCGTCTGTTCCGCAAACGCCGCAACCTTCTACTTTAACTAAAATATCGTCATCACCAAGAGCGGGAATGGGATATTCTTTAAGTTCAAACTTTTCAAGTGCAGTAAGCATTGCAACTCTTGCAGTTTTGGGAACTGCACCAACGGGCTTTGCAGCAGTTGCGGTTGCAGGAGCGCTTACACCTTGCATAGAAGAAAGAACTTGTTTAACGATTTCTTCTATATTTGCTGAATTAACGTCCATTATTGTCTATTCCTTTCATATATTCTTTATGCAAGCGGCTAAAATCTCGCCTCCCAGGTCTGCTAAACGCGTATCCTGGTCCTCAGAGCCACCGCTTACACCTAAGCCGCCGATGATTTTGCCTTCCTTATTATATAAGGGAACGCCGCCGCCAAAGATTACGATCTTACCGTTATTGGTAAACTGTATGCCGTAAAGGCTTTGGTTTGGCTGAGCAAGAGGCTTAAGAGTTTTTGTGGCCATTTTAAGTGCTACAACGGTGTATGCCTTATTAAAGGCAACGTCGTAGGAAGCTAAGTACGAATCATTCATACACTGTACGCTTACGGGATTACCGCCGGAGTTTGAAATTGCAACAACGGCGTTAACACCCATTTTGCTTGCTTCCTGACGAACGTAACTGCTTATAGCCATAGCCAGCTCAAGGCTCATTTCATCGGGTTGGGCTAAATATGCTTTTATTATTCTTGAAACTGCGTTTGACGTGTTTTCCATAAAAGCCATCTGCCTTTAATAAATTACTTACCTAAAGATTCAAGAACCTTTTTGGTGATTTCAGCAACTAAGTCAGCGTCAGCATTGCCGCTCTTACCGCAGGTGCAGTTGCCACCGCAAGAATGGCAGCTTGCCTTGCCGTTCTTAGCATTGGGGCAAAGGTTTGCAGGATGCTTACCCTTTAAGCCAAACTGACGACGGATTTCATAAAGACGCTCAACCTGCTGAGGTGTAAGCTCCTTGGGTCCGCCAAGCTGACGTGAAAGGTATAAAAGCTTTGCATAGAACTCAACTGACTCCATCTTGTGATATGCGTTAAGAAGAGAGTCGGAATAAGTTAATGCGCCGTGGTTCTCAAGAAGAACTGCGTCAAAGCTCTGAAGATGCTTTTCAACTGCATCGGGAATTTCCTCAGTTGAAGGTGTGCCGTAATCAGCAATCGGAACGCAGCCAAGTGCGATAACTGCTTCGGGCATGATGGGCTGAGTAAGAGGAATGCCTGCAATAGCAAAGCTGGTTGCATAGATGGGGTGAGCATGAACTACTGACATAACGTCAGGTCTCTGCTTATAAACACGCATGTGCATTTTGATTTCTGATGAGGGCTTGAAGCCGGGGTTAGCCTGAATAACCTGTCCGTTAGCGTCAACCTTACAGATGTATTCGGGAGTCATGAAGCCCTTGCTTACGCCGGTGGGGGTGCAAAGGAATTCATTGTCGTTGAGCTTAACGGAGATGTTACCGTCGTTAGCTGCAACCATGCCCTGATCGTAGATTCTCTTGCCGATGTCGCAAATTTGTTTTTTGATCTCGTATTCTGTCATAATGTTTTTCTCCTTTTTTGTGGTTTACACATTTTTTATAACATAATAATATCATAAACACAGAAGCAAGTCAACACATTTTTGTTGTTTTTTGTTGGATTTGGCAACATTTTTGTTGGCTTTTTCTGTTTTTAGACCCTATTTGGATATTTCAGCCTCATAATTTCGGCTTTTTTCTTTACTTTTTCTGCTTTGGGGTCAAAATCACGCAAGAACTCGTAAAGCTCTTTAACGCCTTCGCCCGTTACGGAAGAAAGATAGAATATTCTTTTTACTCCCGCAAGCTGTAGCCAGTTTGTTACCCTTGGAATGTTTGCGGTAGGCTTATCTATGCCCGTTACTATTCCTATAACCTCTCGGTTACACATATTTACTATATTAGGTGCAAATAAGCTGTAGGGCTCGTCTGCGCTCATAAGCAGACCGACGATATCGGATTCGTAAACAAAAACAGCAACTGCACCGCCCAAATGACGTTCCTGTATGTATTCCCCGGGAGTGTCAATAACGAAATCGCCGTTTTTAACGTCCTGGGTTTTTGCGTAGTGAACCTTTTCCCCGTGCAGTGCCTGAGTAAGCGAGGTCTTCCCCGCTCCGCTACGCCCGATAAAAATTACTTTGTTCATATCAAGTTTTGGTTATGGGGCAAACGGTAAAGTTAAGTGTATTCTGTACGTATTCTATAACCGCACCGGTAGATGCTTCCACCTCGGAAACGGTGCCGGTTATAATTAAGGTACCGCTGAAGCGGTCAACAAAGCCAAGCTCAACGCCTGACGCCTTTGTTGCAATGTCCGCCATAATAATTGCCGTTTCAGCAGGCGAAACAGTTAAAATTCCGATAGCTCCCGAATGACCTTCAGCAGGGTCAAGACCAAGCTTAACGTAAATCTCGGGATCGGGGTTTGCAATTATATGAGCAAGGGTAATTTGCTTACCCGGAACAAGCTCTTGTATGATTCTTGTTTTTCCGTCATTGGAGTCCTGATAAACAGCCATAATAAACCTCGTTTTAGGCAAAGTCCTACTTTGCCCATTATTTCACTACTATTTTATTACAAAACAACAGGAATGTCAATACAAAAAACAGAAAAAAACAGTAAATTTTAGGAAAAAACCAAACAAAAACACCCAAAACCCAAAACAACCTGCCTTTTTTTATTGGTTTTTTATAGATTTTGCTATATTTTTTGTTTAAGCCTATCAATTTCCCACCCTAAATACCACAAAGAAAAAAGAAAAACAAAAAAGATAAACACACCACGCTACATATAGTAGGAAATAATTTGTTTGTTGCGGTGGATATTGTTTTACCTAAAGAATTATGATATAATACAGAAAATAAACTATGGAGTAACGAATATGTCTCTTAATTATAATAAAAACAACATCTCTTTGGCAAAGCACCTTCGTAAAAATCCAACACCGCAGGAAGCGCACCTTTGGTATGATTTTTTATCAACATACAAAATAAGATTTCAGCGGCAAAAAGCTATAGACAACTTTATTGCAGATTTTTATTGCCACAAGGCAAAACTTATCATAGAAATCGACGGTTCACAGCATTTCACGGAAGCAGGTTTGCAAAAAGACGAATTTCGTACAAACGTTCTCGAAAGATACGGCTTGACCGTTATAAGATTTACCAATAGGCAGATAGATACAAACTTTAACGGTGTATGCGAGTATATTGATACTCTCGTTCAAGCCTCCCTCTCGGAGGGAGGGGAACCGCGTTAGCGGTGGAAGGAGTTTTTGGCAACACCCCCGACTCTTCCTTGCAATTAATCGTTCTCTCCCTCAGTCAGCTTACGCTGACAGCTCCCTCTCGGAGGGAGGGGGACCGCGTTAGCGGTGGAAGGAGTTTTTGGCACCCCCCGACTCTTCCTTGCAATTAATCGTTCTCTCCCTCAGTCAGCTTACGCTGACAGCTCCCTCTCGGAGGGAGCCTTAAAAACGAATGGTTGTAAACGTCACTACGATATAAAGCAAATAGTACGCTACCGCAAATTATCACAACCCACAAAAAGCTCCTTGCAAACGCAAAGAGCTTTTTATTTTTATCAGTATATTTCACGAAAATATACCTTATATTATATATAGGGCAGTTTTGCCCGTTTTTTATCAGATTTCCGTAAATCCTAAGCTTACGCGAAGTCCGTTTTCCACCTTATTCATGGCAAAGGCGTTAAGGCCGCCCAGCTTATCCTTTAACCGCTTTTTGTCTATAGTTCGTATCTGTTCAAGCAAAATAACCGAATCCTTTGGAAGACCGTGTTTTTCCCCTTCCACCTCAATATGAGTGGGCAGCTTTGATTTTCCCGTTTTAGAGGTTATTGCCGCAACTATTATAGTAGGACTGTAACGGTTGCCTATATCGTTTTGCAAAATGAGCACGGGACGTACTCCACCCTGCTCGCTACCCACAACGGGCGAAAGGTCGGCATAATAAATTTCGCCCCTTTTTATCAAATCGGTTCACCCTTCCTGAAACAATGAATATCTATACAAAAGAAAATTAAAAATCTGCGTCCTCTTCAAGAATTTTAGAAAGACGCAAATTAAGGTTTCCGAAGGTACGGTAGCCTTTTTTTAATTTTACTCTCTCTTTTATTTTATGATTTTTATCGAAAAATTGTTTAAGCGCCATATTGACGACGGTGGATTCGCTGAACTTTCCTGCCGTCTTTTTCAACAGACGAAAATTTCTGTCGCTTATCTGCAGCCGAATTTCTTTCAAGCAAGCATCTCCTTTCTTATTATTGCGCTATTATTTTTCCTTCATTCAAGAATTTTAATTGGCTGAAATTTTTTCTTTTATTTCTATTTTTTATTTTTGCTCCTTTAACCTATTTTATCTTCCTCGTTTTTTGTATATTTTGTGAAAATTTGAAAACAATTAGATTAAATCGTCCCAAAACCGTTGACAAATTGATTTTACCGTAATATAATTACAGTGTAGTTAGCACTCAACGAGTGCGAGTGCTAACAAAATTTGATTAAGGAGCTTCGTAATGGATGATTTAAGCAAACGGCAAAAGCAAATACTTCAAGCCATAATTGAAGATTACATTTCAAGTGCCATGCCCGTTGGGTCACGCACCATATCAAAGAGCTTTGCCCTTTCTTCCGCAACAATCCGCAACGAAATGAGTGACCTTGAGGATTTAGGGTATCTTGAGCAGCCCCACACTTCTGCAGGAAGAATTCCCAGTGAAAAGGCGTACAGATTTTACGTTGACAATCTTATGAAGCTTTCAACCCTCACGGCGCCGGAGCTTAATTACATTCGTTCCTATTACGACAAACGAATTTGCCAAACGGGCGAGGTGCTTTCAGATGCGGCAAGAGTTATAAGCGACTTAACCGAATACGTTTCGGTAGTAACTCCCCCGAAAGTTTCAAGTGTTTTAGTTACCAGCATACAGCTGATGCCCATTAACCCCTCAACCGCAATGGTGGTGCTTGTAACCGACACGGGAATGATGCAAAGCACACCTATCGTGCTTCCGAGAAACGTTTCCCCTGACGAGCTGGAAAGTATGTCCCGCTTGCTTAACAAAATGTTTGCAGGCAGAAGCGTAACGGAAATTCATCCTCAAGCCCAATACGCAGTTGAAAGCGAAATTGCCGACCAAAAGCAAATTTTTGATACTATCTGTTCAGTGCTTGCATCAAGGCTTGAAAATCAAAAAGGCAAGGTTCTTATTCAGGGCGCCAGCAAGATGCTTGCCCACCAGGAATTTACCGACGTTAACAAGGCGAGAAGTTTTCTTCAGCTTTTAGAAGAAAACAGCCGTATAAGTGAAATAGTTTCTGCCGAATCAGATGAAATAAGCGTGCGAATCGGTCAGGAAACGGGCTTAGGTGACGTTAGCATTGTAACGGCAACCTATTCCGCCGGTGGCAAGGATTTAGGCAAAATCGGTGTTATAGGCCCCACAAGAATGCAGTACGACAAGGTTTTGTCGGTGCTTGACCAGGTAGGAAAAACCCTTTCGGAAATCTTTGCCGAAAACGTTAAAACGGAGGACGATACAGTTGAAGAAGAATGATAAAGACATAAAAAACGAAACACCCGAAACCGATTACGAGCAAACGCCTGAAACCGACGCAACGGGTGATTATGAAGAATGTGCAACAAGTGAAGCTACACCGAGCAAGGAAGAAGAATATCTCGCCCTTGCCCAAAGAATTCAGGCAGATTTTGATAATTACCGCAAGCGCAACGTTTCACTTCGTGCCGAAGCCATTGCAGACGGCAAGGTTGAAGCAATAAAAGCTTTCCTTCCCGTTATGGATAATTTAGAGCGTGCACTTGAAACAGAAAGAAAAAATAACACCGAAGGCTCTTTAATGGAAGGCTTAGAGCTTGTGCTTAAGCAGATGGCTCAGGCATTAGCTGACCTTGGTGTTGAAGAAATCGAAGCAGAGGGCAAACCATTTGACCCTGCTTGCCACAATGCAGTAATGCAAATTCCCTGCGCAGAGGGACAGAATCCCGGAGAGGTTGCTCAGGTCTTCTCAAAGGGATATAAAATCAAAGATAAAGTTATTCGCTACTCAATGGTACAGGTTACCATATAAAATAAAGTTAATTTTCAAGGAGGATATATATTATGAGTAAAATTATCGGTATCGACTTAGGTACAACCAATTCCTGCGTAGCAGTTATGGAAGGCGGCGAGCCCGTTGTTATTCCCAACAGTGAAGGTGCAAGAACTACTCCTTCCGTTGTAGCATTTAAGGACGGCGAGCGCTTAGTAGGTGCTATCGCAAAGCGTCAGGCAGTTGCTAACCCTGACAACACTGTAATGTCCATCAAACGTGATATGGGCACTGCAAACACAAGAACTATTGACGGCAAAAAATATTCACCCCAGGAAATTTCAGCAATGATTCTTTCCAAGCTTAAGGCAGACGCCGAAAGCTACTTGGGCGAAAAAGTTACTCAGGCAGTTATTACTGTTCCTGCATACTTCAACGACTCTCAGCGTCAGGCAACCAAGGACGCAGGTAAAATTGCAGGTCTTGAGGTTCTTCGTATAATTAACGAGCCCACAGCCGCATCACTTTCCTACGGTCTTGACAAAGAAGGCAACCAGAAGATACTTATTTACGACCTTGGCGGCGGCACCTTCGACGTTTCAATTCTTGAAATCGGTGACGGCGTTTTTGAGGTTCTTGCAACTAACGGTGACACCCATTTAGGCGGTGACGATTTCGACCAGCACATTATGGACTGGATGGTTTCCGAGTTTAAGAAATCAAACGGTGTTGACCTTTCACTTGACAAGATGGCTATGCAGCGTCTTAAGGAAGCCGCAGAAAAGGCAAAGATTGACCTTTCCGGCACCCTTTCAACAAGCATTAACCTTCCCTATATTTCAATGGGTCCCGCAGGTCCTCTTCACCTTGACCTTACTTTAACAAGAGCAAAGTTTGACGACCTTACAAGCGATCTTGTTAAGAGAACTATGGACCCCGTTAACAAGGCTATTTCCGATGCAGGCATTTCCCTTAATGAAATCAACCGCGTTGTTTTAGTCGGCGGTTCCACAAGAATCCCCGCTGTTCAGGAAGCAGTTAAGAAGGCAACAGGCAAAGAGCCTTTCAAGGGCATCAACCCCGACGAATGTGTTGCAATCGGTGCAGCAATTCAAGGCGGTGTTTTAGGCGGAGAGGTTAAGGACGTTCTTTTGCTTGACGTTACTCCCCTTTCCCTCGGTATTGAAACTCTCGGCGGCGTTTGCACAAAGCTTATTGAACGCAACACCACCATTCCTGCAAAGAAGAGCCAGATCTTCTCAACCGCAGCTGACGGACAGACTTCAGTTGAAATCCACGTTCTTCAGGGCGAGCGCGAAATGGCACAGTACAACAAAACTCTCGGCCGCTTCCAGTTAACCGGTATTCCTGCCGCTCCCAGAGGAGTTCCTCAGATTGAAGTTTCCTTTGATATTGACGCAAACGGTATCGTTCACGTTTCTGCAAAGGATTTAGGCACCGGCAATTCCCAGGATATTACCATTACCGCTTCAACCAACCTTTCCGACGAGGAAATCGACAGAGCAGTTAAGGAAGCCGAACAGTTTGCCGCAGAAGACAAGAAGAACAAGGAAGCAGTAGAGGTTCGTAACCAGGCTGACAGCCTTGTTTACAACACCGAGCGCACCTTAAACGAGCTTGGCGACAAGATTGCTTCTGACGATAAGGCAAGAATCCAGGCTGAAGCAGATGCAGTTAAGGAAGCTCTTAAGGGCACCGATAACGACGCTATCAAAGCGGCAAGTGATAAGCTTGCTCAGGTAAGCCAGGAAATCTTCGGCAAGATCTATTCTTCCGCACAGCAGGCTCAACAGCAGGCTGACGCTTCTCAGGGCGGCGCAAACCCGGGCGACGGCAACACCTATGATGCCGATTACGAAGTAGTTGACGAGGATAAATAATTTCTATGGCCAACAAGCGTGATTATTACGAAGTGCTTGGTGTGCAGAAAAACGCCACCGATGATGAAATAAAAAAAGCGTTCAGAAAAATGGCAAAAAAATATCACCCGGATATTCATCCGGGTGATAAAGAATGTGAGGCAAAGTTCAAGGAAGTTAACGAAGCCTACGCTGTGCTTTCCGATTCCGAAAAGCGTGCCAATTACGACCAATTCGGCTTTGACGGTCCTCAAGGCTTTGGCGGCGGAGGTACATACTCCGGCTTTGGCGGAGCAGATTTCTCGGGCTTTGGTGACATTTTTGACACCTTCTTTGGCGGCGGCGGAAGACAGACCCGCAACCCCAACGCGCCTCAGCGCGGCAACGATTTGCGGTTTGATTTACAAATTTCCTTTGAAGAGGCGGTTTTCGGCTGTAAAAAGGAAATAGAGATTCTCCGCGAGGAAGAATGTGACGTTTGCCACGGTAGCGGTGCAAAGGAAGGCACAACGCCTGAAACTTGCCCCGTTTGCCACGGTAGCGGTCAGGTACGCACACAGCAAAATACTATTTTCGGTAGCTTTGCTTCTACCCACCCCTGCGAAAGATGTCGCGGTACGGGTAAAATTATATCCGACCCCTGCCCCCGTTGCAACGGCAAGGGCAGAATCCGCCGCAGACGTAAAATCAATATTACTATTCCTGCAGGTATTGATTCCGGTCAATCCATCAATCTTCGCGGCGAAGGCGAGCAGGGCAAAAAGGGCGGTCCCGCAGGCGATTTATTCGTTCGCATAACCGTTTCAAAACACGAAAAATTCGTTCGTCGAGGCAGTGATATTTTCCTTGACCTTGATATTGATTTTGCCAAAGCAGCCTTGGGCGGTGAGGTTACCGTACCCACCTTAGAGGGCGAAGCAACCTTAAAAATTCCTGAGGGAACTCAAACCGGAAGCCGATTCCGTATGAGAAATCAGGGCGTGGTTTACATCAACACTCAATCCAAGGGTGATATGTATGTTACCGTTAATATCGTTGTTCCCAAGCGCCTTACGAATAAACAAAAGGATTTACTTCGTGCCTTTGACGAGGAGCTTAACGGAGCAAGCGAAAAGAAAAAGAAAAAAGGAATCTTCTGATTTTTACCCGACCGCAAAATCGGTCGGGTTTTTTATTTTTCGTCAAACGCCTGCAATATTCGATATAATGCATAACTATTCATATATACATATTTGTGTTTTTGTCAGTTTTTCTAAAATTTACTTGGTTTTAGTTTTAATTTACTTGTCAACAATTGCATAGTGAAGTATAATATTATTAACAAATTATTTTCGGAGGTTTATTATGGACGATTTACTTTATTTCCAGGACGAAGCAGGTAACGAAATCGGTCTTATGATGATTGAAAATTTTGAGTTTGACGGCAAAAATTACGCTATTTTAGCAACGCCTACCGATGCTGAGGACGGCGGAATCTACGTTATGCGTATGGACGAGAAGGACGGCGAGCTTGCTTTCTCAATGCCCGATGACATCGAGATGGAAAAGGTTACCCCCTTTATTATGCAGCTTTTAGAAGCACAAAGCGGTGGTTGCACCCACGATTGCTCCTGCTGCTCAGGCTGCCACGGCGAAAACGAAGAGGACGAAGAGGATATGGAATTCCCCGGTTGCTCCTGCTGCGACTAATTCTTTTACAAGCAAAACACACCCTTTGAAATCTCAAAGGGTGTGTTTTTTTATTTTCTGAAATTCGTTATCTATCCAAGCTATCAATGTACCCATTTATTAAAAGTGCATCGGTTGATAGCTGATTTATAAGTTCTTCTTTAGATGCAAACTTTTGCTCAGCGCGAATTTTTTTCAAAAATTCAATTTTAATTTCTTTACCGTAAATATTTTGGCTAAAGCCTAAAATATGCGTTTCAACGGAAAGCTTATTTGCCGACTGCACCGTTGGGTTAACGCCGATGTTGGTCATTCCCTTATATTTTCTGCCCTCAAAATACACTCTCGTTGCATATACGCCCTTAGGCAGAAGTGCCTTGCGCTCGTCAAAGGATAAATTCGCAGTTTGAAAGCCCATTTTTTCTCCCAAGCCAAAGCCGTGAACAACGGTGCCCGAAAGAAAATAATTATACCCCAACATTTCTTTTGCTTTTTCAATTTCACCGGATAAAATGGCATTGCGCACGTTGGTGCTTGAAACAAGAGTACCTTCAGAATACACAGGTGGAATTGCCCTTACCTTAAAATTATATTTTTTGCCAAGCTCAAGCAAGGTAGAATAATTCCCTGCAGCATTTTTGCCGAATTTATGGTTGAAGCCGCAAACTATTGCCGAGGGTGAAAACTTTTCAACCAGCTCAAGCACGTACTCCTCAGGGGTTTGGTTTGCAATACGCTCATCAAAGCTTTGCAAAAACACTTCGACGCCGTTTTTCTCAAGCAATTGCTTCTTTTCGTCTTCCGTGGTTAATATTTTTCCGTCCTTTGAAAAATACAAAAAGGGCGGACTGTCAAAGGTGCAGGCTATTACTCTGTCACCCATCTCTTTAGCCGCTTGTATCAAGGCGCGGTGCGCCTTATGAACACCGTCAAAGGTGCCAAGAATCAAAACGCTCAATTCTTATTTCCTCCCAGCATACATTTAACAAAAAAGGTGTTCTGACGTTTTTCGCCTATGCCGAAAAATTCTCCATTGCAATAAATACGCACAAAACCATCTGTTTTTTCTGCCTTTTGAACAAATTTTTCGTCTATGGGGTTTCCGTTACACAGCTTTTTATATGCTTCAGGTGAAAATTCCACCTTAGGCATAAAGGAAATTGCCTCGTCTGTAGGCACAACAAAATCAAGGTTGCCTGCATCAACAAGCTCTTGAATTTGGCTGATTTTAAGGGCGTTTTCCACCTTTAACCCTGCGGCGCGCTCACGGAGAAGATACTCCATATAAGCGCCGCTTCCAAGCTTTTGTCCCAAATCGTGACAGATAACGCGGATATACGTTCCCTTTGAGCAGGTAACACGAATTTTGCAACGGTTATTTTCAAATTCCGAAACGCGCTGAATATCAAAAATTTCAATTTCTCTGGGCTGAAGCTCTACCGTTTCACCCCGTCGAGCCAAATCGTAAAGCCTTTCACCGTTAACGTGAAGTGCAGAATACATAGGCGGAATCTGCTGAATTTTGCCCAAAAAGCTCTTCAGGGCTTCATCAATTTCTTCTTTAGTTAAATTAACTTCTGCAGTTTGTGTAATAGCTCCCGAAGCGTCCATTGTATCGGTCTGAGCGCCGAAGCAAACTGTTGCAACGTAGGTTTTATGAAAGCCGTTTATGTAATCGAACAGTCTTGTGGCAGTACCTGCGCAAATGGGAAGTACTCCCTCTGCATCCGGATCCAACGTGCCTCCATGACCTATTTTTCTTTGATGAAGCATTCCCTTAAGCTTATTAACAACGTCGGAGCTGGTCCAGCCTGCTTCCTTAAACACGTTTATAACGCCGTTCATCAAAGCACCTCGCTGATTTTATCAAGTAAAATTTTAATTGCCGTTTCTCTGTCGGCTTCTATGGTACAGCCTGCCGCCAGTTTATGACCGCCGCCTCCAAGGGATGCGCAAAGCGTGGCAACGTCATACTCAGGCTTGCAACGCATACTTGCCTTGTAGCCGTTAGGCACCTGGCGGATAAAAAATGAAAAGCAAACGTTTTCAATGCTCTTGCACATATCAATTACACCTTCGGAATCGGAGCTTTGGGCGGAAAATTCTGCATAATCTGTACTGTCAAGATACGTGTATGCAACTTTTCCCTCGAAAGCAAGCTCAAGATGCTGTGAAGCTCTGCCTTTAAGCTTTATTTTCTTTAACGTGCTTGTCTGAAACAAGGTGGCAATTATTTCGTTGTGCTTAATATCAAGAGCATAGAGTTTTGCCGTATCAAGCACGTCCTCTTTCGTGACTCCCACGTGGGAAAGCCTGCCCGTATCGGTGCAAACGCCCACAAAAAGGGCGCGGGCAATATCGTAATCAAGCTCAACGCCTAATTCTTCAATCAGTTCAAGCACCGCAAAAGCACAAGCATTTCTGTCGCGCACAACGTTAACCTTGGCAAACATGGTATTGGTTGCGTGGTGGTCGATCTGGGCAGTATTTTTGGTGTTGTTGAAAAGCTGAAGGCAGGAGCCCATTCTGTCGGCACTGCTGATGTCAACACAGATAGCGTTTTCGATTTTCTCAAGCTTTTTGCTTTTAACAAGCTTTTCTATTTGAGGAATTTTTGCATAATCCTCCGGCACGTTACCCTCGCAGAACCACTGAGCCCTTTTGCCTAATTTTTCAAGGGCATAAATAAGTGCGGCGGCACTTCCCATAGTGTCGCCGTCAGGTGAAATATGAGAAATTACTGCGAAATTATCGCCCTGCAAAATAAACTCTGCAAGATTTTTCATTTTTCTTCCTCTTTAATTTTGTTCAATATTTCACTTATATGAATACTGTATTCAATAGAATCGTCGGGCACGAAATGAAGCTCGGGCATTTTGCGTACCTTTATCCTATCGGAAAGCTGACGCTTAATAAAGCCCTTTGCCTTTTCAAGTCCTTCAAAGGTGCTCTTCTTTTCTTCATCCGAGCCGTAAACCGTAACAAACACCTTGCAATGCTGAAGGTCGTTTGTCAAGTCAACCTTAACGATGCTTGCAAATTGTGCAACTCTCGGATCGTTAAGCTCGTTTCTTATAATATCGGCAAGGGCTCTCTGAATTTCGAGCCCCAGCCTATCGGAACGCTTATATTGCATATTATCTCCTTATCTTGCGATTTCTTCCATAATGAAGGCTTCGATAACGTCACGCTCTTTAATATCGTTATATCCCTGAATACCGATACCGCATTCGTAGCCGGTAGCAACCTCCTTAACGTCATCCTTGAAACGACGGAGTGATTCAACCTCACCCTCGTGAATAACGATATTATCGCGGAGCAAGCGCAATTTACTTGAACGTGTAATCTTACCGTCGGTAACGTAGGAGCCTGCAACAGTACCGTGACCGGGCACCTTGAAGGTCTGACGAACCTCTGCGTGACCGAGGATAACTTCCTTATATTCAGGAGCAAGCATACCCTTCATAGCCTTTTCAACGTCTTCGATAGCGTCATAAATTATGCGGTAAAGACGAATATCAATCTTTTCCTGCTCTGCCATAGTTCTTGCAGAAGCGTCAGGACGAACGTTAAAGCCGATGATAATTGCATTAGAAGCCTGAGCCAAGGTTACGTCGGAGCTGGTAATAGCAC
Organism: Clostridia bacterium; assembly: GCA_017502165.1. Taxonomy (GTDB): domain Bacteria; phylum Bacillota; class Clostridia; order Christensenellales; family QALW01; genus UMGS1322. Next base: position 66,650 of record JAFVVO010000031.1, read on the forward strand.
CAACTGCACCGTGAATTGCGCTAACCTTAACCTCTTCGTTTGAAAGCTTTTCAAGTGCCTGCTTAACCGCTTCAACACTACCTTGAACGTCAGCCTTGATAATAAGGTTAAGCTGCTTCATTTCACCTTCCTGAATCTGCGCAAACAAATCGTCAAGGGAAGCCTTTGCCTTGGCCTTGGCGGCGGCAACCTTAATCTTGTCTTTTCTTTCTTCGGCAACCTGACGGGAAAGTCTGTCGTCCTCAGTTGCAAAAAGCTGATCGCCTGCTTCGGGAACCTCATTAAAGCCAAGCACCTCAACGGGTGTTGCAGGAGGCGCAACCGTGAGCTTCTCACCCTTATCATTCATCATAGCACGAACTCTGCCGAAAACGGTACCTGCAACGATAGTGTCGCCTACTTTAAGAGTACCGTTCTGAACAAGCACGCTTGCAACGGGGCCTCTGCCCTTATCAAGACGGGCTTCGATAATAATACCCTTTGCCATTAAATCGGGATTAGCCTTATAATCTTCAACCTCGGCAACGAGAAGAATCATCTCTAAAAGCTTATCAATACCTTCTTTTGTGTATGCTGAAACGGGAACGATAATAGTGTCTCCGCCCCAATCTTCAGGCACGATTCCGTGCTGAGTAAGCTCTGTTTTTACTCTGTCCGGATCTGCCGTGGGCTTATCCATTTTGTTGATTGCAACGATAATCGGAACCTCTGCGGCTTTAGCGTGGTTAATAGCCTCGATGGTCTGAGGCATAACACCGTCGTCAGCAGCAACAACTAAGATTGCGATATCTGTTGACTGTGCACCGCGGGCACGCATTGAAGTAAATGCTTCGTGGCCGGGGGTGTCGATAAAGGTAATCTTTTTACCGTCTGCTTCTACCTGATAAGCACCGATGTGCTGAGTAATACCGCCTGCCTCGCCTGCGGTAACGTTTGCGTGACGGATAGCGTCAAGCAAGGAGGTTTTACCGTGGTCAACGTGGCCCATAATAGTAACAACGGGAGGTCTTGTAATATAGCCTTCGCCGTTTGTGTCACCGTCGTCGGTAGTATCAAACAAGGTGTCCTCAAAGGTCTTGGTTAATTTCTGTTCAAGCTCAATACCGTATTCGGAAGCAACCATAAATGCAGTTTCATAGTCGATTTCCTGGTTAACGGTAGCCATAATGCCCATAAGGAAGAGCTTTTTAACGATATCTGCCGCAGGCTTACCTAACTTCTCGGAAAGGTCCTTGATACCGATATTCTCGGTGGTCATTACTGCGCTTTCGATAACGATAGGCGCAATCTCCTTTTTAGGCTCCTTCTTTTCCTTTTTAGGCTTGCGAACGCGGAAGTAATCCTCATCGTCACCTGCAAAGCTCTGATTTCTTCTTGCGTTTTCCTTCTTGGAATTTTTAGGCTGCTGCTGTTCGTTATCGTGATTTTTGCGATAGGATTTTTTGTTAGGATCGTAATTGCTTACCCTTGCCTTTTCCTCGCTGGGAATAACGGGAACAACACCGGCGCGGCTCTGAGATCTTCTCGGTGCATTATCTCTGTCCTTATTATCTCTGTATCCGTCCTTATTATCCCTGTAATTTTCGTTTTTATCCTTGAAGCCGCCCTTCTCCTTGTTAAAGCTCTTTCCGTCCTTGCGGAAATCTGCCTTGGCGTTCTGATAGCCTTCCTGATTAGGACGCTTGAAGCCTGAATCTGCAGGCTTGCCCTGAGGCTTTGCTTCCTTCTTTTGCTCGGCCTTTTGCGCAGTTTGCGCAGGCTTTTCCTCTGCCTTTGCTTCTGCTTTTGCTTCGGCTTCCTTCTTCTGCTCGGCCTTTGCCTCTTCTTCAGCCTTTTCACGAGCAATTTCCTCGGCCTCTTCCTTAGCTCTTAAAGCCTCGTACTCCTTACGTGCCTCTTCCTGCTCTATTCTTGCCTGCTCCTTGCGAGCCTCTTCCTCAGCGGCAATAATACGTGCGCTTTTTTCCTCAAGCGCCGCCTTCTGAAGTGCAAGGGCAGATTTTGCTTTTGCTATTTTCTCAAGCATTTCCTTGCTTGAATTTATAATGTCTGCTGCTTTACTCATTTTGTAACCCCCAAATTCAGGTTTATCTCATTTATAACGGCCTTGGCAAATCCCAAATCCGTAATACATACCGTTTTTCTTGCAGGATACCCTATTGCGCTTCCCAATCCGTCACCGGAGAGCTGATAGCAGGGTAATCCTCTGTACTGCGCCATATCAGAAAAATGCTTTGTTGTGTTTTCTCCCGCATCACCGGAAATGAGCACAATCTTTGCTTTTCCGCTTTTAATGGCTATTTCGCAGGCATCGGCACCGGAGACAAGCTTCCTCGCCTTTGATGCCAGGCCTAAATATGATAAAAGCTTCGGGCTTTCTAAAACCTTAACCATTTATCTCCTTTTCCAGCGCCTTGTAAACTTCCTCGGGAATTTCTGTTTCAAGGGCTCTTGCAAGGGCTTTTGTTTTAATGCTCTGCTTCAGGCAGTTTTCGTCGGCACAAATATACGTACCTCTTCCCGAAACCTTGCCTACGGAATCAACCAGCACGCTTCCGTCGGGCGTGCGAACAACACGCAAAAGCTCCGCCTTAGGCTTATTCTGTCTGCACACAGCGCAGGTGCGCATAGGTATTTTTTTAGTCTTCAAAGCTTTCCTCACCTACACCGATAATATCTTTTGCCTGACTTTCAGACTTAATATCAATATTCCAGCCCGTAAGCTTTGCGCAGAGCATAGCGTTCTGACCGCGCTTGCCGATTGCAAGGGAAAGCTGATCGTCGGGAACAACAACCGTGGCCTTTTTCTTGGGCTCAAGCTCGTCAATACGAACAAGCAATACCTTGGAAGGACTCAGCGCGTTTGCGATGTACGTTACGGGATCGTCGCTCCACTTAATGATGTCAATCTTTTCGCCGTTGATTTCGTTAACGATATTTGCAACTCTGCTTCCCTTGGGGCCAACGCAAGCGCCTAAGGGATCAACGTTAGCGTCCTCAGAATAAACGGCAATTTTAGTTCTTGAGCCTGCATCACGGGAGATGGACTTAATAACAACCGTTCCGTCAGCAATTTCGGGAACCTCAAGCTCGAAAAGACGCTTGATAAACTGAGTGTGAGTTCTTGAAACGGTGATGGTTGAGCCGTACTGAACCTTTTTAACCTCGGAAACGTAAACCTTAATGCGTTCACCGGGAATGTACTGCTCGCCTAAAATCTGCTCCTTGGGAGGAATAACACCCTCCAAGGTGCCTAAGTTAACGTAAACGTAGCCGTTTTCTTCTCTTTGAATAACGCCCGTTAAAAGTTCGCCCGCTTTATCGGCATATTCGGAATACATTCTGCCCTTTTCAGCCTCACGCAGACGCTGAGTAATTACCTGGCGTGCAGTCTGTGCGCCGATTCTTCCGTAATCCTCGGGAGTATCCTCAACCTCAACGGTTTCGTCAAGCTGAGCGTCGGGATTGATTTCTCTTGCATCTTCAAGTGAAATCTCCAAAAGGTTATCGTAAACGTCCTCAACAACGGTTTTTACGATGTAGCAGCGAACGTCACCCGTTTCTCTGTCCATCTTGGCAACGATAGTTGCGGCATCGCCGAATTCGCGCACCTTTTTGTATGCGGAAACCATTGCAAGCTCAACGGATTCGTAGAGCATTTCAGCATCGATACCCTTTTCACTTTCAAGCATTTTAATTGCAGTAATAAGTTCTGAATTCATTTTATTTCTCCTTTGCCCTTTGGCGCGTCAGAAGCCGATATACGGTCTGACAAACTCAATATTTTCTTTTTCAAACGCAACTGTTTCTTCTTTTACTTTAACTGTAACGGTTTTCTCATTAAAACCTAAAAGAGCGCCTACAAACTTTTTCTTTTTGCCCTCAGTTGCCCTTTTAAGCTTTACCTCAACCTCTTCGTTAAGGAAAAAGTCAAAGTCTCTTTGATTTTTTAAGGCTCTGTCGCCCCAGGTGCTTACGCAGAGGCAATAGGGCTTGCCGCCCGTTGGATCGGCATCCTCAACCGCCTGGTCAATGGCGCGGGAAACGTCCTCACAGTCCTGGATATTAACTCCGTCTTTTTTGCGGATGTAAAAGTTAAGGCACATTTGCCCATCTTCGCGAACATACTCCACGTCCGCCATTTCGAAGCCCATATCGGTTATGATTTTTTCTGCCGCCTTACCGGCCAAATTTGCTACGTTTTGCATAAAATTCTCACTTTCAAAAAGCAAGAGTGGGATTTCGCCCACTCTCTCCGGAAGTATTACGATATTATAATAACATATATAAGTTAAAAATGCAAACACTATTTTTGAATTTTTTTGTTTTTTGGCGCCTATTTTGTCCTTTAGCGCAGGTATTTTCGATTTGTAAACGGATTTTTTACCTGGAAACAGATATTTCCAGCGCAGATTTTTTCTTCTTTTGTTGACAATTCTCGCGTATTTTGTTATACTTTCACAGAAATACACGTTGATTCAGGAGAGACAAATGAAGAAAATTATCTCGGCCGCACTGATTCTTGTTTTATTCGCTGTTTGCGGCTGTACACCCAAAACGCCCGAAACCGAGCCTACTCTTAAGCCTACGGAGCAGGTTTCACTTTCGCCCAGCGCAGTGACCACCTTAATGCCCTCCCCCACAATAGTACCTACCACCGAAGCACCTACCCCCGCCCCCACTCCCACCGAAGCACCTCTTAACAAAAAAGCCTTTGTTTCAGGCGAAGTGGTTAACGTGCGTGAGCAGGCAACGGTTGAAAGCAAGCGTCTTACCAGTCTTAAACGCAATACTGCCGTTACCATTATCCGCAAGGTTGAGGATTGGAGCTACATTGAGTATTCTAAAGGAAAGTTCGGCTTTATGAGCTCAAAATATCTTTCCGACTCACCCGTTGCAACTCCCGTAGCTACTCCCAAGCCTGCGCCTACTCCGTCACAGATTAAATATAACAGTAACATTGATATTAACGATAACGTTTTCCTTGATGCCCTTGAATACACGGGCTATAACCTTAAAAAGCACCGTGCCGACGGCAATATGTGGGTGTTCATTTTAGGAAGCCGTAAAAAGAGTCTCGGTTATCTTTCAGGCTTAGGCTACGATTACGGAAATTCCACAGGCTACGAAACCAATTCCTTCGGTCAGCCCGATATTGCCCGTTTCAAAGCTCGCGGCGGTCTTGTTTGCGCCTCTTACTTAACGTACGTTTACTTTAATTATCTTCCCAATATTGCTAAAATAAACACTTCTCATTTAACCCGTCCCGTTTACCCCTGCTCAGCACAGTCCTGGAGAGAGGCGGCAAACGATTGGGTTAAGAAGGGCCTTTCAAGAAAGATTTCCTTTACTGCCAAAAGATATTCCAGCGGCATAGTTTCCTTCTCCGCAAGCGAAAGTATTCCCATTGGTTCAATCGTTGTGTTTAAGCTTGCAGGCAGTTCCGATTCATCACATGCCCGTCACGTTGCCCTTTACGCAGGCTATGCAGGAGGATATAACTGGCTTACCCACGTTGGTAACGAGCGTGGACCCGAGATGATAACCATCGAGCATATGGGCTACGGCTCCACTCCCGAGGTACCCGTTGAAATTATCACTCCGCCTATTGATTTTTCGAAATACGTAGATAAAAATTAAAAACAAAGGACAGTCCGAAAGGGCTGTCCTTTGTTTTTTCCGGGGAAGGTCAAACACCTAATAAAACAAACAAATCAAAGAAAACTGTTAAAATTCTATACCTCTTAGATGTTATTTTTTCTTCGGGCACAATATACATCATTAACTCAACATATGCTTCAAAAATTATCTCGAATATAAATTCCACTTATATCACTGCCTTGGGTTTACTTGTTCAACTTACTTTTAGCCGTGTTTATAGAAGTAATCAATAATTTCTTTACTTCAACACACTTTTCTAAAATATCGTTATTGTCATAATAACCACTTTCGATTAAAAGTTCTAACCAATACTCACTTTCAGAGCATTCTTTAAGTGCAATTTGAAGTTTGGCAATAAAGTCAGCTGTTCTGTGTCCGTAAAAAGCTTCACGAATATTTGCGCCAACACTTGTTCCGCTACGGATGAGCTGGTTTGTGAGAACACTTTCCTTTTTAGTTTGTTTTACAAAATTACAAACCTTAATTATCTGCAAAGCAAATTCTTTAGATTTTATAATCAACGGACTATCTGCCATAATATAGCCACCTTTCTAAAAATAATTATATCACAAAAAGAGCAAGGCAAAGCCTTGCAAAAATACTTATTACCTCTTACTTTTTACCTATTACCTCCCAAAAATCCCGCATCAAGCTTTATTTGAAGTAAGAGTGAAGAGGTAAGAAGTAAAAAGTAAAATCCCGCCCACTTACGTGAACGGGATTTTTGGCGACCCGAATGGGGCTCGAACCCACGACCTCTAGCGTGACAGGCTAGCGCTCTAACCAGCTGAGCTACCGGGCCAATGATGGTGGGAACAATAGGGCTCGAACCTATGACCCTCTGCTTGTAAGGCAGATGCTCTCC
>JAFVVO010000032.1 GCA_017502165.1 Clostridia bacterium
AAAAAAATAAAATTTTTGTTTTAACAAGGAAAAGACCGCAGGCAATATAGGAAATATTGTCAAGGGCTTTGACACAGTAAAAACGGAAATTTTACATTTTTAAACTGCTTCAAGTTACAATGGTTTGGCTATTGAGAAATTCAATTAATTTCTCGACATTCGATAATCATTATAAGAATTAATTGAATTTGGGTAGCCAATCACCGTGGGTGGCAATAAGGTCGTCAACCATCTTCTTGATAGTATCAATATCAAGCTCACTTGAGGTGTGAGGGTCGAGCATAGCCGCCTGATAAACGTGCTCCAATTTTCTTGTGCGTGCCGCTTCAATGGTTAAAAGCTGAACGTTAACGTTAGTCATATTCATTGCGGCGCACTGAACGGGCAGAGCGCCAACCTTTTGGGGATTAACTCCCTTGCCGTTTATTATGCAGGGAACTTCAACACAAGCCTCTTTAGGCAGGTTTTCAATCCAAAGATTATCATTAAGCACGTTACCGCCGATTTGGTAGGGCGTGTCGGTGATAATCGCTTCCATAATGTGTGAAGCGTATTCTCTTGAACGGGTAATTTCTCTTTCTCCCCCTTCAAGCAGACGCTTATATTCTTCCTTCCAGGCGGCAATCTGATTAACGCATCTTCTGGGATATTCGTCAAGGGGAATATTATAGCGGTCAATCAATTCGGGATACTTGCTCTTAATATAAAAGTTGTTATATTCTGCGTTATGCTCGCTTGATTCCGTGCAGAAATAGCCGAAATTCTTTATATAATCAAAGCGCACCTTATTTGTAAAGGTGGGGTCGGCAAGCTTTTCGTCAACCCGCGATTTAATTTCGGGATATAAGTCAACCCCGTTTTTGTCCTTAATTTCAAGAAGCCAACCCATATGGTTAATGCCTGCAATAAGCTCGGAATGACCTTCTAACTTATCGAGCATTCCTACATCGGAAAGCACTTCCTTGGCGCAGCACTGTACGCTGTGGCACAAGCCAACGGTTTTAACGGAAGTATATCGGAGCATATAACCCGTAAGCATCGCCATGGGGTTAGTGTAGTTTAAGAAAAGGGCGTCGGGGCAAACCTCTTCAATGTCACGGGCAAAATCTTCAAGTACGGGAATAGTGCGAAGGGCACGCATAATACCGCCGATGCCTAAGGTGTCGGCAATAGTTTGGCGGAGACCGTACTTTTTGGGAATTTCAAAGTCAATAATGGTGCAGGGGTCGTATCCGCCAACGTTAATTGTGTTAACGACAAAATCGGCACCCTTAAGGGCGGCTTTGCGGTTTTCAACGCCAAGATAACACTCTATCTTTGCGTTAGACTTCATAGTTGAGCGCATAACCTCTAAAATAACCCTGCATTCTTCCAAACGGACTGCGTCAATATCGTAAAGAGCAAAAACGCTGCCTTTAAGAACCTCGCTGCAAAAGCAGTCACCAACAACGTTACGGGTAAAAACTGCGCTTCCTGCGCCCATAAAAGTAATTTTCATAAAAATCTCCTTTATTTTATTTCTTTGCTAAGAAATTTATATACGAACATTATACATTGACAGAGAGAAGTTTTTAATAGTATAATGTTATTAAAATTTGTCATTTTGTTGTTTTTAAGGAGCAATAAATATATGGAATTGTCTTTTTCAAAAAATGAATTCGGGGCAGTAAATCCCGTTAGTTTCGGCTTTGAAAGGTGCGAGAGCTCCCATAGCTTCGGCCCTGCGGTGCGCCTGCATTGGCTTATACATTTTGTTGAGTCAGGCTTCGGCAAATTTGAAATAGACGGTAAGGTCTATAATATTGGTCCCGGTGAAATGTTTGTTATTCCGCCCTTGGTTGAAACATATTATGAGGCAGATAGCGAAAACCCTTGGGAGTATACGTGGGTAGGCTTTGTCTGTGACGGTGAGCCTTGCGTTAAATTCGATCACGTTATCCGTTGCCCTCAGGCAATGGAGGTTTTTAAGGACATCCGCTATTGTAAGGATAGAAGCAACGGACAAAAGGCTTTTTTGCTTTCTCGTATATGGGAGCTGTTTTTCTTACTTTTAGAGCCTCAAGAAAAGGAAACGGACTACGTTGAGGAAGCGATAGATTATATTCACGCAGAATATATGAATCAGATTTCAGTTTCTCATTTGGCAAAGCATCTTAATCTTGACCGCTCGTATTTTACTTCATTGTTCAAGGAGAAAAAGGGGATTTCTCCCGGGAAATATATTTTTCAGTACAGAATGTCAATAGCCGCATCACTTATAACTAACAATAAGAGCATAACTACCGCTGCCAACTCGGTAGGATATACGGACATTTATAACTTTTCACGAATGTTTAAGCGCCACTTCGGGCTTTCGCCGAGAGCGTATGTAAAGAGTCAGGAGACAAAGCATCTATAAACGTAAAGATAGCCCGACCAAGCGGTCGGGCTGTTAGTTTAATTTCGTTTTTAATTATGTGCTTTGCAGTAATTATCTCTCGTCAGCATCAAGCAATTTTTGCTTATCAATACCGTATTGGTTATTAAGTACAAACTGAATAAAGGTGCTTGCACCAAATGGAAGAGCATCCTCGTCGAGCTCAAAATCATCGTTATGGGGAATGTTAACAAGACCCTTTGCTTCGTTTTTAGTGCCTATTCTGAAAAGAACGGCGGGAATCTTATCACCGTAGGCGGAAAAATCCTCAGAGCCTAATTTTTGAGGCATAGGAGCAACGTTTTCTTCGCCTACTGTGTCCTTTATGGCGTCAACCACTAAAGAAGCAAGATAAGGATTGTTGTAAACGCTTGTGGCCTTCAGATTATAAGTAACCTTAATATCCGTTCCCGTTTCCTTTTCAACTGCAACCGCCTGTTCGTCAATAACGCTTGCAATAGCTAAATCTATTTTGTTATCAAGGGCGCGGACAGTTCCAACAAGGCAGGTGTAATCGGAAATAATATTTTGCGCTGTTCCGCTATGGAATTTGCCAACGTGGTAAATGTATTTCTTTTTATCTGCGCCTAAAGCTTCAACCCGTTCTTTTAATCTTGAATAAAGCTTAACTGCCGCCGCCATAGAATCTATGCCCGTTTCGGGTGCGGCTGCGTGGGCGCTTTTGCCGAAAACCTCTATTGTAAAGGTGCGGCTTGAAGCCTGAGAAAATCCGGGGCAAACCGCCAGCTTGCCCGAGTCAATGGTGTTTTCAATGTGAGCGCCGATAATAACGTCAACGTCCTGAAGAACGCCTGCATCAACTAACATTCTTGAGCCGCTTTCAACACCCTCTTCGCTTGGCTGAAAAATGAGCTTCACTCTGCAGGCAAGGTCTGCTTCAATGCTTTTAAGAAATTTTGCAACGCCCAATAAAGTTGCGGTGTGGGCATCGTGACCGCAAGCGTGCATTTTGCCGTCGATTTTAGAAGCGTATTCAAAGGTATTTTTCTCCTGAATTTTAAGGGCGTCCATATCGGCACGGATACCGATGGTAAAGGTGTCTTTATCAGGATTAATGTAGCCTATAACACTGCCCTTGCCGTATTTTTCAGTGTAGGGAATACCTAATTTTTCAAGCTCACCTTTAACTAAGGCAACGGTTTTAGGCAGGTCAAAATCCGTTTCGGGATACTGATGGAGCTGCCTGCGAAGTGCTACAACGTAATCTTTATCAATTTGTATCATCATTTTTTTCCTTCTTGTCTGTGTCAAGACTTTTGCCGAACACTACAAAGCGCTGGAAAAGGTATTCGGTAATAAAGTTAACAAGCATCGTTCCTGCTAAAACCGCGTACTCGTTCCAGGCAATTTCGGGAGCGGTTAAAGCGTTTGTCCACCAGGTTGAAAGGGGAGTAAACACTAAATAGAAGCCGGCGACCTTAAGCATTGCAACGGGAACGTTTGCGGCGGAATGGAACGTAAACTTTCTGTTGAACGTGAAATTCCAAAGCACCGAAAGTATTAAGGAGAGCAAGTATGCAAGCCAGTGCTGAAGCTGAAGCACCTCTTCGAACAAGGTAAAGCTTAAAACCTGAATAACGCCTGCGCTGATGGAAAATAACACGAACTTTACAGAGCGGATAAGCTCTTTTTTTCTTCCATTCATAATAAAACTCCAAATAAAATATAATGACAAAAATATTTTAACATAAAGAAAAGACAAAAGCAATAAAAAAAGGGCGAAAAAATCGCCCTAAAAATCAATGATTCTTTTGTGCTTTGGTTACAAAAAACAGAGTGGCTACAGAAATAACCGAAACTGCTATCCATGAAACAAACATAGGATTATATCCCCAAAGTGCAATGACCGTACCGTAAATTGCGCTTGAAATTCCGCCGCCCAGATAGGTTGCAAAATCCATAATTCCGCTAACGGAAGCAACGGCACCGCCTTTTGCGTGTTGCATGGGATAAATGGAAAGCATAGACGTGTTGATTATCGATACTGCCGCATAGATAAGACCGAGGGCAATAACTGATGCAAGTACGTTGATTTTACCCAGACACAGAAAGGCAGCGCAGGCAATACAAAGAAGGAAGCACACTGAAGAAACGGTATGCTCGTTTTCTTTACAAAGCTTGTATATGGGGAAATACACGCTTCTGCCAAGGAGGCCGATTGCAGGAATAAGCAACACGTAGTAAGCTGACGTACTTAAGTCTATTGCGTAAAGGTCTATAACAAAAACAGTCAGCCATAAGCTTATATTTTCCTTCATAATTCCGTGGCAAAAGGCAGGAATACAAACACGGCGTATCTGCTTGTTTTTGATAAGCCGAAGCATAGATTGGTGAGGAATGCTTTCTGCCAGCTCCTTTTCCTTAATATGACGGGTTGCGAAAAATACTGCGCCGCCTAAAATAATTGTAAGTAAGCCGGGTACGAAGAAAGCATAACGAACGTCAAGGGTTGTAATAAAAAAGGTGTTTATAATTATACCCAGAATGTTTCCCGTAGCAACGCTCGTAACCATTGCAGAGGTTTTCTTTTTTGCTTCCGCAGGCTCGTAAATGGAAGCAATTACCACAAGCACAGAGCTCCACAACATTGACTGGGCAAAGGCATTAACCAACCAAAGTAAAAATAGCGCAATAAAGGGCGGAAAAAGTCCAAAACAAAGGTTTGCTATGCCTGAAAGGATAAGACCTACGGTTAACATTTTCCACGGGGGCGTTTTATCTGCAAGATTGCCGTTAAAAAGTCTTCCAACGGAATAAACCACAGAAAAAACACTGCCTAACAGACCGATTTGTGCTTTATCAAGCACGCTCAGCTCTATTAAGGCGGGGGAAGCCATAGAAAGATTAACTCTTGCAACGTAAATTGAAACGTAAGCAAGATACGTTATTAAGAAAATTAATCGGTTTTTCTTCATAGCATCCTCCAATCTGTGCGTATGCACAAAGAATATTGTTGTTAATTGATAGAAACTATCGAGATTATATCACTTGATATACTTTTTCGCAAGGGGGATTTGCTAAAAGCAACAAAAAGGCAATCTTAAAATATACTTAAACTAAGATTATTAGGAGATTTTTTATGAGAAACAAAAATAATAAGCATTTAGGCATAGAGATTGCCCCTGAACTTTGCTACAAATTACATTATATAGTTCGGCTAATGGGGAAATATTTTATTTAATAAGACAAGAAAAAAGCTTTCGAAAAAAGCTTTTGAAAAAAGCGAAGGTGAAATAAAAATCCCTGAAGAGTCAAAGGCAGATTAAAAATTAAAAGCACCTATGGATATAGCGTGATGCTCTTAACGGAGCATTCACGCTAAACGATGTTTGCCCTCACGGGCAAATGATGTTGCCTGCGGCAGTGATGTTCACTGCGTGAATGATGTTGTGCCTTCGGCACAGTGGGCAAACATCACATCATTGCGAGCTTGTATTTGCGTAGCAAATGGCGAGCAACATCATTATGCGGAGCATAACATCACTTTTGCGTCAGCAAAAACATCACTAACAGAAAAAAGAGAGGACATTTCGGGATTTAAGCCGATTTGTTCTCTCTTTCTGCTTGTGTTAAGGGTTTGGGCTTAGCCCTTTTGCATTTGTCCAGACAAATGCGATGCTTGCACTTTTGTCAAAGTGTAAATTTTCCGCTAAGGATACCACCCTATCCATAAGTGCTTTTTTGTTTGTAATAAGCCGAAATATCGGCTTTGCCGTCAAAAAATTGTTTAGAATAATAATTGTTAAGGTCTGCGCAGAGAGTCACCTGCGTGAAGGAAGTTCTCAGCCTTAACGGAAACAACCTTTAATTCCTTTGCAGAAATAATTTCAAGAACTATATCGCCAGAATCAATAGTAACGGTTGTGCCGGATGCAGTGTATTCTCCGCCGCCGCCTGCACCGCCGGCCTGATAATATGTCTTTCCGTTATAAACTATGGTTTCGCCAACACCGTAGTTTTCTTCAGAGAAGGGCATCTGCGAATGAGAATAACTGCCGTCAGCACGGAAGGTATAGGCAACGCGCTCAAGCATTTGTGTGTTCGCATTAACCTTAAAGAAGGTGTATTTAACGTTTAATGTAAGGGTAGGAGCCTCGGTGGGCTTCGCGGTAGGTTCTGCGGTAGGCTTCGCGGTGGGCTTCGGAGTGGGTGTGGGTTGAGTAAGGTTGGGCATAAACTGGGTGCCGCCGCCTATTACAGAGCTTGGCGGAGTAGGCGTAGGATTGCTTCCCTCGGGAGCGGAAGTTGGGGTATAGCAGGCAACAGGCGTTTCAAAGCGCATATCATCAAGCTGCTGACCCTTATTGAAGGCAATTATTTCAGCAATAATATTTTTGCTTTCAAGGGTTGCTTTAATTGAAGATCTTGCCTTTGCCAGAGCGGCAAGCTGTTCATCCTCAAGGGAATCTGCGTACTCTAAAATGTCAAGCTGAATATCATTTTCGCCCGTTAAGTAGCCGTCCTCGGCGGCAGCTTCAACCACAAGTGAAACTCCCTCGTCGAGAGGCTTGCCCACAAGCTCTTCTTTTATATCGCCGTAGCTTTCCTTGGCGTCTTCGTTCACGCATTCAACCGCTAAAATAGTTTCGTTTTCGTCAAGGTACAAATTAACCGTAGGATTTATTTTTACCTGAACGACCGAAGCGTAGTTTTCGGGCTTAACAAATTCTGCTTCACCCTCATTATTTGAATTATCACAGCCCGAAAGCAATGCAACCGATAAACATAAGCACAAGACTAAAATTAAAGATAATAATTTTTTCATTTGAATTACTCCTTTCCTTTGACAATTTAATTATACTCCTACTTTATTGTTAAGTCAATAGCGCATTGACACAGAGAGAATTTCGTGGTAAAATTAAATGACAAAATTTAGGAGGAATAGAAAATGAAAAAGCTTTTAGTTTTACTTTTAGTTCTCGTTTTAGCATTTTCCTTTGCTGCTTGCGGTAGCGACAACGGAGAAAACGGCGACAACTCCACACCCACTGCAAACACAGGAAACAACAATTCCAACGGCGGAGAAGAGCAGACAGGCTACGTTGGTACTTGGAAAAAGGAAAACACGGCAGATGCGCCTTTTAAGATGACCCTGGTGCTCAATGCTGACGGTACAGGCAAAATGGGCAACGATTTAACTTGGAAAGAAACCGAAGACGGCAAAATTGAAATCACGCTTATTTATGACGATGGCTTAGGCGAAGGCGATGCTAAGGTAGGATATATTACTGAAAGCGGTACTCTTTGGCTTGAAATGGATATGCAAGTTGAAGGTACAAAATACGACCATATCGAATTTAAAAGACAGTAATTCACAATAATAAAAGATAAAGCACCCGAGAATTTCGGGTGCTTTTTTATGCAAAAAAACGTCGGCAAGGATTCCTTGCCGACAGATGATTAAGGCGTTTTATTCTTTTTTTGCAGAATATACGGTCATTCCAACACCGTAATCTTTAATTAAAATATCTTTGGGCAAGCGTGAAAATTTAATCGTTACGAAAAGGTCTCCCGCCGCACCTGACAGATTCAGCAACTGAATAAAATAAACTATCCAGAACCATTCCTGAGAGACAAACGGGTTTATACAAGCGAGAACGATACCCCATACCATGATAGGTGCAAGGGCAATAGTAATATAGCTTTTCTTATCGTAGTAATCGTCGCTTCCCGCAAAGGCATACATTCCCGTGAATCCGTATTTTATCTTTTTTGTTCCGCACATTTTCATTGTAATGCCGTGAACAAGTTCGTGTAAAATTATATAGGCTATCATACCTGCTATAAGCACGGCAAAGCGCTGAGTGTATGCGGTCAAGCCGTTGCTTAAATCAAACAATGCGGTAATGGGGACAATAAGGTGCCCGATGTATCCCAACACTAATGCAATAACTATGGATATTGCATTTACTATCAGTGACATTTTTTTGTCTTTTTGCAGGTCAATTGAGTATATTTCCTCATAGTCCTGAGGTAAGGTTTGAAAACTCTTCATTTGCGGTATTCCTTTTTTTTATTTGACTTAACAAATTGCGATTTTTAGAGAGCAGTCGGTTTTCAGCAAAAATCAACGGGCTCGCCTTCAACGAACAAGCATTGGGCAGAAAGATTTTCGATTTTTCCTGCGTTTGTAACCATAGGAATTTTTTCGTCGTTAACCAGATTCTTGCTTGACACGTTTTCAACTATAAAATTGTTAACGGTTGCAGTTTCCCAAACGTTGAACATAGGCGTTGTGGGGTCGTGAGTCTCCGTGCGGTGAACGTTGGAAACGCGGATGTTTTCTGCATCAATATTGCCCTCAAAATCAATAATACCGTATTTGCGGTAAGCAAAAACTCTGGGGAATTTAACTAAGCTTCTGTCCGACTTTGAGGCAAAAACGTTTTCAATGGTAACGTTTTCAAACACGCCTCTGGAATCCATAGCGTAGAACTGCATAAAGCAAATACAGAAATGATAGAATGAACCGTAAATATCGGAAATGTGCACGTTTTTAACGGGACACTCTCGGCTTGCGCTTAAAAGACGCACGGCGCTGTAGGATTTATCCGTATAAATTCCCTTAACGGTAATATCGGTAATAGGTCCGCGGGAGCCTTCCTCGGCATTTAATGCCACAATATCGTCATAGCAGGTGCCGAAAAGTCTTTCAATGTGACCGTGGTGGCAATTTCCGCAAAGGTGAATGCCGTCCATATTGCTCTGGTAAAGGTTTCCGTCGTTAAAATCAAAGGTGATATCCTCGACGGTAAAATATGAAACCTTATCAAGCGTTACGGAGAAGGTAACGGGGTCCTTTAAGGTCATAGAGGAAATTTTAAGGTTTTTAACGTTGTAGAACAAGAAGCCGAAACCGGAATATCCGTCGTGAATACCCGTTGAGAAAGCGTTGGGCTTTTGCTCTTTGTTGTTGAAATTCCAGATACCGCCCTGAATTTCGATGTTTTCGCAGGGGAAATCGGGAGAATATTTGTCAACGTAAGAAAAGTATTTTTTTGCAAAATCGTAAATCTTTGGAGCAAATCTTTCGCCCGGGTCGTCCTTCGTTGCGTTTTTAAGCATAAAGCAGTCGGAATTGGGCGCAAGGCGGATTTCTGCAAAGCGGGGAAGGGTAAGCTTTAAGTTAGAGTGAAGCTCAAGTGAACGGGAAATCAGGTAGTGTTTTTCGGGTGCGGGCAGGTTTACCTCGCAGGAAGAATCAATAAGCTCCTGAATGGCATCTGTGTCGTCGTGAATACCGTCACCGAATAAAACGTATTTCATAGTGTCTCCTTTATTAAATAATTTGTAATGATGTCATTATAATGACTGTTGTTTGTCGAAACGCTTTTTGCGTTTCGATAAGCCGATATCATCGGCTTTAAGCAAAATAAATTCTGCGAATTTTATTTTGCAACACATTCATTTCAATGTTCAAAGTCCAAATTTTCCTTGAAAATTTG
>JAFVVO010000033.1 GCA_017502165.1 Clostridia bacterium
AAAAAAGACAGCCGCACGGGAGCGGCTGCCGGAAAAGGTAATGCGATGCTAAACTTTCAGAGCCACTTTCAGTGGCAAGCCAGCAACAACCCCTTATAGGGGTAGGAGAAAACCACTAGTTGAACTAGTGGTTTTTATTTTATTTTAAAATTTTTTTGCCGTTAGAAGTTATTTTATGAATAAGCTGCTCGGATAAATACTTTTGCAGAATATCAAAGTTCGGTCTGCGAGTAGTTGTATTGTGGCAGTCACTTCCTGCCAAATGAAGCAAATCATCCGACAAAAACTTCTTTACTCTGTGACGAATAAACACGTTTTCCAGACATTCAATATTAAACTGCACCAAACACCCTATCTCAGCTAATTCTTCGAGGAATTGCCGCTTAAAAAGCCTTGGATACCTATCTATGTGCGCGATTATGGGGATAACGTCAAAATCGACTGATAACTTGTTTATAAGCTTTATCAGCTGCTCCTCGTTCGCGTCACCAAACGGTATTTCCAACATAATATAATTTCCGCCATCAATACAAAGCTGTGTAAGGTTCTCTTTTGTTAATAGCGTATCAAGTAAATAAACCTCTGCCCCTACGTGAAGCTTAAAGCCGAATTTATCAAAGACGTTTTTTGTTTCAACAACTCTTTTATTACGTTCCTTTACAAAATCACTTATTCGCTGAGAATGAGGATAAAAGTGAGGAGTTAAAACAACGCTTTTTACACCTTGTGTCTGAAGCAACGAAAGCATTTCTTCAAGCTGGGCTTCGTTTTTTGCTCCGTCATCAAAACCAGGTAAAAGGTGTGAATGGAAATCAATCATTACTGCTGTCTGTAGGGCTTATATTGAGTTTTTTTGCTCTTAAAGCGTTTACCGTTAAGAACAATACCGATAAGCTTACCGTAGTGCTGCTTAACACTATCAACGGCCTTATCAAGCTCAGTAAAGGTGGATTTATTCTGATATGCTACTAATACAACGCCGTCAACAAGCTGAATAACGGGAATTGCGTCAACAACGATATTAACGGGAGGTGTATCGATGATAATGTAATCAAATCTTAAGGATAACTCGTCAAGCATATCGGCAAAAGCCTGGCTTGAAAGCAATTCTGAAGGGTTTGGCGGAATAATGCCGGAGCTGATTACCGAAAGCTCCGTGCCGGGCACGGTCTGAATAATTTCGTCAAGGGTGCACATTCCAACAAGATAGTTGGTTAAGCCTTTGGCTGATTTTAAGTGGAAGAACTTACTAACCGTGGGCTTTCTTAAATCACAGTCAATAATAATGGTGCGGGAATTAACCTGCTTTGAAAATGCCGCAGCAATGTTACAAGCAGTTGTTGTTTTACCTTCACCTGCTACTGAGCTGGTAATAAGAACTCTTTTGCAGCCTTGTTTAATAATCGAAAGCGAAATGTTTGTTCTGGCAAGCTTATAAGCTTCAACGGTAGCAAAACCGCCGCCACCTGTAGCATAGCCTTTGTTTTTATTCTTATTTGCCATCGTTTTCACCCCTCGAATAAGAAATTGTTTCGTAATAATAATTACGCTTGCTATTATCGTTAAAATCGGGAATTGCCGCCATTATGGGCAACTGATAACGTTCAATAAGCTCGTCCTCTTCCCTTATTCTTGTATCGAACATCTCTCTGAAAAGCTGAACACACAAAACAAGCACTGCAACAATAACGAAGGCAAGAATAGCGTTTCTTACGGGATTAGGATTTGTTGGTGCAGTAGGAACGCGAGGAGATTCTACCTCTGCAAAGGAAATCTGTGTAGAGGTTGTCTGGGAAATTCTTGTATTTGCAAGACGCATTGCTGATTGAGCAATCATACAAGCAACCTCAGGATCATTGTCAACGGCACTTATAACAAGAACCGTGGTGTTGTCAATATAGCGGAATGACAGTTTAGGCAAGTAATCAAGCCCAACGTCGTCCTTTACAGCAAGAAAGAAATCGTGAGAATCTAAAATGCTCGTGCAGGTTTCGCCTAATTTAAGTGCAAATGAAAAGCTATTGTTGCTCTCTGTAAGTGATTGAGGATCTAATTTGCCGATAATGTTTATTCTTGCAGTAGAAGTATAAGTAGGATTAATAAGAAATTCACTTACAAAGTAAGCTCCTACGCCTGCAATCAAAGCGGCAATCAAGATGATGACTAACGATTTACGCAAAACGTTAACAACTAAGTCTAACGAAATCTCCATTTTCTTTCTCCTATCAAACTATAAATTTGTTGTCCTTTTGGGGAATTTGATTAAGCTCTGCTCTCTTCTCGTCGTATCCGGGACGGCCTAAAAGAGCATAGGTTGCATTTTTACCCTCTTCTACACCGGGCTGATCGAAGGTGTTGATATTGAGCATTGCACCGCAGTAAGCAGTTTCCAGCTCATAGAAGTACATAAGCTCACCGATTGTAAACGCATTAACCTCGGGAAGCATAATCGTATGGTTAAGGTGTCCGCTCTTAAGCAGAGCATATTCCGTTGCAACACGCTCTGCGGTAATAAGCTCGTTCATAGTGTGACCGCAAAGGAAGTTTACTGCGGGGATATCCTCGCAACCGTCCGCAATCTTTACAACGGTTCTGTAATTATCTACGCCGATAATTGTAACCACCTTATCAAAAGGACCTTCCGTATAAAGCTGAACCTGGCTGTGCTGATCAGTAACGCCCAGAGCCTTAACGGGAGTTTGCCCAACGTTAACTACATTGCCGTCAAGATCATATTTTTTGCCAAGAGATTCACCCCAAAGCTGACAATACCAGTCGGCCATAAATTTAAGGCTGTCTGCATAAGGCATCATAACGGAAATGTTGCAGCCCTTATTCATAGCAAGATACTGCATGGTTGCAGCCATCAAGGGAGCGTTAGCATAAATATCGTCGCTCTTGGAAATGGAATCCATATATGCGGCGCCTGCAAGCATTGCCTTAATATCAATACCGCAAACTGCGGCGGCAAGAAGACCTACGGGGCACATTTCACTGAATCTTCCGCCAACGCCATCGGGAATTACATACTTCTTAAAGCCTTCTTTTTGGCAAAGCTTAATAAGATTTCCCTTTTCGGCATCGGTAGTTGCAATGATATGATTTTTTGCCTCGTCACCCAGCTTCTTCTTTAAGGCATCCCATAAAATGAGATACTGAGTCATGGTTTCACTTGTGCTTCCTGATTTTGAAATAACGTTAAAGCAGGTCTTTTCAAGCTCAATAACGTCAAACAAAGCGGACATTCTTTCGGGGTCAACGTTGTCCTCAACAAAAAGCTTGGGGCAACCGCCTCTCTTTTCCTTAGGCAAATCGTTATAGTGCAGGTGATTCAATGCCTGCTGAATAGCAATGGGACCTAAAGCGCTTCCGCCGATACCAAGCACAACGAAATAATCAAACTTGTTTTGAATTTCCTTTGCGGTTGCAATAATATCGTCAACAATATCATTTTGGTTGTAAGGCAGTTCCGTCCAGCCCATCATACCGGTGCCGCGGTTTGCTTCAACAAACTCAAACGCCTTTTTAGCATCTGCTTTTGCATTTTCAAGCTCCTGCTCGGTAAAGCCTTTGGCTCCAACGTACTGTGCCATCATGTTGTTTACGTCTAATCTGAGTCTATATTTTTCCATAATGCCTCCTATTTTTTTTCACCGTGAATTACGGGTTTCCAGGTTGTTGCAGGTTTAACGACTCCAACAAAGTTTATCACCAGGAAGGTATAAACGAAAATCGGAAAACCTAAAATACCTTTTATATTTGCTAAAATATCTTTTTTCTCAAGTGCAAGCACTAACACCGCTTCAAAAATCATAGCTATAGCACCGGACAAAAGAGAAATAATAAAGCTTAAAATACTGAAAAGTAAAAACTGCTCGCCTACAAAAAGCATAATGAATACCGACAACACCAAAGACACAAAGCCTAAAAGCATTGAAGGCACCGTCATCAGATGCATAAATGCCGCAAGCCTGTCCATAAGGCTTACCTGCTTTGCATTCCAAACGATTGGCACGCAGGTTTTAATACAGTTCCAGTTGCCCGTTGTCCAACGAATTCTCTGGTGCCAGGATTGGCTGAATAAAACAGGCTGTTCATCGAAGAAAACCGCATCGGGAATAAAATCAACCGTTACGCCTTCAGCAAGGCGATACATGGTAAATTCAACGTCCTCACAAATTTCCTTTGTGTGCCATCCGCCGCATTGCCTTAAAAGCTCCGTGCTGAGCATAAAGCCCGTACCGCCAATGAAAGCAGAAATTCCTAAATTCTTTCTTGCAAGCATAAAGAATCTCATTAAGGTGAGGAAATAAATCGAATATGCGCCGCTGACACTGCTGTCAAAGGGGTTTTTCGAATCTCTGTAGCCTTGCGCCATCTTACTGCCGTTATCAAGGGCTACGTTCATTCTTTTAACAAAGTTTTTATCCGCAACGTTATCTGCATCAAAAACAAAAATCGCGTCACTGTCAAATTTTTCGTCAGCAAGAAGTTGATCGATCAACCACTCAAGAGCATACCCTTTCATTGCTTTATCGGGCTGATTTCTTTCGTAAACAGTTGCCCCTGCCTCTTTTGCTTTTTCAGCAGTTGAATCCGTGCAGTTATCGGCAATTACGATAACATCGAGCAAGTCTTTAGGATAATCCTGCTCCTTAAGGCTTTTTATAATGCCTGAAATAACGTTTTCTTCATTTCTTGCGGAAATAATTGCCGTAAATTTATGATTCTTTTTTGCATCTGTTGTGTCAGGCTCCGGCTTTTTCAAGCCAAACAGCGCTAACAAAAAATGGAACAGACAATAAATTCCTGAAAGGAGACCAATTATTGCCGCTATTATAAGCAAAACATACAACATAAAAATATCCATTCTCTTCGTAAGTAAAAGTGTGCGCACGCACACGCATATATTATAACACATTAACTATGTAAAGGCAAGAAAAAAAACCGAATTGAATCGGTTTTTTGGAAAGTAAATATATTACATATATTTATTTATCGTTTTCGCAATAGGCAAAGCAATTACTTCCGTTTGCCCACAAACGCTCTAAATTGTAGAAAAATCTGTCTTCATCGAGAAAAACGTGTACGATTGCATCATTATAGTCCATAACTATCCACCGTGCCTCATTGTAACCGTCAACCTTCAAGGGCTTTATCCCCTCTTTTGTCAGCTGATGCTCGATATTGTCGCATATTGCCTTCACCTGCGGCTTTGAGGTTCCGCTGCAAATAATAAAGGCATCGGATATTACCGTCATTTCAGAAATGTCTAAAACGCGCACGTCCTGCGCTTTTTTATCAAGAGCCGCCGAACAAATTTTATTTATTAAATCTTTATTGATCATAAATTCTCCTTTTCTAAATATGAAAGTGTTTGATACGTCAGCGGATGTAATTCTTCATTTTGCTTTGTTCGTTCAAACTCAATAGTTCCTTTAATTACTTCTATCATTGCCAAATCAATGGATTCTTTTGCTAATTCTCTTATTTCGTTAATTCCGCCAAAGCTTCTGCCGTCTTCAATTGCGTCGGCAAGAAACACAATTTTTTCTTCAATGCTCATATTTTCTCTGCCGGTAGTATGATACTTTATGGCATTAAGTATTCGTTCATCTGTGATACCAAATTCTTCTTGCGCAATAATTGACCCCAACGGCGCGTGAACAATTTGCGGATATTGCATAAAATCCTTAAGCTCATCCGCTTGCTGAGCGGTAGGCTCAATATATTTAGCGCAATCGTGAAGAAGCGACGCAATAAGCACCACTTCCATATCTGCGTCTGTTCCCTTTGCCAGCTCAACGGCCTTGTTTACTGTTCTGATTGTGTGCTCAAATCGTGATTGCGTAAGCATTTTCTTTAGTTTTTCAGAGTAAAAATCAATTTTTGTATAATCCATTTTTCTCGATTATCTTTCTGACGCTATCGTCAACTAAATTATCAATATTCTCGTTATTTTTAACCCGTCTTTTAATTTCCGTCGAAGAGATTTCAAGCCCCATATGATTGGTCAGCTTAAACCTGCCTCCGCGGCTCTGTAATTCGATAATGCTTTCCTTGATATCGGCATTTTCACGAAGAACAACTATAAACTCTACCATCTTTAATACGTCATCCACTCTGTACCACTTATGCAAAGTGTTGACCGTATCTCCTCCGATAATAAAATAATATTCATCCGTCGTGTTCTCTTTTAGAAAGTTAAGCGTATCAAAGGTATAGGTTTTGCCGATTCTGTCAAGCTCGATTCGGCTTACAAAAAAATCGTCCTGACCTTTTAATGCCGCATTAAGCATTTCAAATCTGACTTCTTTATTCGTCACCTTATCCTTGTGAGGAGCGTCACCAAGGGGCAAAAACATTATTTTATCAAGCTTGAATTCCTCAAGGCAAAAGCGAGCCATTTCCTTATGTCCAAAATGAATAGGGTCAAAGGTGCCGCCCATAATTCCAATTTTCATTTTTTACCGTATATAACAAAACGCTTTTGAACATAATTTTTGTGAGGTGATATTCTTGATAATACTGTTCAGTATTTTGCTATACCCTATCTTTTTTATAATTTCTTACGCCCTGGGAGAATACATTTTTCCTACCCGCAACACCGCAATGATAGTGGCAATTATTTTCTCTTTAAGCGTTTCGTACTTATATTATACTATTCGCGTCAAGGTTCGTCAACAAAAGCAAGCAAAAATCAGCCGTTTAAGCGAAGAAAAAACACGCCTAACACAGCTTTTGCTGGTTGAAAGCTCTGTTTTTGACTCGTATTTTGACGGTCTTTACGATTTGCCCGATAATTCGGCAAAGGGACTAAACGAAGAAAAGCTGCTTGATTTTTTACGAAAAAAAGGACTGAAAAACAAAATAGAAATATATTCAATAAACAAAATGACGGAGGGCTGCAGTGATCTGTTAAAGCTGCTTAACGTTCCTTTTACGGTTCATTCCCCCTCTGAAATTATCGAAAAGACCGCTAAAATTGAGGCCGAACCCATCGAGTGCTCAAATGAAGGAAAAATAGCTAAAATTAAAAGAGCTTTATTTTCTCGTCAATTTAAGTCATTTGCAATAAAATACGGCGTAATACTGTTAGTTTTCAGTCTATTTACGCCGTATAAAATCTATTATTTACTGTTTGGTTTGTTACTGATTTCCTGGAACGTTTTTCTTTTTATCAGTGAAAAATTCGCTTTAATTCCAAAGAAAAACTACAGAAACGTCCGTTAATCTACAAAATCGAACTCCATATCCTCAATTCTGATAACGCAACCGTCCTTTGCTCCCTTTTCGCGAAGCGCGCCGATTACGCCCTTTTCGCGAAGCATTCTCTGAAAATAATCAAGTGAATTATGGTCATCAAAATTAACCTTACGAAGCAAATTGTCGATAAGATTTCCCTGCACCAAGAATAATTCCGCGGAAAGCTTGATAACCTCAAACGCATTGGGATCCTCGGCAAATACAAGCTCGCCCTCTTCTCTGATAGGCTCGGGAGCAGGCAATTCCTTAAGCGCCTGAGCAACTGCGCGCAGAACGGGCATAAAGCCCTCTCCCGTTGCCGCAGAAACGCTGAAAATAGGCGTGTTTGGCAAAAATTCACGCAAACGGGCAAGGTTTTCTTCCGCCCCTGGAAGCTCAGACTTATTAGCCACCACAAATTGCGGGCGTTGTGCGAGAACCTGAGAATATCTCTCAAGCTCACTGTTTATTATCTTATAATCTTCAATGGGATCGCGTCCCTCGCTGCCGGAAATGTCGAGAACGTGAATAATAACTCTCGTTCTTTCAATATGGCGCAGGAAGGAGTGGCCTAAGCCTGCACCCTCTGCGGCACCTTCAATTAAGCCGGGAATATCCGCAACAACAAAGGTAGAATCATCGCATTTTACAACGCCTAAGTTAGGCTCTAAGGTAGTGAAATGATAGTTTGCGATTTTGGGACGCGCCTTTGAAATAATAGACAAAATAGTGGATTTACCAACGTTTGGAAAGCCAACCAAGCCTGCGTCTGCAATGGTTTTAAGCTCAAGAATAATCTGTCTTTGCTTAGTAATTTCGCCGTCCTGAGCGAAGTTAGGCGCTCTGAGCTTTGCGCTTTTGAAAGCGTGGTTTCCCCTGCCGCCTCTGCCGCCCTTAAGAATAACCTTTCGGGAATCCTTTTCGAACATATCGGCAATAACGAGGCCGCTTTCGGCGTCTTTCACTACAGTACCGCGCGGAACCTTAATAACGACGTCCTTGCCTGATGCCCCTGTGCGAAGGTTGCTCATTCCGTTCTGACCGTTCTCAGCGGCAAAATGCTTCTGAAAATGGAAATCAAGAAGCGTGCGCATATCTGGATCTGCTTCTAAAACGATATTTCCGCCGTTTCCGCCGTTTCCGCCGTCGGGACCGCCCGTTTGAACGTACTTTTCTCGGTGAAAGGATAAGCTGCCGTTTCCGCCGTTTCCGCTTTTAATAAATATTTTTACAAAATCAATAAACATAACGTGCTCCTAAATTAACCTGCCACTATTTTAGCACAATAACTATTCTTTGGCAAGCGACGAAAAGTATGCGCATTCATCCTTGAGTATACAGCTTTCACATTTTGGCTTTCGCGCTTCACAGCACCGTCTTCCGTGCCAGATAATCAAATGATGCACCTTCAGCCACTTTTCTTTTGGGATAATTGCCTGCAGCTGAAGCTCGGTGTTCAACTCGTCCTTCGCATTTGTCAAGCCTATTCTGTTTGCAACGCGGAAAACGTGAGTATCCACCGCTATTGCCGGAATACCGAAGCCCACCGACGCTACCACGTTAGCGGTTTTTCTGCCCACACCGGGCAAGCTTTGGAGAACGTTCCAATCTCCCGGCACTTTCCCGTCAAATTCTTCAACGAGAATTTTTGACGTTGCTAAAATATTCTTCGCTTTATTTTTATAAAATCCGCAGGAAAATATCCTTTTCTCAAGCTCATCCTGAGAGAGCGTTATCATCTTTTCGGCAGTAGAATACTCCTTGAACAGTTCGCGAGTAACTGTGTTAACACGCTTATCCGTGCACTGCGCCGAAAGCATAACTGCAACAAGTAGTTCATATACGCTTGAAAATTCAAGCTCTGTATCCGCGTCGGGATACATTATTTCAAGTTTTTCAATAATTTTTAATTCGTTCATAGCAAAAAAATCCGCCCGCAAAAATACGGGCGGTAATTTATTTATTTTATCCGCCTTGGATATTTCCTTGGCTTATTTTGTTGCCTTCTTTTTTCCTTTTGAAGCAACGATGATAATAACAACTGCCGCAACAACTACTACTGCTGCGCCGATTGCAACGTAAAGAATCCAACCGTTATCTGCTGAATTATTGCCGTTATCGCCGCCCTGGCTGTCATCGTTATTGTCGGGAGCGGGAGTTGCAATTACGTTTCCGTCCTTATCAACCTTAGAAAGAATTTCGTCGGTAGATCCCTTGTAGGTAGTAACAGTACCGTCAGCATCAGTAACAACTCTGTTGCCGTCGTTGTTAAGAACTGCAAGTGAAGTCATACCCTCAGCCTTGCCGTAGAAATACTCTCTCATAGCGGTAAGGTAAGACATATCATACTGATTAGCCTTATCGGTCTTTGTGGGGCAAAGATATGCGCCGCCAAGGAAGTCGTCCCAAGCATACATCATAACTGCATTAAGTTCGGCAGGCTTGTTGGTGGTAGCAACTGCCTTCTTAAGCTGGTCAACGATTTCTGTAGGAGTAGCCTTTGCAACTGATTCATCAGCAGCACCGCTTCTTGAGAAACGAACTGTTACCTCAGCATCGTCGGAATACTTATTTGTTTTGATTTCAATGGGATTGTTTGCAAGGATAGTCTTGTCGAAGCCAGTTACAACGTTGGGAATTGCCTTATCAGCAGTTGCCCATTTTGCCTCAACAGTAGCAGCCATATTGGCATAAGCTTCACCGTTTTTGCCGGAGCCTTCGTACCAAGAAACAGTGTCGGCACCCTTTGCAATAGCTTCAGCATAGCTGGGAGCGTTAAGTGCAACGAAATATGCCTTTTCAATGCTGGGATCAAGAGGAGTTTCGGGATAATCAGCCTTTTTGTCGTTAGCACCGTTGGAAACAACGATCTTTACGCGTCTGTTGATCTTCTTGATCTGATTTTCGATATCATCGTTCCAGATAACAAATACAACGGGACGACCGTCAGAAGAGGTTAAGCATCCCTTTGTAATAAGGAACTGGTCAACGTAGGTTTCAATATCAACGGACTTATTGCTCTTAAGGTCGCCGTCAATAACAGTAGCATACTTAACATCTTTATCATAAGCGTTCATGCTATAAAGAGTCTGATGACGCTTAAGCTGATGGTTCATATTTGAAAGAGCAGTTACTCTCTGTTCAGAACCAAAGAAGGATTTATCAACACCGGCATAATATCTGTATGCCATAAAGTCAATACCTGCAGCAGCTGCGGCGTTGATCTCGGAAAGATGATAATCCTGAGCATACTTATCAAAGAAAACCTTGCCGTCAACATCATAAGCGTAGAAAGGAATTCTGTCAGTACCGGTTAAAAGCTCAGCCATTTTGTCAGCGATTGTATAATCGTGCTTTTTGGGATAAGTTTCAAAGGTGTACTGAACACCGCCGGGAGCGTAGCCGTAACCGTTTTCACCCTGGAGATAATATGCACCGATAAGTGCATCAACGGTTTTGGTTTCACCTGTAGCCTCAGCTTCAGCAAAGGAAACTACGCCAAAGCAAGAGAAAACAATGCAGATAGCCATTAAAGCCACTAATAATTTTTTCATAGTATAACCTCCTAAAATCTGATACCAAAATTATACAACATTACTTTTTAAAAATCAATAGGTTTTTTCAAATTTTGTTACATTTTATTAATTTTTTAGTGCCGCAAGCACAATATTTTGTCCTTTGAAGGACATAAAAGCACTATTTTAGTACTTTGTAATTGACATAAAAATTTTTTCGTTTATAATTAT
The DNA here is from genome assembly GCA_017502165.1 of Clostridia bacterium. Taxonomy (GTDB): domain Bacteria; phylum Bacillota; class Clostridia; order Christensenellales; family QALW01; genus UMGS1322. The sequence continues at coordinate 10,992 of JAFVVO010000033.1, forward strand.
AATGTATTTTATTTTTACGGAGGTTTACTTTATGGATATGGAAAAAATTATTGCTCTTTGTAAAGGCAAAGGTTTTATTTTTCCCGGCTCTGAAATTTACGGTGGCTTAGCAAACACTTGGGATTACGGCCCCTTGGGTGTTGAGCTTAAAAATAACGTTAAAAAGGCCTGGTGGCAGAAATTCGTTCAGGAAAGCCCCTATAACACAGGCGTTGACTGCGCAATTTTAATGAATCCTCAGGTTTGGGTAGCATCCGGTCATATCGGCGGCTTCTCTGATCCTTTGATGGACTGCAAGGCTTGTAAATCAAGATTCCGTGCCGACAAGCTTATTGAGGACTTCAACCACGAAAGAGGTACCGACATTGTTGTTGACGGCTGGAGCAATCAGCAAATGGAAGAATATATTAAGGAAAACAACATTGTTTGCCCCGACTGCGGCAAAATGGATTGGACGGGAATCCGTCAGTTCAACCTTATGTTCAAAACCTTCCAGGGCGTAACAGAAGACTCTTCTTCTACCGTTTATCTCCGTCCTGAAACCGCTCAGGGTATTTTCGTTAACTTCAAGAACGTTCAGCGTACCACAAGAAAGAAGGTTCCCTTCGGTATCTGCCAGGTTGGTAAATCCTTCAGAAACGAAATCACTCCCGGCAACTTCACCTTCAGAACACGTGAGTTCGAACAGATGGAGCTTGAATTCTTCTGCAAGCCCGGTACTGACCTTGAATGGTTTGAGTATTGGCGCTCTTTCTGCAAAAAATGGCTTCTTGATTTAGGTATTAAGGAAGAATCTCTCCGCCTTCGTGACCACTCACCTGAAGAGCTTTCCTTCTATTCAAAGGCAACTACCGACTTTGAGTTCTTGTTCCCGTTCGGTTGGGGCGAGCTTTGGGGTATTGCCGACAGAACAGATTACGACCTTAAACAGCACGCTGAGCACAGCGGTGAAAATATGGAATATCTTGACCCCGTTACAAACGAAAAGTACGTTCCCTATTGCGTAGAGCCCTCTCTCGGTGCCGACCGCGTAACCCTTGCTTTCCTTTGCAACGCTTTCGAAGAGGAAACTCTTGAAAACGGTGACGTTCGTAACGTGCTTCACCTTCACCCCGTTCTTGCACCCTTTAAGTGTGCAGTTCTTCCCTTGCAGAAGAAGCTTTCAGAAAAGGCACTTGAAATCTATGCAGAGCTTGCAAAGCACTTCCCCGTTGATTATGACGAGGCAGGCTCAATCGGCAAGAGATATCGCCGTCAGGACGAAAACGGCACTCCCTACTGCGTAACCGTTGACTTTGATACCATTGAAAACGGCACCGTTACTATCCGTGACCGTGACACAATGCAGCAAATTACTCTTCCCATTGACCAGGTTGCTGACTTTATTAAGGAAAAGCTTGTTTTCTAATTGAATTGCAAAATAATTAAACCGCCGATTTTTCGGCGGTTTTTTTGTGGAAAATTTGACTGAAACAATATAAAAAATCAGAAGTATAGCCAATTGAATTATTTTATATGTCTGTTAAAAGGGTTTATTTACAATTTTATTCAATTTAGCATCGTGATAAATAATCTTATTCTCTAAAATAATGGTTTTTCTAAGGGTCATATTTTCGCCAATATTCTTGACTGTTTTGCCATCAAAGGTATACATTGATTCTGTCGTGTCACCGTCACTTACAGAAAAGAAAATTCTATTAGAGGTTTTATAAAAATCATTATAAACATCAAGATTTTTATTTTCAAAGACAACCTCATCATTTTCAAAGGAATCATTCATTTTACAGATTCTGTTAACGTCATCAAAACTAACGCAATAAAAAATGTCATCATTTAAGTTAGCAACACTTCTAAATCTTTTTTTCGATGGATCCTTGTATTCTAATTCGTCAGCACTTCTACCGTCTTGGCGGACAGTTTCATTTCTGGTTGTTACCATGTCTCGTTTAATAATGGAAAACTCCCTTGAAGCATGCTCAATATAATAACAATATTTACCCAAAACCGCAAAAGAATGGTAATCTTCCAAAAATCTTGAAACTGTTTTAGTTTTAACGTTGTACATTAAAGCCGACATACCGCTATCTTCAATCAGCAAAATGCCGTCATCAATAAAACAAAAATCGTCAACAACATCACCATACGCATCGTTTTTATAACCTGTATCTTTATCCGCGTACGTATCCGCTCGATAAACAACTTCTAATTCGTTATTGTCGGAATATTTTATGATCGAAGAATTATCAAAAACAAAGTAAAGCTCATTATCTAACACGCTTAAACCATCAATGGTGCCACTGTTAATGATCTGCCAATCTAAATCCGTTGCTTTCTCGTGGACTCTTATTCCTTGCGCAGTTAAATAATAAAAATAATCTGAGCTTTCAACAACGGGTTTTATCCAATCGTACCAAGAATGCCCAACGGAAAAATAAATCTGCTCAAGCCAATTAGCGTTCTTTTCTTTTGTAATTTCCGGCACCTTTAATTGTGATAATTTGCTCTCTAAAGTCGGCGTAGGTCTTACTGTGGGAGTCGGTTGTGGTGTTGGAACAACTGTTGGAATTATTTGTTCTGTAGGAGTAATTGTAGGCGTAGAAGCTATTTCGCTCGGTTTATCACCCTTGCACGCACAAAAGCTTATGGTAAGTAAAAAGGTTAGGAAAACCGCAAAATATTTCTTTATCAAACACCTCAACTCCTTTCAAAATTATTATATCTTTTCAAACATCAAAAGTCAATATTCCATAATAAAAAAAGCAATAAACAAAACGTTTACCGCTTTTTAATATTATAATTTTACTTCAAAATATTGCGAAGCTGCTCAACTGCGTCGTCGTAGGATTCAAAGCTGATAACGTAATCACAAATTGCCGCATTTTTGTCCATATATTCAATGGCGGTCAATCGATTTACCTTATCTTCGATTGAAGAATTTTTCTTCAAAATATTAGTCATCAATGCACGTTTTTCACGCTTGATGAATATGGACGTAACGTTTTTGAAGTGGGTTTTTAACGCCATTGCGCCACAAATATCCATAGTGGTGAGTACACGTTTTCCCTTATTTAAGATTTTTTCAACGTCAATCTTTTTGGAGCCGTAGCCGTGGCCTGCATACATTGTAGATTCAAGCAGCTCACCGTTGTCGCACATACTTCTGAACTCTTCAAGTGAAACGTAGTTGTACCAATTGTTTTCCTCAACAGCGGTGGGGTCCTTGGTTGTATAGCTTATCAGCTTTTCAAAGTCCTTGTTTTCGGCAAGGAATCGTGTTGCGATTTTAGATTTTCCACATCCGCTTGGGCCTACCAGCACCACAATGTCTGAAGATTCAAAAACGGACGAGCTTGGGTTTATGGAATAGCTTTCTGCAATTACTTCAACAATCTTTAAGAATTCGTCGTAACGGTTTACTGCCAACATTCCCGTTGCTTCCTGATTCCAAGGACGGCGCATTAAAACGGGATATTTTGCATTAGAAGTAAGAATATTGTGCATTGCGTCATCAAACAAAATATCTGTGTGGATGTTTTCCTTCCGCGCGCCCATATAGATATGGTCGGCAGAAATCTCAGGGAACTCCTCCATAATTCTTTGAGCGCGAATACCCATAACCTCGGGAGGAACGGCAGTACAAATGAAAATTTCAGTCATTTGACTAAGCTTGCGAACAAATTCCTTTGCTCCCTCATAAATGGGCTGATTGCGGTAAAAATCGGGGTCCTTAAAATACGGATAGATGCTGTCAATTCTTTCTCCCGTCTTCCCCCACTTTACCTTTTCGTAAATGGTCATAGGCGGATCAAATTTATATTTTTCGTTTGCTAACCTTATGGCATAGCTTGTACATTCCATTAAAATATCGTCTACGTCGAGGGCAATAGATAACTTATATTTTCTGTTCATAATATCTTCTCTCTTATTTTATTGTTTTTCTGCAATTTGGCGCGCAACAAACACACCGCTTGCAGAAGCGTGTGAAAGTGAATGAGTAATTCCGCTTCCGTCACCGATAATATAGAGGCCGTCGTATTTTGTTTCAAGGTTTTCGTTTACCTTTACCTCCATATTGTAGAACTTAACCTCAACGCCGTAAAGTAGCGTATCATCGTTGGCAGTTCCGGGAGCAATTTTATCGAGGGCATATATCATTTCGATAATTCCGTCAAGAATTCGTTTGGGAAGCACCAGGCTTAAATCACCCGGAGTAGCGCTGAGAGTGGGAGTAACGAAGGACTCCTCCATTCTCTTATAATTGGAACGCTGACCGCGAATAAGGTCGCCAAAGCGCTGAACAATAACACCGCCGCCTAACATATTACTAAGCCGTGCGATTGATTCGCCATAACTGTTAGAATGCTTGAAGGGCTCGGAAAAATGCTTTGCCACAAGAAGCGCAAAGTTTGTGTTATTGGTCTGCTTAGACGGGTCCTCATAGCTATGACCGTTAACAGTTATAATACCGTTAGTGTTTTCGGTAACTACCGCGCCCTTGGGATTCATACAAAACGTGCGCACCTTATCACCGTACTGACGGGTTTTATAAACAATTTTACTTTCGTAAAGCTCATCAGTCAGGTGTGAAAACACTTCAGCAGGAAGCTCAACACGTACACCGATATCAACACGGTTTGCCTCTGTGGGAATATCAATATCTGCGCAAACGTTTTCCATCCATTTGCTACCGCTTCTGCCAACGGAAATAATGCATTTATCCGCAGTATATTCTTTACCCTGCACCGAAATCATATACTGATTATCAACGTAGCTTATCTTGTCCACGTGGGAATTAAAATAAAAATCAACCTTATCGGCAAGATATTCGTAAATATTACCAAGAACAACGTAATTTTTATCAGTTCCCAGGTGACGCACCGAAGCATCAAGAAGATGCAGGTCATTCTGAATACAGAGCTTTCGGAATTTGCTTCCCGTAGTGGAGTAAAGCTTTGTGCCGTCGCCGCCGTAAAACATATTTATTTCGTCAACGTATTTCATAAGATCGAGGGCTTGCTTTTTGCCGATATAATCGCAAAGGGTACCGCCGAAATCGTTGGTAATATTATATTTTCCGTCTGAAAAGGCACCTGCACCGCCAAATCCGCTCATAATCGAGCAGGTTTTACATTCTATACAGGATTTTATTTTATCCCCATCAATGGGACACTTACGTTTGTGAAGCGGATTACCTGCTTCAAAAACGGCAATTTTTAATTCGGGAGCAAGTTTGGAAAGCTCGTAAGCAGAAAAAATACCGCCGGGGCCTGCCCCAATAATTAAAACGTCATATTTCATATAAAATCATCCTCCAATGATAAAACACATTTTATTTCAAGCGTTTTATTATTACATAAATTACCCCAATTTGTCAATACCCAACTTAAATAACATCTATAAACCCCGTGCGAAAATGCACGGGGTTACGTGTTGTTTGGTTGTAAATGACTTAAGCTAATGGTAGATTTTTAGTTTTGCTGATGGGAGTCTCTCTTGGGTGATATAAGACCCATACCTTTGTTACTCATAATCTGTTTTTCCTGCACCGATATATGATGCCAATACGGTTCCTTTTGAGTCAATAATCATTGTTCTTCCCTCAAATAAAATACCGTCTAATAAAAAATATTTATAACCACTTTTTATCAGCCATACTTTATTTTGCTCATCAAAGGCTATCTTGTGATACAATCCTTTTTTAATGCTTTCGTACATTTCCGGATTAGCCGTTTTTAACGAAGTATCTGCAATTTTATATACGGTGAAGAAATCCGTTAGCTTATTTAATTCTGTGTTATCTCCTATGTCTAACTTTGCAACACCTAATTCAGAACTAAGTTCAGAATAGCTTTCGATATCTTCTTTATAATAAGCTATGTCAAAACTGCCAACATAATAGACAGGGCTCAATGCTATAGTGGCGATGATAAAAAACAATATCAACAGAGAAGATATGACGATTATAATTTTTTTATTTCTTGAAGAAACTTTATTCATAAAATACCACCTTTCTTCAACTTAATAATAAACCATTACGTTTGGAAAGTCAATACTAAAAAAGCGATAAACACTTGGTGTCTATCGCTAAAATTTAAGGGGTTACGTGTTTGTTTAGATGTTCAGCTACTAACGAGAGCTTTTTTCGGGTGCGGGAGAGGCGGAACTGTTGTCATCATTATACGTCACCGCAAAACACAGTTATGCCGCCAAAATATCTTTTATACTTTTTTATTGAGGACTGTTCTTTTTTAATAGACTCCACATATTCTTGTTCGTCAAAGGAAAAATCAAACATATCCATTGCACTCTCATCTATTTTGCTAAAATCCACCATTAAATGAAAATCAATTACGTTATCCTCTTTTTTTAGCGTTACTTCACAACCTTCATAATCGTTTAATGGTAAATACGTTGAGAAAATAAAGCTTTGGACAGCAAAATCCATTTCTGAAGAATAATATTCATAGCTATCCATAGTCCACGTCAAAAGCTGTCCGTTTTCATCGAAGGTCTGAATGCTTTGTGTTGACGAACCGTTAAAATCATTTACATAAATTGATTTTGCCGTCGCAATCCCGTAGAACATTGTTGACGCTATCATTATGATGGTTAATATTACTGAGCACAACAAAGTTTTAAAATGCTTAGCCGTTTGTTTTTTGGCTTCCCACGGTTCGTTATCTACAGTTTTAATAAATTCATTGCTGAAATCGTTTTGCAAGGCGCATTTTCTATAGACAGTGTCGCCTCCGCGCTCTTTTATAAACGCAATGTGTTCTGCAGCCTTATCTTTTTCTCCCATTCTGATAAGTTGTGTAACAATAGAATTTCGGCAACCAACTTGGGTAATTAACGTATTCGAGTTCGCTAAAGCTTTTTCCAACTCAGCAACTATCTCTGTGCAATTAAGACCATCTCCGACAATAATCGAGCGATTAATCTTATGTATTTGTTCGTATGAAGCTCTCTGCTTATTATTAAAGTTAGCTGAATTAAATATTTCATCCGATTTATTGTAAGCAACAATAGCTTCTTCAGTAAAACCAAGTCTGCAATAAGAAACAGCCAACACATAATAATATAAATATTTGTAGATAGTGAGTTTTTTGGCTTTGATCAACGCTTCAACGTCATATTTTTGCAAAATACTCAAAACTAAAGTGTATTTTCCGAGATGTAACAATAATTGGCAGATTAAAATTGCAACAATCAAATCATTCCTTTTGTTATATCTTCCTTTGTATATTTGAAAAAGCTCGTTTAATCCTCTTTCGACTTCGCAGGTTTCGCTAACCGAGCTAAGAATTTTTTTGATTCGATTTATCGCAATTTTCTCAAAAACCGTTACACAGATGTACAACCATAAGAGCATCAGCAAACAAATTGTCCAGAGTTTTACGTTAGCATCAAAAAGGCTTAGTTCTATTACAATAGCGCCTGTAAATGCTATCAAGAAATAAGAAATTGCTATGTCCTTATACAATTTAATCACCGTTTTGTGCCTCCTATTATAGTGGGTGACAAGGTGACGGATCTATTGTCACCTTTTATCTTTATATGATTTAATAATAAACCATTACGTTTGGAAAGTCAATACTAAAAAAGCGATAAACACTTGGTGTCTATCGCTAAAATTTAATCTCTTCTTCCGCCGAAAATCAGAAGCAGACGCAATAATTGCATAAGTGAGACGGCTAATGCGGCAACATAGGTTAATGCCGCGGCGGTAAGCACCTTTTTGGTGCCTACAAGCTCGTCACCGTAGAGAAAATTGTTCTCTTCAATAGCTACAAGCGCCCTTCTGCTTGCGTTAAATTCTGTTGGCAGGGTTACAAGCTGAAAAATCGTACTTAAACCGAAGCAGGCTATTCCTGCATAAACAAGGTTTGATATCCACGGAGTAAAACCGCCTAAAAGTAAGCCTAAAATAATTAACGGCATTGAAAGCATCGAGCCGATGTTGGTAATGGGCACAATAGCCATTCTGAATTTTGCAGGGGCATAATGCTCAGCATACTGAATGGCGTGGCCTACCTCGTGGCAGGCAATACCGATTGAAGCACAGCTTTTGCCGTAGTAAACGTCTTTTGAAAGACGGACAACGTTCTCTTTAGGGTCGTAATGGTCAGATAAATTCCCATTTACTGCTTCAACGGGCACGTTATTAAGTCCGTTTCGGTCTAAGACCAAGCGCGCCGCATCTGCGCCCGTTAAACCGCGGGCATTTGAAACACGGCTATATCTTTTGTACGTACTATTTACTCTTGCGTTTGCCCACAAAGCAAATATAACTGCGGGCATAACTAAAACAAAATACGTCCAATCAAAGAACATATTACACCTTCTTTTCGAACTGTTTTTTGCAAACTCTGCAGGTAATTTTTATTTTACCTTTTCCTTTAGGAACTCTTGAATAGTTTTTACAGTTGGGGCACTTAATATAAGCATAATTTTTACGTTCATTGAACATTGTTCTGTAAAATTTTAACTTGCCGCGAAGCTTTTCGGTTCGTGCCAGGTATTTATGATTTTCCATAACGCGACGGTTGATATTTTTGGAAAATGCTCTGAAAATAATTAAGAACATAAACGCAAAGCTTACGCTTGAACAAATAACAGAGCCCAAGGGCCAAAACAGATTAAAAATCATACTTACAACAGATAACACCAAGGCACAGCCAAGCATTACCTTGCCTAATTCGTCAACGCCGTAGCGACCGTACATAAATTTTATAAGCTTATCTCGCATAAAATACCTCAAATTAACGTTTTTTACCTATGTTTTAGAATATAAAAACTTTCGTTTTGAAATTTATAATTATATTGTACCCTATGATTTTGAAACTGATAAGTTTTAACGGTGAATTTTTGCTCACAAACCGTTATTTTTTAACTTTTCCATAGCGGCCTTCTCAATTCTGCTGACGTATGAACGGGAAATTCCTAATCGTTTTGCCGTTTCCCTTTGTGTCAAGGGACTCCTTCCCCCTATACCGAAGCGCAGAATTATTATTTTTTGTTCTCTTTCATCAAGAACGCGCCTCATTTTTGCATAAATTTCCTTTATGAGCAGGCGGTTATTTACGCTTACGTCAACTTCTTCATCGTCACTTTTCAGCACGTCGATCAAGGTCACCTCGTTTCCCTCTTTATCAGTGCCGATCGGATCGGAAAGTGAAACGTCACTTTTTCGTTTTTTGTTGGCGCGCAGGTGCATTAAAATTTCGTTTTCTATGCATCTTGAGGCGTAGGTTGCCAGGTGCGTGCTCTTGTCGGTGTTATATGATTTTACTGCCTTAATCAAACCGATTGAGCCGATAGAAATCAAATCGTCGTTTTCGTATCCGCTTGAGGAATATTTCTTCGCTATATGGGCAACAAGCCGCATATTATGCTCAATAAGCTTGTTGTAGGCGTCAGTATCCCCTTGTAAATACCTTTGCAAAAGTGTTTTTTCTTCGTTTTTGCTTAAGGGCTTGGGAAAGGAGTTCTTTACGTGCCCAATAAAAAAACGAAGCTGAAGTATTAAATCAAGCAACCACATTCAGCAAAACCTCCAAGTATTTTTACTTAAAGATTATGCTGTAAACAGAAAAAATTTGACAAATTTCTTATGCTTAAAGATAGCGTTTTATTAAATTAAAGCTCCGCGCTCGCTTAATTAAAATCAAATTTCACTTCACCGTTTTCCAGCTTCAGCGTGGCTGAAAACTCTTTACCTGCCTTTGAAATAAATCCTTCGATTTTAGAGGTTTTGCCCGTTTTAAGCAGTAATTCCGCATTGCCCTTTGATATAACACGCTTACAAATTACTCCGTTAATTTTGAACTTACAGCCATCTTTATAGCCCGTACAACCATAGCCGTATCTGCCCTTAATAACGTCCTTACCGCAAAGAGGGCACTGCCCCACCTTATCTAAATAAAAACCGTTATCCGTTTCCTGCTCAATGGGCTTTTGCTCAACCTGAAAAACTGATGCTATTTCCCTTTCAGCCTGCCTAACACCTTCTTCAATTGTGGCGGTAGAACGGTAAATTTGCTTTAGCATCTTGCCCATTTCCGAGGTTTTGTATTTATCCATTGAAATTCCCATTTGCATTAGGGATTCAATTAAATATTCGCCTCTGGGCAAAATTTTATAAACGTCCTTTTTAAGTTCAATATATTCACTTTTACGTGCGTTATCAATGATTCCCGTTCTCGTGGCTTCCGTGCCCAGCTCAAGACCTTCGAAAATCGCACGATAATCCTCTTCGTCATTTTCGTCGGTGGCGTTTTTCTCGTCGCGGAAGGGGTTTTTAAGATAATTATTCAGGGTTTCAATAGTATAATGCTTGGGCGGTGAGGTTTCTCTTTCGTAAGGCTGAAAGTGGATATTAACCGTGTCGCCCTTATTAAGTGAAGGCAGAATTTTGTCCTTTTGATTAAAATCGTCGTACTTTGTCCAGCCCTGCTGAACGATCACCGTTCCTTTAAGAACAAAATCCTCTTTTTCCCCTACGCCTATTGTGATTTCTGTTTTATCGGCAATACATTCCTCAGCGCAGAAAACCGCAACAAACCTGCGCATAACCGCAGAATAAACCTTAAACTCATCGGGAGTAAGGTTGTCCTTTTGAGGAATTTTATAAGTGGGTGTTATTGCCGAGTGGGATTCGATTTTGGAATCGTCGAAAATCGTCTTTTTATCCTTAAAAACTACGGGATAACCTAATTTTGCAACGCTTGCAAGTATCTGCTTTATTTTATCCTTTTCTGCCGTTGCAAGATATTCGGAGTTTGTTCTCGGATAAGTTAAATAGCCGCTTTCATAGAGCTTTTGAACTATCGCAAGGCTTTGTTCCATAGGCATTTTGTACTTTTTGCCTAAAAAGTTCTGCAATTTTGAAAGCGAGTAAAGCTTGCCGGGATTGATTACGTCTTTCTTTCTCTTAATATCCTTGACGGTTGCCGTTTCAAGATTATACTCATCTGCAAGCTGTTGAGCCTTGAATTTTTCGTTTTTCTCAAACTTTGCCTTGCTTATCAGCTCGATTTCCTGACCATTGGTCTCTTTATTACTTTTAATTGAATAAAAAACGTCGGGCACGAAGTTGCGAATAGCCATATCTCTGTCATAAATGGCCTTTACAACGGGAATTATTACTCTGCCTACTCTCAGCAGCACACCCGTTTTAAGTGTAGCATAACGGGTTAAATTAACGCCGTAGAGCCAATCAATATACGTTCTTGCAAGGCCTTCGTTGGCTAAATTATCGTATTCACGCTCGCTTTTCATTTCGTTTAGTGCCTGACGAACGGTTTGCTCCGTCTGGTCAGGAAGCCATAACCTGAAAACTTCTTTATCCGTTTTAGCATTTTCAATACAAAGACGAACGATAATTTCTCCCTCTCTGTCCGCGTCGCCTGCGTTAACTATCTTATCAACGTCCTGACGGGCACAAAGGGCGGAAATAATTTCAAATTGCTTTTTAACGCCCGAATCAACTTGCTTGTTGGCATCCTTTCGCAACTGAAACTTAAATTTTTGCGGAAAGCAAGGAATATTCTCAAGTGTCCACCTGCCTGATGCTGTGGGAGAATAATCTTCTATATCGCAAAGAGAAAACAAATGGCCGAAAGCCCAAGTTATTATGTATCCGTTACCCTCTAAATAGCCGTCACGACGGTTGAATTTACCGATTGCGGCGGCAATATTTCGGGCAAGGCTTGGTTTTTCGGCAATAATTAAAACCATATTAACTTCCTTATCTTAAAATGCTTATTGAACCGATTAATGGGAGCTGTTTTGCTTTTCCCCTAAAGGTATTTATAACGCCGTAAGCGCAAAAGAAAATGGTCAAAAAAGACATTGCAAGCCATAAAAGCATTCTTACAACGGGGAAAATCGCAGGATATAAAGGCGAAAGCAAGTGGCTGACAAAGATCAATGCTATCATTATAAGCTGATTTATTGCAAGCACCATCCCCTGATTTGCGTGGAACTGCGCAAATTCTGAATCTGAAGCGCCGAACAGCGGCATTACAAACAAAAATCCAAAGTATGCAAAGCAGGAAATTCCTTTGTTTTCTTCAATATCCTTTTTGGAAAATTCATTTGTTCTATCCATTATTATCTCCTTTTGCTTCCCTGAACAATATTATTTTTTTCTAAAAATTTATTTAGCTCGTTCAAGGTGTTATGCTTATCTGCGCTCCAAAGAGGCGCAATAAGCTCCTTTTTGTTTCCGTCACCGGTAATTCTGTGCAGCACAACCTGCGGCGGTATTATCTCAATGCACGCTCCTAAAATATCGAAATACTCGTCCATGGTAAGTGTTTTGCAGTTCATTTCAGCAAGACGGGTTCCCTTTAACACGTGCAAAAGCTGAAGCTTTATTCCGTCAATATTCTGGTTGCAGGCAAACTCCACGCTTGAAAGCATATCTTCTTCAGTTTCACCGGGAAGACCAAGAATAATATGTGTAACGACCTCAATATTTGCGTCCTTTAACCGCTTAACTGCCGAAACAAAGCAATCGTTTTTGTAGCATCGGTTAATCAGTTCCGCAGTTTTTTCGTTTGAGGTTTGTAATCCAAGCTCAACTATTACCGGAATTTGCTTGTTTAATTCAGATAAAAACTCAATCTTATCGTCTTCAAGACAGTCCGGTCTTGTTCCGATAGAAATTGCAACTATGTCCTTTTCCTCTAAAACGGGCAGAAAAGTCTCCCTCAGTTTTTCTACCGTACCGTAAGTATTTGTATAAGACTGAAAATAACAGATATATTTGGCGTCTGCATTAACCTTTGACGCAATCAGAGCCTTTGCCGTTTCTAATTGCTCGTGAAGAGTTTGTCCCTTTGCGGCAAAATCTCCTGAGCCACCGGAGCAAAAAACACAACCGCCCACTCCGCATTTTCCGTCGCGGTTAGGGCAAGTAAAATCCCCCGAAACCGCAAGCTTATACACCTTTGTGCCGAATCTGTTTTTCAGATAAGTATTTAACGAATTATACCGTTGCATTTTACATCTGCTTAATTTGTTCAATAAGTAATTGCTTCATTTTATCAAGCTCGCCCGTTGCTAAAAGCTCACCCGACTTAAACACAACGGCCTTTTCACCGTTTCCGCCGCCACCTGCAATGCCGATATCAGCATCCTTTGCTTCTCCGGGGCCGTTAACTACGCAACCCATTACGGCAACCTTGATAGGCTTTTTAACATCCTTTGTTGCCTCTTTGACCTCGACAACTATTTGTTCAAGAGGAATTTTCGTTCTTGCGCAGGTTGGGCAGGAAATAATTTCAACGCCTTCGTCAAAAAGGCCTATACTGCGAAGAATATTTTGTGCGGCATAAATCTCCTGCACGGGATCACCCGTTAAGGAAACTCTAATGGTATCACCTATTTCATCAAGCAGTAATACGCCCATTCCGATAGCATTTTTAACGGTACCGATATCTGCAGTACCTGCTTCGGTAACGCCTAAATGCAAGGGATAATCGCATATATTGTGAAGCAATCTGTAAGCGGAAATCATCTTTCTAACGTTAGAAGATTTTACGGAAATGCACATATTGTAGAAGCCTTCTTTTTCTAAAATGCGTACGTTTTCCATAGCAGAAGCAACCAGGGCTTCGGGAGAATTTTCACCATAGCGTTCTCTCACTTTCGGTGAAAGACTGCCACCGTTAACTCCTATACGAATCGGCACCTGATGGCTTTTAGCGCAATCAACAAGCAGCCTTATTGCATTTGGATCGGTAATATTGCCGGGATTGATTCTCAGCTTGTCCGCACCGTTTTCAACTGCCTCAATAGCCAGGCGGTGATCAAAATGCACGTCTGCCACAAGAGGAATACTGATATTTTCTTTAATTTTCTTAAATGCCTTTGCGGCAGAAGAATCATAAACGGAAGCACGCACGATATCGCAGCCTGCCTGCTCTAAAAGCTTAATTTGTTCTATCGTTTTATCAGCGTCCGCCGTGTCGGTGTTAGTCATAGACTGAATAGCAATCTTATTTCCTCCACCGATTTTAACGTTACCTATTTTTAATTCTTTTGTCATATTTCACCTAAAACAATTTAGAAATTTCAAGCACCGCCATCAGTCCTATCAAAAGCGCAAGACCGATAAAGTTTATTATGCCTTCCGTTTTTCTCGGTAAATGCTTGCCCGTTACGCCTTCGATAATGGCTGAAATCAATCTGAAGCCGTCAAGTGCGGGCAAAGGCAATAGATTCATTATCGCCAGGTTAAGACTTATGATTACAAGCAGCTCAATGATGATGATAATCATATTTCTTAATCGGATATTTAGCGGAATTTCCGCCATTTCCTCCCCTGAAGCCGAATCCTCAACAATGGTGCCGATCTGACCGATAGTTGAAATGGGACCGGTTATTCCCTCCGTTCCCAACTGCCCCGTTACGAGCTGACCGAGAGTTTTATACATGGTTTTCGCCATATAAACGTTGTACTTAAAGGAAAAACCGAAGGACTGGAAAATGTTTTGCTCTACAACACCGCTACCGTAGGAAATTCCCACCAAATACTTGTTGTCCTCGGCGTTATAGTATTTTTTTGCAGAATATTCTATCTTTTCACCGTTTCTAAGAACGGAAAACCTGATAGGCGTATCGTTTGGAGTTTTGGTAATTTGTTCGCTTAACTGGTCAAAGGAAAATATCGTTTCACCGTTTACCGCATAAATAATATCGTCCTTTTGAGCAACTGAATGTAATTCAGATTGCTCGGTAACAGACGCAATTTGCGGAGCATAGTATCCAACGGAGCAGGTTAAAATTGCAGTCATAATAAACGCAAAAATTATATTGAAGCCTGCACCTGAAAACATAACGATTGCCCGTTTATACCAGGGCATATTATTCATTGCTCGGGGATCGTCTGCTTCGCCCTCTTCGTCCTCTCCGCCAAAGGCAACAAAGCCGCCCATCGGAATCAACCTAAGAGAATAAACCGTTTCTTTTCCCTTTTGGGAAATAAGCTTAGGTCCCATACCGATTGAAAACTCGTTTATTTTAAAGCCCAGCCATTTACCTGTTAAAAAATGCCCCGTTTCATGCACGAGAATTAAAATACCAAGCATTAAAATTGCAATAATTATAAATAGCATTCCCTATTTGTGCCCCCTATTGTAAAGCTTCCCTGACTAATCTGTCAGTTTCGTAAATATCGTCAATACCGGGATTTTTAATTATCTCCATATTAAAGATAGTATGCTCTATCAATTTGGGAATATCACAAAATCCTATTTTTTCTCTTAAGAATTGTTCAACCGCAACCTCATTTGCCGCATTAAGAGCACATGGCACGTTACCGCCCATCTTCATAGCTTCAAAGGCAAGCTGAAGGCAGGGGAATTTCTCATAATCGGGCTCAAAGAAGGTTAATGAGCCTCTTTTGGCAAGGTCAAGCCTGCCTGCGCCCGAATAAAAGCGCAAGGGATATTCAAAGGCGTACATAATAGGAAGCTTCATATCGGGCTCACCCATTTGTGCCATTACTGCACCGTCCTCAAACTCTACCGCTGAATGAACAACGCTTTCGGGATGAATAATCGGACAGATTTTATCTGCAGGAACGTCAAAAAGCCAGGACGCTTCAATAACTTCAAGCCCTTTATTCATTAATGTTGAGCAGTCAATAGTAATTTTTTTGCCCATATTCCAGGTTGGATGCTTAAGTGCGTCGTGAACAGTTACGTTTTTAAGCTCTTCGACAGACATTTTTCTAAAGGGGCCACCGGATGCAGTAAGAATAATCTTATTGATTTTATTGTCTTTATTTCCCTGCAGACACTGGAAAATCGCAGAATGCTCACTGTCAACGGGATAAATAATGTCATTATTTGCTTTAACCGCATCAGAAACAAGCTTACCGCCCGTTACAAGAGCTTCCTTGTTTGCAAGGGCAATTCGTTTTTTTGCCTTTAAGCCTGCCATAACCGCAGGAAGACCTGCTATACCTACAACAGAAACAAGCAGAATTTCTGCTTGCTCCATAGTTGCTATTTCTTTTATTGCGTTTTTTCCGCAAATAAGTGCCGTCACGGGCGGAATTTTGTCCTTGATGCTCAGATATGCGCCCTCATCTTCAATGGAAGCCATAAGGGGCTTAAATTCAATAATTTGCTTTAACAAAAGTTCAGCATTTGACTTTGCTGATAATCCCACAACGTTAAATTTATCGGGATACATACGGACAATTTCCAACGCCTGAGTACCTATTGAGCCCGTTGACCCTAAAATTGCTATATTTTTCATAATATCCTCATAACAAAAATTTCAACGTATGCAACCATAGCGATAAAACAGAGAATTATGCTGTCCATTCTGTCCATAATACCGCCGTGACCGGGAATATAATTTCCGTAGTCCTTAACGTTGCAGAAGCGTTTAATCAAGCTTGCCGTTAAATCACCGATCTGTGCAAAGGCGCCGCAGGCAAAGCCTATAACAAGCCAGTGAATAAGGTCAATGCTTGTATTGTGCATATAAAGTGAAATAACGTACATTGTGCCGCCACCGATTGTTCCGCCAATAAAACCTCCTACAGAGCCTGCAACGGTCTTTTTGGGGCTTATTTGAGGACAAAGCTTGCGCTTACCTATTGCAATTCCTATAAAATAAGCAAAGGTATCACTTAACGTTGCACAAAGGGCCGCGCCAAAGATCAAAAAAATTCCTTGCCGCATAGGATCCGATAAATCGTTGTTTGCAAGAACTACCAACAACATACCGGGTAAAAGCGGATAAATCAGCGTAAAGCTGCTTGAAATTAATGTTTTAATGTCAACTTCCTTTGAGAAAACGGTGCAAATTGCAAGAACAAAGAACGTAAGGGCAGGTAAAATGATAATTCCCTTCGTGCCAAGAAAGGCAACGGCGGGATAAATAAGTGTCGCGGCAATAAGCAAAACGATTTTATTCGGCTTAAAGCCGCCCTTATCAAGTGCGTTAACCATATCAAACATAGCGAGGAAGCACACAACGCAAACGAGAATAAGCGTGGTAACGGAGCCGATAAATATTGCGCTTAAAACAATCGCAATCATCACCGCCGCGCTTATAACGCGCTTAAGCAGGTCCATTTTACACACCTCCGAATCTTCTAATGCGTCTTGCAAACTCTTCTAATGCTTTTTCGAACTCATTTTCGTCAAAATCAGGCCAATGAACGTTGGTAAAATAAAACTCCGAATATGCTGCCTGATACAAAAGGAAATTGGAAAGTCTTTCCTCACCGCTCGTTCTGATAATTAGGTCGGGATCAGGCAAATCAAAGGTGTAAAGATATTTTGAAACAATTTCCTCTGTAATATCTTGAACCGAATCAGCAATCATATTTTTGAATGCTCTGACAAGTTCAGCTCTTGCACCGTAAGCAAGAGCAATGGTAAATATTAATTTCGTGCAGTCTTTAGTCTTTTCAATACCGTTTTGAATAGCCTCCTGAACTACGGGAGAAAACGTGGAAATATCGCCTATTACGTTAAGGCGGACACCGTTTTCCTTAAGCTCCTGAGTTTCTTTATTGAAATATTCCACCAAAAGCTTCATAAGCGCCCCTACCTCATCGGCAGGGCGCTTGAAGTTTTCTGTAGAAAATGCATAAACTGTAAGATACTCAATTCCGCGCTTGGAACAGTATTTAACTATTTTTCTTACGTTTTCCGTACCAACCTTATGGCCGTAGGTTCGGGGAAAGCCTTTTTGCTTTGCCCATCTGCCGTTACCGTCCATAATGATTGCAACGTGGCGCGGAATATTTTGGGAATCAACCATAAAACCCCTCTTAAATTAAATTGAAAGTAATTCTTTTTCCTTATCCTGAGCAACTGCATCAACGTTTGCAATGAACTTATCGGTTAATTTCTGCATAGCGTCACCTGCGCGCTTTTCATCGTCTTCAGTAATTGCCGAATCCTTTTTAAGCTTCTTGTACTGCTCTAACGCGTCACGGCGGATTGAGCGGATAGCAACCTTAGTGTCTTCAGCGTATTTCTTAACCTGCTTGGTAAGCTCAATACGTCTTTCCTCGTTAAGCTCGGGGAAAATAAGACGAATAACCTTACCGTCTGTGTTGGGGTTAATGCCAAGGTCAGACATCTGAATTGCCTTGCAAATGGGGTTAACCATTGAAGCATCCCAAGGTGAAATCATTAAAATTCTGGGTTCGGGCACGGAAATATTTGCCACCTGAACGATTGGTGACATTGTACCGTAATATTCAACAAGTACCTTGTCGAGCACCTTAGGATTAGCTCTTCCTGCACGGATTGAGCCCATATTATCCTTTAACACGCTCAAGCTCTTACTCATTTTATCCTCTGCGGTCATTTCAATTTCAGTAATAAATTCGTTAGCCATAATAAACCTCCGTAAAAATATTATTTTCTACTTAATATAATACCAAATTTAGTAATTTTTTTCAAGAAAAAAAGATGCATTACTGCATCTTTTTTGAAAAAGTTTTTCTGTTTTTCACTTAATCGGCATAAAACTCGTCTTTTATGTCATTTTTAACCACAGTTCCGAGGGCTTCACCTGCAGAAACTCTGCTGATTGAATCCTTTTCATTAAGCGCAAATACGCAAACGGGAATGTCGTTATCCATACACATTGCGGTTGCGGAGCTATCCATTACCTGCAATCTGTCGGACAGAACCTTCGCAAAGGAAATTGAACGGTATCTCTTTGCACTTGCATCTTTTCTTGGGTCGGCAGAATAAACGCCGTCAATATTTTTGGCAAGCAAAATAGCATCCGCCTCGATTTCAGCCGCGCGAAGTGATGCCGCAGTATCAGTTGAGAAGAAGGGACTTCCCGTGCCACCTGCAAAGATGCAGATTTCACCATTTTCAAGGTGTTCCTTTGCTCTTCTTGAAGCGTAAGGCTCTGCAACGGCATCCATAGCAATACTCGTCATAACGTTGCACTTAATATCAAACTTCTCAATAGCATCCTTCATAGCAAGAGAGTTAATGATAGTGGCAAGCATACCCATATGGTCAGCGGCTACACGGTCCATATCTGTGCCCTGTCTTCCGCGCCAGATGTTACCTGCTCCAATAACGATGCCTACCTGAGTTCCGTTTTTTGCCAAAGCAGAAATCTGCTTAGCTACCTGCGTAATTGTATCAAAGTTAAAACCTTTGCCATCAAGGCCCATAGCTTCACCGCTTAATTTTAAGAGTATTCTGTTGTATTTCATAATACCTCCAAATTACTAACGCAATCTAATTACAAAAAAGAGAACACGTTTTTTGTGTTCCCTTTATGTTTTTGTTAAGCCATCTGGCTCATAACCTCTTCTGCAAAGTTGTCCTGTCTCTTTTCAAGACCTTCACCCATTGCATAACGAGTATAACGACGAACGGTAATCTTTTCACCGATTTTAGCAATAGCTTCGGTAACGATCTGTTCAATTGTCATATCAGGATCGAGCATATACTGCTGTTCCATAAGGCAATTCTCTTTATAGAATTTGTTAATTCTGCCTTCGATAATCTTATCAACGAACTGTTCCTTCTTACCTTCGTTAAGAGCTTGAGCGCGGATGATTTCCTTCTCCTTCTCAATAACGTCAGCAGGAACTTCGTCACGGTTAAGATATGCAGGGTTTGCAGCAGCAATATGCATAGCAATATTGTGAACAAGCAACTTGAAAGCGTCGGTTTTAGCAACGAAGTCGGTTTCGCAGTTTACTTCAAGAAGAACGCCGATTTTGCCGCCCATGTGAATGTAGCTTTCAACGATACCTTCTGCAGCAATACGAGCCAGCTTCTTTGCAGCAGTTGCAAGACCTTTTTCACGAAGGATCTTTATTGCTTTTTCCTCATCACCATCTGCTTCAACAAGTGCGCGCTTGCAATCCATTAAGCCAACGCCCATTTTAATTCTTAAATCATTAACTGCCTTAGCGGTAATCTGTGCCATTATTATATCCTCCTTAAAACTTAAGCTTCAGTAGCTTCTTCGGTAGCTTCTTCAACTACTTCAGCAGCTTCTTCAACTGCTTCTTCTGCATCGAAAGATTCACCCTGATTTGCTTCGATAACTGCGTTTGCCATAGTGCCTGCAAGAAGTTTTACCGCACGGATAGCGTCATCGTTACCGGGAATTACGTAGTCAGCATCATCGGGATCGCAGTTGGTATCAACGATAGCAACAACGGGAATACCTAAAATCTTTGCTTCGTGAATAGCGTTTGCTTCTTTTCTGGGGTCAACAACGAACATAGCGCTGGGGATACCCTTCATTTCACGAATACCGCCGAAGTTAGCATCAAGCTCAGCCTTTTCCTTCATAAGCTTTGCCTGCTCCTTCTTGGGAAGAAGATCCATTGTGCCGTCCTCAATCATTTTTTCGATTTTCTTAAGCTTTTCAATTCTTGAACGGATGGTCTTGAAGTTAGTAAGCATACCGCCGGCCCATCTCTGATTTACATAGAACATGCCGCAACGCTTTGCTTCAGACTCAATAGATTCCTGAGCCTGCTTCTTAGTACCAACGAAAAGGATTGTGCCGCCTTCGGAAGCAACGTCAAAAATAAAGGAATAAGCTTCCTCTACCTTTTTAACGGTTTTCTGAAGGTCGAGAATGTAGATGCCATTACGCTCTGTAAAGATGTAAGGAGCCATTTTGGGATTCCATCTACGTGTGGGGTGACCGAAGTGTACGCCTGCTTCAAGCAGGTTCTTCATTGAGATAACTGATTTTTCTGACATTTTTATGTCCTCCTTGTTTTTTTCCTCCCCGAGTACGCTGCAAGCTTACCTTTTCAGGAACAAGCACATTGCCCACTACTCGAGTGTGAATTCTTGAGCATTATAGCATAGCCAAGAATATTTGGCAAGCGTTTTTTATTATTTTTAGCCTAAAATCCCCTATTTTATGGGCATTTTATGCTTTTTTAAGAAAAAATACCGACTGAAATTGCTTCAATCGGTATTTTTAAGGTTTTTAATTATTTTTCTTCCTTTTCTTCCTTAGGAAGCATTGCTTTTCTTGAAAGGTTAATTCTGCCCTTATCGTCAATTTCGATAACGCGAACCATAATCTTGTCGCCTACCTCAACAACGTCGGTAACCTTCTTAACAAACTTGTTGTCAAGCTCACCGATACGGCAGAGACCTTCCTTGCCGGGAAGAAGCTCAACGAATGCGCCGAAATCCATAATGCGAACAACTGTACCGAAGTAGGTTTCGCCAACCTCGATTTCCTTAACGATATCGTCAATCATCTTCTTAGCTTTGTCGCCGGAAGCCTGGTCAACTGCATAAATAACAACTGTACCGTCATCGCTGATATCAATCTTAACGCCGGTTTCAGCAATAATGCCGTTGATAACCTTACCGCCGGTGCCGATAACCTCGCGAATCTTGTCAACGTCAATCTTGAAGGACATTGTCTTGGGTGCGTAGGGTGAAAGCTCAGCTCTGGGAGCGTCAAGAGTTGCCATCATCTTGCTCATAATGTGCATTCTTGCATCATAAGCCTGCTTAAGAGCACGTTCAAGAATGCTTCTGTCAATACCCTTAATCTTAATATCCATCTGGATAGCGGTGATACCGTCCTTGGTACCTGCTACCTTGAAGTCCATATCGCCAAGGAAGTCTTCAAGACCCTGAATGTCAGTTAAAACAACAACCTTGTCGGAGCCTTCTCTCGTATCCTTAATCAAGCCCATAGCAGCACCTGCAACGGGAGCCTTAATCGGAACACCTGCATCCATAAGTGAAAGAGTTGATCCGCAAACTGAAGCCATTGAGGTTGAACCGTTTGAGGAAACGATTTCGGAAACCACGCGGATTGCGTAAGGGAAATCCTCCTCAGAAGGAATAACGGGCTCTAAGGAACGCTCAGCCAATGCGCCGTGACCGATTTCACGTCTGCCGGGTGCACGGAGAGGCTTGGGCTCACCGGTTGCATATCCGGGCATATTGTACTGATGCATATATCTCTTCTGGGTTTCACCGTCGATACCGTCAAGCTCCTGAACGTCGCTTAAAGGTCCTAATGTGGTGATTGTCATAGCCTGAGACTGACCGCGGGTGAAAACTGCTGAACCATGAGTACGAGGGAACATACCTGCTTCGCACCAAATGGGACGAACCTCGTCGATAGCACGTCCATCAGGACGAACGCCCTCATCAAGAATTTTGTTACGCATAACTTCTTTCTTGATGTAATAGAGTGAATCACCGATTTCACGCTTCTTTTCGGGGAAAATTTCCTCAAAATGAGCCTGAACGTCTGCCTCAACCTGCTCTTCACGAACTTCACGCTCGTGACGGTCAAAGGTCTCCATTACCCAAACTATTTTATCGTAGGCATACTCGCGAACTGCAGCGTCAATATCTTCAGGAACGTGGTAAAGGTCAATCTGTACCTTCTCTTTACCGATTTCCTTCTGAATCTCTTCCTGCCAGGCAACGATTTTCTTAATTTCTTCATGAGCAACCATGATACCTTCAAGCATCTGTGCTTCGGAAACCTCCTTAGCGCCTGCTTCAACCATCATAACTGCATCTTTTGTGCCGGAAACGGTAAGATGTAAACGAGATTCCTTTCTCTGCTCGGCATTGGGGTTAAGAATGTACTCGTCACCGATTAAGCCAACGGTTACACTACCTGTGGGGCCTGCAAAGGGAATGTCGGACATTGTAAGAGCGAATGATGAACCGATCATTGCAAGAACGTCGGGCATATTGTTAATGTCAACTGAAAGGCAGGTTGCAACAACCTGAACGTCGTTAAAGAATCCCTTGGGGAAAAGAGGACGGATAGGTCTGTCAATCAAGCGGGAGGTTAAAATCGCCTTTTCGCTTGCTCTTCCCTCACGACGAATGTAACCGCCGGGGATTTTACCTACTGAATACTGTTTTTCTTCAAACTCTACGCTCAGAGGGAAGAAATCCATACCTTCTCTGGGCTGCTTTGACATTGTTGCCGATACCATTACAACCGTATCGCCGCAACGAACTACACACGAACCGTTTGTCTGTCCGCAGTATTTGCCGGTTTCAATAGTAAGCTCTCTGCCGGCATATGTCGTTTTGAATTGCTTAAATTCCATATATTTTCTCCTTCTAATAAAATTACCTAAATTTATAAAAAATGCAGTGATTTTTGCTTATTTTTTCAACAAAGAAACGCAAAAATCCGAAATTGCATAAGTTCACAGAAATTGAGAAAAAGCGGATAAGCAAGTTATCCGCTTTTAATAATTACTTTCTCAAGCCAAGCTTTTTAACGATAGCTCTGTATCTCTCGATATCTTTTTCCTTAAGATATGCAAGAAGGCCTCTGCGCTGACCAACCATTGTAAGCAAGCCTCTGCGGCTGTGATGATCCTTAGCGTGAGTCTTAAGATGCTCGTTAAGGTGGTTGATGCGCTCAGACAAAAGAGCAATCTGAACTTCAGGGGATCCTGTATCGGAATCGTGAAGCTTGTTAGCAGCAATTATTTCTGACTTTACTACCTTATCCATTTTAATTTCCTCCTTATTAAATTTATGTAAACGCTGTTGTTCACAGTAAGCCGCCGGAGATGCGAGCAAACCGAGGACAAAGTTCCACATACGAAAGTGATTATAACACAATTAGAAAATATTGTAAACTGTTTTTTTATTCTTCAGCCAATTCTTCTGAAAATTCCTCAAAGGACGCTTCGTTTTCTTCTGCGGAATGTCTTTTTTCATCAAGCAACGGCATAACCATCTGCTCGGCCTCATCTGTTTCGAACTCACTGTTTTCAAGCAATTCGAGATTTTCCTGCTCAGGCAGATCGTCTAACGTTTTAAGCCCGAAATGACGGAGAAACAAATCAGTTGTTCCAAATAAAACAGGTCTTCCTATAACGTCCTTATGCCCCACCTCTTCGATTAACCCCTTCTGACGAAGGCTCATAACGGAATAATCGCATTTAACGCCGCGAATTTGCTCGATTTCAGAACGGGTAACGGGCTGTCGGTAGGCAATAATCGAAAGCACCTCAAGGGCTGCTTGCGAAAGTGATTTGCGCTGAATGGGATTAAGTAAATCCTCAACAAACTGAGAGTTTTTGGGGTTGGTGCAGAGCTGAATTTTGGTGCCGAATCTTTTAAGCAGGATTCCGCTGTCGCCCGAATACTTCTGCTCTAAAATTTCAAGAGCACTCCAAAGCTCCATTTCACCGATATTTATTACTTTTTTAACGTCTTCCGTCTCAAGAGGCTCTCCGACGATAAACATCAGAGTTTCAACAATCGACGCAATTTCATTCAATTCCATAATTTTCTTCCTCGTCAAACGAAGCGGCTTTTGCTTCTGTTTCTTTTGCTTCCATATTTAAGCTTACGGTAATATCACCAAAGGTTTCCTTTTGCTCTAAAAGTAAATATCTGTTCTTCCATAATTCAAGCATAGCGGCAAAGGTAGTAACAACCTCGCTTTTGTTGCCGTCATCCTCAAACATTTCAAAGAAGGACATCTTCTTTTTCGAGGACAGTCTGCGGCGGATATACGCCATTTTGCCTTTAACCGTGTAAGCATCGCGCTTAATTTCTCTTTGCTTTTTAACGGTTTTGCTTTCAAAGCGCTTAAGCACGTCATTAAACGCCGCCATTAAGGAATCAAGCTTCATTTCATTAAGCTCAATACGCTCCTGCAAATGAATTTCCTCAGGCAGCTTATAATAGATTTTAAGGGTTTCTTCTTCCATGGAATGAAGCTTCTCCCCTGCTTCCTTATACATCTTATACTCAGTCAACCGACGGATAAGGGCTGCTTCAGGGTCTTCTTCTCCTTCCTCAAGAGGCGCAGGCTTAGGAAGAAGCGAACGGGACTTAATTTCTAATAAGTGTGCCGCAACGGTTAAAAACTCACTTGCGTTTTCCATATCAAACTCTTCAATACCTGCAATATAAGCAAGGTACTGCTCGGTTATATCGGAAACGAAAATGTCCTTAATATCAATTTTGTCTTTATCCAGCAAGTGAAGAAGCAAATCAAGAGGTCCTTCAAACTGGTTAAGTTTTAATTGCAGTTCCATTTTTCACCTATTAAATAAACGCTACGAAAATTAAATCCATAACGGAAGTAATTGCGTCTAAGAACAAACCGGAAAGCCCTGCAATAATTCCGATTCTGTTGCTCAGGAATAAAAACGCCAATAAAATAATCGTTGAATGGCGCTCCATGGTTGTAAAGAAGTTATAATTGATTTTGCCGATTGCAAGCTCCTTAAGAAGCTTATAACCGTCAAGCGGCGGAATAGGCACTAAGTTAAACACCGCCAAGGTAACGTTAACGCTGATCAAATTGCCGAAAATCATATTTATAACGGTAAACAGTAAAATACCTCTTTCACTTTCGAAAAACCAGGAAACGTTAGGAAAAACAATAAAGCATAAAAAATACCATAAAAACGCAAAAACGAATGCAAGCAGCATATTAGCCACAACGCCTGCAACAGAAACGATAATCATACTTTTTCTGCCGTTTTTGAAGTTTGCAGGAACAACGGGTACAGGTTTTGCCCAACCGAAGCCCACTAAAAGCATACACGCGAAGCCCAAGGGATCAATATGCTTAAGGGGGTTAATCGTAAGCCTGCCCGAAAGCTTGGCAAAGCCGTCACCCTGCTTATAGGCCGCAAAGCCGTGTGCGTATTCGTGTACTGACAAAGAAAAGAGCAAGCACGGAATAACTACCAAAAGAGCCAGCACGTTTGCCATTAAATTTTCTGTTCCGTCAAAAAGAATATCAAGTAACATTTTTCTTCTCCTATTTTAAGCTTTCAGGAATAAGGTCGTTAGCGATAATATCGTCGTAAGTCTGTCTTTTAACAATTAAGTCGTCCTTACCGTCATTAACAAGCACCATGGCAGGAACGGGGTTTCTGTTATAATTGCTTGCCATTGAATAGTTGTATGCACCGGTAGTGAACACACTTAAAATGTCGCCTACTTCAAGACTTTCAGGCATGGGACTGTCAAAGGTAATCATATCACCCGATTCACAGCATTTGCCTGCAATAGCAACGCTTTTAACGTGATTCTGATTCATTTTTGAAGCGCAGGCGGCTTCGTAAACTGCGCCGTAAAGAGCGGTACGAACGTTCTCAAACATTCCCCCATCACTCATACAATAGGTGCGCACGTCGGGAATTTCCTTAACGCCGTTAACTGTGTAAAGCGTTGTGCCTGCTTCGCCGACAATAAATCTTCCCAGCTCAAAAGCTACCTTGGGTACTGCTATTCCGTTTTGAGTACAAAGAGCATCAAGGGTATCAAAAATAACCTTTACAAAGCTTTCAGCAGGCTTGGGCTGGTCCTCGGCGGTATATCGAACTCCGAATCCGCCGCCAAAGTTAAACTCGGCAACGGTAATGCCCAATTCTGTTTTAAGAGTTTTTGCGAAATCTACAAAATGGCCGCACAGAACCGCAAAGGGCTCCTGCTCAAAAATCTGCGAGCCTATATGGCAATGAATTCCGCAAAGAGTCATAAATTCGCTGTTATGTATCCTTTTAGCGCCTTCAAGGGCTTGTCCGTCAGAAATTCCAAATCCGAATTTGCAGTCCATCTTTGCAGTTTGCACCGCAGTATGAGCGTGAACGTCAATATTAGGACGCAAGCGAATGGAAACGCTTGCCTTTTTGTTTAATTTCTTGCATACATTTTCGATTAAATCAAGCTCGTCAAGACCGTCGGCAATAATGCAGCCGATCTGATTTTCTACCGCAAGAACAATCTCATCTTCGCATTTACTGTTACCGTGAAGTTCTAATTTTTCGGGGTTAATCCCCGCCTTAAGTGCAGCATAAAGCTCTCCGCCCGAAACTGCGTCAACACCGAGACCCTCGGAATCAACTATTTTGAGCATTGCCAGATTATTAAGCGCCTTTGAAGCGTACATTACCTTACCATTGGGAAAGTATTTTGCCATTGCGTCTTTTATTTCACGGCAATTTTTGCGAACAAATTTCTCATCAAGCACGTAAAGCGGCGTACCATACTTTTGAGCAAGCTCAACAGTATCGCAGCCGCTGATAGTTAAATGTCCTTTTTCGTTTACATTCATTCCGTAACGTAATTCCATAGTAAAATTCTCCTTTTACTTTGGTATAATATCACAAAATGAACTTTTCGTCAATAATTGCTACTTCCAAAATGCAATAATTGTTTTAAGTCTGTCAAAGAAGCTTGCCTTTTCGCAGTCTTTTGCTAAAACAAGCTCTATCTGTCCGATTTCTTCACCGTTTAGAAGCACCGTCATTTTACCTACGCCCAGGCCCCGTTTTGCAGGCGCTTCAACAAATTCTGCGAGTTCAAGACGTGTTTCAAGCTTTTCATCTCCCGAATTTTCAACACAAACGGAAAATCCCTCTTTAGCACAAATCTGCGCCGACTTGTCCTTGCCCTTTTTAACGGGTATTTCCTTGTCGAGCACCTGGTTAGCCTGAACCACAACCTTGTTTTCAAAGTTAGCAAAGCCGTAGTTAATCAGTTTTGACGCGTCCTCAAACCGAAGCTTACTCGTGCTTCCTCCAAGCACAACGGAAATAAGGCGCATATCCCCTCTTTTTGCCGTTGTGGTAACACAGAACTTCGCCTCGCTTGTTGACCCCGTTTTTAAGCCATCACAGCCCTGCAGAGAGCGGATAAGGCGATTAGTGTTTACAAGTTCGGTGCTTCTGCCGTCCTTTTCGTGCTTAAGCTCGTCCATCCAGATGGTGCTATACTTAAAATATCCTTTGTGCTTAAGCAGCTCGATACTCATCTTTGCCACGTCCGAAGCGGTAGACAAATGGTTTGCTTCCGGAAGTCCCGTGCAATTTTCAAAATTGGTATTATCCATTCCCAATTCCTTTGCTTTTTGGTTCATTTTGCTAACGAAGGTTTCTTCGCTTCCGCAGAGCCTTTCAGCCATAGCAACCGCACTGTCGTTAGCGGAAGCAATGATAATTGATTTAATTAAATCTTCCGCCGAATAATCGTATCCTGCGTCTATAAAAGCCTGAGATCCGCCCATACCTGCCGCCGTTTCGCTGACGGTAATCTTCTCATTAAGGGTTAGCTTACCGCTTTCAACGGCGTCAAAAATCAAATTCAGCGTCATAACCTTGGTTATGCTGGCAATGGGCAGAGGTTTATCCGCGTCCTTTTGGAACAGAACCTTGCCGCTTGAAGCGTCAACCAAAATTGCCGCCTTTGCGTCAAGCGAAAGAGCTTCTTCCTTTGCAAAGGACTGAATAGGCACAAATAACAAGCTGAACGCAACAAGCGTTATTAAAAATTTTCGCATAAAAAAATCCTCCTTTCAAGCCTATTTTTTGCTTAAAAAGAAGATTTTATTTTTGAAATTTTTACAAAACCGTATTGAAAAATCCTTTTAATCCCAGATTGGTAAAGCTTGCCAAGCAAAGCATTAAAAATAAAATAATTAAAAAAATCACAAGTCCTTTAGAGGTTTGCTTATAAAATTCAATTTCGCTTGAATCTATCCGTTTAATTCTTAATCTGTAAATTTGTCTGTTAAAGACAAAATACGCAAACACAGAAGAAAAAATCATAATGATTACGGAAAACAAAACGATAAAAAGGTTGGGCAGCAGCTCCTTTAATCCAAAGGCAGAGATAACCGTTCCCGTACACACTCCAAGCTTAAAGCCGAGCCCAAACAAATTGACAAATAAAAACGGAAACAGTACTTTACTTAGGCTGCTTAATCCTAAAACAAAGAAATGCTTGATTGAGCTTCCCAATAGCTCAAGCACCGTGTTAGAAAACGGCTTACCAAGCAAAAGAGAAAGAAGTCCAAACTCAAAGCAGCCTTTTGCCACCGAAAGAACGTTTAATCCGATTATTTTTTGATAATGTATGCCCGTTGAATAGCCTATTGAAACAAGCACAAGCATAAAAATGAGCTTCAGATTTTCTCTGTTTTTCAATAAACCTTCTCCAATCGAGTAAATTCTCAATTAAGAATATTACATTATTTTCTTTTTTATGCGGAAAGATTTAACAGAATTCTGTCTGCGAGCATAAAAAGAAACTCGCTATTCGTAGGCTTTCCTTTATCCTGACTTACCGTGTAACCGAAAAAGTCGGTAATTTTGTTCAAATTCCCCATTTCCCAGGTCTTTTCTACCGCATAGCGAATATTTCTTTCCACACAGTCCGGTGCAGTTGAAAACTTTTCGGCAACGAAAGAGTACACCTCTTCAACGGAAATCATAACGCCTCTTTCAATTATTACGCTAACGGCATATCGGCTGAATCCGTAGCCTTTTATTTTATTGTTCATCCCCAACTCGTCAAGCTGACGGGTTATTTCCTTCATAAGCATATTATCACCCCTGCTTATTGTAAAGGCTTAATTAAACTTGCGCAAGTAAAATGAATGTCATTCTTTGTCAAATGGCTTATTTATCTCCCGTTGACAAAATTTGTATTTAATAATATAATATCGGCAGAAAAATTTATAAAGGACTGAACAAAAAATGGAAATTTCCGAACTTCTCAAAGGAGTTAACTGCTCTTGCGGTAAAACTCACTGTTGTGCTATTAAATACGTATTTATTGAAAACAATGCAACCAAGCACTTAAAGGACATTTGTGCTGATTACAACCGCATTTTAATCGTTGCCGACGAAAACACTTACGGTGTGGCAGGCGCAAAAACCGAAGAATATATTTCAGAAAAAATTGCTGACCGCCAGATCTTCGGCAAGGAAATTCTTATTCCCAACGAAGACGCCATCGACGCGGTTAAAGCAAAACTTAATAATATTGACTTAATTATCGGTATCGGCTCAGGCGTTATCCAGGACCTTTGCAAATACGTTTCTCATTTTGAGCACGTTCCCTATTTTGTTGTAGCAACCGCGCCTTCAATGGACGGTTATGCATCCTCAGGCGCCGCTATGATAACAGGCGGAATGAAGGTTACTTATTCCGCAAAGGTGCCCGACGCATTTATTGCCGACACCTCCATATTAAAAGATGCTCCTATTGAAATGATAAAGGCAGGCTACGGTGACATTATCGGTAAATTCTCCGCTCTTAACGACTGGAAATTAGGTCAAATCGTTAACGGTGAATATTTCTGCCAATACATTTACGATTTAACCTATGATATGCTCAAGAAGACTCTTCCCCTTGCCGAATCACTTTTGGCACGTGACGAAGAGAGCATTAAGGTTTTAACCGAAGCCTTAATCGTTGTTGGTATTGCTATGAGCTTTGCGGAAAATTCCCGCCCCGCATCGGGAAGCGAACATCATCTTTCCCACTTCTTTGAAATTACGGGCATCGTTAACGGCAAAGAATATTTGCCCCACGGTATTGACGTTGCATTTTCCACCATTGAAACCGCAAAAATCAGACAGAAGCTTGCAAACGTGCCTTTCCCCAAAAAACCCTTTGTAATGGACAGAACTGATTATGAAGCCAAAATGAAGGAAGTATATTCCACCGTTGCCGAAGGCTGTATCGCGCTCCAGGATAAGTTAGGAACTTATAAGTCCGACCGCCATAGCGTGTATCTTGAAAAGGAAAACGAAATCAAGGCGATCCTCCGTGAAGCTCCTACAAGCGAAGAAATTACAGAAATTCTTTCACGTGTTGGTTTAGACAGAAAACAGTTTACCGATACTTATACAAACAAGCAAATCAAAGACGCCATTTCCTTTGCAAAGGACTTAAAGGACAGATATTCTGTTTTGTGGATGTACTTTGATATGTTTGGCACTGAAGAAATTTAATAAACGTACAACAAAGCATCTTATTTTACCCGTTAATTTCTCTTTACAATTAACGGGTTTTTTCTTGTATTTTTTATTTTTATGTAATATAATATTGATAGTTCTAAATAACTAATCCATTAGGAGAAAATAAAATGAAACGTTCAGAAATTAACAAAGCATTAAAAGAATTAGAGGCAATGTGTCAAAAGCATCATTGTTACCTTCCGCCCTTTTGCCATTTTACACCTGAAGATTGGCAAACAAAAGACCACGAATACGATGAAATTCGTGACTGTATGTTGGGTTGGGATATTACTGACTACGGCAAAGGAGAATTTGATAAGCTCGGTTTTTCTTTAATCACCATAAGAAACGGAAATCGTTCTATGGAAGACAAATACCCTAAAGCTTATGCGGAAAAGTTGTTGTACTTAAAGGAAGGACAATATGCTCCAAATCATTTCCACTGGTTTAAGACAGAAGATATCATTAACCGTGGTGGCGGTAACGTGTTAATAAGAGTTTACAATTCTCTTAAAAACGAAGAAATTGATTACGAATCAGACGTAACGGTTCACACTGACGGCAGAACATACACCGTACCTGCCGGAACTCAGATTCGTTTAACTCCGGGCGAAAGCATTCACATTCAGCAATACTTGTACCACGATTTCGAAGTAGAAAAAGGCACCGGAGCCGTTCTTCTTGGGGAAGTAAGCCAATGCAACGATGATAACACCGACAATCGCTTTAATCCTCTTATGGGAAGATTTCCCGAAATCGAAGAGGACGAAGCACCTTACAGATTGCTTTGTAACGAATATCCTGCAGTAAAATAAAAAGTTAAAATTTTTAAGAGCAAAAAAGCCACCCGATTGGGTGGCTTTTTTATTAGTTTTATTCCTGACTTTCCATATATGCCCGATAAAATGCGTGAGCATCAAATTTTCTCAAGCCCTTGTTCTCAAAGAAACTCCTTATTTTATCGCGCGACAATGTTGGTCCGCACATAACCTGTTCATAATCCATAGCAGGATGCGAATTAATTTCACATAATTTCATGCCTTCTTGAGTAATAATAATGTCCAATCCCAAATAATCAAGTGATGATACGTGATTGCAAAGATTGTTTATTTTATTGCGCACAAACTCCCAATTGGGAAGTCCTAACGTTTTCCATTCCGCATTAGTATCAGGGTGTTTTTCCAATAACCATTTTCCGTCAGGAGTATACCTTTTATAACGAATGCAAAAATCATTATATTTTCCCGTTTCAAAATCAAAGCCTACACCTACACCGCCGGAAGAGAGATTACTTGCGCCTCCATTAACAGAAGTTCCAAATCTTGCATAGGAAACTGCGCACGACCACGTAGTCTGTGCATATCTGTCCTCACTGGTATTTTTGCACATAATTACTCGAAGCGTACATTCACTGTCCGGCCATACGTTTGCAAGCTCTTTATGCTGATGAGCGTATTCAGTAATTATATAATTACGCATTGTGTCGCGTATCTCTTCAAAACGAGTAAAATTAATTGGTTTATTATTTCCATACAGTCCGTCTTCGCGCTGTTCAAGCTTGATAAAACCGAGACCGCCGGATGTTCCGGAATTTGGTTTCATCGCAAGTATCTTTTTTTGTTGAAGAAGATTCCATAGGAAATCTTTGTCTTTCGAAATGTCTGTTGGACAATCCATTAAATAAGTAAAGCGGCCACCGCAAAGTTCATTTTCCACATAAGCATAGTATTCAGGCATCGTGTCCTCACAGCCATTACTGTTAAGCACGTACTTTAACGTAGTTTTGTCCAACCACTTAAGAAAATGATTATTCATCGGATGGAGCATAAAATACTGAAAGTCAGGAACGTAATTTTGAAAATTTTCCTCAGTAAGTCCATATAATTCTATTCTTCCAGGATAAAAGCCTCTTTCTAAAGCCCATTTCTTTTTATCATCATCGAAAACCGGAAAAGCCTCTTCATCATCACGTAATTTTTTTACGAACATCCCCGCCCATCGATAATCCATTCCGAGCGCACGAATTTTTTCGAGCAAGACATCATAATTTGTAGCCATTTTTTCTTCTCCTCACCTTAAAAAACAAGTTTTCTCTTTTTTGTCGATAAAAATCCGCAAAATTCTTATCTTTAACACAATTATACATATTTTATATGTTAAAGTCAAGTAAAATTCTAATCTTTACAGAATTTTAAGGAGGATTTTATTGTATGAAAATTTATGATTATAACGGCAAGAAAAATATTTGCGGAGACAAAATACATGAAGCAAGATGTAAATTACGTTTAACTCAATCTGAATTAGCCGCAAAAATGCAATTGGCAGGAATTATTCTTGAGCGCGACAGTATTTCAAGAATTGAAATTGGATCTCGCTTTGTTGCGGATTACGAATTACGCGAGCTCGCAAAAATTCTTAAGGTTTCAACAGATTGGTTGTTGGATAATAATTAAGGCAAAAGTATTTTTTATTCTGTTTTCGTTTTATTGTTTTTACTAACGAAAAATTTTAGTCTTGCGAAGTAATTCAACCCGTAATTGAACGCCTTTTGCCTTTTATTTTAAGGTGTAAAAATCAAATCTCAAAACTAAAAGCCACCCGTTTGGGTGGCTTTTTTATAGCTTTTTCGCGTTAAAACTTCCGCATTTTAAGATATTTTCAGCAAATCACCTCAAAAGAGCGACTATTCTATTATGGAGCCCTCTTTGCGAATTTCTGCAACAAGTTTTGTAATATCAATATTCTGCACAGCAACGCCATCTGCTTTGCAAATTGCAACTGCAACACCTGCAGCCTGCCCCGTCTCCATGCAAGGTGCCTGGACACGAATTGCCGCAAAAGCTTCCGCATCGGCGCTGATACAGCGTCCTGCAATAAGCAGATTGGGCTCGCGTTCTGTGATTAAGCTACGAAAAGGAATATATCCCGCATCCTTGGGAAAGGTCAGTTCCTGGCCTTCGTCTCCGGGCAAATGAATATCCACAGGATGACAGGCACGGGCAACTGAATCATAGAATTTGACACAATCAACATATTCCTTTCCGCTCAGAATATGCACACCCTTAACACGTCGGCTTTCACGTATTCCGACAGAGGGCGCGATGGCAGTGATACGGCAATTTCGGAACTCTTCCACGTGCTCTCTCATTAGCTTCACCAATGTAAAGATGTCCTCACGCATTTTGGCCTCTGCGCACTGTAAATTCTGAACATTTGTAGCATCTATAGGAGAGCGCGTCATATTGACCGTAATACATCCATCGTTCATAGTGGTGGCAAGCCAAGGTCCGCCAAACTGTGGCACATATACACCTTGTTCTCTCAGGGCAAGAAGCTTTTCGCGTACAAATACTGCCTGATGGTTGAACCGATGGTTGCGCTGATGAATGATATGCATTCGTTTAGTTGAGGTATCTACCCCCGACAAACAGAAGCATAATGAACCGGGTTGACGGTCTCTGCATTGAGGCAGCATCTCCAATCCTGCCTGCCAGGCGAGATCTGCGTCTCCGGTAGCATCAATGAAGTAGTCTGCCTCAAGCGCTTGCAATCCCTCTTTATTAGAGATTATTACCTTTTTAAGTATTCCGTTCTCCCGGACGCAATCGGACAAAAAAGTATTCATATACAGAGTGACGCCGGCCTGCATAAGCATACGATATGCAGCAAGCTTATAGACCTCCGGATCGAATGAAAGATTGCACCGGGGCTCTTCAAACTGTGCTCCACCCAACGCAATAAGTGTATCTGCAAAACGCCGCGGAATTCCTCCGGTGATAAAACGGCCGTTGTAAGCGAATTCACTCATAGGGTTTACAAATCCGGCAGTTGCCATGCCGCCTAAAAAGCTGAGTCGCTCCACCAAAGCCGTATTTACACCACGCTCTGCCGCGGCAATAGCAGCACCAATACCGGCGGCGCCTCCTCCGCAGATTACCAAATCAAATTTTCCAATGACGGGGATATCTTTCACGTAATTCATATTATTTATCTCCTTTGTCTATAGTGTGTATTTATTGAACATTCTGACCGCACAGTATATAAATATTACATTTAACAACCTTTACCACTCTGAAGCTGAGCCGTCGGCGTGGCGCCAAACAGGATTTTTCCAATTATGCGGTGTTTTATTTTTTCAAGCGCAAGCTCATGGTTAAGCCTGCGCGTTTTACCCCACTTAAATATGAATGAGGTTAATGCTTACTTGCTTGAAATTTTGTTTGCCAGTAATCTTCCGGCCTTTTCACAGTATTTCAGCATGGGCAGAATTAAGCTTTCATCAAGATTGTCAAAGGAATGAATAACCTCGAGGGCGATAGGCTTATCATAGCCGTAGTTTTTGAGTGCTGACGTTATATTGTCCCAGTTGTGTAATCCGAGATACGGTGCCCAATGCCTATCGACTACCAAATCTGTGTCGTGAAGATGTAAGCATTGAATTTTGCCTTTAGGCAAGACGTTTATAAACGCTTCCGGCGTTTGATCAACTAAATAGCAGTGACCTACGTCAATACAAACACAAAAGGTGTTCGAATTAAGCTTTGCAACAAAATCTCTAAACTTTTCAGGAGTTTTAAGCCTGGATTTTGCAAGGTTTTCTACTGCAATTTTGATGTTGAACTTTTTGGCAAGAGCTTCAAAGGAATGATAATATTTTAAGTTGTAGTCGAAGAAAAGTTTTTCATCGTCAATATTGTTAACCGTATGAATAACGATTATTTCTGCGCCTAAAATTGAAGCAAATTCAATTGAACGGCAAATATGAGTGTAGTTAATTGAGGTTTCATCCATATTTTCGCCGTACTTAAAAGAAAACGGAGCATGTACCTGATAACAGTTTAGACCAAACTCGTCTAACGCTTGGCGAGTCTTTTTTGCGGTAGAAACGTAGCTTTCATCAAGCATTTGAGCACAATGCTCATTAGGAAATCCGTAATCAATACCGTCAAATCCCGATTCTTTCAAGAGCTCAAAAACTTGTTTTTCACTTAAAAGAGCGCTGAGCTTGTAATTAGTCATCGAAATTTCCATAATAAATACCTACCACTCTGCAACGCTACCGTCGGCGTGGCGCCAAACAGGATTTTTCCAATTATGCGGTGTTTTATTTTCTTCAAGCACAAGCTCTTTGTTCACATCAACACCAAGGCCTGCCTTCTTCGGCAAATCCACATAGCCGTCCGTAAACTTAAAGTCATCCTGATTCTTTACGTAATCAAGTACACTTTTTCCCACATTATAGTGAATACCGATGCTCTGCTCCTGAATTACCGCGTTATAGCTTGTTGCGTCAACGTTGAGGCAAGCGGCAAGGGCAATAGGTCCTAAAGGACAGTGAGGCGCCAGGGCAACGTCATAAGCTTCTGCCATAGAGGCAATTTTCTTAACCTCCGTTATACCGCCTGCGTGTGACAAGTCGGGCTGAATAATATCAACGCCCCCCGCTTCAAGTAAGCGTTTGAAATCATATTTTGAGAAAAGTCTTTCACCCGTTGCAATCGGAATATTACATGCGGCGGCAATTTCCTTAAAGCACTCCATATTTTCGCACAATACGGGCTCTTCAATAAACATCGGGTCAAATTCTTCAAGCTTTTTTGCAAGCACCTTTGCCATAGGCTTATGTACACGGCCGTGGAAGTCAATGGCAATTCCAAAGTATTTTCCGCAGGATTCTCTGATAGCGGCAACACGTTCGAGTACCGCATCAATTTTATCGTAAGAATCAATCATTTGAAGCTCTTCTGTAGCGTTCATCTTGATTGCCTTAAAGCCTGCGTCCATTTTTTCCTTAGCGGCTGCGCCCACGTCGCTCGGACGGTCTCCGCCTATCCAAGAATAAACCTTCATCTTATTACGGCACTTGCCACCCAAAAGCTCATAAACGGGAACGCCAAACACCTTGCCCTTGATATCCCACAAGGCTTGGTCGATTCCTGACAAGGCACTCATCAGTACGCCGCCGCCACGGTAAAAGCCCGCGCGATAAATCGTACTCCAAATATCTTCAATGTCCGAAGGGTTCTTACCGATGAGATAATCCTTGTATTCTTGCACACAAGCAAGGACGGTTGCCGCGTGGCCTTCCAGCACCGCTTCTCCCCAACCGACTAAACCTGCATCGGTTTTAATCTCCACAAATCCCCAACGGGGACGTACAAAATAAGTGTTAACGCTTGTAATTTTCATTTATAATTCTCCATATATTTTTTCATAATTCTATCGTTGAACTCGTCCCGAAGCATTACCCTTTGCAAGTGATTCAACTTCAGCTACGGACACAAGATTAAAATCGTGCTCTATGCTGTGCTTAAGGCAAGATGATGCAACTGCAAAATTGATAGCTTTCTGCTCATCGTAATCAGAAAGTAATGAGTAAATAAGAGCAGCCCCAAAGCTATCGCCGCCGCCTACTCTGTCTACGATGTGAACACTGTACTTAGGTGAGAAGAAGGCTTTACCATTACTAAAAAGCATAGCGGCCCATTCATTATCAGATGCAGAAATACTGCCGCGAAGAGTAATTGCCACCTTTTCAAAATTAAATCTTTCTGTTAACTGACGGGCAACGCTGATATATCCATCGTGATTTACCTTACCGGCATTAAGATCCGTATCCTCCGCCTCTATGCCAAAGACGTCTTTAGCATCCTCTTCATTGGCAATACATACGTCAACATAAGGCATTAATTCAGACATAACTTCCCTTGCAGTTTCTCTGGACCACAGCTTATTTCTGTAATTTAAGTCACAACTGATTTTAACTCCGAGCTCTTTCGCGGCCTTGCAAGCCTCAAGACATATTTTCGGTAATTCACCGCCAAGAGCAGGTGTGATTCCCGTAAAATGAAACCAATCTGCCCCATTAAAAATCTCTTTCCAGTCAAAGTCTATAGCCTTAGCGTTTGCTATTGCAGAGCCGGCTCTATCATAGATAACCTTTGACGCTCTTTGCGAAGCGCCTTTTTCTACAAAATATAAGCCGAGTCTGTTTCCGCCACGAACAATATAATCCGTGTCAACGCCGAAACGCCTAAGCTCATTAACGGCGCATTGACCAATCTCGTGAGCAGGCACCTTAGATACAAAGGCTGCTTTCAAGCCGAAATTTGCAAGGGATACTGCCACATTAGCTTCTCCGCCTGCATAGCTTGCTTCAAACTTATTCGCCTGAACAAAACGGTTATAACCTTCGGGGTTAAGTCTCATCATTATTTCACCAAACGTAATAATTCTTTTCATATTTTTACTCCTTACTTAAACGAACGTATCTTTTCAATATATTTCTTGGCTGCATCGCAAACCTTTTGGTAATCGCCTGACTTAATCCAATCTTTATTCGCAAGATTACCGCCAACGCCAACGCCTACAGCACCGGCCTTCAAAAAGTCTGTAACGTTGTTATCGTTAACTCCGCCCACAGCCAAAAACTTAATATGGTTCAAAGGACCGCACACAGCTTTTATGTATGACGGTGCATCTCCTACGCAGGGAAACAGTTTTACAAAATCTGCGCCGGCATTATAGGCCGTCTTTGCCTCTGTAGGTGTGTATGCCCCGGGAATTGAAACTAATCCCAGCTCACGAGTTTTACTGATAACGGACACGTCTGTATCCGGAGAAATAATATAAGAAGCGCCCGCATCAGCGGCCATTTCCACCAATTCTGTACTTGTAACCGTACCTGCACCAACAAAT
Organism: Clostridia bacterium; assembly: GCA_017502165.1. Taxonomy (GTDB): domain Bacteria; phylum Bacillota; class Clostridia; order Christensenellales; family QALW01; genus UMGS1322. The sequence goes on from JAFVVO010000033.1 coordinate 49,462, forward strand.
ATTTTGTCACCCATTTGTTCTTTGATTGACTTAATGGTGTTAGCAGTATCGATAAATGTTTCGGGTGATTTTTGGTTGAACGTAACCTCAACTAAGGTTATTCCGCCATCATAAAGGGCTTTTGCCGCCGCAATGGCTTCCTGCTCATTCACGCCGCGAATGATTGCAATGATTTTTTGATTGCAAATTTCGTTTATAATTGTTTCGCGCATATAAAATTGCCTCCCTTTCATAAAAACCTTTACTTTTCTTTTTTTTATGCTATTATATATTATAGAAGAAATTTTTGACAAAATCTTGTCAAAAAATAAGTATTTAGTGTCATTTTTTGCTTTTGGAGGATATTTATGCATACACATTTTGACGTGGAGCGTGAGCGGAGCAATGAGCTTTATAAGGAAATTACCAATGATAACATAGACGGTCAATGTCATTTTAATTTTCATTCCCAAATCGAGCTTTATTTTGTAGATGAGGGCGAAATTGATGCTTGTATTAATTCCGAAAGGCGATTGTTAAAAAAAGATCAGATGGCAGTTGCTTTAAGCTATGATGCGCATTTATTTCGTTCAATTGGTAATTCAACGTCCAGTATTCTTATTATACCGCCGGATATTTGCAGAGAATTTTCATTAGCCGTACAAAACAAGAGAGTAAAAAATCCTTTCATTTGTGATGAAGAAACGGTAAAACAAATAAAATTCTTTCTAAACGCTCTTAAAACGGAAAGCAACAACGAAGTTAAGCATCGAGGATTTTTATACATAATTTTAGGAATAGTTTTAGAGAACCTTTTTTTAGAAAACAAGGAAACTGCTATTGATACTGAGCTTTCTTCACAAATTCTCTTTTACTTAAATAAAAATTTCCATAAAGAAATAACGCTTGATTCTTTATCGGCTACATTTGGCTACAGTAAGACCTATATTTCTCATTATTTTAAGGACTGCTTTGGAATCGGTATAACCCGTTACGTCAATATCCTCCGTTTGAGAAATGCTATGAAGCTTATGCGCGAAGCGTCAAACACTCACACCTACTGTGCTTTGGAAAGCGGCTTCACTTCAATACGAACGTTTTATCGCGTCTTTAAGAGCGAATTCGGTTGTACTCCAAGCGACTATTTTGCATCGCAAAACAGTCATATGAATTAAAAATGTGATAACT
>JAFVVO010000034.1 GCA_017502165.1 Clostridia bacterium
GGCTGAACAATTTATCAAACGCTCCCATTCCGCCCGTTAAAAACACCGTTACTCCTTGCTCTTCTATCATCGCCTTAACGGCTTTATTTATTTCTGCTTCTGCGTTAGAAAAAACTATTCTGTGACCAAACCCACAACAAATCTTGTTCATAAAAGCTCCAAAAATAAAAAAGTGCGCCACCGAAGTGAACGCACATAAAACGCAAACTCCGATAGTCGCCAAACTAATTCAATATAACATCGCTTTGTTAATACTGATGGAATTTGCATTTTTTCAAATTCTTAGTATTAACAAAACAAAGAGAATAATCCCTTTAGCGATGTTACTCTAAAACATTATAATAAATTAGCTTGGCATAATAATTTTAACACACCGCTTTTGTTTTGTAAAGAAAATTATAACAGTAAAATGCTAAACAAAATTAAAATCCAAAAACAAAAAAGTGCGCCACCGAAGCGAACGCACATAAAACGCAAACTCCGGTTATCGCGAAATAAAACTAAATGAAAATGAACAAGCACTCCCATTTGGAATTTGCATTTTTTATAAATTATTAAATTTAATCCTGATTATCACTGTTTTGTGTCTTTTTTTCACGCTTCTTAAAAATAAAGCTTCTGAACAAAATAATATTCATTACCACAAAGAACACAAACAGTAATATCAGCGTTAAAATGGGTTTTTGAGGTGCCAGGGTTGCAAGAAGCATAATTGGGAAGCCGAAGACTATTGCAGGGAAATTCTGATAAACCAGGTTATCCGCCGCAGGTGTTTTGAATTCGCCGTCGATTTCACGAAGAAGAATTATTCCCGTGCTTGCGGTGCCCGTAAGCATACCAAACATAGTTAAGAACTGTTCTTCAACGTATTCGGGGAATAGCTTTTTAGCAACGAAATAGTTGTAGGCGTAGGTAATAACAAGACCTACCACACCTAAAATAAGCATAATGCCCCAATATTTTTCAAGCACGCTCAAGCGGATTGCCGCAATGCCCGAAACAACCATAATATCAAAGAAGAAATTGCTTGCGCGGGTCATCAAAAAATTGTTTGTGTATTGCTTTTTGATAACCTTCTTTTTAGTTAAGAAGCTCATTACCGCCTTAATAAGCGTTGCTGCAAGCACGCCGAGCAGGAAGTTGAAGCCGAAGATTACGGACTTCATTGAAGGCAACAGATTTCCAAGAACGCTCATTAAAACGTGGGCAACAAAATATGCCAAAGCGATTAACGCAATCTGAATTGTTAATTTATCAATGCTTTCCTGCATGGGAATTTCGTTTTCAGACTGAATCTGCTCAGAAGAATATACTCCCTCAGCTTGCTTTTTAACGTTAATTTTTCCCTTATGCTTAAGGTAGTTAAGGTGAATAACACCGCCTACGCTTGCGCTGATAAAGCCAAGGGCGGCAATGGTAAGACCAAAGCTCTTTCCGCCGTCAAAGCCGAAATCCCGTTCGTAAATGTTGCCGTAGTTAAGCGCCTGACCTGTTCCCTGACCATAGCCAAAGGGCAGAAGCACCCCTGCAGCAGAGAAGAAATCCTTAATTATCATTACCGCAATAATCGTTATACCGAAGCCCACAACCGCCTGCAGCAAATACGTTGCAACGGTGGTAACGCCGGTATTAAAAATTTCTATACTGCGCTTTTTTGTAAGCTTTCCCTCGGTTGTCTTAAAGGTTGAGGCAATAAATCCAAGGGCAAGCGCGTGATACGTAATAATTTCAAGGGAAGCCGTTCCGTTACCGCCGAAAAACTCCGTATCAAACATTACGTTACCCGTAATTGCCTTGTAAATACCTGCCACGATAATAAGCAGACCGCCTGCCAAAACCGAGGTGGGAATTAAAGACGCCTGCAAAAATTTAATAGACCTCTTAAGCAGGTTTGCCGCAAGCAAGCTAATTAAAAGAACTGAAAGAAGATTTAACTCATTCCAAACGTTAAAGTCCCAAAAATTCTCCATTGTTGTCCTCCAGAATGTTTTTGTGTCTATAACACAAATGCGCGTATTTTATTGCGTTAAACCGTTTATCTCCCTTAAACTGATATACCTTGGAATCAAAATATACGTTTACCTTGTTTCTGCCTAAAATTGCAACGGCAGAAACCTTGTCAAAGGGAAAAATCATCTGCTGTGAAGTGTTTTCGTTAATAGCTATTCTATCACCGTAAAGACGGATTTCCGCCTGCTTAAGCAAAATCTCTTTATTTTTATAAACTATAACTTGTAACACGTCGGCGCAATCAACGTAGATTGGCTTGCTTGTAAGCGTGCGGGTATCAACGGAATTAACAAATTTCTTTTGGAACTCGTACCAATCGTTAACGAACTCAAAGGGGAACTCCTTGTTATTACTCTTTAACCGCTTATCCTTGCCGTACTCGATTGTTAATCCGCAGTTTTTACATTTTATTTCGTTACCCTTGCTTTCAAATTTAGAAAACCCTTTGCAATGGGGACAAACGTACACGGCGCGCTCAAGATATTCCGCGCGCTTGCTTGATAAAAACTCTTGATCTGCCTTTGCCTCGGAAACAAAAATTCCCTGCTTTATTTCTTCAAGGAATTCCTCATCGGTTAAGTTCACATAATCCTCAGGCTCAAGCACCTTAAAAACTCCTGCGGACATTTTTCCTCTGCGGACGCAGTCGCTCCAGCGAGGCTCTGCGCCGTAGCCGCCCTCTATTCTGTAAAGAGCAATAGGAAGCTTCAATTTGCGCGCCAGGGGAACTATTGTGGGGCTTATGTATTCCGTTTTACCGCTGTAGGTTCTGTTGCCTTCAGGAGCAATGGCGATGGTGCCGCCTTCCTTGGCAACGCGGATACAATTTATAACCGCGCGCACGTCGGTGGACTGCTTTTTAATGGGAATAGGTGCCACAAGCCACTTTATAACCTTGGAAATAAATCCTTTAGAAAAAATATCCTCCGTTGCAAGATAATATACGGGGCCTCTAAAGGACATTCCCACAAAGAACTGGTCAAAGGGAGTCTGATGATTCAATAAAACCAGATATGGCGTGTTTTTCTGCTCTGTAAATTTTTTGATTGTTATTCCGTAGCGAATACGCACAAATGGATATAACACCCAATAAGCCACGTTTCGAACTACTGCGTGACGAGGCTTTATCCACGAAGAATCTTTTTTAGTATTTTTCATTTTTGTTCGCTTTCCGTTTTGTTTTATTTCTTAATTGTATTGTTGGCTTTGTTCTTTTATTCGGGAATACCGTCCTTGCTTAATTGCGAAAGGTTTTCAGCCACAACGTCAAGAGCCGCATAGAAAATCATTCTGTTTTCCTCGGTTAAATCCTTGCCGGCGATTTCAACTGCCCGAACAGCCTTTTGCTTAACCTGCTCCGCCGCTTCTTTGCCCTTTTCGGTTAGGACGATTTTGCCTCTGTAGGTGCTTCCGGGAGACAAAATTCTCTCAACCATTTGTTTTTCTTCTAAAATGCCTATCATTCTTGAAGCGTCAGACTTGTCCTTGCCCGTTATTTCGCATAATTGAGGTACGGTTATCCCCTGTTCAAAGCGGTTAATTGTTACCAAGTACGTAGCGTGGGGTCCGCGAAGACCGTGCTTTGCCATTTCCTCGCAGGCAAGTCTGCGCCAGGCGCGAGAAATCTTTACAATTGCGCCGGAAAAATGCTCAAATCTATCTACCATATTTTCTCCTTCGTATTGTTGATTTTTCAACAAATATATTATACTCCCCCCTAAAAAAGATGTCAATCATTCTGAAATAAAAGGTTTGTGAAAATTTTGTCCGCACTGTGCTTATCCGTCTGTAATTCTTGCTTGGAGTACAAAAAAAGAGCCAATCGGCTCTTTTATCAAATTTTAATATACCCTGCGCACATATTCATTTCGCCCCCTGAAAGCAAATACTCTTTCATTCGTTTCTGCAACAGCGTTTTTTCAGGTGCATCGGGCAGTTGCTCCTTTTTTGTGCCAAAGCCGAAAACTCTCTCTATTGCCTGTGCGCTATCGTCTGCAGGGAACGGCATTTTATTCCAAAGACGCATAAATTTTACGATATTTGAATTTTCGTCCAAAACCTTTTCTAAGTTAGGATTGAGCAGCCAAGAATCGCACATAAAATACTGTGGCTTGCTTTCGGGGAATTTTTCCTTAAAAAATTCTCTTGCCAAGTCAAAGGAAGCAAGGCAATCTTCCACTTGCAAGGGCTCGCCTTGGGGAATATGGGTTTCAATGGCAACTTCGCCGCTTGGCACCCCATCAAGACACTTTTCAAGCCTGAACTGAAGCCTGCCAAGGCGAAACAAGTCACCCGTATAATGATGCATAAGCCACGTTGACTCCTTTAACCCCGCCTGCCCGTGCTGAGCCTTATAATTATCAAGCCAAACGTTAACGTCCTTCAGCGTTGCTACGGTTATTTCCTTATCAATTCCCCTTTTTGTATTTACTTCAAGGGCAAAATCTGCAAGATGAGCAAAAACCGCAACGGGCAAAAGACCTGCCTTTGCGGGAACGAACTGTTTGGTTTGAAGCATTTGCTCCGCTATTTCCCTGCCCTTGAGAACAGTTTGCGGATTAGACAGAAGCAATTTTTTTACTTCGTCATTTTCTAAAATCTCATTAATAAAAAAATCCATAAAATTCCTACTTGTTTATGTGGGGCAGATTATGTTCCACGTCTTCTCCGGACAAAAAGCGCATAAAGTTCTTTTCAAACATTTTTTCACGAACCTCGTTTTTAACGCCAAGCTCATCCATTATTTCGTTATCAAATCTGAGCCAACCGCCCACCCAATCGGGCACGTACTCGGTGGTAAGGGAATCGGTGCCGAACATTAAGTTGTTTTCCACGTCATAGCCAACGGTAAAAAGCTTTGTTAAAAGCTCCTTGCGGTAAATTTTAGGCGTACCGGGGGTAGTATCAAAAAACATTTCGCTGGACTGCCTTGTTAAATATGAATTAAGGAACTTACCGTAAACTGCAATACATTCGTCAATCCAAGGCCAAGAACAATGGGCAAGTGAAAACTTAAGATTATCAAACTTCATAAGGCTTTCCCACAAAACCGGACGGTTGTTTTTTGAAGAATCGGTGCCCGACCATAAAATTCCGGAATGAAACATTACGGGCAAACCCGTCTTTTCGATTTCCCCAAGCAGACGCATACATTCGGGGCAATCAACGGTAAAATCCTCGCAAATAATCTTGTATGCCTTAACTCCCGACTCCTTTGCATCCTTAACCTTGTTAAGAACGTCCTTTTCAAAGGGGTTAATAAACAAAATGGGAATCAGTCTGCCTTCCTGTCCTTTTGTCCAATCGAGCACGCTTTTAAGTCTTTCCCCGTAAGGAAGTCTGTATCCCGAATTTTCTTCGGGAACAGGAGATATAATACCTCCGCCGTAAACTCCGCTTTCAGCCATTTTGTCAAGCAGATAATTTTGGTCAATTGCGCCTTCACCAATGTGAATATGCATATCAAAAACTTTCATAATTTTCTCCCTTGCAACATTGTACGCTAATTATACATTAAATTATTTGCCGCGTCAATATACGATGCTACACTTGCTATGTTTTCGTAATGCCTTGACTTAAAAGCATTGACACCGCCTGCAGTTTATTGTAAAATTAAGTCAAAAGAACTTTTAGGAGATTTTTATGAAACATTCAGAAAAAGCGGCAGAATTATTTACTAAAGGCTACAACTGTGCCCAGGCAGTTGTTTGCGCATTTTGCGATAAAACGGGCTTAGACGAAACCACCGCCTTAAAGCTTTCATCATCCTTTGGGGGCGGTATGGGAAGACTTCGCCAAACCTGCGGCGCAGTAACGGGCGCATTTATGGTTGCAGGTCTTCTCTACGGCTACACCTCTAATTGTGACGACCAAACAAAAAAAGAGCATTACGCTCTGATTCAGGATATTGCAAAGCGCTTTACCGAGAAAAACGCTTCTATTAACTGCCACGAGCTTTTAGGTAAGCTTGGCTCGGACACCCTTCCTACCCCCACCCCCCGCACCGCCGAATATTATGCAACGCGCCCCTGCGTTCGCTTTGTAATTCAGTCCTGCGACATTTTAGACGAAATTATTGAAGAAAAGGGACTGTAATATGTTTAAGAAAATTGCAGAAGGCGATATTTATTGCGCTGATAAAGACGGTCTTGTTGCCGTTGGCTCTCGTGTTGCATCGCTTGAAAACGGAACTCTTATTGCAACCTACAACGTGGAAACTGCTATTGGCGTTAACGATTTTGCACCTATGGCTTCCTATTCCACAGACGGTGGTATCACTTGGTCGAAAGGTAAATATCTGTGGCCACAGTATTTAGGAAACACCTCCGTTTACGGTTCTGTCCGAAACACTCTTGACGGCAGGATATGCTTTGGTGGAACCTGCACTCCAATTACGGAAAAAGGTCAGTCCTATTGGTCCGACGAGCTTGGCGCAATGCTTGAAAACCACGTTATTTTCGCCTTATCTGACGACGGAATTACCTTTACCGATATTGATCAGATCCCCCTTGCCTACTACGGCTCGGCAGAAAACCCCGGCGGAGCCTTTGTTGATTCGGACGGAAGCATCAATATTGTGTATTCTCCCTACCGCGCCATTGAGATGAAAGAAGATCCGCCCGTTAACCAAATGGTTCTTCTGCGCTCTGTTGACGGTGGCAAAACCTATTCTTCTTCCGTTTTTGCTCAGGATCAGCCTCCTTGCCAGTACGGCGAAAGCTGGCTTATTAAGGCAGATAAAAATCTGTATATGGTGGGTACGTGGCAAACGGCAACAAAGGAAGGTTCCAACCGCTTCTTCTTATCAAAGGACAATTTAGGCTCCTTCTACGGCCCGTTTATTCTTCCCTTTAACGGTCAATCCTCTGCTCTTGAAGCCTATAAGGACGGGTTAGTTTTTATTGTTTACAACTACCGTAGCGTTAACCCTGCAGGCGTTTATCTTGCGCTGGCAAAAATTAACGAAAACGGTTTTGAAATTCTCGCAAACGAGCCCGTTTGGGAAACGGAAAAGAAAACCTACAATAATTCAGGCGGAGAATTTAACGAATGGACCGATTTTGCCTTTGGCGAGCCCAGCGTAAAGCTTCTTGATGACGGAAACCTTCTTGTAACTCTCTGGTACGACCACGGTGACAAAAAGGGGATTCGCTACGTTTTACTTAAAATTGAAGAATAAAACAAACCGATACGGATTTTTCCGTATCGGTTTTTTACTTGGCGTCTTCAGACGTGGAAATAAACCCCCAGTTATACTGGGGGAAGAAAAACGCGCAGAGCGACAATGAAAAGGGCGAGCTAAAAGCAAGCCCAAAAAGCTTGAGAAAAATCAAACCTCCCAATATAATGGTAGTGGTTTGGCGACCGCATTACCAAGAAAAAGGAGGTTTAATCTAATGAAGAATAATGAAATAAAAAGCAGTGCACACTCAAAATACAGATGTCAATATCAC
>JAFVVO010000035.1 GCA_017502165.1 Clostridia bacterium
CATCGAATTTTTCAGCAACGGTTGCACGGATAAATGCAACAACCTCTTCTGCCTGAGCAGCGGTAGCGGTTAAACCGGTGCCGATTGCCCAAACGGGTTCGTAAGCGATAACGCTTGCTGCAACCTGTTCTTTGGTCATAAGGTCAAGAGCAACTACAGTCTGGGTCTTTACAACGTCAAAGGTTGTACCGTTTTCACGCTGTGCAAGAGTTTCGCCAACGCAAATGATAGGTGTAATGCCTGCATTGATAGCAGCAAGTGAACGCTTTGCAACAACTTCATCAGTTTCACCAAAGTACTGACGACGCTCGCTGTGACCGATTACAACGTACTTAACGTTAAGTTCGTTAAGCATAGCAGTTGAAATTTCTCCTGTGAAAGCGCCCTTTGCTTCAAAATGAACGTTCTGTGCGCCAAGGCATACGTTTGAATTTTCAAGAGCCTTTGAAGCGGCATCAAGACAAACGAAAGTGGGGCAAACAACAACGTCGCACTTTGCGTCCTTAACCAAGGGAAGAATATCGTTAATAAGAGCAACAGCCTGAGAAGGTGTGTTGTTCATTTTCCAGTTTCCTGCAATAATAGGTTTACGCATAATTTTCAATCTCCTTATTTATCATTAAGTGCTGCAACACCGGGAAGCTCAAGACCCTCAAGGAACTCAAGGGAAGCACCGCCGCCGGTGGAAATGTGGCTCATCTTATCTGCATAGCCAAGCTGTTCAACTGCAGCAGCAGAGTCGCCACCGCCGATAATGGTAGTACCGTCGCACTCAGCAAGTGCAGCTGCAACTGCCTTTGTACCGCCTGCAAACTTTTCGATTTCGAAAACGCCCATAGGTCCATTCCAAATAACAGTCTTTGCGCTCTTAACAGCGTCAGCAAAAAGAACGCAAGTCTTCTCACCGATGTCAAGACCTTCCCAATCGGCAGGGATAGCATCACGGTCAACGCTCTTAACGTTAGCGTCCTCACCGAATTTATCGGCAACTAAGGTATCAATAGGAAGAAGAAGCTTAACGCCCTTTGCTTCAGCCTTTTCGATAAGGCTCTTTGCAAGCTCAACCTTTTCTTCTTCCAAAAGGCTCTTGCCGATTTCAAGGCCCATTGCCTTAAAGAATGTGTAAGCCATAGCACCGCCGATGATAAGTGTGTCAACCTTCTCTAAAAGGTTGTTGATAACGCCAATCTTATCGGAAACCTTTTTGCCGCCAAGGATAGCAACGAAGGGTCTTTCGGGATTTTCAAGTGCCTTGCCCATAATATCAAGCTCCTTACCGATAAGGAAGCCTGCAACTGCGGGAAGATAATCTGCAACGCCTGCTGTTGAAGCGTGTGCGCGGTGTGCAGTACCGAAAGCGTCGTTAACGTAGATTTCAGCAAAGGAAGCAAGCTTCTTAGCAAAATCAGCGTTATTCTTTTCTTCTTCAGCATGGAAACGAAGGTTCTCTAAAAGAACGATTTCGCCTGTCTTGACAGCGGCAACTGCAGCTTCTGCAGAAGCACCGATAACGTCTTCAGCAAAGGTAACTTTGCCGGGGAAAATCTCTTTAAGTCTTGCGGCAACGGGTGCAAGAGAATACTTCATATTGAATTCTCCCTTGGGTCTGCCTAAATGTGAGCAAAGAATAACTGCTGCGCCATTTTCAAGTAAATACTTGATTGTGGGAAGTGCGGCATTGATTCTTGTTTCGTCAGTAATGTTTTTGTTCTCATCCAGAGGAACGTTGAAGTCAACGCGAACAAGCACTTTTTTGCCGTTAACGTCGATATCTCTTACGGTCTTTTTGTTCATAATATAGCCCTCCAATAATAAATTATAATTTTTCGTGCTTCAGGCACGTTCTTTACCACTTAATTTTATAATATTTGTCTGTAATTGTCAAAGACTTTATCTGTCAGTAACGTCGTAAAGCACAAGACCCTTGTTGTTTTCTTCTGCCCAGCGCATAGACCAGTCGTTTTCAAACAGAACTACTGCCCTATCCTTTAAGTCAGATGCGATTTTTGTTGAGCTTGAAAGCTTAAGTTTATCGCTTTCACAGTCCTCAGGCAACCAACGAATATACCTGAAGGGTAATTGCTGTGACTTAATCTCAACGTTATATTCCGTTCTTAAACGATGCTCAAGCACTTCAAACTGAAGCACACCTACAACGCCTACGATAATTTCCTCGGCAGAATAAGTGTTATCCTTAAACACCTGAATTGCGCCCTCCTGGGCAAGCTGAGTAATTCCCTTTAAGAATTGCTTACGCTTCATTGTGTCAATAGGCTTGATTCTTGAAAAATGCTCCGGTGCGAAAACGGGAATTCCCGCAAACTGAACCTTTTTGCCCGTATAAACCGTGTCGCCCAAAGCAAATACGCCCGGGTCAAATAAGCCGATAATATCACCTGCATAAGCTTCTTCAACGGTTTCACGGTCCTGCGCCATAAACTGTTGAGGCTGTGCAAGCTTTAATTCCTTATTTCCGCGAGCCAAGGTAACGCTCATACCCTTTTCAAACTTACCTGAACATATGCGCATAAATGCAATTCTGTCACGGTGAGCGGGATTCATATTTGCCTGAATCTTAAAAATAAAGCCTGAGAAGTTTTCGCCTGCAGGGTCAACCACACCTTCTTCTGCTTCGCGCGCAGTAGGCGGAGTAGTGATCTGAAGGAACTTTTCAAGGAAGGGCTGAACACCAAAGTTGTTCATAGCACTGCCGAAGAACATAGGCGTAAGCTTTCCTGAAAGAACTTTATCCAAATCAAATTCATCACCTGCAACGTCAAGAAGCTCAATATCCTCCATCAGCTTATTGTGATGATATTCTCCAAGCAAATCCTTAAAGGCTTCGTCAGTTGCGTCACCCGTTACGGATTCAACCTTGCTCTGTCCGTGATTACCGCCGCTGAACAGCTCAACGCGACCGCTTTCTCTGTGATAAACACCCTTAAAGTCACCGTCGGTACCGATGGGCCAGTTCATAGGACAAGCCCTGATACCAAGTACGTTTTCAAGCTCGTCCATCAAATCAAAGGGATTTTTACCTGCTCTGTCAAGCTTGTTAACAAAGGTAAATATGGGAATATTTCTCTTTCGGCAAACCTGGAACAGCTTAATGGTCTGTTGCTCAACACCTTTTGCGGCGTCTATAAGCATAACCGCACTGTCGGCGGCAACAAGCGTTCTGTACGTATCCTCCGAAAAGTCCTGGTGTCCGGGGGTATCAAGAATATTTATACGGTACCCATCGTAATCAAAGAGCATAACGCTGCTCGTTACGGAAATACCACGTTGTTTTTCAATTTCCATCCAGTCGCTTACTGCGTGCTTATCGGTTTTTCTTGCTTTAACCGAGCCTGCAGCGTGAATTGCTCCTCCGTAAAGCAGAAGCTTTTCGGTCAAGGTAGTTTTACCTGCGTCAGGGTGAGAAATGATAGCAAACGTTCTTCTGCGTTTAACTTCTTCGCAAATTCCCAAGCTTATTTCCTCATTTCCTACACTAATATTTTGCTTATTTTTCCAAATATGCATTTTATAACAAAAGCGTCAATATGTCAATCAATATGTTGATAATATATAATATTTTATTCACTATTTGTATTGAGTTTTTGGCGTTAGTATGGTATAATGAATAAAATGTCATTTTCGGTAGAAATTTCAACTTTTTTGCTTCAGAAGGAGAACACACGGTGCTTAAAATTATTTCAGGCCGCATTGCCGAAGGAAAATCTCAGATTTTAATCGAGCAGATCGGTAAACGTATTTTTGAGAAAAAGAAGTCCATTCTCATTGTGCCCGACCACGCTACTTACAATTTCGAGCAACGCCTTTGCCTGCAACTTAACATTGAAGGCTTTATTGATGCGGAGGTTTGCTCTTTTAACCGTTTTGCATCTAAAATTTTAGAATATTTCGGCAAAGGCAAAAAGACGTATCTTGACGATTGTGCCAAATCAATGGTTTTGCGCAGATGCGTATCCGATTGTCATGAGAATCTGACGATTTTTAAGCGTGCCTCCTCTCGCAAGGGCTTTACCGCCCGTTGCCTTGAAATGATTTCTACTTTGGAAAACTGCGGGTATTCTCCCGAATACGTTTTGTCCGTTGCCGAAAAGCTTGAGGACGGTATTTTGAAGCAAAAGCTTACCGACACCGCCTTAATTTTCAGTGCATACTCTTCTTTTCTTGAAAGAGGCTACACGGATAACGCCGACAGACTTGCTTCTGCCCAGGCGCTTATTCCCCACTACGAGCCCTTGAAGGATACGGTTATTTTTATTGACGGCTTTGACGTTTTTACGTCACGCTTAACCGATTTTATCGGCGCTTTAATGCAAAACTGTGACGTGGTTATTTCCATTGCGGACGCTCAAGGCAAAAATGACGGCAACGCATATAAAATTCACGAAAAAACGAAAGAAAAAATCATTCAGCTGGCAAAGGATAACTGCGTTGAATATTCCTTGGAGACCGTTTCGCTTAAAGAAAAAAACAAATCGGACGAAATACACTTTTTGCAGGACAATTTCTATTCCTCTAAGCCTCAGATTTTTGATGCAGAATGTGAAAATATTTTTATCAACTATTTCCATTCCCCCTCTGACGAGGTTACCCTTACCGCAATGAGCATTGCCCAAAAAGTGCGCTCCGGTGCAAGATACAAGGACTTTGCAGTTATTTGTAACGACTTAGAAAAATATACACCCCTTGTAACTGCCATCTTTAACAGATTTGGAATTCCCGTTTACACCGATACCGAGCACAACATTGTTTCCCATCCCGTTTCAACCTTTATTTTCTCCGCAATCAAATGCGCCTTTATGGGATTTTCGCCCGAAACGGTTACCGACTACGTTAATTCAACCTTGACGGATTTATCCCGCGAGGAAGCAGATTTCTTCCTTTCCTTTATTCACGATAAATGTCTTAAGAATTACGAAATAGAAAGCGGCTTAAAATTTGCCAGAGCAAAAGATGCAGAGCAGGCACGCTTTGAGCTTTTGCGCCAAAAAACCGTTCAGCCTCTGCTTCAGTTCAGAGAGGCTCTCGTTTCTGCGAAAGACGCCCGCCAAAAAGCCCAGGCCTGCTACGACTTTTTAGTTCAAAATAAAGTTTACGAGAAGATTTCCGTTTTAATAGATAAATACGAGTCCATTCAGGCATACAAGCTGTCGGACATAACCGCACAGCTTTGGAATATTATGCAAAAATTACTTGAGGACCTGGCATCTCTTCTGGACGAGGATTCCATTACTGTTAAGGAATTTTACGAAACGCTTTTCGAGGGCTTCTCCTCCTGCCACGTTTCCACAATTCCCAGCGTTCTCGATAGCGTAACCTTCGGTGATTTGACCTGTGCAAAGGAACAAAACGTGCTTCACACCTTTGTTATGGGCGTAAACGACGGAATTATTCCTGCAATTTACTCCGACGAGCGTCTCGTTACTCCTGCAGAAAGCTCCATTCTAATGGAATTAGGCTTAGAGCTTGCTCACAGTGAGGACACTCAGGACGCCAGAATGCGTTACAACGTTTATTCTGCCCTTTGCTCTCCCAAATGCACGCTTACGGTTTCCTGCCCCTTGTTTACCGAAGGCGGAGTGGCTCTGCGCCGTTCATATCTGTTTGAACGCTTGTTGACCTTGTTCCCTCAATTAAAAGCAAAAGCCGACTCTTCCGGCAACACCGAAAAGTATTTCCACACCTTGACCTCAAAAGACGATTTTATTACGCCGCTTTCACAAGAGCAGCTTCTTTTAGCAATCGCTAAAGACGGAACCTCTCCGGAAGCAGAGGCGCTTCGCTCTTATTTTGTCCACGCGGAAAGCAAAGAATTCACCTTACTTAAAAACGCACTTAAAAAGCGCAACGATATTCTCCCCAAGGATTTGGCTATCAAGCTTTTTTCCTCTGACAGACACACCAGCATTTCCCGTCTTGAAGCCTTTGCAAAATGCCCCTTCCAGCATTTTGTTCAGTACGGTCTTTCGCCCAAGGAGCATATCGAATATTCGACAAACAGCTTGGATATGGGCACCTTCTTCCACAGTATTTTGGAGAATTTCATAAAAGAGAACTGGAACAAGGAGCTTTCCGAAGCGGAATGTAACGGTATCACCGGCGAGCTTTTTGACAAGATCATTCCGGAGATAAACTTCGGTGCAATGACCTTTACAAGCCGACAGCGTCAGGTTAACTATCACTTAAAAAATATCGTTTGCAAGTCTGCCTGGGAAATAAAAAATCAGTTAAAGCGTTATAAGCCCTTAGGCGAAGAAATCGAATTCGGTTTTGGTAAAATTCCGCCCATTGAAATTGAAACAGATTTCGGCACTCTTTATATCAAGGGTAAAATCGACCGTGCCGATACCCTTGAGAAAAACGGCAACGTTTACATCAGAATAATCGACTACAAGAGCGGTAAAAAGAACAAAAAGAGCTCTACCTTCGGTGCGGAAATCTCCGAGGGAACCAACCTTCAGCTTATGATTTATATGAATGCTCTGCTATCCTATTTAGGCGGCAATTCCCGTCCCGGAGGCGCATATTATATGTTCCTGGCTGACGGAAACTCCCTTGTAGGTCTTGAAAATTCCGAGGTTACTGAGACTGAATCAAAAACCGCCACCGAACCGGCCGACTTTAATCGTCTGCTTGAAACTGCCCAAAACACCGCAAAGGAGCTTGCAAGCGGCATTTTTAACGGCAACATAGTGCCAAAGCACGGCAAAAACACGTGTCAGTACTGCGATTATCAAAGCGTTTGCGGTATAAAAGTAATGAATTCGAAGGAGGACGGAGAAAATGACTAATTGGACTCAAGACCAAAAACAAGCCATTGATTTAAGAAATACAAACCTCCTTGTCTCCGCCGCCGCAGGAAGCGGTAAAACCTCCGTTTTAATCGAACGCATTTATTCCTTGATTGCATCAGGAGAAACCAGCGTTGACAGACTGCTCGTTGCTACCTTTACCAATGCCGCGGCGGCCTCAATGCGAGAAAAGCTTGTTGTAAAATTAGATGAAGCTATTGCCGAAAATGACGGTAACGAGCGCCTTTTAGAACAAAAAAGTCTCCTTGAAAGAGCAGATATTTCAACTGTTCACGCATTTTGCATTAAGACACTACGCAGGTATTATTTCAACACTCCCCTGCCTCCCGATTTCAGAATAATTGACTCCACTCAATTTAGCCTTCTTTCCTCCTTGGCGCTTTCCGAAACGCTTGAGGCCTGCGCTAAAAGATGCGAGGACGGGCTTTTCCCTGAATACGCCTACGCTCTTAATCAGCTTTTCGTTACGACCGCGAAAAATGATTCGGTGCTTGAAAATGCGGTTTTAAGCCTTAACGCCTTTGTGCAAAGCCTGCCGGACGTGGAAGCCTTCAGAAAAGCCGCCATTGATTTTTACGAGAACCCATCTTCGTCATTCTGGCAGGATGAGATTCTTTCCTACTGCAAAAATTTACTGACGCTTGGCATTGAATATGCCCAAGCCATTCGCAATAAATATCAGTTTACGCCTATCGGCGCCGCAACGGACGCTTACGCCGACAAATTTATTTCTGCGTTGGAGGCAGCAAGAGCAGCTAATTCCGCGTTAGAGATGGCAGTTGCCCTTTCAGCTATGCCCAGAGACGGCTCAAAGAAATCGCCCCTCAAGGAAGAGCGTGACCGCAGCTTTGCCTTAATCAAGGGACAGGTGGTTGACAAGGTGCGTTCGACCTTAAGCGCCTTAAACTGCGAAAACGTTGCCGCCTGCCGTGACACAGTAAAGGCTCTTTTCGAAATGGAAAGAGAATATGCCGACCGACTTGAAGAGCTTATGCTGGAGCAGGGCGGAACAACCTTTGCAGGAGTTTTGCGGTATATGTGCCGTCTTTTAGACGAAAATCCGCTGATTTTAGAGGATATACGCAACGGCTTCGACTTCGTTTTCGTTGACGAATATCAGGACGTTAACGCTCTGCAGAACTATATTCTGGAAAAGGTTTCAACAAAGAACAATATGTTTTTCGTTGGTGACATCAAGCAGAGTATTTACGGCTTTCAGCTGGCAAGACCCCAGCTGTTCTTGGAAAAAATGCGCACCTATTCTCAGGGCGTGTTAGGCACAAGAATAAATCTTAAAAATAATTTCCGCTCCTACGCTCCGATTTTGGAGGGTGTAAACTTTATTTTTGAGAACGTTATGTCTGCTGACGTTGCCGAAATTGATTACGACCTTGACGCCCGTCTGAATCCGTCGGACGATAAATCGTCACCGCAGTTTAGTGACAG
Source organism: Clostridia bacterium (assembly GCA_017502165.1). GTDB lineage: Bacteria > Bacillota > Clostridia > Christensenellales > QALW01 > UMGS1322. The sequence goes on from JAFVVO010000035.1 coordinate 8,274, forward strand.
TCTTTTCCTCAACGGCTCTTTAGAGCCCGCAAACGAATTTCTGTTTTGTGAAAGTGACAAATGGAATAACAGCCCCGCCTATGAGGGTGAGGCAATTGCTTTAAGAATAAAAGAGCTTATGAATTGCACTGTTTTCGATAAGAAAAGAGGTGCTATGCGTCCCGTAAGATACGGTGACATTGTAATTTTAGGCAGAACCAACGCCGCAAGCAAACGTTTTGAAGCGCCATTCCGCAAGCACGGTATTCCCTTTAATTCTACTGCTTCCGACTCGGTTTCTGCAGACTGCGTTGCACATATCGTGTCGGTTTTGCGCCTGCTGGTGCTTCGCCGTGACGACGTAAACTTAATCTGCGCAATGCTGAGCTGTATCGGTGGTTTTACTCCCGACGAGCTCGCTTTAATCCGCTCTGAGCAACGCCGAGGAAGCTTTTTTGACGCTCTTGCCGCTTATAATAAAAACGAAAAATTAAAGGGCAAAATCGACGGCTTCTTTGCACTTTTAGACAAGCTTGAGCTTATTCAGCACACTATGTCCCTTGCCGATTTTATCGAGTATATTTGCGCAGAAACGGGATACATTTACTACGTTTCATCACTTCCCCAAAGCTCAAACGGAATGAGTGAGCTTCGCAACTTTATTTCCCTTGCGCGAAAATACCGTTCCTTCTCCGACGGCGGTCTGCGTGGCTTCCTGGAATATTACGACTCAATGGAAAGCTTCGAGAAGGAAGCAGAATCCTTCGACGAAAACGATAATTCCGTTCACTATATGACTATCCACAAAAGCAAGGGTCTGGAGTTCCCCATCGTAATACTTTCGGGAACTGCCGATATTTCGCGCAACAACAAAAAGCACCTGCTTTCCTTCAACGAGGATTTAGGAGTGGGCTTTAACCCCTTCATTGTTGATGAGAATGGGGTACGCGCTCAAAGCGTTTCCCCCGTTGTGCAGGCCCTGAATTTTAAGGAAGACCTTTTTGCCCATGCGGAAAGTATGCGAGTTCTGTACGTTGCCCTTACGCGTCCTAAAAATAAGTTGATAGTTTCCGTTTGCGCAACCAGGAAAAAGATTTCTGAGCTTTGCGTTATTCCCGGCAAGCTTTTGTGTTCAACCTTTGCCAATTATGCAGAGCTGATGGTGCCCTTGATATTCAGCCACCGTGACGGTCAGCCGCTGCGCGAATTTATTGAGGCGGAAAACCCATTTGATTTTATCTATTCAGACAGCTCCTGGCAGGTTAACGTGGTTCCTCTTTCGCGAGGTATTTTACAGGCTGATTCATTCTCAGAAGACACGGCTGAGCAAGATGACTCATTAGTCAAAAATAACTTTGACGAGCAGGCATTCTTAAAGAAAGTTGATGCCGCTCTCAAGTGGGAATATGCCTTCAAAAGTGCCGTAACACAGCGCTCAAAACATTCCCCCAGTAAAAACAGCGTGGTCCGTACGCCTATTCCTCTGCGCAGGCCAAAGTTTGAAGATAAGGAATATCTCGGCGCGCAAAAGGGAACGGTTGTCCACTATTTTATGGAGCATATTTCTTTCTCCTCCGGTGAAAACGCTCTTACTCAGGCAAAAAATTTGCTTTCCTCCGGCATCCTTACCCAACGGGAGTTTGATGCGATTCCCTTTGAAAGCATCGACGCATTTTTATTCAGTCCCTTCGCCGACAGAATGAGAGCCTCAGAGATGATTTGCCGTGAACGCTCCTTCTGTATGATTCTTCCCTTTGGCGACGGCGGAGACAAAACCCTTGTTCAAGGTATCATTGACTGCTACTTCTTTGAGGGCGACAATATAATTCTTCTCGATTACAAAACCGACGTTATTCGAGATAATTTGAACGAGCGTATTTTACACCACACACCACAGTTAAAAATGTACAAAGACGCTCTTGAAAAGCTTTATCCCGGCAAAAGCGTTACCCCCTTCGTGCATTTCTTCAGCGTAAACGAAACTGTGGAGATAAAATAACGGATTTTTGGCGTTTTTTAGTAAAAACCGCTTGCCAAGAAAGTACCTTTATGGTATTATAATTCGGCAGATAAAATTCCTTGTTCTCTTGTGACCAAGAGGACCAAAAGACCATAAGGAGGTGAAATGGGTATGAATAAGTACGAAACACTCTACATCATCAACCCTAAACTTGACGGTGAGGCTACTAAGGCTGTAATCGAAAAGTTCGCAAATCTTGTTACCGAGAATGGCGGAGTTGTTGACGGTATTGAGGAGCAGGGCATCAAGAAGCTTGCTTACGAAATCAATTTCGTAAACGAAGGTTTCTACGTTCTTATGAACTTCACAGCCAATGCTACTCTCCCCGCAGAGCTTGAAAGAAACTTCAAAATCAGCGAGGACATCATGCGCTTCATCGTTATTAAGAAAGAAGCATAATAAATCTTTATTTTAAGGGAGTTATATTTATGAACAGAGCTATGCTTATTGGTAGACTTACCAAGGACCCCGAATTGAGAGCAACCGGAAGCGGTATTGCTGTTTGCACATTTACCCTTGCTGTTGACCGTCGCTTTGCTAATCGCGATTCTCAGACCAGGGAAGCCGATTTTATCCCTGTTGTTGTTTGGAGAGCTCAAGCTGAAAACTGCGCTAAATATCTGCATAAGGGCAGTCAGGCAGCTATTTGCGGTTCTATTCAGACACGCACTTACGATGCTCCCGACGGAACAAAGCGTTATATTACCGAGGTTGTTGCTGACGAGGTACAGTTCTTAGGCCGTCCCAACAACGGTGACAACAACGAAGATGCTGCACGCGCAGCAAGTTTAGGAAATTCCCCTTTCGGTGACAATATGCAAGCCGTAGAAGATGAGGAAATTCCGTTCTAAGATTAAATTAGGAGGAAAACGAAATGTCTGAAAAGGATTTTAAGAAGATTCGCGGAAATCGCAGACCCAGAAGAAAGGTTTGCCAGTTCTGTGCTGATAAAGTAGAAGCTATTGATTACAAGGACGTAGCTAAGCTTCGCAAGTTCATCAGCGAGCGCGGCAAGATTCAGCCCCGCAGAATGACCGGTACCTGTGCAAAGCACCAGAGAGAGCTTGCAACCGCTATTAAGCGTGCACGTACCGTTGCTCTTCTTCCCTACAGCGTAGATTAATAACTAAAGGCGAAAGTTTTTACTTTCGCTTTTATTTTTTTAGTGGTTTTTCATTGTTTTATCACAAAATAGTGGTATAATAGTATTGAAATTTAAGAAGGGGATTCTTTTTATGAGCGAAAACAATTCCAATTTTAACGAAAATTCTCAAACTCAAAAAACAGAAGAGCATTCCAATATCCGCTATACCTATAATCCCAATTCCGCAAACGAGCAATCAAACGGCTATAACACCGATTTCAGCGGAAGCAAAAAGCAAAAGAAAAAAGTTAACGGCAACAGTATTTTTGTGGTTTTAATTTCCGTATTACTTTGTATTACGGTGCTTGCCGCGGCAATAAGCATTTATTCGCTTATTTCAGGCAAGGGAGACGCTTCTTTTCCAACTCCTACTCCTTTTGCCGATCCTTCTCCTACCTCCTCAACGGCAGACAATCAAGGCTCCGCCTTTGAAAACGTTGTGGAAATCAAGCCCTCACCCACTCCGCAGATAATAGAGGGAGAGCTTCTTACTCCTCAACAGGCGGCAGAAAAGGTTATGCCAAGCGTTGTTTGTATTCAGACCTATGAAACGCAAAATTCCTGGGGCGGCGCCAACTCCACAGCATTAAGCGGTGAAGGCAGCGGTATTATTTGCCGAAACGACGGCTATATTATCACCAACGCACACGTTATTGAAGGTGCCAGCTCTGTGCAGGTAGTTTTATATAACGGAACCATTTGCGATGCAGAAGTAAAAGGCTCGGACACCGTAACTGACCTTGCCTTATTGAAAATTGACGCAACGGGCCAAGCCTTAAACGCGGCAAACTTTACGTCAACTAAAAACTGCAACGTTGCAGATACGGTGCTTGCACTTGGCAACCCCGGCGGTCTTGAATTTTCCTTCTCCGTCACAAAGGGAATTATAAGTGCATTAAACCGCGCCATTCAGGATTACGACACAGGCTATATAATGCATTGTATTCAGACCGATACTGCCATTAATCCCGGCAACAGCGGCGGTCCCTTAATCGACCTTTACGGTAACGTAATCGGCATCACCTCATCGAAAATCGTTGCCGAGGGCTTCGAAAATCTCGGTTTTGCCATAACATACGACGAGGCGGCACCCATTATTAACGATTTGCTTTTTTACGGTCACGTTAAAAACCGTGCTACCATCAATATTACTCTTGCCCTTCCCTCAAGCGTGTTCAGGTTATCCGCCTGGAGCTCAATTCCTTCAGGCTTATGTGTAACGGCAGTTGGCGAAGGCAGTGAAGCCGCCCAGGCAGGCTTAAAGCAGTACGATATTATTTATTCCATTGACGGAAAAGCCGTTACAAAAATGTCGGAATACTCTTCCTATCTGCTTTCTAAAAAACCCGGTGACAAGGTTTCCTTAAAGGTTTACAGAGCAAATATTTCCGGTTGGTCCGTACAGTATTCCTCAACACCCATAACAATTGAGGTAACTCTTTCAGAATCAACATGATTTTTCACAAAGGACTAAAAATTTTTAGTCCTTTTTTTCATTTTTTAGCATTTTCCTATAGCATTATTTTTAATTGTTTGGTATAATATTTGTTGGGTGTTTATTATGAATTTAATCTCTGAAGCTTATTTTGAAAAACTAAAGAAATCCCGCAGTATTTTACTGCTTATTTTCTTCGTGCTTTTAGCCGTTTGTCTGGGCATATACTATTTCAGCTTTTACAGTAACAGTCTTTACGTTTCGCTTTTTGCGGGTATTGCTTTCGTTATTTTGCTTGCTCTGTTCTTCTATGGCTTCATTTTTGAAAAAAGCAAGCTGTTAAAGCTTTACTCCGGCATTTCAAGCGGAATTTATCAGGAAGATACATATTTCTTTAAGAAGCTTGACGGTCTTACCGAGCACGACGGTGTTAAGCTTATGCGCGTTATCTGTTGCTTTTATGAAGAAAGCGAGGAGTTTGACCGCACCTTGTATTTCCTTCCCTGCCTTCCCTATCCGGAATTAAAGGAAAATCAAATGATTACAGTAAAAACTTATCAGAATATTATTCTTAATATAGAAATAAAGGATTGATTCTTTTGAAAAATATTATGGTCTGCGTAACCCTGCAGAACAACTGCGAGCGTCTCATAAACGTAGCCGCAGAGCTTTCAATGCCTGAAGACAGTCTGTTTGTTCTTCACGTAGCTAAAAACGGGCAGACGTTTATGGGCGGCATAAACGACGGGGCGTCGCTGGAATATCTTTATTCCGTTTCACAAAAGGTTGGAGCAAGTATGACGGTGCTTCATTCCGACAACGTTATTGAGGCTATTTGCCTCTTCGTGAGGGAGCATCAGATATCTTTGCTTATTTTAGGTATTCCGTCAAAGGATGAAAAAGATACGGGCTTTGCAAAAGCGCTGAACGATCAGCTTGGCGAAAGCTGCAAGCTTGTTCTTATAGATAAACAAAAAGGAGTTATTGACAGTGAAAGCATTTTTAACAGTAATAGGACGTGACCGCGTAGGCATTATTGCAGACGTAAGCAATAAGCTTGCCAAAAACAACGTAAATATTTTAGACATTACCCAAACCATTCTGCACGATTATTTCACAATGGTTATGTTTATAAGTCTTGAAAACAGCGATATGGATATTGCATCTCTTCAGGCAGAGTTTGCCGATTTTGACAAAAATATCGAAATCCGTATTCAAAGCGAAGAAATCTTCAACAGTATGCACCGCCTTTAAGCACGAGGTTTTAAGATGATAAATTTTAACGAAGTAAACGAAACTATACAAATGATTGATAATCAGCATCTTGACGTCCGCACGGTTACCATGGGCATTTCCCTTTACGACTGTGCCGATTCATCTGCTGAAAAGGCTTGCACGAGAATTTACGATAAAATCTGCAAAAGAGCAGAGCATCTCGTTTCCAAGTGCGAAAATATCGAAAAATCCTACGGTATTCCCATTGTAAACAAGAGAATATCCGTTACCCCCATTGCCCATATTGCTTCTGCCTCAAGAGTTAACGATGCTACCTGCTTTGCAGTTGCCTTGGAAAAGGCCGCGCAGGAGGTTGGCGTAAACTTTTTAGGCGGTTTTTCAGCCCTGGTACATAAGGGAATCACCCCAGGTGACGCGGCTCTTATCCGCAGTATTCCCGAAGCGCTTGCAACCACAGAGCATATCTGTTCTTCCGTTAACATCGGCTCAACAAAAGCAGGCATCAATATGGATGCCGTTAAGGAAATGGGCTTAATCGTTCGCCAATGCGCAGAAAAAACTGCCGACAGAGAAAGTATCGGTTGTGCAAAGCTGGTTGTTTTCTGCAACGCAGTAGAGGATAATCCCTTTATGGCAGGCGCATTTTTAGGCTGCGGCGAGGGTGATTGCGTTATTAACGTTGGCGTAAGCGGACCCGGTGTAGTTAAATGCGCTCTTGAGAAAATGCCCGACGCTTCTTTAGGTGAGCTTGCAGAAGAAATCAAAAAAACTGCATTCAAAATCACTCGAATGGGCCAGCTTGTAGCCACTCAGGCGGCAAAGGTTTTAGATGCTCAATTCGGAATTGTTGACTTATCCTTAGCCCCCACTCCCACTATGGGTGACAGTGTTGCCCATATTTTAGAGGAAATGGGCTTATCAACCTGCGGAGGTCCCGGCACAACCGCCGCACTTGCTATGCTTAACGATGCAGTTAAAAAGGGCGGTGTTATGGCATCAAGCTACGTTGGCGGTCTTTCAGGTGCATTCATCCCCGTCAGCGAGGATATCGGTATGATTAACGCTGCCGAAGCAGGCATATTGACCTTGGAAAAATTAGAAGCTATGACCTGCGTTTGCTCAGTCGGTCTTGATATGATTGCAGTTCCCGGCTCCACCAGCGCAGAAACGATTTCAGGCATTATTGCCGACGAAGCCGCAATCGGTATGGTAAACTCAAAAACCACCGCAGTGCGCATTATTCCCGTTATCGGCAAAAACGTTGGTGACAGAGTTTGCTTTGGCGGTCTTTTAGGCGAAGCCCCCATTATGCCCGTAAACAGCGCAAGCTGTGAAAAGTTCATTTCCCGTGCAGGAAGAATCCCCGCTCCCCTGCAGAGCCTTAAAAACTAATGAAATTAGCGCGAAACATCTTGTGGATATCTTTTCCCATTTCAATTGTTGTAGGCTTTATTTTATCTTTCGCAGGCGTTATAAACTCTTTTTTAGCCGCTAATATTTTAGCCGGATTAATCTTCTGCCTGCCCGTTACTGCAATGCTTATACAAACCCTTATGAATAAGGAAAAGAATCTTTCAAAAGGCTATTTTATAATAAAGCTTGCCTTTATTGCTTATCTTTATGCTATGATAATTTATATGTTTATTTCAGCGTTCGCTGTAAGCGCATAAAAAACTGCCCTTAATAGAGGGCAGTTTTTATTTTATGATTTCGTTTTTTTGTACCTGCTGCGGTATTCCCGTGGTTGCATTCCCGTTTGAGCTAAAAACGCTCTGTTGAAGGTTCGTATGGTATTATACCCTACACTGTTACCTATCTGTGTAATCGTTTCATCACTCTTTACAAGCCTTTCCATTGCCTCGTTTATGCGAAGCATATTTATATAGCTATTGAAATTAATCTTTATTTTTTCACTAAACAATCGGGAAATGTAATACTTGCTTACGTGTTGCTCCTTTGCTATGGAATCAAGAGTTATTTCTTCTTTGTAATTTTGAACACAATAAGATAAAATCACAGAAAGCATATCCTTATTTTTATTATCCGCATTCTGCACCTTAAGTCCGTCTAAAATAAATCCAAATAAAACGTTCAGATAAGCCTTACAAATTTCGTCTTTATACCTTTTGGAGCTTTGCTTAATTTCAAAGATTTTCGTAATCAGCTCCCTTATTTCTTTTTTTGACGGATCGTGCTTTATTACTGAATCAATGGGAATTTTTTTAAGCAAAAAACTTGAGTAGTCCTTAAGAATCTCTGTAGATATTATCATTATATAGCCTATTGAATCATTGTTGGGAAAATCGTTAAAATAGTGCACCTGATTAGGAAAAGAAAAAAACAAGTCACCTTCTTCAAGAATATAATCCTTAGTATCACAACAAGCGTGAACAGTCCCTTTAACAACATAAATAAGCTCTATTTCCTTATGTAAATGGGCAGGACATGCTTTAACTTTATTTTTGAAAAGAGATATTTGCTCCTTACGCTCTTCATATTTAATTGACATTTGATTTTGCTCCTTGATCAAGTTTTTCAGCACTTTTTGCAATTTTAATAAAGCAGTGCAATTTTTGTCCGTATTTTCTCAATACTCGTCTTGTATTATATCATTTTTTGTCTTATAATACAATTAGAAAATTAAATTTGCACTATTTTTCCTATAATGATTATCGAATGTCGAGAAATATGCTCAATTACCGTTGGTAATTGTTTGCAAATTCTTTCAATTCGCAGTCGAAATTAACACTAAAAAATTATTAGAATTCAAATTACTTTTTTTCGAAATCTGATAATCTCCTTTAACTTCAGATTTTATTAAAAAACAATCCCGACAGAAATTTCTGTCGGGATTGTATTTTTTATCCAAACGTATAACCGTCTGCCTCATCAGCCTCTTTAATTGTCTTATCGTCCAAGGGAGCATTAAGGGAAAGTATTGCCGTTCCGCTTGTGTGGCTTACTGCCGCTTCATCAACCTGAGGAAAGCTTTCCAGAAGCTTCTTTACTCTTGCTTCACAATGTCCGCACATCATTCCGCCTATTTTTACTACTTTTTTCATTTTCTTCTCCTTCTTTGAATTAAAATTTATTAAATTAAGTCGTAATGCATTGGAAACAACGCAAATACTTGATAAGCTCATTGCTAATGCTCCCAGCATTGGGCTCATTTGCAGATTAAGTATATTGATAAACACGCCTGCCGCCAAGGGAATACCTATACAGTTATAAAAAAACGCCCAGAACAGATTTTCTTTAATGTTTTTAAGCACCCTTCTGCCCAAAATGAGAGCGTTCACTCCGTCTTCAAGGTCATTGTTTATCAAAACTATATTGGCCGAATCAATGGCAACGTCACTACCCGCGCCGATAGCAATACCTACGTCTGCTTCCGTAAGTGCAGGCGCATCGTTAACTCCGTCGCCTATCATGGCAACCTTACCGCTCTTTTTGAGCTTCCTTACCTCTTCTGCCTTGCCCTGAGGCAAAATTTCAGCTTTTACTAAATCTATGCCTACCTCTTTGCCGATCGCTTCTGCCGTATACTTATTGTCTCCCGTAAGCATAACAACAGAAATTCCCATACGTTTTAATCTGTTAACGGCATTTTTGCTGGATTCTTTAACCTCGTCACGCACCGCAATTACGCCTAAGCTTTCTTTTTCATTTTCAAAGAACAAAAGAGTTTTTCCCTCTTTTGCAAGCATTTCGCATTTTTTGCGCTTGGTTTCATCAATTTGATTTTTCATAAAATCAAGCTTTCCGCCGCGCACGAAACAGCCGTTTATTTTACCCTCTACGCCATTGCCTGCAGACATAGTAAATTCTTCGCAAGGAATCGTCTTTTCTCCTTGCTCCTCAGCTTTTGCGCAAACCGCCCTTGCAAGCGGATGCTCACTTTGCTTTTCTAAGCTTGCGGCAATACTTAAAAGGTCTGAATTTTCTGAAATTATATCCGTTACAACGGGCGTACCCCTTGTAATAGTTCCCGTTTTATCAAGAACAACCGTTTTTATTCTACCCGCCTCTTCAATGGACGCGGCATTTTTATATAAAATCCCAAATTTTGCTCCTACACCGCTTCCAACCATTATGGCGACGGGAGTTGCAAGTCCCAAGGCGCAGGGACAGCTTATAACAAGCACCGATATTGCCCTTTCAAGAGCAAACCCTATTTCGCCGTCAAGTGCAAGCCAACAAATAAAGGTGATAACCGCTATAGAAATAACCGTTGGAACGAAAATTCCTGCAACCTTATCAGCAGTTTTTGCGATTGGAGCCTTCGTTGCCGAAGCATCTGTAACTGTTTTAATTATTTTAGAGAATGCCGTATCCTCCCCTACCTTTAAGGCCTCACATTTTATAAAACCCGTCAGATTTATGGTAGCAGCGGTAACAAGATCTCCTTCCGCCTTATCTACCGGCATACTTTCACCCGTTAACGCCGATTCATCAACCGTACTGTTTCCGCTTAAAACAATGCCGTCAGCTCCTATGCTTTCGCCCGGCCGAACAACAAAAACGTCTCCTGTCCGCATACCGCTTATATCAATAGTCTCTTCCCTATCATTACGAATGACCGTTACGGTGGAAGGCTTCATTTTTGTTAACGCCTTAATAGCGTCGGTGGTTTTACCTTTGGAACGGGCTTCAAAGGCCTTTCCCAAGCTTATAAGCGCAAGAATCATTGCCGCCGATTCAAAATAGAGTCCGTGAAGATGATTTTCTCCTGCAGTCATTCTGAAAAGCAAAATAACGCTGTATAAAAATGAAATTCCTGAGCCAAGGGAAACTAACGTGTCCATATTGGGCGCCCCGTGAATTGCTCCCTTCAAGCCGCTTACAAAGAATTTCTTATTTATAATCATTACGCTTATGGCAAGAAGCATTTGCAAGATGCCGATAGCAACGTTGTTTCCTTCGAAAAATTTAGGTAAAGGAAACGCCCACATATTATGCCCCATAGCGACGTACATAAGCACAAGTGAAATCACTATGGAAGCTATTACTCGGAAAAACAGTCCCTTTTCCTCGGCACATTGTTCTGTTTTTTCCTTTTTTGCCTTTGCTCCTTTAGCGCCGTAGCCTGCCTTTTCTACTGCAGAAATTATCTCTTCTTCACTTGCAGACCCTTCAACTACCATTGAATTGGTTAATAAATTAACACTGCAAGCCGTAACTCCGTTGACACTCTTAACTGCCTTTTCTACTCTTGCACTGCAAGCCGCACAACTCATTCCCGAAACTGAAAATTTCAAATCATCACCTACTTCATTACCTTGTATATAGTATTAACAAGTTCATCCACTGTCTCCGTGTTGCCGCTTGTTAAATCGTTTTTTACGCAGGTTTTTATGTGATTGGAAAGTAATTCCTTCGAAAATCCGTCTATAGCAGCCTTAACCGCGGCAGTCTGAACGAGAATATCCGTGCAATACGCCTCATTTTCAAGCATATTTTTTATTCCTCTTATCTGCCCTTCCATTCTGTTGAGTCTGTTAAGCAAGCTCTTATACTCTTCTTGTGAACGTGTTTTCTTTCTTTGATTACATACGCAATCCATTTTTTCACCATTCCTAATCAAATATTACACCTTAATTATATACCCCCATAGGGTATATTGTCAATACAAAAAAACTAAACGCTTTTTAACGTTTAGCTTCTTCTTTACGGCAATACGTCTTCAAGTACATCATCAATATGATTTTCCGCAACGAAAGAATTGTTTATTTCTTCCTTCAGCTTGTCAACAAAATCAAAGCTATCGGAAATATCCTCTATTCTCCTTAATATCCGCGTTTTATTATCCGCAAACAATTCAAGTCCATATACTGTAAAGCTTCTGTCTTCAATTTTAACCGTGGTAGTTATAATATCACAAGTTACCATTTTATTGTCCTTCTGCTCTCTTTTGTACTTTTTGTTCTTTTATTTTTCTATATTTTACACCAAATGGAAATATTTGTCAATATTTTACTGTAAATTTTTTCCATTTTTTTGTAAAATGATAAGAAGAAATACAGTAAAATCAAAAAATCTTTTTAATAAATTCAATAACAGATTTTTTTAGCAACAAAAAACCTCCTGCAAAAAGCAAGAGGTTTTACTACTTATACTATTTTTCCGTTTACAACAGTCATCTTTACGTTTAATTCATCATCTAAAATTATAAAATCCGCATCAAAGCCTGCTTCAATTCTGCCCTTGTTCAAGCCTAAAAGCATTGCAGGAGTTTCCGATGCCATAAAGAATGCATCCTCTTTCGGAATTCCGAATTCAATAAGATTTTTAACGCCCGAAAGCATATTTGAGGTACTTCCTGCCAACGCGCCGTCAGCAGTTCGCGCAACCGCATTTTTAACGGTTATATTCTGTCCTCCAAGATCGTATTCCCCGTCGGGCAAGCCAGTAGCGCGCATTGAATCACTTATAACAATCATTCTTTCCTTGCCGAAAACCTTGTACAATATGCGAAGCACACTTTTATGAATGTGCACGCCGTCGCAAATCACCTGCACGAAGGCATCTCCGTCCGCCGCAGCTCCAACGGGACCGGGCGCACGATGTGAAAGCGGAGGCATTACGTTAAAGGTATGTGTAAGGCATTTTGCACCGTTTTTGATGGCTTCCATTGAGCAATCATAGTCCGCATCCGTATGGCCGATAGAAACCACCTTATCACATTTTTTGATAAATTCCATACCGCCCTCAACTTCGGGAGCAATGGTTACCATAACAATATTTTGAAGCGAATTAAACTCATCAATGTCGGGAATTCTTATAAATTCCTCATTTTGAGCGCCTTTTCGGGATTTATTTATATAAGGGCCTTCAAGATGAAAGCCTAAAACCGTTGCGCCGTCAGTTTCTGCAATAGGCTTATTAACCACGTTTTTAATGTCGTCAAGGCTAACAGTCATCGTTGTGGGCATAAAGGACGTAACGCCGTTTTTAGCCATATAAACGCTGATTTCGTTCAAAACGTCACCGTCCATAGTGTCTTTTCCGACACAGCCGTGGGTGTGAATATCAATTAAGCCCGGAAAAGCCTCCAGCCCCGAAATGTCAATTATTTCCTTGCCGTTTCTGTCTATATTTTTCGAAATTTGCGCTATTTTGCCGTTTTCAACTAAAATGTCACATATTTTATTATTTAATTTTACATTAATAAAAAGCTTTTTCATTTTTTACCTCTGACAAATTACTACACTTATATTGTCAACCTTTTACCCTCATTTGTCAACTATTATTTACAATTTGAATAAAAAAAAGAACTGTACAAGTTGTACAGTTCTGAATAGATTCCGGCGGCGACTTACTCTCCCGGGCCGTCTCCAGCCAAGTACCATCAGCGCTGAAAGGCTTAACTTCTGTGTTCGGTATGGGAACAGGTGATCCCTTTCGCCATTA
>JAFVVO010000036.1 GCA_017502165.1 Clostridia bacterium
CACGTATTTACTGAAAAAACAGAACATGGAATTATTAAATAAAACGATATAAAAAACGCGTAATTTTGTATAAGTTTGTAAAAAATAACGATTTTCAACGGAGAACACTGAGGTTCTCCGTTTTTTGTTTTTTTTGATAACATCTGCGAAAAAGACGGTGCCTTAACTCAACATAAGTTTATAGAAAGCTCATCTTCTATTAAGGTGAGCTTTCTTTTCTGCGCCGAGCAAATATATGCTCTATTGATTTGTTGCTTAAAAATCTTAAGGCGCCATAATCGGCACTTATTGGTGGCCGGGACCAGCAATAGCTATAATCATCAACAGCGTTTTTTATTATTAAATTCATAATATGACGCCAAATAATCCTCTGGCATATCATAATCATTATATTCAATCCATAATGACACAACTTTTAAAAACCAAGTGGTATCATCCGGTAAACGTATCGTTCTTCCAAAAGCGTCAAACGTATTTTGATTATCCGGCGCTTCATATACGCCTTGTGAGGTTGGTTTGATACCATATCTTGCAAAAAACCTATCCATCACATCATAACACGCCTGGGCAGTATATCCTAATGCGCGTGCCTTTTCATCATCGAACCGCAAAATCATACGACGCATATCTTCTTTTTCTGCAAATTCGTGTAGAATCAAATAATCTTCTATATCACCATAGGCTTTCCAAAAATATGGTGCAGGATTCAACCCTACTTTTCCGCAAGAACACCACATTATTGGTCCGGCGTAATCGCTTGGGTCACTGTAAAAGCGTTCTAATATTTCTCCGCAATGTTTACACGCAATGCGACAAATTTTCAAATACTCCATTTCTTAATCCTCGTTAAATGCAGCGCGAAAGAGTGCATCCCCGTCTTTCTCCTGTCGCAACGGTTCCCATACGCGCTCGTGTTCGGTACGCAGTTGCTCCAAGATATCATTGATAAACGGATCTTCGTCAAAAATCGGACGATATTGCCGTTGTAACCCTTCCAGATTGTTAAGACACTGCTTGATACAGGCTGCTTTTCGTAGCTGGTTATGTGGCATTTTAAATAACTTTTCGATCTCTGTATCCATAAACTTATTCCCATTCTACTTCATAATATTCTTCACAATCGGTTGTTGGGTCCACGTCATTGGTCCAGATCAGTCTCGGCCACAATGGACTTGGATCAAATGTAAACGCACCACACGTGCACGCCATCAACCCACCACCATAATCTTTCGGACTCTTGTATGTTCGCTCCAGTACCATACCGCAGCATTTGCAGGTAACACGACACAATTTATAATACTTGACGTTTTTTTCACGCTCTCCCATACTTAACGTCTCTATCTGTCCAAACACAGGCGTATTGCGAATAAACGCATATTCCTTTGCACAGGGCACATGCTGGTTCAAACAAAGAGCATCTACCCGATGAAGCAGCCAAACCGCCTCCGGATACCATCCTTTTTTCCAAAAATGGTCGATTTCTTTCCGTGAAAGCACGTCTATTAAAAACTGAACCTCTCCACGTTCGGCAATGCAGCGTTCAATATTCGTTTGAAATAGCTTGTTTACAACAAACGGTAGAGTCATAAAAATACTCCTTTAATACAAATCCTCTGAATAGAGCTCACGCTCCATTTTTTCTTGTTTATACGTCAAGACGGTGTCTGAGAGCTGACCGCACTCGAGTGCGTGTTTAAAAGCATCCCTGCGGTTTAAAAACGCACCTTTATGATCTAAAAAGCCTTCGATTTCCTTGCGCTTACTTTTGGGAGGCAATTCAAGTACATGCATCAGTTCCCAACAATTTGCGTGTCGGTGCCCGGAGATAATGGTTTGAATAGTTTTACCGTTCGCGTTGGTAAACGTAACGTCAATCGCTGCACAAATAATCATAAATTCCTCCTTACACAATCGTCTGATACCGGGTTTTCGGCGTAATCATCGACAAATCGCCCGAACTAAACCCGTCTAACGTAACCGAACCCACGACAAACAAACCGGGCAATCCCAGCTTGGAACGCGTTTCGATACGGCACCACACTTGGTACACGTTGCGTTTTTCATCCATCCAATAAAGCTCTGGCAACAAAAAATCCTTCTGCATCACTTCTACCGAGTATCCTTTAACTGCCTCCGGGAACGTCAGCTCGCTTTTTGTGGCCACCGCCTTCTCTACAGCTGCATATAAAGCGTTTTGTCTTTCTCTCTTGGTCATTTATTACTCCTTAAAACAAATTTTGCTCAATGGCCACCTTCTGCTTGCGCTGGAAGTGCCAATTCAGGATGCGGGCGTAAAACGATTTCTCGTCATCGGAAGCAGCTTCCCGAATTAACGTCATCAGATCCTTGATGCTGAGCTCTTGCGCCTGCGCATACAAATTCTTCTGAGCCATGATTGCTCCTTATCTACCATTTATTTTAGCATATTTATAGTGAACCGCAAGGCAGTCACCCCAGCATCCATCCTCAAAAGAAGTCCATGAATCAATCACCTTCAGAAACCAATCGTTATCAAATGGCAAACGTTGCGCCACGCCGAATGCAGTAAAGGTGTTTTGATTGTCTGGGGCTTCGTACACACCCTGGCTCGCCGGATAGATACCATACCTTGCAAAGAGTCTATTCACAGCTTCATAGCACGTTTGCGCTGAATAACCAAGCGCACGTGCTTTCTTATCATTAAATACAAATACCATAATCATTTTAATTTCCTCCGTAAACCAAAAAAGCGCACTTCTCCCACCTTCAATAAGAAAGTAAGTGAAGTGCGCATAATTGCTATACTTCGTGCAGAACAGGTACTATCGTTCTGCTACTATACTGCGATCATATTTGAAACATACTATAAGCTTAAGCGTCCCGTTGCTCAATATGTTTCCACATTCGCCTGACCTTGCGACGTAGTCCATATTTGTTCCTCTTGCGTTCATTAAGCCGTCCGTCCCGGTCAAATCCTGAACACCGAACATATGACAATAAATTTGATATGCAGGGATTTATTGCACAAATATAATACACTATACCGCACACTCTTGTCAAGAAATTATTTTCTTAAAACAAAACAACGTAGCTTTTGCATCCTCCAGACTGTCATGAGCGTTGAAGTTATAACCAAAGTACTGAGCACAAGACACAAGTTTTTGCACCTTTCCTTGATTGTATTGCGAAGCAAAGTGACGCATTACATCAAAATGCTCTTTGCACGATAAATCAATTCCGGCAGCAATTAAAAAACGAATATCGAAGCCACCGTTATATGAAACAATCAATGCTGCGTCGTTAAAAATTTTACGGACGAGAGGAAGTAATGTATGTAAATATGGTGCATTTTTAACAGTTTCCGGAGATATACCATGGACCTGTTGTGCATATTTCCATTCAGTTTTTCTGTAAGGTTTTACATAGGAATTAAGCAATATATTGCCGTTTCCGTCTATTAAAGATATTTGAAGAATTTCATCACTTTTACTATCAAAGCCTATCGTCTCTAAATCAAAAGAAACCACTTTGTCCAAGTCTACCCTGTATTTATCAAGATCGCAATTTAACATGCATGTTTTGTCCTTTTGTTACTGTTCTTTCTGTGAAGGATGATATCCCCCGTTACTTACTCTACCGTCTTTAGGATATGGTGTGTTTTGGGGAATCAACCATCCTGAACTTGTTTTATATGCCCCCTGTAAGCGTCCATCTGCACACAGTTTTTTTATGATCGCCCGACTTTTTTTGTGTAAATCCGCGTACTCACTTACGGAAACATATTTTTCTTGCAAAATTATGCTCGCAAAAGTATTTTCGTTTACGATAACAAGAGAACCCTTTTTATCTACATATGCTAATGTTTCTCCGCGAACATCTTCCATCTTCGCTATATTATTACTCCAATATTCATCAGAACCTTTAAATTCATTTGGATGTTTAAATCCGGTTAGCAGCGATGCTAAAACCTTTTCGTCGGCAACCAAAGTGGAACCATTGGAACACAATAATTTAAGTCCTGTTTTTGTTTTTATTAAACGTAATCTCATAATTTTTTCCTTTCTATAGAGGTGTATATGAATAAAAATCTTTTTAATACAATTTCTTCCGAAATCGAGCAGGTGCTTTGGCGTTTTAAAAACGAGGTTTCATCAGCAAACCTTGAGCTACAGAAAAAATATATTTTAGAAGACAGTCCTTATTCAAAATGCATTAATGACGCAATTTCCAGCTATGCAGAATTCCTTTTTTATTATAACTTAAAGCTTAAGGAAGCGTTTGTTACTCGTCCAAGCTTGATAAAAGAGTTGGATCTGGATTTATGGGTGTCTTGCGAAAACAAAACAAACCGAGAGCTTCTTGAAGAAGGCAAATCACCATACGCCTACGATTCCGAAGGTGGAAAAATCGAAATACATCACATCGGACAACAATATGATTCTCCATTTGCAGAATTAACCATTGATGAGCATAGTCTTGAGGGAAATAGCAAATTGCTGCATGAGATTCAGGAAAATAGCTGGCGTAATCAAGAACAACTAAAAAACAAATTTTATACAGAAAAAGCACACTATTGGAAGTTGCGTGCTTCCGGAACAATCAATTTAAGCAGTGGTGTAAAATTTAAAAAGCTTCCACATAGAAGCTTCAGTACGCCGGAAGAAATTTCTCAAAAATTAAAAGTAATTATTGAATATTTGTTTTCCGAAGCTTCTATTGAGGATTTGAATTATATCAGCAATTTAGCCGAAAGCTACGCTTTAGTAAAAGAAATAGGTGTAAAATCCATCAGCGAATTTGTTAACAAGGAAAGACAAGACACTCCTATCGTCTGTACGTTTTGCGGAGAGTCCGATTGTATTTCTCATGGAAGTTATAAAACATCGGGAGAAAAAATTAAAAGATATAAATGTCGAAAGTGCGGCAAAGTATTTACACAAGTTAATAACTCTATTATTTCCGGCAGCAATCTATCATTTATAGAATGGATGAGGTTTATCGATTGCCTCTTTAACGGGTTTTCTGTTGCTAAAACTGCAAAAATCTGCAACTTAAGTGAGCGTAGCGTGCAAACAAATAGATATAAACTTTTTTATGCCTTGAAATGCCTTGACGACGAAATAGTCTTACACGACAACGTTGTTTTGGACGAAACATATTTCACCGTGAGTTATAAAGGTAATCACTCTGCCAATCCAACGATTATTCCCCGAAAATCAAGAAAACGTGGTGGCGAAAACCATGTCCCCGGAACATCTAAAGAAAAGGTTTGTGTTGCCTGCGCATTAGATGACAACGGTATATCTATTGCGCGAGTTTGCGGTTTGGGAAGTCCTACTACAAAGAAATTATCTTATACGCTCTCTTCGGCATTAAAATCGGAAAACATAGACACTTTGTATGCAGACAAAGAAACATCGATTCAACTCTTTGCACAAGAAAATCAAATTAATTTAAAATCTGCAAAATTATTACGAAAAGGAAATCAACGTGCAACAAATCAAATAGTTAATAAAGATGTTTTATTAACAAACAAGTATCTGCAAAAAATGAACTCGTATCACAAACGATTACATTCATTTATAGACAAATTTTCAGGTATATCGAGTGCAAATTTGGCGGGATACGTTTACTTATTTGCATGGAAAGAAAGAAATAAAAACAGAGATAAAAACGAAGCTTATCGTGAGTTATTTGCAAAAATGACAGAAAGAAATACGCATATTTCCTATGACGAGATTTGTTCGGGTCTGTTTTTACCAAATCCTTTTAGAATAGATGCTGTAAAAAAGGATATTTTTCGCAATCAAAAACGAGCAGATGAGATATATGCGTTGTATGCCGAAGGAATGCTTCATAAGGAAATTGCAAAAATATATTCTATGACTAATCAAGGAATTGGTCGTATTATTCGTAAATACAGTGCTTCACATTTGGCATATTCAACAAAAAAAGATAAAGAAAAAGAAGAAAAACTCTTAAAAAAGGCAATGCCTAGAGGCTACCGAATAAACTATGCTGAAAAATTTGTTAAATTATATTACGAGCGAAAAGCGTGGACCGGCAACCCTAAAGAGTTTTATGAAAATAAAGCAAGAGAGCACAACCTGTCTAAGCAAACTATTAAATCAAGAATAGCAAAAGGTCAGCGAATTGTTGATTTAAAGGATGCTTTTTTTATTACTGATACTTTTGAATATGCGAGCTTAAAACAAGTGTATAACAATATTTATGATGAGTTTAACTATTTGAAAGCACAAAATATACCCAAACTTCAATGTTACGATATGTTAGCCGAGAAATATAACTATGAATGTCATAATATAATGCGAATAATTGGCATTATGAAAAAAGATACAACTAAATATTTTGGCCGAGAAAACATACGGTTGACTCACGCGGAGTCAATAAACAGAGATAAAGCTGTGTTTATCGATTATCTGCATTGGAAAGGCTCGCGTGAAAACTTCTGTATTTGGGCATCCGAAAAATACAAATTATCAAAATATTATGTAAACGAAATTATTCACTATTGTTTGTCTGCAGATATAAAAAGATACGATATGCTTTAAGCTACACATGGTATCGGGGGTACATTAATAATATCTTCAACTCGCAAGTAAGATCCACTTAACTTAATAGAATTATATAATTCATTTGCAAAATCTATATTCTTTTCCTTTTTATGATTTTCAAGCCAGATATACAGATTTACATAATTGTTTAAATATTTTGTGGCAACGCCATTGTAGTTTCTCATAAATGTTCTAAAACGCCTATGCAAATTATTTACGTTTTGTAAATGATAAACGCCTTTTATTTCCGGCGGACTGGTATTATCCTTGGAAATAGTGTGCGCTGCAGTTTGAACTAACTCAATGTTAGTACCGTCAAAATACTTTTTTGTGCTATGTGCTTTATCTGCGACAACGATAGTATCCTCTAAAAGACGATCTCCAAATGCATACGCAAGCATATCGCAATTAGCTGCACCGATACCCAAAACCTCGCCGTATACGTGACCTTTTCGTTCAACTGCACACATGACACAAGCTTTACTACCTAATTTGCCTGCGTTGTCTGTTCCGCGCTTAAAAGCTTCGCGAGGCATAACAAATTTTTTGCTTTTTGTGTGGTTCCCTTTATAACTAACAGAAAAAAACATATCATCGGCTTCTACAATGCCACTCATAAACCGATTTTCTTGATCTCTTTGAAGAAGACCCAATATTTTATGTCGCCACAAAAACGCAGTGCGAACACTAATGCCACATTCTGAAGCACATTTTTCAAGAGAGCATCTGGATAATAATAAGGGAATGTATTTCTTCCAAACATCAGGCGCACAATGGGAATGTGCAAATGCGGAAAAGGACGTGCTTGTAAAAGTACATCCGCAGGATCTACATCTATATCTCTGTTTGCCGTTCTTATCTTTTCCGAACTTTGCAATTTGAGAGCTCTCGCATTTTCGGCATGTAACAATTTGTGATTCTTGAAAACTCTCTTCTGTAGAATCCTCAACCTGTTGAAGAAGTTCAAAAATCCTATCTGCGATTGACTTCAACTCAGAACTATTAAGGTTGCCTATCTCATTGTAAACAGTATTAAATCTTCCCATAAAAACCTCTCTTAAATATCTACAATTATATTATAGCCGATTGGCAACAATTTGTCAATAGGAAATTGTATAAAAATTCAGTTTTTTCAAGGGTTTTGGCAAAAAATTGGCTCTGTCAACAATTAAGTTCAATATAGCCAATTTCAAGGACAGATAAATAATGCTTGAAAAAATCGCGCAAAAAATAAACCCCGTGTTACATACGCGGGGTTGTTGGTTTGTTGAAACGTGTTAAAAAACAATGGAGATATTTGTTGTTCAAGCAGAAGGTGTGTTGCTGTCATTGATAAGTTTATAATTCAAACTTTTTGCTATAGCATATTCTTCTGCCTTTGAATCTTTTTCTACATGCAACAGTATATTGTCTGGAAAAATAAACATCTCGTGTGTCGGAAACTCAGTCACATTAGCATAAATAACAAGTTCTTTAAATAAAGGGTAATACCCAAATGCATCTCCGCATATTTTTGTTACTGATTTGGGGATAGTGTACGTTTTATCTGTTTTTCCTTCAGGATAAGCCACCAAAGTTGTTTTGTCATAATTAAATAACACACCGTCTTGGCTGGAAAAATAAGTGTTTTTTGAATCGACTTCTATTTTTGTTAATGATGGACATCTAAAAAATGGATTTCCATCAATAAGGTCGACTTTTGAAGGAATCAGAAATTCAGTAATGGAATAACAACGATAAAAAGGGCTTCCCACTATAGCTGTAATGCTATCAGGCAATGTAATTGCGCTTGTTCTTTTGTGTTGATAAAATGCATTTGGTCGAATAATCGTTACGGGCTTACAGTTAATGTAATTGGGAATGGTTATGGGAGTTTCGGTGTCATTATATTCGTGTGAAATTATTTCTATAGCTCCGTTGGATTCTGCATACTCGTATTTTTTCAACTCGTTTTCTGCAACAAACTCAACTTGTACAGGCTTAAAGGTTTTTTCGGTCTGTTGGTATTTTAACACAACGTTTACCGAGCCAATGCTTTTTATAACACCATAAGAAACGTTTTGAGAACCTATGATTTCACATACGCCGTCATTGTCAACGTCGGCAACTTCAACGTTTGAAAATGTGCTGAACTTGAGAACGTTTTCGTTTTTGTTTTTAACTGTCCCGTTTTCATCAAAAAAGGAAGAATCTGTTTTGTTGCTTTCAAGAGTTATGGTTCTTTGGTAATTCAAGCTTGGGAATTTAATCAGAAGCTGATAATTGTCAAGCAACTCTCCCGTGAATCCAAAGTTTAATTCGTCATAAGGAATATCAGCGTCGGGACCGTTATATATGTAATCCGTTTTAGGAAAAGCGTATATGGATACAAGCTCATCTTTTGCTTGGAAAACCTGCAATTTATATTCGCCTATACCCATAGCGGTGCGAACGTTATTTACTATAATTTCTTCGTCTGCATCGCCGTTTACGTCACCAATATATACTGAGGGATAATAGGTCGCGCACTCAACTAACGTTGTGGCAAGCAAAGAATCTTTGGTTTCTACCACAAGAACAGGGTTATACGGCTCTCCGCTGTTTTTGCCATAAACCCAAACGTTTTTAATATTACTGTCGGCTTTTTTTGATTTATAAGTTCCCAGCTCTGCGAGCTCGGCATACGTTGTATTGTTAACGGTTATCTCGTATAAGTCGTTTCTTTTTTCAATTTTAACGTTTGCTTTCTCGTTATCTGTGCAGGCAATAAGTGAACACGCTAATATAAAAACCATAAATAATGATAATGCTTTTTTCATTTTTACAACTCCTTTGTTTTTGTGGGGTAATAGTGGAATGCTTTAGAGTTCCTTTGTTACAATTACTACAAAAAACGTAGTTCCGTTTAATTTTATATAATTTGAAATGTATTCATATGCTGTTTTGAAACCTTGTTCTACGTTGGTTTTATGATTTTGATTGGAGTCTGTATCATAGTACCAATTATCGTAATTGTGTTCTAATTTTTCCGTCAAAATATCTCCGCCTAAAACAATTTTGTTCTTACTTTTCAGGTATTCAAGAACTAAAAGGGAGTCATCTATTTTCCACGCAGTTTCAAAATCAGAAAAATCTGTGGAAATAATCGTTTTATTTCCAAAAGTTATTTTCTCCAAACCGCATCAACTCCTTAAATAACTGCAATTATATTTCTACTTAAATAATAAACCATCAGAAACTCAAAGTCAATAGTGAATACACGGTAAAATGAACATGTTTGTTTTTTAGATAGATAAATTAAACGTTAAATAATGCTTGAAAAATTTGTATAAGTTTGGTATAATGGTTTGAGTGTTAAATAAGAAACAGAAAGGCTTTTATTATGAAAGATTTTTCAAACGTATTAAAGAACTTTGGTTTTCCTGAAGACAGCACAATGATTCCTTGGGGTAACGGCCACATTAACGATACCTTCAGGGTTAATGACGAGTATCTTCTTCAAAGAATAAATACCAATGTGTTCAAGGACCCTAAAGGCTTAATGAACAACATTTATCTCGTAACGGATTTCCTTTCTAAGAGAATCGTTGCGGCAGGGGGCGACCCTAAGCGCGAAACTCTTACCATCGTTAAAACTGTTGACGGCGAGCTTTTCTTTACTGACGACGACGGCAAGGCTTACAGAATGTATCTCTTTATTGATAACACCCTGAGCCTTGATAAAGTAGAAGAAAAGGAAGATTTCTATTCTTGCGGCTTCGGCTTTGGTGACTTCCAAAGACAGCTCGGCGAGTTCGATGCTTCACTTTTAACAGAAACTATTGTAAATTTCCACAACACCCTTGCCCGCTTTGAAACCTTTGAAAAGGCAATAGCAGATAATAAATCAGGCAGACGTGATTTGGTTCAGGCTGAAATTGATTTTGCCCTTGCCCGCAAAGGCTTGGTTGAAGATATTATGGACAGATATTCACGTCTTCCCTTGCGAGTAACCCATAACGATACCAAGCTTAACAACGTTTTGTTTGACGAAAAAACACGCAAGCCTCTTTGCGTAATCGACCTTGACACCGTTATGCCCGGCAAGGCGGCAAACGATTTTGGTGACGCCGTTCGTTTCGGCGCTTCCACCGCCGCAGAGGACGAAACGGATTTATCAAAGGTTCATTTTGATATTGAGCTTTACCGTGCCTTCGCCCAAGGCTTCCTTGCAGGCTGCGGAAACGTTTTAGGCGAAGAAGAACGCATTTCCCTTGCTTACGGTTGCATTTTAATGACCTTTGAATGCGGTATGCGCTTCTTAACCGACCACCTGGAAGGCGACACCTACTTCAAGATACATAGAGAAAACCACAACCTTGACAGATGCCGTACACAGTTTAAGCTTGTTTCCGAAATGGAACAACAGCTTGACAAAATGATTGAAATAGTGAAATAAAAAAGTCCCGTTATCGAAAGATAACGGGATTTTTCAAAAATTAAACATTTGGTGATTTTTGATAATAGTTGTTTTTTCTTAGCCTACTTTTTTCAGACAGATATGTAAATTCCTAAAAATCTTTGCGGGGAATTACATCAAACTATCAATAACCGCTTGGGCAACGCGGATGCCGTCAACGGCGGCGGACATAATTCCGCCTGCATAGCCTGCGCCTTCACCGCAGGGATAAATCCCCTTTATTGAAGCTTCTGAAAATTCATCGCGAAGCACGCGGATTGGGGAAGAAGAACGGGTTTCAACGCCGGTTAAAACGGCGTCGGGGGCTGCAAAGCCCTTTATTTTTTTGTCAAATTCAGGCAAGGCTTGGCGGATTGAATCTACTGCAAAAGCGGGCAGGCAACCTGATATATCGCTCCAAGCAACTCCAAGGGGATAAGAGGGAGTAACTGCACCGCCCTTTGTTGATGGTTGATTTTTCATAAAATCACCAACAAGCTGGGCAGGGGCACGGAAGCTTCCGCCACCTAACAAAAAAGCGGCGCGCTCGTATTTTTGCTGAAATTCTATTCCTGCTAAAATATCGTCAGAGCCAAAATCCGAAGGCTCAACGTTGCAAAGCACCGCAGAGTTGGCATTTTCGCCATTTCTTGCAAAATTGCTCATACCGTTAACCACAAGGCAACCGTTTTCACTGGCGGCGGCAACCACCTGACCGCCGGGACACATACAGAAGGTGTAAACGCTTCTGCCTGGGGGCAAATGGCAGGAAAGCTTGTAGTCTGCAGGGGGCAGAAGATGAGCAAAGGTGCCAAACTGACTTTCGTTAATCATTTCCTGCTTATGCTCAATTCTAACTCCAACGGAAAATGGCTTTTGTTCCATTTTGATTCCGTGATTTTTAAGCATCAGGAATACGTCCGTTGCGCTGTGTCCTGCGGCAATAATAAGCTTATCGGTTAGGATTTCTTCCTGACCGTTTTCGTTTTCAACAACAACCGCCGACAAGGTATTATCCTTTGCTTTTATGTCCGTAAGCCTTGTTAAAAACCTGAATTCTCCGCCTAAGGAGATGATTTTTTCTCGTAGATTTTCAACTATATTGCAGAGGTTATCTGTACCTAAGTGAGGTTTTGAAAGGTATAAAATTTCCTCAGGCGCACCGCAGGCAACGAAGGTTTCAAGCACTGTGCGGCAACGCTCGTCTTTGATGTTTGTGGTAAGCTTTCCGTCAGAAAACGTGCCTGCGCCACCTTCACCGAACTGCACGTTTGTTTTTTCGTTAAGAACACCGCAGGAGAAGAATTTTTCAATCTCCTGCTTTCTTTCCTTAGCCGTTGCGCCACGCTCAATTATAATGGGTTTTAAGTTTGCAAGTGACAAAATATACCCTGCAAAAAGGCCTGCAGGCCCTGCACCGCAAACAATCGGGCGGTGCTTTGGCGTTTTAGGAGTTTTAATTTGAATTGGCTCGGGCGCAACAAAAATACGGGCATTTTTGTTCTTTGCGTTTTGAAGAACCTTGTTCTCATCACCAAGAACGGTTACACCTAAGGTGCAGGCAAAGAAAACGTCATTTTTATGCCGTGCATCTACTGATTTTTTCAAGAACTTAACGTCTTTTATTTTATCTTTTTCAAGGCGCAGTTTTTTAGCAACGAGAGACGTTATCTGTTGCTGAGAGTATTCTAATTCAATTCTTACGTTAGTTAACTCTATCATAAATTCACCTACTGATTGAACATATTATATCACAAAAGTGTTTTAATTACAAACGGCAAAAATAGAAAAAAGCAGACAAAGTTTTTGCGTCATTAACAGAGAATATCATATTAAGGAGATGAACAATTTGGAACTGGTACTTGAATTAAGAGGAGAAATCGACCACCACAGAGCCGAAAGCCTGCGGCAAAGGCTGGATAAGGAAATTTTAGAAAGCGGTGCCGACAAGGTGATTTTTGACCTTTCGCACGTTACGTTTATGGATTCAAGCGGAATAGGCGTGCTTCTTGGCAGATACAAGCTGTTTGCCACGCGAAAGCTCTATTTATTCGGGGCAAACGAAACGGTTGACCGTCTGCTTACTATGGCAGGGGTGTATTCCGTTATGCCCAAATATGAAGAAAATCTTTAACCTAAGGAGTAGCACGATGAAAAATTCCGCTATTATAAAATTTCAGTCCTTGTCACAAAACGAGAGCTTTGCGCGAATCTGCGTTTCGGGCTTTATTGCGCCCCTTAACCCCACCGTTTCACAGCTTGCCGACATTAAAACCGCCGTAAGCGAGGCGGTAACAAACGCCATTGTTCACGGGTATCCCGATAGCGTAGGCGAAATAGAAATGCGTCTTTATTCTGACAAAAATTTAGTAAAAATCGAAATCGTTGACGATGGCGCAGGCATTGACGACGTTGAACGCGCAAGAGAGCCCTTTTTCACCACCTGCTGTGACGGAACACGCTCGGGAATGGGCTTTATGGTGATGGAGAGCTTTATGGATTCCGTTACGGTGGTTTCGGCAATAGACGAGGGAACTCGCGTTGTAATGACTAAAAGGGTTGGCAAAGACAGTGAAATGGGAAACTGACAACACTCTGCGCCTTATAGAAGAATCAAAAAAGGGAAACACGCGTGCCACGGAAATTCTCGTTAAAGAAAACGAGCCGTTGGTTAAATCCATAATTAAGCGTTTTTTAGGAAGAGGCATTGAATACGACGATCTGTTCCAAATCGGCAATATCGGCTTGCTGAAGGCGATTTCGGGCTTCAATCCTGACTTCAGCGTGCGGTTTTCAACTTATGCGGTGCCTATGATTTCGGGTGAGGTTAAGCGCTTCGTGCGCGATAACAACCTGATAAAAATGCCCCGTTCTCTAAAGGAATTGCAACAAAAAATCCGTTTTCTCCGCCAAAAGCTTACTGTAGAGCAAGGGTGCGAACCTACGGTGGAGGAGCTTGCCGAAAAATTGGAGTGTCAGGTAGAAGATATCATTCTTGCCCTTGATTCCATGAACGCCTGCGCATCACTTGACGAGCCTGCCTTTGAGGAAGAGGGCGTCACTAAAATGGATTTATTGGCGGACAAAAAGGATAAGGGAAATCTGCTTGATAAAATTGCCCTGCGCCAATGCATCGACCAGCTTGACGAACGGGAGAAAACCGTAATTTTTTTACGGTATTATAAGGATTTTACTCAAACGAGAATTTCGGAAATTTTAGGAATTTCCCAGGTACAGATTTCCCGAATAGAAAGCCGCACCATCGAAAAGCTAAAAAGAAAATTAGGCTGATACTCCTTAAAAAGAAAGCTATATAAAAGACAAAATAAAAAAACAGGTGTTGCAACCTGTTTTTTGTTTTGTGTCTATCTCTATTTGTAAATTATTCTTCGTCTTCCTCTTCTTCCTCTTCCTCGTTATTTTCCATTTCGGCCATAACTTCGAGAGAGTCTTCAGCGGTATCGGGAAGCATATCGTCATCGTCTTCATAGTCATCAGCGCCGACGTCTTCCTTGTCTTCCCTTTTCATTTTTTCGATGCGGCAAGCATAGCAGAGTTCTTCCCCTTCTTCAAGATAATTCTCGTTACATTCGGGGCAAAGCTTATACTCCTCATCAAGTTCAAGCTCAGGCTGACCTTGAATTTTTCCCATATCCACAAGACAAACCTTGCAATACTGCTCGGTTTCCTCATTGATATAGTTAAGCATACATCTGGGACATTTAATATACATTAAAATTCACCTCGTAACATAGTGGATACATTATATGTGATTTCTATTAAATTGGCAAGTGAAATTTTCATCACTTTAATATATTGTATTATTTGCCCTGTTTTTATGCTACACGGCTCGTTTTTTGCCGTTAAGACGTGTGTTTTTACAAAAAAACCTGCTCTAAAAAAATAAGGCGGTAAAATGCCGCCTTAAAAATCATATTTTATTTTTTCCGCCAAGCAAATGGAATAAACAAAATCAGCATCGGATAAATTTCAAGTCTTCCGAAAAGCATTGCAAAGGACATTACGACCTTTGTTAAATTCGAAAAACCGTCATAGCCGGCGTAAGCCGCGCCGTAAGCAGGGCCAACGTTATTAAAAGTAGCCGCCGTGGCAGAAATACTTACTTCTATGCCGAAGCCGTCAAGGGAAACCAACAAGAATACCACCACCTGGCAAATACAGTACAGCGCAAAATAGGTGCTTACTCCCGAAAGCGTTTCTTCGTCAACCGTTTTCCCTTCAAACTTAACCGCCTTTACGTTTCTTGGGTGAACAACACGCAAAATGCGGTTTTGTATCATTTTACAGAGCAAAACAAGGCGTGATACCTTTAATCCGCCTGCTGTTGAGCCTGCGCAGCCCCCGATGAGCATAAGCATCAGCAGTATGCTCTTAGAGAATGTGGGCAAAGCGTTAAAATCTAATGTAGTGTAACCCGTAGTGGATATTATGGACGCTACCTGAAACGCACTGTGGCGCACCGTTTCACCGGTAGTTGCAAACAAGCCTCTAACGTTAAGGGCAATAAGAGTTATTGCCGAAAGGACTATTGCTCCGTAAACCCAAAGCTCCTGACTTTTGAGTGCCGAAGAAAACTTCTTAATTAAAACAAAGTAGTAAATATTAAAGTTTGCTGCGAATATCAGCATAAACGCGGTTATTACCCATTGGCAGTAGGGTGAATACGATGCAATGCTGTCTGCCTTAGTTCCAAAGCCGCCCGTGCCTGCCGTGCCAAAGGTGTGAATAACGCTTTCGAACAAGTTCATTCCGCCAAAGCAAAGAAGAATAATCATTAGAATAGTTAAAGCAATATAAATAATATACAAAAGCCGAGCGGTAGTCTTTGCCTTGGGAACGAGCTTGCCGATGACAGGACCCGGCATTTCCGCACGAAGCATATGCATACTTCTGCCTGATGCGGTGGGCAGAACAGCCATAACTAAAACAAGCACACCCATACCGCCTATCCAGTGGGTAAAGCTACGCCAGAAAAGCATACCGTGACTAAGGCTTTCCACGTCATTTAATATGGTGGCACCCGTCGTCGTCAAACCGCTGACCGTTTCGAAAACGCAGTTGATAAAGCCCTTGATTTCGCCGCTGAAATAAAAGGGCAGGGCGCCTACTATGGACATCAGCACCCAGGCAAGAGCAACGGATATAAGACCTTCC
The DNA here is from genome assembly GCA_017502165.1 of Clostridia bacterium. Lineage (GTDB taxonomy): Bacteria > Bacillota > Clostridia > Christensenellales > QALW01 > UMGS1322. Next base: position 16,147 of record JAFVVO010000036.1, read on the forward strand.
TTTGCAAAGAACACCTGGTCCTTTGGCTTAAAAATAACGGAAAGCACAAAAAACGCAAAGGCAACCACCGCGCCAAGTGCAAGCCACAAAGCACTTGAAAATTCGCCGTAAAGAAAGCCTACAAAGGCGCTTATCATCATACAAACGGCTTCAACGCCCATAATTTTGCCGATGAAGTTTAATATCATTCTATAGTTCATTTTTCTTCCTTAAGGGCATAAAAGCCGTACCTTATCTTAAAATATCGGAAAGATTCTGTATTCTCTGTCCTTCGGCAATAATTATAACACGGTCGTTAGGTAAAATAACGTCGTCACCGGTGGGGATAATGGGCTTACGCTCGCGAACGATACCGGCAATAAGGATATGCTCCTTAAGAGGCATTTCCTTAAGGGGAACGTTTTTCATTTCAAACTCGCTTGAAACCTTAAACTCAATGGCCTCAACCTGATCGCTGAACAAACGGTAAAGAGTTTCAATATTGCTTCCAAGAGAGTGGCGCAGGGCACGTGCGTATCGAACAACTACATCGGAAACCACTTCTCTGGGAGAAACAATACTGTCAAGCCCAAGATTTTTTGCCAAATTGCTTAATTCCTCTTTGTTGACCTTGGCAATGGTCTTTGGCACCTCTAAGGAGGCGGCAAAAACGGACATTAAAATGTTTTCCTCGTCACTTCCCGTTAAGGAAACGAAGGCTTCCGTATCCTTGATGCCCTCTTCCAAAAGAAGCTCCTGCTGAGCGCCGTCACCGGCAACAATGGTTGCCTTGGGAATATCGTCGCAGAATCTTTGAATAACCTCAGAATCGCGTTCAATAATCTTAACACTGCTGCCTGAGGCAATAAGCATTTTTGCAAGATAATACGCAATACGGCTTCCGCCCAAGATCATAATATCCTTGGCTTCCTTCTGGTAAACGTTAAGCTCCTTAAAGAACTTAACTGCCTCGGTAGGCGTTGCGGTAATACCTATTCTGTCGTTACTTTTAAGCACGAAATTTCCTTTGGGGATAAATACCTTATCTCCTCTTTGAACGGCGCAAACAAGCACCTTGGCGCTATATTTTGCGCGCATCTGAATAAGTGACATTCCGTCAAGGGCAGAATCGGGCTTTAAGTTAAGCTCAATCATCTGGAAGTTTCTGCGAGAGAAATGCTCTATCTTCATTGCCGAGGGGAATTTAAGAATATTATATAAATCCTGAGCAACAAGCATATCGGGATTAATTGCCATTGACAAGTCAAGCTGATGGCGCAAAAACGCTAAAGCGCTGTAATTATATTCAGGGTTACGTATTCTTGAAATAGTATGCTTTGCGCCCATTCTCTTTGCAATAAAGCAGGAAAGCATATTTATTTCGTCAGAAGCTGAGGTGGAAACGAACATTTCTGCCTCGTCGATACGCGCTTCCCTCAAAACGTCACAGTCGGTACAGCTTCCGCAAACGCCCATAACGTCAAACAGATTGGTTATCTCCTCTATTACCGCAGGATCGTTATCAATAACCGTTATATCGTGTCCTTCGTTTACAAGGCTTTCAAGCACCGTTACGCCTATTTTACCGCATCCGGAAATTACTATTTTCATATTTGTTCCTTTCTTGAAGATAAGAATGTATCTAAGTAAAAGTATATCACTAAATTGAGAAAAGTCAATAAAATTAAAAGGCACAACGGATTTCGTTATGCCTTTTGTCGTATTATTTATTTTTTGCGTCCTCAAGCTTTTGCTGACGGCGTTGTTTAACCTCATCGGGAATAGGTTTAATTTCTCCTGCGGCTTTAAGCGCCTGCTTCGTTAAAAGAGGGCCTATGAGCTCATAAATAAGCACCGCAAAAAGAGTAATATTGCGAATTAAGTTTCCCTGCTCGCCAAGCTGCATGGCGGTTGTGCACATGCCAAGGGCAACGCCTGCCTGAGGAAGCAAGGTAATACCTAAATACTTGCAAATCCGGCTTTCGCATTTTGTTGCCTTGGTGCTTGCGAAGGTTCCGAAATATTTTCCTAAGGAACGGAACACAATATACACTAAGCCGATAATAATTATTGCCGTATCGCCGAACACTCCAAGCTCCAGCTCTGCGCCGCTTATAACGAAAAACAGAGCAAAAATCGGTGACGTCCACTTGTCCGTCCGCTCCATAAGCTCGGTTGAAAGAGGACAAATATTGCAAAAAACGGTTCCTAACATCATGCAGGTTAAAAGTGATGAAAAATGCACGTGAATTGCACCTATATTGAATTCAAGCATTGAAAGGGCTGCAGTTAAAAACACTACGCCGATAGTAAGGTTAAGACGGTTTGTGTTGGAGTTAAAGAACTTTTCAAGCTGAGTAAGCACCCATCCCATAACTGCACCGAGAGTAAGTGACGCAGCAATTTCAATCAAGGGGTTAACCAGCAGAGAAATAACGTCAACACTACCGCTTACCATAGTTTTTGCAATGCCGAAGGAAACGGCAAAAACTACCAGGCCTACTGCGTCGTCAAGGGCAACGATAGGAAGCAAAAGCTTCGTTAAGGGACCCTTTGCCTTATACTGACGAACAACCATTAAGGTTGCGGCAGGGGCGGTGGCGGTGGCTATGGCACCGAGCGTTAAAATTTGCGGAACGGTAATTTTATCGGGCATAAGCGCATAAAGGCCGAAAAGCGCCAGGTCAACGAAAAGCGTTGCCGCAAGCGCCTGCACAACACCTACAACAAGTGCCTGCTTGCCCGTATGCTTAAGGTCTTCAAGGCGGAATTCGTTACCGATTGAAAAGGCGATAAAGCCAAGGGCAACCTCAGAAACCACGCTTAATCCCGCAACCTGCTCCATAGACGAAAAGCCTATACCTTCAATATTAAGCGCGCCAAGGCAGTAAGGACCGATAAGCACACCTGCAATCAAATATGCCGTAACCGACGGCAAATGCAGGGGCTTAAACAGTCTTGTCATCAGAAGTCCTGCTAAAAGGGCGACTGCTACTGATAACAGTACGTTCATTTTTTCATCTTCTTTCTTAAGTGAATAAACGGCAAATCCGTATTTTTTTAACGGAGTTAATTGTAGTACAAATGCTTTTTCTTGTCAAGGAAATATCCTTAAAAACTCCCCCTTTATTGTCCGTTTTAACACAAAAGCGCAGAAAGTTTTTGAATTTTTCTTAAAACACTTGTCATAAAGCTGTTTTTATAATAAAATATAAATATATTATATTTTTGAAAGGAATATTCCTCCTATGATAAACGTTGCAGTTTTAGGTTTCGGTACTGTTGGAAGCGGTGTGGTTGAGCTTATTGAAATGAATCAGGCGCACATCACCGCAAAGCTTGAAAATCAGCTTAACGTAAAGTATATTCTTGACATTCGCGATTTTCCCGATAGTCCCTATAAAGATAAATTTGTTAAAGACTTTTCCGTTATAGAAAACGACCCCGATATTAAGGTTGTTGCCGAAGTTATCGGCGGCGCCACCTTTGCTTACGACTACACCGTTCGCGCCTTAAAGGCAGGTAAAAGCGTTGTAACCTCTAACAAGGAGCTCGTTGCTCAAAAGGGCTATGAGCTTCTGCAGCTTGCCAAGGAGCACAACGTAAACTATTTCTTCGAGGCTTCCGTAGGCGGCGGTATTCCCCTCATCCGTCCTATGCACAGATGTATGGCGGCTAACGAGGTAACCGAGGTTTACGGCATTCTCAACGGCACCACAAACTTCATTTTAACCAAGATGATAGAAGAAAATATGCCCTTTGCCGAAGCCCTTAAAACCGCGCAGGAATTAGGCTACGCTGAGGCTGACCCCACTGCCGACGTTGAAGGTATTGACGCTTGCAGAAAGATTTGTATTCTTTCCTCTCTTGCCTTCGGCCACCACGTTTATCCTAAGGACGTTTATGCTGAAGGTATCAGCAAAATTTCTCTTGATGACGTTGCTATTGCTGACGAAAACGGCTACGCAATTAAACTTATCGGTCAGGCAGAAAATTACGGAAGCAAAATCAAGGCAATGGTTTCCCCTGCACTTGTTCCCCACACCAGCCTGCTTTCAAGCGTTAAGGACGTGTTTAACAGCGTTTTAATGCGCGGTAATGCCGTTGGAGACGTTTTCCTTTGCGGCAGAGGCGCAGGTAAGCTTCCCACCGCCAGCGCAGTTGTGGCTGACATTTTAGATGCCGCAAAGCACTTTGAATTTCTTAAAGGCTGGGGCTGGCAGGACGAGGTTGCAAACCGCGTTCTTTCTCAGGAAGAGCTTGATTTCTCCTGGTATCTCAGAGTAGAAAACACCCGCGAGGAGCTTTTAGCACAGTATCCCGACGCAGACGTTGTATTTGACGAAAACGGCGTTATTGCCGCCATTACAAAGGTTGAAAACAACGGCGAGCATCAGAAAAAGCAGAAAAACCTTAAGGTGCTTTCCGCTATCCGCGTGTTACAGCTTTAATTTTAGAGGCAACCACACTTAAGCAAAATAAACTTTTTATTTAACAACTTTTGGGAAGGTAATACCTTCCCCTACGTTTCTACGAGGTAAATATGGCAAAGAAAAACAACTCAAAAAAACCCATAAACTTCGTCCCCTGGGCAATCGTTGCAATTATCTTCGGCTTTTTAGCCGGCTTTGCAATCTGTTGGATGACCTTTAGTTATTTAGGGGGAAATTGATTGTGCTATTGCACAGTTTTATTTGCCACACAAAATGATATTGACTTCGTCAAATGACGTGGCGTAAAAGCGCAAATGATGTGTTCTAACGGGCAATTAAGGTGTGTTGACGCACGATTATTATATGTTTGTATATTAAAAATTATGGCAGGGGTTTACTCCTGCCATAATTTTTGCAAACAAAAAAAGACGATGGAAAATTCCATCGTCTTTTAATTTTAACTAATTAAATTAGTCTTCTTTTCTCTTCTTGGAAACTACTACAAGTGCTACAGAAGCAAGAGCAACAGTTGCAATAAGAGCTACGGGAAGAACGTCACCGGTGCCTTCAGGCTTGGAGCCACCCTGGTTGGGGTCTTCCTGAGGCTCAACGTAGTATCTTACGTTAAGGTCCTTAAGGAAGTAGGTGCCATTCTTTACAGACTGGTCAAATGTAAGGTTGTAAGCAGCGCCTTCGGTGATCATACCCTGAACGTCTTCATAGGTGAAGGTTACGATCTTGGTAACCTTGTTCCAGGTGCCCTTGCTGGTTCCGCAGTGACCAAGGCCCATATAGGAGTTAGCTGCGCCTGCATTGGTAATATCATCTAAGCAAGAAACGTTACCGCGAAGGTCACGGAATAAGAAACCTGCGATACCTGCGTTGGAAACTTCACCGGTACCATCTAACATAAGAGCAAAGGAGATTTCAATATCAAAGGACTCGCCTGCTTTAAGGTCAAGCTGCTCAGCCATCTTAATTACGTAAGGTGCAATTGAAACGGAAGGTCCGTTCCATGCATTGTCAGGTGAATAGGTGAATACCTTTGCGCCATCCTTTTCAACGATAGCTGCATCGTGAGTTCCTCCAAAGCCGAGCTTACCGTAAGCGTCAGTGATGGGGCCTGCGGTTGCGCCGGAAAGGTTGGTAATGTTCTCAGGAAGAACGTTCTTTTCATCTGTGTAATCACGGATGTCTTCAGTTACAACAGTAAGAGTAACGTCAGCAGCGCCCATTGTATATTCTACAACGCCGTCAACTGCGGGATACTCAGTAGTACCGTCGGAGAGACCCTTAAGCTGCTTTGTGCTGTCAGCAAGAGTAACTTCGATCTGAACCTTCTGGCCTTCTTCAGCCTGAATGGTGTTGGTTTCAGCGCCGTCAATCTTAACGGTGTCGCCATCGCCGGCTGTAACAGTAAGATCGTTAGCGATATAAAGACCAACAAATACGTTGTCGATGGAATAAGTTGCGTCCTTGGTTACGCCGTCAAGGCAAAGAGTATAGCCGGTATCAGACATAGCTGCAATATCAGCAGGAGTCATTGTGAAAACACCGGAAACGGTGTACCAAGTATCTTTTGTGCCGGTCTTGTTAACGATTGTTACGTTGTTGTTGGAATCAGCTACAGGAGCAGTAACTCTACCTGCGCAACCACGCATAATAAGCTTTGCAGCATACTGCATAGCTACGTTGCTGGTCTTGAAGTCAAGAGAAACTTTTACCTGGAAGGATTCATACTCGCCAAGCTGACCTGCCATCTTCTTAAGTGTGGGGGCAAGGATCCACTGGGGTGATACCCAAGAACCACTGGGAACATAGGTGATAACCTTGTTTTCGCCGTCCTTAGCTACAACAGCGCCGTTAGTTGCATCTAAAACAGGAGTTGCGCCAACTTCAAGAGTTTCGAAGGTGGACTTTTCAGCAGGAAGAACGTTTTTACCGTTGATTACGTTAACGTCTTCATAAACAAGTTCAACGTAAACGTTATCCATAGTTACGTCTGCGCCTGCGCTAAGGTGGTCAAGACAGAAGCTTGTTGCACCTAAGGTAGCAAGCTCAGCAGGACTAATTTCATACTCTGCTTCAAGGTGGAACCACTGGTTAGCAACGTTGCAGGTGGAGTTCCAAGTTTTCTGTACGTTGTTAATGAAGTTACGGATGCTAAGCTGAATGAACTGGTCACCACGGGGGAGAGAAGTCTTTAAATCCATGCTCATCTTGATAACGAAGGACTTGGTTGCGCCGATCTGAGCTGAGAATGCCAAAAGGTCTTCCTTAATTGCCCAACCGGGTGAAGAATAGGTTGCAGCAGCATGGTAAGTACCAGCCTTGCTGTTCTTTGTTGCATCCTGAACAACGGTCATACCGTTAACGGTAGCACCAACTTCAGATGCTTCAAAGTCACCGTTCTCAATGAGGTTACCTGATTTGATAACGACTTTGTCTTCTGCACTTGCAAAAATACCGGTTACTGCTACACAGCCGATAACCATAGCAACTGCAAGTACAATGCTTAATAATTTTTTCATTATTAAATCTTCCTTTCTTTTTTATGGCTTTACACCAATTTGTGTTTATATTATACGCTTGGAAAAAATGTTTGTCAATACTTTTTAACAAATTATGAATAAATTTTTTCTGTAAATTTTTGTTTTTGCAGGAATTTTTGACCTAAAAGCAAAAAAAGACATACTGTTTAGTTGTTATCGGCATTTTGAGGGCGTTTTTTTTGAAATAATTACGCGTTCTGCCCAGTGTAAACAGCACGTCAATGGCGCCCCCCACACATTATATTATATATAACGCGTGAGAACAATTATGAACAAAAAACGGACGGATATAGTAAATTTCGGGAAGATGGCACCTTCCCCTACAGCACGCTACTGCATAAAACCCTTAGGGTCATATCCAAATATTTGCACGATTTCAAACTTATCCGAGTTTTTAATGTCCTGCACGGTTACGATTTTGCCGCCTGTGGAATCAATATCAATTCCTGCGTTTTTATATGCGTACCACACCATTGATGCGCATTGAACGCCGTCGGGGGTTTTATCGGTGTATTTTTTATTAAAAACTCCTGCAAGCACGTTGTATTGCGTGCCTTTAATATTTTTATAGGCGTCTTTTGCGAGATTTTCGGTAAATTCCTTGTCCGCATCTTTAAGGCGAAGAAGCATAAACGTGGGGTAGGTTTCCCATTCGGAAAGATAATATCTGCCTGCAGGAACGTTAATAATAGGCGCTTCAAGGGTATGCAGTTCGTCAAGCACCAGCCCCGCGTGGCCGTGGCGCCAACCGAACGAATGGCTTGACTCCATAATAACCACGTCGCCTGCCTGAGCGCAGAAAATCGAAAAGCTTCTTTCCATAAAGCCCGCGGAATCCACAAAATATTCCATATTGGTGGTTATAGCCTTGCGCTTACAAACAACGTTTTTGGGGGCAAAGAAGCTTGCCTGCGCCGAAAGAACGCTTGAAGCAAAGGTTTCCGTTTGCTTTAATTGGTCGATAGCTATTTTGCCGAGCCCCGTCTGAAAAAAGAAGGTTTTGTAATCCTCTTTGGAATAGCTTTCCTTATTTATAAGGGCGGAAAGGTCTTGTTTTTCGTAATCAGGTGAAAAGTATGCGTTGTTATCCACTGTAACAACGCATATAATAGCCGAAACAAAGCAAACCGCCGCCATAATAGCGGAAATAACTGCTAACCTCTTTTTCATTTAGTTTTTGAATGTATCGTGGATAACACGAATGCTCTTTTCAAGATTTTCTTCGTCAACACCGATAATAATGCTGATTTCACTTGAACCCTGGTCAATGGTGCGGATATTGATTTTTTCTTTACCTAAAGCGGTGAAGATTTTACCTGCAGTACCTGCGCTCTTTGCCATACGGTGACCAACTACCGCTAAAAGTGCAAGGTTGGGAACGTATTCCAAGGAATCAGGCTCCAGCTCATCCTGAATGGCGGAAAGCACGCTGTCGAGCTTGCCTTCAATAGCCTTAACGCTGATAACGGCGGTCATAGTGTCAACACCGCTGGGAAGATGCTCAAACAAAATGTTGTTGCGCTCGAAAATTTCAAGGAAGCGTCTGCCGATACCAAGCTTACTGTTCATCATACTCTTTTCAATGGTAATGGCGCAATATCCGGGGTGACCTGCAACACCGGTGATAGTCATATCTGACTTATAGTTGTCAGCCAGCTTGCTGACAATCATAGTGCCGTCGTCTTCGGGCTTGTTGGTGTTACGGATATTGATTGGAATGCCGCTTTGTGCAACGGGGAAAACTGCGTCCTGATGCAATACTGCGGCGCCCATATATGAAAGCTCGCGTAATTCCTTATAAGTAATGTACTTAATGGTTTCGGGATTATCAACTATTCTGGGGTCGGCGGCTAAGAAGCCTGAAACGTCGGTCCAGTTTTCATAAATATCCGCCTTTGCGGCGCGGGCAACAAGGGAACCCGTAATATCACTTCCGCCGCGGGAGAAGGTTTTAATGCTGCCGTCGGGCTTGGAGCCGTAGAAGCCGGGAATAACTGCTTTGCCGCATTTAGCAAGGCGCTTACCCATAACCGCATTTGTCTTTGCGGCATCAAGCACGCCTTCTTCAGTAAAGAAAATAACCTCTGCCGCGTCAATAAATTCAAAGCCAAGATATTCCGCAAGCAAAATACCGTTAAGATATTCACCGCGTGATGCGGCATAATCTACGGAAGCACCTGCTTCAAGCTTTTCCTTAATGCGCATAACCTTTGCGCGAATATCAGCCTTTAAGTTAAGCTCGTTTTTAATTTCCTCATATCTTGCGGCGATCTTCTCTAAAACCTCGCCGGTATCCTGACCTGCGCAGGCCAAGGCATAGGTTTTATACAGAAGGTCCGTTACCTTATCGTCACCGCTGAAGCGCTTTCCGGGTGCGCTGGGTACAACGAATTTACGGTTACTGTCCGCCAAAATAATGTCGGCCACCTTCTTAAATTGACCTGCGTCAGCAAGTGAGCTTCCGCCGAATTTTGTTACTTTTATCATTTTGTTTTCTCCTACTTTATTTTTCTTGCTTCGAAATAGTATCTTTTATCAATGCCCATTCCCATTGAGAAGGTCTTTCTGGGAAGAGCTCCGTTTTTTAGAACTGCAGGGAATAACTCGGACTTATCAAGCCCTGAAATTAAAATACCTATTCCCTTTTTATCCGTCACGTTTTTGCGCACCTGCTCAGGCTCGTGAATGTAATCAACCTCACCGCCAAAGGATGCAAGGTGCTTATCTATTATATTCTGTATTGAGCCAACCGTCAAGCAATGAGTGGGTAAAATTGAAAATTCTTTTTCGCCCTTGCCCGTTATTACGGTGATTTTTTGACCGTCGGGGGACGAATTTTCTTCCAAAGCCTTCAAAAACGCATCTTCGTCAACGTTGTAAAGTATGCGGTGAATAGGCTCAAACTCCAAGGCTTCGGAATGAAGATTGACTACCTCGCAAAGCGCAAATCGGGCAGGGTGCTTAAGCTTTTCTTCTTCAGAAAGAGTTTCCTTAACTGTCTCCCAGCACTTTTTGGCTGTTGCAAGAGAATGGTTGCCGTCACCAACCGCAAAGCAAATAACGTTATCGTCTGTTCCGCAAGCAACTGAGGCAAACTGCGATAAAACCCTTTCCTTTGCCGAATCGGTTAAGGCGTAGCCCTTAAGCCTTCCGCCGCGCATCATTAAATCCGTTTCGTAAAGAGGAACCATATCCTTTTCCTCAAGAGCTTCGATAATCTGTTTTTTCTCGTCATTAATCAAAAGCATTATGTGGGGAAGCTCCAAGGGTGCGTTTTTACGAATGGCAACTCTTGGGGGAAGACGGTCCTCAATGGTGCCCTCGGTGGGACGAACTGCAGATCGGGTTCCCTTATAATATTCGTACTGCTCTAAGTCAACCGCAAGCACAAGTCCTTTGCGGATTTTTCCGTTATCAAGGGTGCGCTGAACAAAAATAATCGCATCCTCAATTTCCCTGAAAACGCCCTTTGCAAGATAGTCTTCCATATTTGCATTTATCCTTGCAATACGCTCCGAATTATCCTTGCTTAAATAGATTTCGGGAAAGGTAATGTGATAAGTTGATGGCTTATCCTTTGTTATTTTCTCAACCTCCTGCCAATATTTTTCGTCACCTGTAAACTGGTCGCAGGCAACGCAGGAATAGGCAAAAAGGTCAACTTTTTCGTTGGGCAACAATATATTGCAAGGTTTTACTGCGTTCATAATTCTTCTCCATTCATATCTTGTATTGCGCAAAGCATTGCGGCCTTTACCTGATGGTAAACTATTCCGCCCTGCATATAAAACATATAAGGCTCGCGCATGGGTGCGTCACCGCTGAATTCAATGGACGCTCCCTGCACAAAGGTGCCCGCCGCCATAATAACCTCGTCGGTGTAGCCCGGCATTGCCCAAGGCTCAGGAAGCGCAAAGGAATCAACGGGCGAAACTCTTTGTATCCACTGGCAAAGCTGAATAAGCCTTTCCCTCTCGTGCATACAAACCGACTGAATTATACAACCTCGCTCTTCGTCAAACTTAGGTGACGGAGCATAGCCAAACTCTTCAAGAATTTTTGCCGAGAAGATTGCTCCCTTAAGGGCCTGCGCAACAGTTTGAGGCGCAAGGAAAATTCCTAAATAAAAGGGCAGATAGCCTGCGGCATAGGAGCCAACCTCTCCTCCGATACCGGGGGCGGTCATTCTATAGGAAATTCTCTCAATTAACTCTTTCTTACCTGCCAAATACGCTCCCGTAGGGGCAATTCCGCCGCCTGCATTTTTAATTAAAGAGCCAACGATTACGTCTGCCCCTGCTTCAAGGGGTTCACGGTCTTCAACAAATTCACCGTAGCAGTTATCAACGAAAATAATTGCCGTGTCGTTTACAGAACGGATAATTTTGCAAGCCTTTTCAATATCCTTAATTAAAAGGCTGGGTCTGTCCTGATAGCCTCGAGAGCGCTGAAGCATTATTAAGTCTTTGCCCTTTGCCTTTTCTTTAAGTGCAGAAAAATCAATGTGTTTATCTTTAAGGGGAAGCTCTTCATATTCCGCTCCCATATCACAAAGGGAGCCTTCAACGAATTCCTTGTGACCGATAATGCCTTCCAAGGTGTCATATGGGGCGCCGGATGCAGACAAAATTTTTGTACCTTTCCTTGTTAACCCCTGCAAGCCGAGGGCAAGGGCGTGAGTTCCCGATGCGATTGCAGGACGCACGATTGCCGCCTCCGCCTTGAAAATTCGGGCGAACAGTTTTTCTAATTTATCTCTGCCCAAATCGTCATATCCGTAGCCGTAGCTTGCGGCGAAGTGGGCAGGGGCAATTTCTTCCTTGCGGAAGCAATCAAGGACCCAAAGCTGATTTTCCTGCTGAATTTTCTCTATGCGCTGAAAATACGGCATGCATTTTGCTTCAATTTCCTCACCTATTGCTTCAAGCTTCGGTGAAATTCCGTAGTTTTGTTGTAAAATGCTCATTTTATCTCCTATTTGTTTTCAAGTAAATAATCTATGGCTTCCAAATACCCCTGAAAGCCCTTGCCCGTAATCGTTTTTTGGCAGGCAGAACGGATAAAGGAAACCTGACGGAAATCCTCTCTCTTGGTTACGTCGGAAATATGTACCTCTACCATAGGCAAGGAAACCGCCTTAGCCGCATCTAAAATAGCAACGCTTGTGTGAGTATATGCGGCAGGATTGATAACTATTGCATCAAAGGAATTTCTCGCTTTTTGAATAAACGTAACGAGTTTTCCCTCGCAGTTAGTCTGTTTAATTGTAATAGAGACGTTTTTCTTTTTTGCGTGGTCCTTTATCATTTTGCAAAGGTCTGCATAAGTGTTTTTGCCGTAAACGTCAGGCTCGCGAACACCAAGCATATTAAGATTCGGACCGTTAAGAACTAATATTTTCATTTTTCCTCCATTAAATCGAGAACGGCTATTGCGGCGGCTGAAATAACCGGTGCAACCGCCCGCTGTACTATGCAGGGATCGTGTCTTCCCTTAATTGAAAGCTCCACGTTTTCTTTTGTTTTAAGGTCAACTGACTTTTGCGGAACGAAAATTGACGGGGTAGGCTTAAACGCTACCTTGAAAATCAGCGGCATACCGTTGCTCATTCCCCCTAAAATTCCGCCGCAGTTGTTGGTAAGAGTCTGCACCTTGCCGTTATCAAAAATAAATTCGTCGTTATTTTCGCTTCCCAGCACCTTGGTGCTTTCAAAGCCTAAGCCGAACTCAATTCCCTTAACTGCAGGAATGGCAAAAACGCTTGATGCGATTGCTCCGTCAAGTCCGTCGTAAAGAGCGTCGCCAACGCCCACGGGCAAGCCGACGATTTTACATTCGATTTCTCCGCCGACAGAATTTCCATTTTCTTTTGCCGAGAGAATTTCCTGCTTCATTTTTTCTCCCTTTTCGTCGTTAATGACGGGAAAGGGCTTTTTATGTATTCCGCTAACTGAATTTGAAAGCCAATCAAAGCTATCGTCTTCTACCCCATGAATAGACGCAACGTGAGCGTCAATCTCAATTCCGCGGGAAGATAAAATCTGCTTGGCTATTCCCCCTAAAATGCACATTGGCGCAGTTAATCTGCCCGAATATCTTCCGCCCCCTGTAGAAATGCGGCCGTACTTAACAAAGCAGGGATAATCTGCGTGGGCAGGGCGGGGAACGGTTTTTTCATAATCCTGTGAGCGCGTATTAGTGTTTTTTATTATTGCCTTAAAGGTTGCACCGTCAAGCACGCCGTTTTCATCCATTCCCGAGATAATTTCAAAGTTATCCTCTTCCTTTCGGGGAGTTGAAAACTCGTTCTGTCCCGGAGCGCGAAGTCGGCAAAAGGCGCGCAATTCCTCTAAATCAATTTTTACTCCATTGGGAAGATTTTTGGCAACAACGCCGATTTGTTCCCCGTGGGATTCACCGAAAATGTCAACAGTAACGTTTTTACCGAACATTGTTCTACCTCTTTCTTAAAATGTCGCCCTCTTCAAGCTCAAAGGGACAGTCAACGGTAATAATTTCCTGGGGATGAGGCGCGCAATCAACGGTTTCGCCAAGAGAATTTACCATATTTTTAACCTCAAAAGACAAGCCGATGGATTTAGGCGAAACGATTTCAAGCACGTCACCAACGCAGAAACGATTTCTCTGCTCTAAAGTCAGCCTGCCGTTTTCCCACTTTTTAGCAACGCCTGCAAACACTTTATCCTGCTTGTATGCCATATCGTCGTCGGGAGTGTATCTTTCCAATTCCCCGAAATAAAATCCGCTTGAATAGGGACGGTGGCTTACGCAGTCAAGCTCTTGAGAAAGCAGGCTGACGTCAGCCGTTTTATCTATTGCGTGGCGGTACGCGTTAACCACCGTTGCAACGTAATAGGGTGATTTCATTCTGCCCTCAATCTTAAAGGAGGTTACCCCCGCATCAACAAGCTGATCAATAAAATCAATGCACTTCATATCCCGTGAGGAAAGCAGCGTGGTGCCCTTTTCACCCTCTTCAACGGGGAAAAACTCGTTAGGCCTTGTCTGCTCAACAAGATGGTATCTCCAACGGCAAGGCTGTGTGCATTCGCCTCGGTTGCCGCTTCTGCCCGTTAAATAGGAGCTGATAAAGCACCTGCCTGAAAAGGACATACACATTGCGCCGTGTACAAAGGCCTCAATATCAAGGTCTTGGGGAATATTTTGGGAAAATTCTTTAATTTCCTCTAATGTCATCTCCCGCGCAAGAACTATTCTGCGGGCGCCCATCTGATAATACACGTTGGCGCAAAATGAATTCTGACAGTTTGCCTGCGTTGAAACGTGGATTTCAAGGTCGGGTACCTCCTTGCGCAAGCAGGAAATTACGCCTAAATCTGAAACGATTACCGCATCAACGTTTAATTCCTTTAACTTTTTGCCGTATGCGGCAATTTCCTCAAACTCCCCTTCCTTTGCAAAGGAGTTAACGGTTACGTATATTTTTTTACCAAAGGAATGGACGTAGGAAACCGCTTCGGCAAGCTTCTCTAAGTCAAATCCCGTAACGCTTGAGCGCAGCTGCATAATCGGTCCGCCCAGATAAACTGCGTCTGCACCGAATTTAATAGCGGTTTTCAAGCATTCCATATCGCCTGCAGGGGCTAAAAGCTCAACTTTTCTCATATTTTTTCCTTTCGATTAAAAAGACAATGCCGTTTTGCTGAAAAATTCACTTTCAATTTCTACTGCCTCGGCAACTGAAAATCTGTTTACTGCAAGGTCTTAAAATAAAGGCCTTTAGTTCTTTCAAAGTCGATTTCTCCTCCGAAAGAGAATAAATCGAATATTTTTTTAACCTGCTTTTGCGTCTCTAAGGTAAAATGCAGCATATAAAAATCTGCGTTTATTTCATTCCTTGAAACAAACAGGGGCACCGAATTAAGCAAGGTGGTGTATTTTTTGTCGTTGCAGACAAGGGTAAAGCTTTTACCTATTCTGTCGGTTAAGGTGTTCACTCCCGAGCACCCCTTGCACCCGTCCTTTGTTTTGGCAGGGCAGGCGCGCATACGCATAAGAGGCAAATAGCCGTAAGCCATTATCCCTTTTTTCTTGCAGGAAATTTCCCGCAAATTTCCTTTTGAAGTTTCAAAGGAAATAAGCGTTTCTTTAACTCCTAATTTGCGGTACTCGTTTACTGCTTCGGAATTGAGCAAATTAAGTCCCCAACCACCTACGGCGTTAAGCCCTAATTTATTTGCCAAATGCACCGCGCCGATATTATCGCAAAGCACGTTTTCAAGACCCATTTGCTTTTTCTCAAGCAAAATCGCTTCCTGCTTTTCCTCGTCAAAGGGGAAAATTATGGACGGTATTTCACCGATAACAAGTTCAAATTCAAAGCATTCCTTGGTTATTTTGTTTGCAGGCACAACCAGCCCAATATTTTTAGGCAAAAGTGCCGCTTGAGCAGGGTTTTCCACCCGAACTAAAATTTCAGGGAATTTTCTTGAAGGAGCCTCAACGTTTTCCCTCGTCAATGCCTTCTCTATGGGGAAAATTTCGTGTTCCCTCTTTTGCCTGCGAAGTGCGGAAAGCTTCTCAAGCGCTTCTCTGCGCATTTTGTTAAGACTCGAAAGCGGTACGCTTAAGCCCTTTTCGCAAGCAACGTCTGTTTTGTTTATTTTATATGGCGTTCCGCCGGTTTTGGAAAGCTGTTTTATAACGTCCTCGGCGGTTGTTTCTCTGTTTATTGCTTTTTCGGGAGCATCACCGCCAACAGTAACAACATTTTTTCCGTCAGAAATGGTAACCAGCACTTGTTCTTCTGCTTTGATACGGGCAGTTACGTCTATTTTAACTCTGGGATTCTCGTTTTTATAGGTGTTAGCAATATCCTTAAGCACGTCAAACGCGGCAACAACGTCTTCCTTGTTGCGCCAGCCGAACATTTCAACGGTGCGGTTATCGGCAAAATAACCGTCGGTAAAGCCCGAACGGGAAAAAACTTTCCGTAACGCTTCAATTTGAGGTTTTCTGCCCTCTAAAACGTCCTTACAGCAGGAAACCGCCATTGCAACGTATTCGGGGCGCTTCATTCTGCCCTCTATTTTAACGGAAGACACTCCCTTTTCAATTAGCCTTGGCAAATAATTTATCAAGGACATATCCTTAAGGGAAAGGGCGTAGGGACGGGAATTAACGTTAAAATCAAGCCTGCAAGGCTGGGCGCAAAGACCGCGGTTACCGCTTCTGCCCCCTAAAATGCTCGAAAGATAGCATCCGCCCGAAAGACACATACATTGGGCGCCGTGAACGAACACTTCCACTTCCATCTTAGTGCTTGCGCAGATTTTTTCTATTTCCTTTTCGGACAATTCCCGCGCTAAAACAACCCGTGAAAAGCCAAGCTTTTCAAGAGCTTTAACGCCTGCAACGTTATGCACCGAAAGCTGCGTTGATGCGTGCATCTCCAAATCGGGCACACATTCCCTAACAATTTTTGCTACCGCTAAATCCTGAATAATTACTGCGTCAACACCTGCAAGGGCTACTTGCTTAACTGCGTCATAAGCCGCATCAAGCTCATTTTCCTTTACCAAGGTGTTAAGGGCAGCGTGAACGCGAACTCCGCGCTCATGGCAATATTCGACCGCCTGACAGAGCTCATCAAAATCAAAGTTTTTCGCGCGTCTTCTGGCATTAAACTGACCAAAGCCAAGATAAACCGCATCAGCGCCGCTTTGAACTGCGGCAATAAGCTGTTCCTTCGCTCCTGCAGGAGCAAGTATTTCAATATTCATTTTTATCTCCCACAAGAAATTATATAATACACCAATTTATATTATATCGGTTACGTTGTAAACTACAGTTATTATATCACAATCCCCGCCAAACGCAACGGTTTTCGTGTTCAAAAATAAAAAACGCCCGAGAAAGCAGTTGTTTCTCGGGGTTTAGTTTAATTATTCAAAATCTTCGTCAGGCTCGTTTGCGTTTTGTGAGCTTGGTGATTCCGTTTCTTCAATAACGAAGTTATAAGGGTCAACCTCATCGGTTTCAAGATTCCAGTTGCGCTTTACCTTGGGCTTTCTTTCCTTGCACTTTTTTACGCTGAGCACTATTATCGCAACAAGCGTTCCTACTAAGAAGAAACCGCATACGATGGCGCCAACCAGCATCCAATCAATTTTAAGAGGCTCCTTATCGTCAACGGAAACGTCGGCATCGGTGCCTACAACACAGATTTGTGAATAGAGCTTTGATGAAAGACGCTGAACCGTTGCATCAAAATTACAGTAGATTGCCACGTAATCCTCACCCGTTGCGGAATTGAGCACGTTTACAATATAATATCCGTCCTCAAAGGCAGGGTTCGTCCAGGCAGGATAAAGTCTGTCCTCAAGATAGAGTGTGGCGGAAGTAAAAGCGTTAGTTGCCATAACCTCCGAGGGCAGAAAATCTAAGAATACCAGGTGCTGACTGTTGATTGCAATGGGGTTAAAGGTGGTAAAGGTCTGACTGTCCTTATCAAAAACGAAGAACGTGTCATCCTCACCGTCAGTTAACTGCATAATGCTTATTTTACCGAGAGTTGCAATTTCAACGGAATGTCCCTTGAAGAAAACCTCTTCCTTAACGAAATTCTCAATTAGCGGAAGCGTTATACTTGCAATAACGTTGTATTCCTTACCGTCAACGGAAACCTTGATTTCAGGCGGCGGTGTAAGCTCAGGTGAAATTGTGGGCGTGGGAGCAGGTGTTTCGTCAACGGGTGCCGCCGCAAGACGCTTAATTTTTACCGTATAGGTTTTAGTAGTGCCGTCAGGCGCGGTAACCTTAATTCTGCGCTGATTATCTCCCACCTTAAGCTCAACGGAATCAAGGGATTTTGCCGTTGCATTGGCATCCTCCTTTGCCCATTTAAGCGAATAGCTGTCTACACTGTTGGGAACTGTTACGGAATATTCCGTAACGCTGGGTGAAAACTTAGGCGAAAATCCGTATCCTGCAGGACCCTCAAGGCTTGCAAGGTTGCAGTTGGAGGATTTGTTTTTCTCTTTAATTGAAATTTTTACGGTTTTGCTTGCCGGTGCGCCGATATAATCAGCGTTGATATCAAAGAACTCACCGCCCGTATAGGTAACGGTTGCATCACCTACTGCTTTTGCCTTAAAGGTAATGGTTAAAGTGTATTTTTTGCTTGTTGATTTTGCATTAAAGTCATTAACTTTAATGGTATTGCTTCCTACATTTTCTGAAGCTGAACCTAAAGAGCTTGTATAAGAAGAATAGGTAAGTGTGCCCGATGAAAAACTTACGGAAAGCTCTGCACCAACGATATTTGCATCAGAGCTTGTAAAGGTAAAAGTAACCTTTACCGTGTCGCCTACGTAAACGGTGCTTGCCGAAGCGCTTCCCGCAACGGTACAAGTCGCCTGCACGGGCACCGTTAAAAGCGATGCGGCAATTAAAGCTATTAAAAATATTGATAAAATCTTTTTCATTTTCTCAACCCAATCCTAAAATTCGTTTTTGGCAAAGAATAAGGTCTGCCACGTTGGTTTTGTTGTCGCTATTAAAGTCCATAGCACGTTTGCGTGCCGCATTGGTAATATTGGAAAGTCCCAAGATTTGTTTTTGAGTTATAATTAAGTCTGCTACGTTTAATTTTCCGTCACCGTTAGAATCTCCAAAGATAACCGCATAATAAGTTTTTTCTACCTTTGAATCGTAGATAAGGCATATCTTATCTCCCGTTTTAACTGTTTGGGTGGCGGTTTTCTTACTGCCGGACGCGTCAAAATATTCTACCGTATAGCCCTGAACGGTTATTTTGCCGTCAAGCTGAGCCACCGTGCTTCCTGCGCCGATTCCGAGGATAAGGTCATCACTAACGGTAAATTCCGTTGAAAACTCCTTTGGAACGGGTGTGGGCGTCGGTGTTAAAGTGGGCGTTGCCGTGGGTGTTACCGTAGGTGTTGTTGACGGCGAAGCAGAAGGTGTTTGTCCTTCGGGGGTAGGCTTTACCGTAGGCTTGGCTGTTGGAGTAGGTGTGGGCGTTGGGTCAGGCTCCTTGGGCAAATCTGCCGTGGTTGTTACGTAGAGCATATACACACGCTTAAGTCCGTTTGTAGCCGTAACCGTTACGGGAATTTTGTTAGTCTGATATTTTAACTCGATTTCGCCGATGCCTTCCACCTTGGCGGCTGAATTTTTTGCCGTTGCGGAAATATTTATGGTTTTGCCTTCAACGAAAAGCTCGTATTCGAACTTATACATATCAAACTCTTCCGTCAATTCTTCATCTTTAACCGAAAGAGCCGAAAGCAAGTTGTTTGCGTTGCCCGTTCTTAAGGGCAGGCTTGCAGTTTTCTCGGGCATATTTTCGTAAACGGGAATAAGGAAATTAAGTGCCGATTCCTCTGCAAGCGTTCCTGAAATTGCGCTTCGGAGCGTTTCGCATTCGCTTACCGCCGCCGAAACGTTAGTCATATACTGATGGTTATAATAACCGTTACCGCCGTCAACCACGTCGTACTTTTGCAAGTACAAGGTGTTTTGGCCAACGCCGATATAGTTTTTAACAAGGAAGTTGGCGCCCCCTAAAATTGCCTTATAAACGGAGTTCCAGCCCTTGTTTTTAGCGTAAATTGCACCGTTTAATATGGCGCTTCTGCCGCTGTGGGCGTAGGCACCGATATCAAAATGATTGTAATAGCCCTCATATCCCGAAACAGTGCCGTGGGCAAGCTTATTACCCTTTGCGCCCTGCTCCATTTTAATTCTTGCGGCAAGCATATAGGGGGATGCTCCCGCCTCCTCTGCCGCCTTAACTATTGCTTCGGCATAGGTCATACCGTCCCCTGCGTCCTTATTGTGCATAAAGGTATTTTTGAGAATTCCGTTTATAACCTCAGGGTCGGTTTTACTTCCGTCATTTGAAAGCACTAAGAACTGATATACGTTACCGTCAAGGAAATTTCTCGGGTCAAGGTAATATTCGATAACCTCTTTACAAGCCTGATTCCAGTTTCCGCTGTCAAAGGAATACCAGGAGCTTGCAGACCAGTTATACGCGCCGTCCTCGAAGGATTTCCACGCCTCAGGCGACTGAAGCAGGTTTCTGCCGATAACCCATTGATTTTTAAGCAGCGTGTCCCACGTCATAGTAGTTTTAAGCGCCGTAAATCTCCACGTTGGATGCAAGGCGTGAAGGGTTCGGAGCTTTTCGTGATAGCTTTCGGGGAAAGCCAGAATTGCCGTTTCGAAATCCTCGTCCGAAAGCTCAGGAATTTCTATCAAGGTTATGTACGTTGATAAGCCGAAGCCTACAATTCCGTTGGCGGAAATCTTGTACCAGACCTCACTGTTTTCGTTGGTCACGGTTCCGATAACGTCAACCACGCTTCCCTTGGCAACGGAGCCTACCTTTCCAAAGCTCGTTCCGGGACCGCTTCTGATATTAAGGTTGTCACTGTTAGTAGCGATTACACCTTTTTTGTCAAGCTCTTCAACCTCATAAGCAAAGGCAGTCAATCCCGAAAACAGCATCACTATTATCAGAACAACGCTCAAGGCTAATGAAATTGTGCCCAATCTGAATTTCATTTAATCTCTCCTGACGGATTTTTTGCTTTTTTTGCATTTTGCTTTGTCGCTTTTTTCAACAAAAGCAAACCCATTATACCACCTAAAAATGCATTTTGCAATAGTTTTGTAACAATTTGACGAAAAAACCGCCTATTTTTTACTGGAAAAACTGTATTTTCGTTCCTTTTTTGTGTTTTTAGGGAAATTATTTCCCTTAATAGTCCTTGCGAAATTCTATAAAGAATGGTATCATAGAAGCATAAATAATTCTTTGCGAGGTTAATATGAAAAACATTAAATGCGTAATGCTTGATTTGGACGGTACTGTTTATTTAGGGGATAATATCTTCCCCTGGACGCTTGAATTTTTATCCCGTCTTGATTCTTTAGGCATAAAACACATATTTTTGACCAATAATTCTTCAAAGGGCACCGACGCCTATATTCAGAAGTTTGCAAAAATGGGAATAGAGGCTGACGAAAGCAATATTTTAATCAGCTCACACGCGGCGGCAGACTATATTAACAATAATTATAAGGGAAAACGCACCTTTATTTTAGGCACCGAAAGTATGCAAAACGAAATGAAGGCTCTCGGCGTTAACGTTTGCGAGGACGAGCCCGAAATTCTTCTTGCAGGCTTCGATACCGCCCTTGATTATAATCGCCTTACGAAATTTGCGAACTTAGTGGCAACGGGGCTTCCCTATATTGCCACCCATCCCGACGCAGTTTGCCCTGCAGAAAACGGCTTCTTGCCCGATTTGGGAAGCGTAATCGAGCTTATTTACGCCTGCTGCAAGCGTCGTCCGCAAGTTATCTGCGGAAAGCCTAACGAACAGATTTTAATTGCCGCCGAGCACAAAACGGGCTTTTCAAGAGAAAATCTCTTAATGGTAGGGGACCGCCTTACTACCGATATTGCCATCGGCGCGTGGGGCATCAAAACTGCCCTTGTGCTTTCAGGTGAAGCGACTATGGAGGACGTACCTTCCGCGCCCCACAGACCCGATTATATTTTCCCCAGCATTAAAGAGCTTGGGGAAGCCTTGGAAGAAGCAAATAAATAAATCGGGGAGATACCGTCTTCCCTCTTAAAAAACATCGCGGGGCGTTAGCGTGTTATCCTTAACGGAGAACACGCTAAAACTAAGTTTGCCCTTATGGGCAAGTGAAGTTTACTTCGAAAGTGAAGTTATCCTGCGGATAGTGAAGTTTTGCCTTTGGCAAAGTGGGCAAACTTAACTTCACTGCGAGCCCCTGTGAGCAACTTCACTGTGCGTAGCACAACTTCACTTTCGCAGTAGCGAAAACTTCACTAACAGAAAAAGAGCAGACACATAAGGTCTTTTCCACTTGCGTGTTTACTCTTTCTGCTTGTATAAAGGTTTGGGCTTAGCCCATTTGCATTTGACCAGTCAAATGCGATGCTCGAACTTAACGATGTTTTCCAAATTCTCCGCTAAGAGCATCACCCATTTTCGCCCCTTATATATTTTTTGATAGTTTTTATTGTCTAAAGCGGCAAAAATTTGCCGTTACTTAACAAATAAAGGGTGTTTTTATGAGCCAATTTAACCATTTGAAAACTTATCAGGGAGAAAATCAATCTTATCCTCCCTTGAACGAATATCCACGCCCCGCTCTAAAGCGTGATTCCTTCTTTAACTTAAACGGCTGGTGGGATTTCCGCTTTGAAGACGAAACGAAAATGCGCAAAATTCTTGTGCCCTACGTTTGCGAAAGTCTGCTCTCCGGCATAAACGAGCTGTCGGCAGGAAGAGATTTATTCTACTGTCGCACCTTTTCGCTTCCGCAAGGTTTTATAAAGGATAAGGTGCTTTTGCATTTTGGCGCAGTTGACCAGATTGCTTCCGTGCACCTTAACGGAACGCTTCTCGGCACTTGTGCGGGAGGATATTTTCCCTTTTCCTTTGATATAACCGACCTTTTACGAGAGGAAAATTTGTTAGAGGTTAAGGTTGAAGATAAATTGGATCTTCGTCTTCCCTACGGCAAGCAGAGCAACAAACGCGGCGGAATGTGGTACACCACCTGCTCAGGCATCTGGCAAACGGTTTGGATCGAAAGCGTGCCCGAAAACTATATTGAAAGCTTCGATATTTCCTGCACCTTAGAACAAGCAAGAATTACCTTCAAGGGCATTGAAACGGGTGAAGTTTCAGTTGAAGAAAACGGAACTACCGTTAAATACGAAATTAAAGACGGTGTTGCGGTTATCACCCCCGAAAATCCGATTTATTGGTCCCCCGAAAATCCGCACTTATACCATTTTACCGCCAAAAGCGGCAAAGACGAAATTTCGTCTTATTTTGCCCTGCGCACCCTTGAAATAAAAGATTGCAACGGCGTTAACCGTCTTTGCTTAAACGGTGAAAAGTACTTCTTTTCCGCAGTTTTAGACCAGGGATATTTCAGCGACGGTATTTTTACGCCCGCAAGTGAAAAATCCTTTGAGGAAGATATTTTAGCAATGAAAAGGCTTGGCTTTAACACTTTGCGCAAGCATATTAAGGTTGAGCCTCAGATTTTCTATTACCTTTGCGATAAATTAGGCATGGTGGTTTTTCAGGATATGATAAATAATTCCACCTACTCCTTTTTACGCGATACCGCCCTGCCCACCATCGGCTTAAAAAGGTTGAACGATAAATTCCTGCACAGAAATAAAATTTCACGTAAAAACTTTATTTCTTCAATGGTGGAAACGGTTAATCTTCTTAAAAATCACCCCTGCATCTGCCTTTGGACAATCTTTAACGAGGGCTGGGGACAGTTTGAAGCAACTAAAGCGTACCGTTTGCTTAAAAGTATGGATTCCTCACGGTTTATTGACTCGGCTTCCGGCTGGTTTGCTTGTTGCGAGAGCGACGTAGAAAGTCTGCACATTTACTTCAAGAAATTAAAGGCTAAAAAGAGTGATAAGCCTATAATTATTTCCGAGTTCGGCGGATACGCTCTCAGCCTTAAGGACCATGTTTTTAACGAAAACAACGAGTACGGATATTCTAAATACACCGATATTTCCACCTTTAACGAAGCGCTTGAACGGTTGTTTGAAGAGGAGCTTCTGCCCCTTATCAAGTCAGGAGTATGCGCTTCGGTCTACACTCAGCTTTCTGACGTGGAGGACGAAACTAACGGTCTTTTAACTTATGACAGAAAAATCTGCAAGGCAAGCGACAGCTTTGCGGAAATAAACAAAATGCTTTACGAAGAAATAAAAAAATAACTGTTGATTTTTAGCTGATTTTGTAGTATATTTAACACATAAGAAAAAGAAAGGTAGAAAAATAAAATGAAAAAGATTATTGCAGGTATCAAAAACTTTTTTGCTGATTTTCAGGCATTTGTAAACAAAGGCAACGTGCTTGACATGGCAGTAGGTATTATCATAGGCGGTGCGTTCAAGGATATCGTTACTTCCTTGATCGACAACATTATCTCCCCCTTAATCGGCCTTATCTTCAAGGCAGACTTCAACGACGTTGCAATTCACGTTTTAGGTGTTGACATTAAGATTGGCGCATTTATAACCGGCGTTATCAACTTTGTTGTAATGGCATTCGTGGTATTCTTAATCGTTCGCGGTGTTAATTTCCTTCGCGAGCTTGGCAAGAAAAAGGAAGAGGAAGCTCCTGCTCCCGCACCCAATACAAAGAAGTGCCCCTATTGCTGCACCGAAATTGCTATTGAAGCAACCCGTTGCCCCCATTGCACCAGCCAGCTTGGCGAATAATTAAAGAAACACAAAATGCCCGATTTTGCGTCGGGCATTTTTATTTTTGGGAAACGGACGGATATAAGCGCACACGTGCGCAGTTAAATTTTGTGCTTGCGCACATTGTCCTACGGACAGTTATATTTGCCTTTCGGCAAGTGATATTGCGCTTCGCGCAGTGATATTCGCCTAACGGCGAGTGATATAACCCTAACGGGTTATTAAGGTGTGCTGACGCACTAAGCATTATATTGTTATTTATATCTATTCCTGTAGGGGAGGCAACCTGCCTCCCGATAAACGAATCCTTTGTTTTACAAATTTCGGGAAGGTAATACCTTCCCCTACGGTATAAAACATACAAATCCAACAAATAAATTACGGCAGGAGTAAACCCCTGCCCTACAAAATGCAATATGTCAACTATAATATCCGTGCCAACGGCACACCGCAGTTGTTCACCATTCATCAATAAAATAATCGTCCATGTGCATAGCGCATGGACGATTATTTAGCTGTTTTTTGTTAAGCCTGCCACTATCTGACAAATGCCGTCTAACTGTTTCTCATCAAGCTTTTTGAGATTTTGAAGCAATTCTTCGATTTTTTGCGGATATACGTTTTCATCATCAAAAAATTCTTTAGGCGAAATCTGCAAATAATCACAAATGTAAAAGAAAACCGTCATGGACGGATAAGACTTTCCGCTTTCAATATCGTTAATGTATCCCGGGTTCTGTCCAATGGAAAGACTCATATCTCTTGCTGATACGCCTTTACGATTACGCAAAACCGCTAAGCGAACGGAAAAATTATCTTCTTTCATTTTTAATCAACCCCTTTTATTATATTGTATCCGACACCACTCAAAAAATAACGGATACAATCACCAAAAGAGATTGAATTAACGGAATATATGTGATATAATCACTTTATATAACGGAATCAATGTAATAAAAGGTGAAAAACATTTATGAACAAGGTTTGTTGTGGGTTTGGTCACAGAATAGTTTTTTCTAACGCAGAAGCAGAAATAAATAAAGCCGTTAAGGCGATGATAGAAGAGCAAGGAGTAACGGTGTTTTTAACGGGCGGAATGGGAGCGTTTGATAAATTGTTCAGCC
>JAFVVO010000037.1 GCA_017502165.1 Clostridia bacterium
AAGCCATAGCTTCTGCGCCGCCAACTTTTGAAAGGCAGGTGGTGATAGCTGCTGTAAGGGTTGTTTTACCATGGTCAACGTGACCGATGGTACCAATGTTTACGTGGGGTTTAGTTCTTTCAAACTTACTCTTTGCCATTTTAATTTTCCTCCAATTTTTTATTTGCTGATCTTTTCAGCTACTGATTTAGGTACTTCTTCATAGTGTGAGAACTGCATTACGTAGTTACCACGACCCTGGGTGCGTGAACGTAAGTCGGTTGCATAACCGAACATCTCTGAAAGGGGAACCATAGCGTGAAGAATTTGAATTCCGTTAACGCTTTCTGTTCCTTCAGGACGACCACGACGAGCGCTGATGTTACCCATAACGTCGCCGAGATACTCGTCGGGCATGGTAACTTCAACCTTCATCACGGGCTCAAGCAAGCAAGCGTCGGCCTTTTTAAGACCTTCCTTAAATGCCATTGAACCTGCGATCTTATATGCTGCTTCTGAAGAGTCAACATCGTGGTAAGAACCGTCGAGCAACTCAACTCTGAAGTCAACAACCTCGTAACCGTGAAGACCGCTCTTGCAAGCTTCGCGGATACCTGCATCAACTGCAGGGATATATTCCTTGGGAACTACGCCGCCAACGGTCTTGTTCTCGAAGGAGTAGCCTGTGCCGGGCTCTACGGGGATCATCTTGATTACGCAGTGACCGTACTGACCGTGACCACCGGACTGACGAACAAACTTGCCTTCCTGTGTAACTTCGCGGCGGATAGTTTCCTTATAAGAAACCTGAGGCGCACCAACGGTGGCTTCAACCTTGAATTCACGAAGAAGTCGGTCAACGATAATTTCAAGATGCAACTCGCCCATACCGGCGATGATTGTCTGACCGGTTTCCTGGTCAGTATAAGTCTTAAAGGTGGGGTCCTCTTCAGCCAGCTTAACGAGTGCCATGGTCATCTTTTCCTGACCGGCCTTGGTCTTGGGCTCGATAGCAACGTTAATAACGGGATCGGGGAACTCCATGGATTCAAGAACAATGGGGCTGTTTTCGGCGCAAAGGGTGTCACCTGTTGTGGTGTCCTTAAGGCCTACTGCTGCAGCAATGTCACCTGCGTAAACCTTATCGATTTCTTCGCGGTGGTTTGCGTGCATCATAAGGATACGGCCGAAACGCTCTCTCTTGCCCTTAACGCTGTTGTAAACGTAAGAACCTGCATCGCAAGTACCGGAGTAAACGCGGAAGAATGCAAGCTTACCAACGAAGGGGTCAGTCATAATCTTGAATGCAAGTGCTGAGAAGGGCTCTTCGTCAGAAGCCTTTCTTTCCTCTTCAGTCTCGCTGTCGGGAACCATACCCTTAATGGCGGGAATGTCAAGGGGTGAAGGCATATAATCAACGATAGCGTCAAGTAACATCTGAACACCCTTATTGTGGTAGGAAGTACCGCAGAAAACGGGTGTAAGCTTGTTAGCTATAGTTGCAGAACGAAGTGCTTTCTTAAGCTCATCAACAGTAGGAATTTCTTCCATGAAGAATTTTTCCATAAGCTCGTCATCAGTTTCGCAAATGCTTTCAACCATTGCATCGTGATATTCCTGAGCCTTGTCAACCATATCGGCAGGAATGTCAACAATGTCAATCTGCTCGCCCATATTGTCCTTATAGATGTGAGCCTTCATGGTAAGAAGGTCGATGATACCAACGAAGGTATCCTCAGCACCGATAGGAAGCTGCATGGGAACGGGATTTGCGTGAAGACGGTTCTTCATCATGTCGATAACGCGGTAGAAGTTGGCACCCATAATGTCCATCTTGTTAACGTAAGCCATACGGGGAACGCCGTATTTTGCAGCCTGATTCCAAACGGTTTCAGACTGAGGCTCAACGCCGCCCTTAGCGCAGAAAACTGAAACTGCACCGTCAAGAACACGGAGTGAACGCTCAACTTCAACTGTGAAGTCAACGTGGCCGGGGGTATCAATAATGTTGATACGATGGCCTTTCCACTGAGCTGTGGTAGCAGCAGAGGTAATGGTTATACCACGTTCCTTTTCCTGCTCCATCCAGTCCATTGTAGCGCCACCCTCGTGGGTTTCGCCGATTTTGTGGATTTTACCGGTGTAATAAAGAATACGCTCGGTAGTGGTAGTTTTACCGGCATCGATGTGAGCCATGATACCGATATTTCTTGTTTTTTCAAGTGAAAATGCTCTTGGCATAAACTTTCCTCCCTGAAATTACCAACGATAATGGGCGAATGCCTTGTTGGATTCGGCCATCTTGTGGGTATCCTCGCGCTTCTTAACGCTGGCGCCGGTATTGTTAGCAGCATCTAAAATTTCAGCTGCAAGACGCTCTGCCATTGTGCGTTCGCCACGCTTACGGGTAAACATAACCAACCAACGAAGACCAAGGGTCTGTCTGCGGTCAGGACGAACTTCGATGGGAACCTGATAGTTGGAACCACCTACACGGCGAGCTTTGGTTTCAAGTAAAGGCATAACGTTTTCCATAGCCTCGTTGAAAACCTCTAAAGGCTCACGGCCTGTTTTTTCTTTAATAATGTCAAAAGCGTCATAGCAAATGCCCTGGGCAATGCCTTTTTTACCGTCAAGCATAACCTGGTTGATAAGCTTTGTTACAACCTTGGAATTATACATAGGATCCGGTAAAACGTCACGCTTCTGTACGCCACATCTTCTTGGCATAATTTTTTCCTCCTTAACTGTAGCTTTACTTTCGAGCAAAGCTAAACGATATTTTTTCTAAAATCATCGCTCCGTCAGCATATTCGGAGACTTGATGAACCCGTTTGGGTAATTTTGATGCAGCGAATATCAAAAATTACTTCTTGGGTCTCTTTGCACCGTACTTACTTCTGGCCTGCATTCTCTTTGCAACGCCTGCAGTATCAAGTGCGCCACGGATAATATGGTATCTTACACCAGGAAGATCCTTTACACGTCCGCCACGAATAAGAACAACTGAGTGCTCCTGAAGATTGTGGCCAATGCCGGGAATGTAGCAAGTACCTTCCATGCCGTTTGCAGCAAGTCTAACACGGGCAACCTTACGAAGTGCTGAGTTAGGCTTCTTGGGCGTCATGGTCTTAACGCTGAGGCAAACACCTCTGCGCTGAGGGCATTGTTGAAGAATAGGAGATGAAGATTTTGATGTTACCTTCTTCCTGCCGTTTTTAATAATCTGATTAATTGTTGGCAATTTCTATTTCCTCCTTCCTCGGAAAATAAAAAATATATTGTTAATTCCGCAACCCTCGGAACTAATCACTTTTTTTGACGTAAGAGCTATTCTTTAACCTCTGCGGCGGCCGCGGCACCAACGGCAATACAGCATTTTTTGCCAAGCTGGGCGCGAGTGGAAACAAAAACGGTTTCAATTTCCTTTTCTTTTGCCAGAGAAATGACCTTTTCCACTGCGGAAAAATCCGCGTCTTCGGCAACAAAAACCCTTGTGGCGACGCCACTTTCAACGGCTTTCAGCACCTGTTTTATTCCTACGATACGCTTCAAAGATTACTCCTTAAATAGAAATAGGCATTCTTACAGTCATAACACTTCCATATGATATAACAAATGATGCGGATTGTCAAACGTTTTTTGCAAAATTTTAATAAAAAATCCTTAACGAATGCCGATAAAATGGGGGTTTTCAGCCATACCACTATATGTTGTGCACATATGTTGAAATATATACAAGAATGAAAAAATGTCTTTGAAGATAGGAGTATTTGTCCGACGGCAAGCATTATTCATTACAAAAAAACGGTGAACAAAACGTTCACCGTAATATTTTGTGTATCGTGATACTTTTTCTTAAAAAAACACACCGCTGATAAAAATTTCCAGGCCGATTAAAACTAAAATTATTCCGCCTGCTATGGTTGCTTTGTTGGAACAGCTTGCGCCGAATTTTGCACCGATTTTAACTCCGCAAAGGCAAATAACGAAGGTAACCAGCGCGATTATAAGGGCGGAAACTATTGCAGGAACAACGCCCTGGGCGCCGATTGTAAGCCCTACGGAAAGAGCGTCAATACTGGTGGCAATTCCTTGAATAATTAAGGTGCCGACAGAAAGGGATTTGATTTCACAAACGCCGTCCTCCTGCTTTAAGCCTTCAATAATCATTTTACCGCCGATAATAGTCAGAATAGCGAGGGCGATCCAGGGAATAAATTGCTGGAAGAAGGTGAAATATTCTAACACCGTGTGCACCATAAGCCAGCCGAGCATTGGCATAAACGCCTGAAAGAATGCAAAAACGCCTGCAATTAAAAGCATTTTGCGCAGCTTCATTCTGCCGTCGTTAAGCCCGTTGGCAAGGGAAACGGAAAAAGCGTCCATAGCAAGCCCAACGCCTAAAAGAACGCTGTTAAAATAAAAAATAAAATCCATACCCATAAAGAAATTTTCCTTTCACAACAGAAAAATTATATCAAAAAGAGAGTAATCAGTCAACGGGAACATAATGTAGAAAAAGGCTGAAAAATCTTCAGCCTTTAATTTATTGTGTTACCGTTACGAAACGGATCGATGAAATTCTCTGCTCCTGAACAGGACGCTCGGACTGAACGGGAGTTGAGCCGATTTTGTCTACCGTGCTCATTCCGGCAATTACCTTGCCGAAGGAGGCGTAAGAGCCGTTAAGCTGTGAAGCGGTTTCGTCGTTTAAGCAAATAAAAATCTGCGAGGAGGCGGAATCGTAATCGTGCCCCAAGCGGGCCATGGAAAGAGTGCCTTTTTCGTGGGGAATGGGATTAGAATATCCGTTAATGCCGAATTCACCGAAAATAGTTTCCTTGCTTCCCCCTGAGCCTAAGCCCGTAGGGTCACCGGTCTGAATAACAAAGTTAGGTGAAATTCTGTGAAAAACAAGTCCGTCGTAGAACTTTTGCGAAACTAATTTCTTAAAGTTTTTAACCGTAATAGGTGCTCCCTCGGGATAAAGCTGAATTATCATAATGTCACCGTTTACCATTTCCAGCTTAACAAAGTTGCTTTCCTCGCTTGTTACAACAAAGGAAACGCCGTCAACGGTGCCCTCGTTTGTGTCCTGATGCTCAGGAAGCTCTTTGTTTTCGCATCCGCAAAGGGTAAAACAAAGAATACAAATAAGTGCAAATATTTTAATCAAGTTCTTTTTTGCCTGTATAAAGCTCATAATATCGTCCTTTCTGCTCTAAAAGCTCCTCGTGGCTTCCGCGCTCGATAATGCATCCGTCCTCAAGCACTAAAATTGCGTCTGCATTGCGAACGGTTGAAAGTCGGTGGGCAATAACAAAGGTGGTGCGGTCCTTCATAAGCCGTGCCATACCGTGCTCAATATGGCGCTCCGTTCTGGTGTCAACCGAGCTTGTAGCCTCGTCAAGCACTAAAATGGGTGCCTTGCTGATGGCGGCTCTTGCAATGTTAAGCAACTGCCTTTGACCTTGGGAAAGGTTTGCGCCGTCGCCCGAGATAACTGTGTTGTAGCCGTCGGAAAGCCGCATTATAAAGGAGTGTGCGCTGGCAGTTTTTGCCGCTTCAATAACCTCCTCGTCGGTGGCGTCAAGACGGCCGTAGCGGATGTTTTCCATAACGGTGCCGGTAAATAAATGGGTGTCCTGCAGAACCATTGCAATGTTTTTGCGCAATGCTTGCCGTTTTATCTTGAAAATATCAACGCCGTCAATGGTAATGGTGCCTTCGCGAATATCGTAGAAGCGGTTTATAAGGTTGGTAACGGTGGTTTTGCCTGCGCCTGTTGAGCCAACGAAGGCAATTTTCTGTCCGGGCTTTGCGTAGAGTGAAATATTCTTAAGCACAACCTTTTCTTCGTTATAGCCGAATGTAACGTTGTCAAAAATAACGTGTCCTTGCATATTTTCCATCTCAACCGCATTTTCGTCGTCGGGAGCCTCGGGGTCGGTATCCATAACTGCAAAAACCCGCTCCGCGCCTGCTAAGGCAGAGAAAATAGTGCTAACCTGCTGTGAAAACATATTGATGGGCATTGAGAAGTTTCTGCAAAGAGAGCAGAAAACCGCAAGTCCGCCCACATCTAAAAATCCGTTAAGGCATAAAAGTCCTCCAACGCCTGCAGTAATACCGTAGCTGATTTGGCTCATATTATGCATAATGGGACCCATAATACCGCCGAAGAACTGAGCGGAAAACATTTTCTTGCGCATATCGTTATTAAGCAGGTCAAATTCCTCGTTGCAGGTTTCTTCGTGATTGAAAACCTTAACGACCTTTGCGCCATTTACGGTTTCCTCAATGTAGCCGTTAATTGCGCCGAGAGCCGCCTGCTGCTGTGAATAGTATTTGCCCGATTTTTTAGCAATCAAGCCGCCCCCAAGAGTGAAAATCGGAACGAAAACAACGGTGATCAGCGTAAGCCAAAGGTTAGTTACAAGCATTAAAATAAAGGTGCCTATAAGCTGAACGATTCCCGAAAAAGCGCTGGTAAGCGTTTGGTGAATCATCATATCAATGTTGTCCACGTCGTTGGTAAAGCGGCTCATAACCTCACCTGTTGGGTTAGAATCGAAATACTTGGTGGGCAGGGTCTGAAGCTTTGCAAACAGGTCGTTTCTCAGCTTTTCAATGGCGCTTTGGGAAATTTTGATCATCATTTTACTGTAAGCGTAGCTTGAGCCGACGCCCACAAGATAAATTCCGCCTAAAAGAGTAAGAATCTGCACAAGATACTGCAATCTTTCCGCAACCGTTTTGTCTTCCTTAACTATTTCGTTAATAACCTCACGAAGCATACTTGCGGCAAAAATCTGGCAGGCGGAGGAAATTAAAATAAGGACAAAAACAAGAATAAGAAGATACTTGTATTTTGCAATATAGTCCATAAGCCGAGAAATTGTTGCCTTCATATTTTTCGGCTTGCCCTTGGGCCGTGGTCCGCCTCTGCGTCCGCCGGGACCGCCGAAGCCGCGCTGCGCCTTTTCCGGACGGGCAAATTTACTGTACTGCTTTTGGAGGTCTTCTAATGAGCGTTTCATTATTTTGCCTCCTTTTCCATCTGAGAATAGTAGATTTCCTGATATTCCTTATTATTTTCAAGCAATTCCGCGTGGGTACCGATGCCCGTAACGGCACCGTTATCCATAACCACGATTTTATCTGCGTTCATAACGGAGGAAATGCGCTGAGCAATTATAATTTTAGTCGAATGCTTCAGCTCCGTTTCAAAGGCAAGGCGAATCTGTGCCTCGGTAGCCGTATCAACGGCGCTGGTAGAGTCGTCGAGAATAAGAATTTTCGGTTTCTTAAGCAATGCCCTTGCAATGCAGAGCCTTTGCTTCTGTCCGCCTGAAACGTTGGTGCCGCCCTGGTCAAGCTGAGTCTGATACTTTTCGGGGAAGGAAGAAACGAACTTATCCGCCTGGGCAAACTGCGCGGCTTTAATGATTTCTTCCTCGGTAGCGTTCTCGTTGCCCCAACGGAGATTATCCTCTATGGTGCCCGAAAACAGAACGTTTTTCTGCAACACCACCGCAACGCCGTCCCGAAGATTTTTAAGGGAATAATCACGCACGTCCTTGCCGTCAATAAGCACCTTTCCCTCGTCAGCATCGTAAAGACGGGGTAACAGAGAAACCAAGGTAGTCTTTCCGCAACCCGTTGAGCCGATAATGCCCAAGGTGGTTTCGGGCTCTACGGTAAAGGAAACGGAATCAAGAACCTTTTCCTGACTCGTTTTATAGTATCGGAAGGAAACGTTCTTAAATTCGATTGCGCCCTGTTCGATTTTAGCGTCTTTGTCCGACGCAAATTCATCGGAAATGTCAATTTTTTCGTCCAGCACCTGACCGATACGCTTTGCCGAAGCCATGGCACGTGACATATTCATAAACAGCATGGTTACCATCATTAATGAGGACAAAATCTGCGTAATGTAGGTAATAAACGCAGTCAGGTCACCGGGGGACATGGTGCCGTCGATTACCATATTGCCTCCGAACCAGTAAACCGCAATGGTGGTAATGTTCATAAATAAGGTTACGGCAGGAGAAAGAATTATCATTAAATTCATTGCCTCGTAGCCTGCATTTTTAAGGTTGCCGTTATCTCGGGAAAACTTTTTCTGCTCAAAATCCTGCCGAACAAAGCTCTTAACTACCCGCACGTTAGTGATGTTTTCCTGAATGGTGGAGTTAAGGGTGTCGATTTTTCCCTGCATAGAAGAAAACAGAGGCAGACTTTTGCGCAAAACCAGAAAAATGACAAAAATCATAAGAGGCATAATTACCGCCAAAATCAAGGTTAAGGTGGGGTTAAGCACAATAGCCATAATTAAAGCGCCTATTAACATTCCCGGTGAGCGAAGCGCCATTCTCAGAAGCATATTTATAAAGTTCTGCATCTGTGTTACGTCGTTGGTAAGACGTGTTACAAGGGAGCCGGTAGAAAAGCGGTCGATATTGGCAAAGGAAAACTGCTGTACCTTCTTATAAACGTCGGCACGAAGGTCCGAAGCAAAGTTAACCGACGCCTTTGCGCCAAACCAAGCGCCTCCCACACCGCCAATCATCATCAAAACGGCGGTTAAAATCATACCCGTCATAACGGCAACGATAAAGCCGTTGCCCGTGCCGAAAATTGAATAAAGAAATTTTACAATTTCGGGGGCGTCCTTACCGCTTACACCGTAGTCGATAATGGAGCCTAAAAGCTTAGGAAGAACAACCTCGCCTATAACCTCCACAATCATACAAAGGGGTCCTAAAATAAAGGCAGGCAGATAAGGCTTGATGTATTTATACCATTTTTTCATTTATTTTCATCTCCTGCTTCAAATTCGTTAAGGTTTTTCTGCATTTTTTCAAGGCAGGAAAAGAACTGCCCGAATTCCTCCTCGGAAAAGCCTGCAAACATCTTTTCGTCAACCTTAAAAACCAAAGACTTTGTCTTTTCTAAAATTTCAACGCCTGCCTCGGTTACGGTCAGGCAATTGGCGCGGGAGTCCTTCTCGTCAGCACTGCGGCTGATATACCCCTGCTTTTCGAGAGCCTTACAGCTCCTTGCCACCGCCGCCGACGAAATATCGAAAAATTCCGCCAAGTCCTTCTGGGTTGGAGCAGTGGGACTTTTATAAACGTGCAGAAGCAACCGATGCTGGCTTCGGTGCATTCCGCCCTTTTTAACCTGGCTTTCAAGCAGCCTTTTGTGTTGTCGGTCAATGGAAATAAATTTCCTAAGTACCGTTTCAAGCTCGAACATAATTTTTCTCCCAAATTGCAGTATTTTGTAAAATAGTTAACACGTTAACTATTATAGGCTTTTGCTTTCTTTCTGTCAAATGAAAACTATGTGAATAATATAAATAAGTATAAATCTGCCTAAAGTGCAACAATATTCGCGCTTAATGCAGAAATTGTCTATAAAAAATCAAACAAATGTCTTGCAATTGCATTTCCTCTGCATTATAATGATTACATAAAGGCGAAGAAATTGCCTAAAAAACGGAGGTAAAAAAATGAAAAAGTTTATTACACTTTTGCTTGCGATTGCACTTATTTTCTCAATGGCAATTGCAACAGTCAGCGCGGAAGCCGCACCGAAAAACTATTTCGATATGGAAACCGCCGCAACTAAAACAGTAGGTTCAGGTAAAATTGCCGTAGAAGAGGTTGACGGCGAAAAGGTTTATGCCTTCACTAACCTTGAGTACAGATGGGATTCCGGTGCTATAGACATTCATCCTGCAGTTCAGGAAGCTATCGGCGACGAAGAATATGTGGAGCTCACTCTTGTTTTCAAGATTAAGACCGTGTTCACCACAGACTTTGAAGGCCACAAAACAAGCTGTATTGCATCATTAAGATGTCTTACCGCTCCCGACAAGGCTTTGGGAGACGACGAGTGGAACTCGCAGTATGAAGATGATATTGAAGGTTGTGAAGCACTTTTCGAAAAGTTCAACGGAAATCTTCAGTATAATCTTTCAACCAAGAGAGTACCAATCAACGACGAAGACTGGACCGAATACACAGTTGATATGTATTTTGAAAAGGCAGTTGTAGATTCTGAAATGACTCCTGACTGGTCACTTTGCCTTGACCAGACTAACGGTGCTCATCAGCCCACTTCTACCGAAGCACCTAAAGGCAAGCTTGTTATGTTTGACAAGATTTTAATTAAAGACGTAGGCGTTTATCAAACTGAGGAATGGCTCGCAGCAAATCCTCCGGAGGATGCCGCAACACCCACTCTCACTCCCGATACAGATGCTCCTGCAGATGACGAGGGCGAAGGCGATACTGTAGAACCCACCGCAACACCCACCGTTAAGCCCACCGCAACCAGCAAGCCCGTTGCAACCGCAACACCCGATACAAACGAGCCTGCTGATGACGATAATCAGGACGACTCCAACTTAACTTGGCTCTGGATTGCTATTGCAGCAGTAGTTGTTGCAGGCGCAGCAGTAGCAGTAGTAGTTATTCTTAAAAAGAAAAAGGCAACCGCAAACGAAGATTCTGCAGACGAAAAAACTGAAAAATAATAAACAAGTTTAACAAAAAACGGCGAAGAAATTCGCCGTTTTTTATTGCAATGTTGAGCATGGATAATTTACTATTGACTTTTGAAGTTGCTTTGGTTACAATATAATCAAAACCAATAAAAAAAGGAGAAAACAATGAAAAAAATTATTACACTTTTGCTTGTTGTTGCCCTTGTTTTTGGCTTAGCAACAGCAAACTTCAGCGTAAACGCTGAACCCAAGAACTTTTTTAATCTTAAAGAAACCGCTCCAATAGGTGTAGCGGGAGGTGTTGTTGCCGAAGATACTGCTGACGGTGAAAAAGTTTATTCCCTTTCAGGCATCAATTACAAGTGGTGTTCAATGGGCTTTGACGTTCTTCCTGCCCTTAAAACCGCTCTTGGTAATGATGATTTTATCGAAGCAACCCTTGCCTTCAAGGTTAAAGCGGATTTTACAGATAAGTTTGCAGGCCATAAACTCAGCGTTAAGCTTATTATGAGAAGCCTTGCCGCTACGGGAGTTTCTGATATCGACGGTTGGAATTCCTCTTACGAAGATTCTCTTAATGGCGCAGAAGCTGTCTTTGGCAATTATGACGGCAAAAATATTATTGCTTATCCTACAACGAAGAGAGTGCAGATTTCTGACTCCGAGTGGCAGGAATACACCGTTGATTTCTATTTTGAAAAATCACAAATTAACAGTGGATTAACTCCTGATTGGATTGTTTGCTTCGATGATATGAACGGCGGACATCCCCCCACATCAGACGAGCAGGAAAACGGTCAGCTTATTATTTATGATAAGCTTATGATTAAGGATATCGGTCTTTACTATACCGAAGATTATCTTGCGGCAATTGGAACACCCACTCCCGAACCCACACCCGTTCCCACTGCTACTCCCGAACCCGATACAGACACCGACACCGATGCTCCTGCAGGTGACGAAGGTGATGCTGATACCGTAGAACCCACTGCAAAGCCCACCGCAAAGCCCACCGCTGAAGCAGACGAAAGCAAGGACGATGAGCAGAAGGACGAAGAAAAAGCCGACTTAACTTGGCTCTGGATTGTTCTTGGCGCAGTTGCAGTTGCAGTAGTTGTAATCGTTGTTACTAAAAAGAAAGCAGCTCCTGACGCAGAAGCAACTGAAGAAAAAATTGAAGAATAATTAAATTATTTACAACAAAAAGCGACGAAGAATTCGTCGCTTTTTGTTGTTTAACGCATATAATATTTCTTAAAATATATTTTTCAAAAGCTAAAAATTTTGCTTGACTTTTGAGGTCTAATGGAGTAGACTAATATTATAATATTTGTTTTTACGAGCAAATAGCATCTACGAGTATTATACATTTTTTATACAGGAGACTGAAAATGAAAAAAATTATTGCTCTTTTACTTGTTGTTGCTCTTGTCTTCGGCTTAGCAACAGCAAACCTCAGCATTCAGGCTGCACCTAAAAACTTTTTTAACATAGCAGAAATTGATCCTGTGAGCATTGAGGGTGGTGTAGTTAATAAGGATATTGTGGGCGGAGAAATAGTTTATTCTATCACAGGAAAATATTACTGGAGTTCAATAGGATATGATATTCTTCCTGCCCTTAAAGCAGCGCTTGGTAACGACGATGGCGTTGCTATCACTTTTACCTTCAAAGTTAAGGGGGAGTTTAAGAATTATATGGATCCAGGCGTCAAGACTAATGCTCAACTTATTATGAGAAGTTTAACCGCTACGGGAGTTTCCGATATCGATAAGTGGAATTCTAATTACGAAGATACTCTTAATGGAGCACAAGCAGTTTTCAGCAACACCGACGGTAAAAATGTTGTTGCTTCTCTCACCAGAGAAAGCGTTTCGATTTCTGATTCTGAATGGCAGGAATTTACAATTGATTTTTACGTTGAAAAATCACAAATAGATAGTCCTTCAACTCCAGACTGGGTTGTTTGCTTTTACAAGCTAAATGGCGGACCACCCCCAACGGCAGATGAGCAGGAAAACGAAAACTTTTTTTATAAAAAGCTTATGATTAAAGATATCGGTATTTACCACACGGAAGATTATCTTGAGGCGATGGGAACCGCCGTACCCACTACCACACCCACTCCTACTACCACACCCACTCCTACTACCAAACCCACTCCTACACCCGTTCCCACTGCTACTCCCTCCCCTGAAGATGCTTCTACTGCAGATGAGGGCACCAACGATGGCGCTAACGACGGTACTGTTGCAGATCCTGCTGTTAAGCCCACCGCAACCAGCAAGCCCGTTGCAACCGCAACACCCGATGCAAACGCAACACCCGATGCAAACGAGCCTACTGATGATGATAATCAGGACGACTCCAACTTAACTTGGCCCTGGATCGTTATTGCAGCAGTAGTTGTTGCAGGCGCAGCAGTAGTAGTTATTCTTAAAAAGAAAAAGGCAACCGCAAACGAAGATTCTGCAGACGAAAAAACCGAAGAATAATAAATAAATAAAAAAAGGAGAAACACAATGAAAAAAATAATAACTCTTGTTTTAGTGGTTGCTTTAGTATTTTCTTTGGCAACAGCTAACTTTAGTGTTCAGGGTGAAATGAAGAACTTCTTTGATATGGAAAACATCACCCCCGTTGGTATCGCCGACGCAGAGGTAACAAGAAAGACCGTTGACGGTGAAACCGTTTACTCTGCAACCAGAATAAATTACAGGTGGTGTTCATTGGGATTTGATATTCTTCCTGCCTTTAAGGAAGCCCTTGCTGACGACGATTTTATTGAAGTAGCTTTTACTTTTGAAATCAAGGTTGACTGGACACAGGCTTTCGCAGGACACCTAACAAGCGCAAAGCCCTTATTGAGAGCTCATGGTGTTTCCAACGTTTCCGATGCTGATGCTTGGAACGCCGCGTACGAAGCGTCCCTTGACGGAAGTGAAGCAGTGTTTAATTGCAGTGACGGTAGAAATGTTATAGCGGGGCTTCCCATACCGCGTGTTCCACTTAATGAAGAGGAGTGGATTACATATACAATTTTTTTCTACCTTGAAAGAGCACAGATTCAATGCGATATGACTCCTCAGTGGATATTCTGTCTGGACGAAATGAACGGCGCTCATCAGCCCACCGGAGCAGAATCACCTAAGGGCAAGCTTATAATGTTTGAAGAAGTGTTATTCAGAAATATCGGCGTTTACTACACCGATGATTATCTTGCCGCCATTGGCACACCTAATCCCACCCCAATATCTACTCCTATTGCAACATCTACACCTAAAGCAACATCTACTCCTATTGCAACATCTACACCTAAAGCAACATCTACTCCTATTGCAACGCCTATTTCCAAAGCAACGCCTACTCCTAAAGCAACGCCTATTCCCAAAGCAACGCCTACACCCGCACTCAACACAAACGCTACCGGCGGGGGAGGGAATGCAACCGTAGCAACCCCCGTTGCAACACCTACCGCAGCTCCTACCGCAACTCCCGGAGCAACGGCAGCACCCCAGGGAGATAAAGACGTAATGGCAAACGTTTCAACACCTACACCTCAGCCTGAAAAGTCAGATAATAAGGGACTTTGGATTGCTATTGCGGTTTGTGGCTCGGTGGCTATCCTTGCCGTTGCGGCAAGTGTTACGATTGTTCTTGTAACAAAGAATAAAATTAAGACTTCAAAAAAAGGCTCTGAAGAATGACAAATAAAACAATTCTTAAGCATAATAAATAAAACAAAAGCGACTTCGTCTTGAAGTCGCTTATTTCTTATTAATTTCTATTTTTCAAACACGCCCGTCGAAAAATATCTCGTTCCCGTATCGGCAAGGAGAACAACGATAGTTTTGTTTGTAAATTCGTCCTTTTTAGCAAGCTCAACGGCTTTTGACAATGCGGCGCCTGAGCTAATGCCTGCTAAAATTCCTTCTTTGTGGGCAAGAATTTTAGTAAATTTATACGCGTCCTCATCGGAAACGGTTTCAACTGCGTCCACTACGGAAGCGTCGTAGGTATTTGGGATAAAGTTTGCGCCGATGCCTTGAATTTTATGGCTGCCGCTAACGCCCTTAGTGATAAGAGGTGAGCTTTCAGGCTCAACGCCCACAATCAAAATATCCTTTTTGTTTTCTTTTAAGAATTTGCCGACGCCCGAAATAGTACCGCCCGTGCCGATTCCCGCAACAAAAACGTCTGCCTCACCGCAGGTGTCCTGCCAGATTTCCTTGCCCGTGGTTTCGAAATGGGCTTGGGGGTTAAGCGAATTTACAAACTGACCTAAAATAATTGAATCGGGGGTATTTTTTTGAATTTCCTCCGCCTTTTCAACTGCCCCCTGCATACCCTTTGCGCCGTCGGAAAGCACAACGGAAGCACCAAAGGCGCTGATAGCTTCAATGCGCTCCTTGCTCATAGTGTCGGGCATAACGATAACAGCCTTAAGGGAAAGGGCGGCGCACACCATAGCAATGCCAATACCCGTATTACCGCTTGTTGCCTCAATAATAACGGAATTTTTATTCAAGGTGCCGTCTGAAAGGCCTTGCAAAATAACGTGCTTTGCAATTCTGTCCTTTGAAGAGCCTGCAGGATTAAAGAGTTCAAGCTTGGCTAAAAGCTTGCCCTTAAGAGAAAATTCCTTCTCAATGTTTTGCAATTCTACCAATGGAGTGTTACCCACCAAATCTAATGCGGAAGAATATATCATTGCGTTAATTCCTTTTTTGTTTTTTTATATAATATCACAATGGGACTGATTTTGCAACAAATATTGCCCCTTTGTTATTTAGTGAATAATGAATAACTTGTACGGCGCACAACGTTAAAGAATAGTATGCTTTATCCAAAAACAAAAAACCGATGGAAAATCCATCGGTTTTAATGTTGGTTTAATTATTCAATCAAAAATTACTTAACGATTGAGCTAACGATACCTGCGCCAACGGTTCTGCCGCCTTCACGGATAGCGAAGTGGAGACCTTCTTCAATAGCGATTTCGGTAATAAGGTCGATTTCCATTGT
>JAFVVO010000038.1 GCA_017502165.1 Clostridia bacterium
GCGGGTTCGAGTCCCATCACCAGCTCCATACATGGAGAGATTCCCGAGTGGCCAAAGGGAGCAGACTGTAAATCTGCCGTCTTCGACTTCGATGGTTCGAATCCATCTCTCTCCACCAGAAAAAAGCATCGACTTTGTCGGTGCTTTTTTCAACTAAATCCACCCTTGCGGGTGGGTGAAATCGCCTGCTGCGATGAAATCCAACTTCGTTGGGTGAAATTCGCCTCGACGGCGAGTGGGTGGATTTAATTTCATCTGAGGCAAAGCCGAAGATTTCATCAGCGTTAGCTGATTTCACCCTTGCATCAGCAAGGATTTCATTTTTTGCAAGAGTTCGAATTCATATGCGAAAACGGCAAAAATGTCTTTTTTGTAGCCCACAGCCCAAAAATCGACCTGTGAAAACAAGTCGATTTTTTTATCCATTGCGAAAGCAATGGCATATCATCAACGATAGCGTTGCTATCGTTGTATTTCATCAGTCCGCTAGGACTGTATATCACCACGCAAAGCGTGTATAAAAAATTTTCGCAATGATGATATACAATGCTTCGTATTGATTTATTCGTAGTTTTATGATATAATCATCACAAAGGCGGTGAGGTTATGAATAAAGAAAATGATAAAGTAGGATTAAAAGAAATTATAGCATACGAAAAAACTCAAATGTTACCTTTGAATTTTACCGTATCCTATATACTAACCCCTATTTATGCTGTTGTTTGCTTTTTACTCATAGGTGCTTTTGCTGTTTTAATGGAAATAGACGATGAAAAATATTTAGTTCAAGGTCTATTATGCTTGGGCGCTTTTGTTTTAATTTCAATAATCTTTTTGGCAAGCGTTCCGCTTGTGCGAAAAAAAGCAATTGAAATTGAAGTTGAACGATATGATTTTGATATTTCAAAAGAAGAATCACTTGAAGTTTATGATTTTTCTACTGACGAATTTTCTTTGAAATTTGATAAATTTGGAATGTATGTAAATGACGAATTGTTTTATTACAATCATTTGAATAAAAATGTTGTAACAGGTAATTACTTGAAACGAGTGGACGTGTACTTACAATTCGCTTTGGACGAAGAACATAGAGTTACTCTTTTGGTTAATCCTACAACACTAAAAATGCTGGAGAGTTTGGAAATCAAATTAGACAATAGGCACATTTTAGAATATATTCTTTCAAACAAAAGAGATGCTTTTGAGCAAATATATAATAAGGGCTATGTTGTTGCCCGTTATGAATAAAATTCTCTGGACTTTTAAAACTTTTCGGATATAATTGCTGTTACCAAAAAAGAAAGGTGGCAGTAATATGAACAAAGAAGAATTACAAGAAGAAATACGGTTTTTATACGGACTTTGGTACAGATACTTTGACCTCTATACTTTTCTAAAAAAGAACAAACGAGGTTTATAATTGATACCAAAACTCCGCGAAAGACAAAATGAACTTTTACGACTAATTGACCTTTCAAAAGAACAATTTTAAGTTGGCATCATAATGGTTCGTAACATCCACAAAAGACTGTCTTTGGACTGTCTTTTTTTACACGTTACAATGATTTGGTTACCTGTTTCAACAATGAATCACGCGTTGTTTAATAGTGATTTATTGTTGCAGTATAATAACGGGTATGATATAATTCATTAAAGAATACTTTAGCATTTTTTATCAAAACTCAAAATACACATAAGAAAAGCGAGGAAATTATATGCTTAAGAAGTATAAACTTGTATCCATTGTTTACGGAGGCTCAGGCTCGAAATATGCCGACAAAATGAATAAGCTTATTTTAAGCCGTTCGGAAGACCAGCGTTATCCCATTACGTCCAAAATCGTAATGGAGAGCGTGCTTACGGGCGACTTATTAACTAACGTAACGGAACTTTTTACTCAAACCGAGTATTGCCTTGCCTTTCTTACTGCCGACGATTGCTGCATAAAGAATGGGGAAGAGGTTTACCGCATCAGGCAGAACGTGGTGTTCGAGCTTGGTATGGCAATTTACCGCTTAGGCAGAGAAAAGTGCATTCTTTTAAGTGACTTTGACCCAACACAGAGAAATATAGATTTGCCTTCCGACTTAAAGGGAATAGACATAAAATATTTTTCTCCCGAGAATATGGAGCAGGTTTTCAGTGACGTTTTAGATAAGATTCTTAAGCTTAGCTCTCAGAATAACAACGGCGAAATTCCTCAGTACGACAAGCTTTTGGAGCGCACCGAGCACTATGTTGACTATGAGGATTTATTTTCTGCTTGCTCCCAATTGGATTCCAAGGAAGACGTTTATCTTAAAGCCGTGCTTAATTACTGGCTGGACGAATGTGCAAGCTTTAATCATTTTGAGGAGCGGTGCTTGTATTTCTTAGAGAGAATAGG
Source organism: Clostridia bacterium (assembly GCA_017502165.1). Taxonomy (GTDB): domain Bacteria; phylum Bacillota; class Clostridia; order Christensenellales; family QALW01; genus UMGS1322. The sequence continues at coordinate 2,387 of JAFVVO010000038.1, forward strand.
TTTTATTTCCATGTTTGGCAGAAACGATTGGGTGGACGCCTTTATGGAAAAGATAAAGGGTTTAACCTCTAATTATCGTCAGCAGGATATTGCCTATTGCGGCAAAAAAAGCGTTTCCTTCATACGCAATTTGTCTTCGGTAGTGCGTGAGTATGTTCAAAGTAAAATCAGAAACGAGCACGTTGATTACGAGTCGCTTCTCAATATGCTGCTTATGGAGCCTGCCGAGGAAAGCGGAGTAAAAAATCCGTTGGCACTTACCGTTTATTACGATTATCTTGGCTTATTGCACCTGCATTTATATGAAACACAGAAAAAGGAATTTCACATTAAGGAAGCAACCAATTGTTTCAAAAAGGTAGTGGACGATTACGCGGATTATACTGACTTAGGCTTAAAAATCTGGTCAGGCTTTGTAGGCTATAATCTGGCAAGATGCTATTTGATTCAGTTTGGACTTTGGGGCAATGCAGAGGACGGCAAAAATATGCAAAGGTATTTTGCCACGGCAAGCGTTATCCGTAAATCCTGGCTCAAGCAAAACGGCTTCAATCAGATAATACGAAGCGCTCTTTCCTATGAATATTTCGTTTGCAAAATTGACGAAATCAATTCCAATACGCTCTCCAACGGTAAAACTGCAGAGGAAATCAAGCAGGAATATAAAATGTTAGAGCGTGAGCTTGAAAACTTTATGCTTAAAAGTGAACAGCTTGAGCGTTTGGTTTTCATTCAGGAATTGCTTGCGCGCCGCCAGAGCGATATGGCGTCCAATACGCCAATAGCCGAAGAAACCTTATAAAAACACAAACACAAAAAAGACTTGCTTTTCAGCAAGTCTTTTTTAGTTTAGTTGTTTACTCTTCTTCCTTCTCTTTTTTCTTTTTTGCTACGATAACCAATCCGCCGCCAATAGCAAGAACCAATCCAATCCAAAGGAAAGTGCTTGCATTGTCACCGGTAGCCACAGGCTTGGGTGCAGGTGCGGGGGTAGGAGTGGGAGTAGGTGTAGGAAGATTGCCTGAATGAACGTTTACAAATTCAACGGTAACGTTATTGGTAACGTCTTCAGTATTGCAGGTAACCTTTGCGATAACCTTGTTGTTTTCGTCAAGAAGAACGTTAACAACGATTTCGTATTTCTGCTGGCTGTAATCAACGTTTGCCAAAGTACCTTCAATCTCTGTTACGGTGTAGGTAAAGGTCTTGCCAACGTCTTCACCGGTAAAGGTAAGCTTTTCAAAGGCCGCCTTGCCGCTGGTATCAGAGGTAACTCTGTCAATTTCCTTGTCGCCGCTTGCGTCGTTTTCAACAAGCACAAAATGGAAGCCTTCAGGACCGATAGTTGCAGTGCCCGTGTTCTGAACGGTCTTATCAACTGCAATGTTCACGTCAACCTTCGTGTTATCGGGGTTATAAACGTTAGTACGGTCAACCAGCACGGTGCCGTCCTGCTTAGTGGAGGTAAGGCTGGAGGATGCGATGATAGTGCCGTCAAGCTTATCGGTAACGGTAACGGTAACCTCCATATCCTCAACGTACGTCATACCGGGAATCTTTGAATTAGTCTCTTTAATAACGTACCGGAACACCTTGTTGTTCTGATAATCAACGCCGTTAGCGTTATAGGAAAGGGTAAAGGTTGCTTTTCCGTTTTCGTCGGTAGTGTTCGTGGTGCCGATCAATTCACCGGTAACCTTATCGTAAATACCGAACTCAAATCCGTCAAGAGCATAGGACATATTGTTGTCAGTCACGTCAACGGTTTTGTTGATTTCAAAGGTAATTTCAGCAATTCCGCTTGCCGCATAGGAGTTAACGAATTTTTGAGCTTCGATAACGGAAGCGTTAACTGCGGTGCGGTTAGCATTAACGATTTCCTTAATTTCAAGAGCGCCGTCAAGGTCTTCGTCGGTAACTATAACGTTGAAATCGCGGGAAGCGGTATCAAAGGTAATGCCCTTCTTATCGGCAGGAGCGTTTTCGGTAATTGAGAAGTGATAAGTGCCAACCTCAGTAAATTCTACCTGCTTAAAGGCATTGGTTAAAGCCACACCAAAGGTAACAGTCGTAACGCCATCAAGAGTGTTTGTAACGGTTTCTTCACCGCCGGGAACCTTAACGAATTCAGCCGTCTTGGGATTATACTGGCTTAAAGTAAAGGTAAAGGAATCTGCGCTGGTCCAAGGTCTGCCAACAAACTCTTTTGTTGAGGTGATTGTAGCGTTAGGCTTAACCGACGCAGGCTCATAGGTGTTTACAAAGCGGTAAACAACGTTTTCCGTAGTGCTTATAATAGCGTCGGCAGGAGTAACAGTCTGTGATTTGATTGAGAAGCCGTCGGGGATATCTTTTTCAGTAACAGTAGCCTTCCAGCCTTCCTTAATCTTGATAAATACAGACTCATCTGCTCCAAGAATAATGGCTGTAACCTTGTTGTTGACAACGGGGAAGTCGAGAACCACGTCAGGATTGTCTGAATAATGAACTTCAACAGTTGCATCGGGATAAGCAGCGCCTGAATTTGAAAGCTCAATTTCAAAGGAGAAATCTCTGTATCGGAGCATAGAGGGAGCTTCGGCAAAAGGATGCTCAACAGCTTTTGAAATTACCAAGTAGCCGTCATTTTTCAGGGTGTTTTCAAACTTTACTTCAGCAAGGGTATTTTCAACAATAGTACCCGTAGTTCCTGAAGAGGACTTAACCTTATACGTTGCGCCTTCTGTTTCGGTAATGGTGTACTCAACGCCCGTATCAATGCCGTCAATATAAACGGTTTCACCGGCCTTAATGGTAACGGTGCCGTTGCCGTTGGAGTCAACGTTAAGCTTGTTGTTTCGTGTTTCAAAGCTGCCGTCAGCAGTTCTGTACATAAGGTCAAATGAACGGTTTGCAACGTTTTTGAGGTTTACGTTAAAGGTGAATTCGCTTGCAGTACCCGTTAAGGTCTCGTCAACGGTTTTAGTAATCATAATGCCCGTTGCGGGAGTTATGACTAAAAGACCGTTATTACCTAAAATGGCGTCTGCGTAGTAGTGAGTGCCTGAAAGATGCTCAACAGTGGGGAAGTATGAATACTCTAAGGTTTTGGTTTCTCCACCACCCGAAACAACCTTTGCAGTTTCGATTTCGTCGTAAACTCTGTGGATAGTGTTCTTGGGAATGAACCAATAATTATTTTCATCATCGTCAGCAACTGCGAGAGCCTCAGCAGAAATCTTTTCGTAGGTCTTAATCAAATTTGCCGCATTACCGTCTAAAACGCTGTCGGTAAGAGCAAAAGTATTTATTTGACGGAAGAATTCAACGCCTGCAACGTTTTTAGGAGCCGTTGCGCCCTGATACTTTTTGTAAACTGAACCGTCTAAATAATAAACGGGAGTAGGCTCGGTGTAATAGTAACGCTCGTTGGATAAATTGGGCTCAAAGTACGCAATGGTATTGATAGATTCTGTAGGATGAATATATGTGGGATTGGAGGGGTGGGTTTCATCGTCAAACTGCTGTGCGCTCCACTCGTTAGTGTAAAGGTGGTATTTTCCGTCTTGACCGCGGTACGCATTGCCAACAGTTTGTTGAATATTGAATTCGTTAATATCATCGCGGAGTCCAATCTCAAACAGAAGTCTGATGGGGGAAGCGTCAGAAATAGTCATTTCGATGTTTCTTGCATCCTCATATCCCGTACCCTCTAAGGTAACGCTGTAGGAAACCACAGGAATCAAGGAAGCGGGAACGCGGAAAATAAGCTGAGAATGAGCAGGCTTAATAACGTCTGTGTCTGCAGTTGAAGCCGTTTTTGCTTCAATTTCAGTATGAACCTGAATAGAAACGTACATAAGGTCGCTTATGTTGTGGCCGTCCTTAACCTCGCCGAGCATACCGTATGATTTATTAATATAAACTGCATTGTCAGGCATCTGTGAATAGGTGTGTGATTTATCCCAGAATCCAAGAAACTTGCCGTCTTCGTCAGCATACCAGCCAATGTAGTTAGACCATTCGGTAGGTGAAGTGTAGCTTAACTGACCGTGCTCATAAGCAAGAGTTACAAGCTGACGGGCAACCTGAGTATCGGTAATTCCAAGACGTTCTTTAACGGCCCATATAAAGTTGTTACCAAGTTCGTTGGGGTTAGCAACGGTGCCTAAGCTGCCGCCGCCGTCTTTGAAGTTTTCAGAAAGCTTTTCGCCGGTAAAGAGCTTGTTGCCGATAAGGATACCTTCAATTTGCTCAACCTTCATAAAGTCGCCTATATCGTCAATAAACTCGATATAGCCTTCCATATGAGCATTATTGTTTTCGATAAGAGTGGGGCGGTAAAGTGACTGAATAATGATTTCGTTAACAATCCTGTCAAATGCTTCAAACAAATCCGTGCCGGTAGAGGCAGAGAAATACTGGTCAGCATAGTTAATATCAGTAACAGCGTCTGACTTTGTAATGGTTACGCCGTTTGTAATTTCAAGTGAAGAATTGTTTGCAGCGCTGTTGTAGTTGTTCCAATAGCCTGCAATGGTGTTTGTAGAGGCTGCAGGGTTAAGCACGCTCTGAGCAATATTGTCATTGCCTACGCCAAGACCAAGAGTATAGAAAAGAGCTTCGTTTCCGTAATACTCGGAAGCCTTTTCCTTAACTAACGCCGCAGTAAGCTGAGTAAGGAAAGCATAGGTGCTGTTTGTAGAGGAGCCGTTACCCAGATTGGGATTGCCGGGGTTTGCAAACGAGGTGGTTGCGTATGTGGGAGAGCCGTCCGACATCAGAACCACAACGGGCTTACGCTGAGCATCCTTCTGGAAGCCGTCCTTAATAACCGTATCGTTATTTGCGGCAATGGAAGCAAAGATATCGTCAATGGCGTCAAGACCGCCCTGAATGTACGTACCGCCCACAACGTCAATAGAGGTCTGGTGTACAGCAGTATTGTTAGAATTTTTAACGCCGCTTGCGATAGCGAAGGTGTTTTCATTATTATTGGTTACAAAGAATTTGCCAACCGTAACGTCGTCGCTTGTGTCAAAAAATGTTCCGTTATTATAAGTAATGGTATCGGTTGCACTATAGCGGTCAACGGGCAGAAGCGTGTAATAATGGAAATCGTTGCCGCGGTCATATTCAGCAGAATATAAAACAACGCCAACTCTGTTATTGTTGTTAAGGGCAAGAAGCTTTGTAACGGCCGCGTTTGCCGCAAGAACAAGGTCAGCAACTGCGTCGTTATTGCTGTTGCCGGGACCCATTGAGCCTGAAATATCAAGCAACAGAAGTGTATCGGTAGGAATATGCGAATAACCAACGATAGATTTGTTTGAAGCTATTGCCGAAAGAGCAACTAAAAAGCTGTCGTCGGAAACCGTAGGAGAAATGGGATCGTTGTATGCGTCGGTCAATCCTGAGAAGGAGGAACCGTCAACAAAAACAGATTTGTCTGTCCAAACTCCGCCGGCATTAACTGTTGATGGTGCAGAGGAGCCGAAGAATTTTTGCCAACCGTCCAAAGTAGCCGAGTCGGCAAATTTTTGTGCGTTAGAGCTTGTTATCGCACTCGCGGTGATAGTCAGTCCTACAAAAACTGAAAGCACCAGTGCAATAGATAAAAGCACGCTGATAAGTTTTGTTGATGTGGTTGAAAGCATTTTTTTCATTTTTTAGCCTTCCTTTCTTAATAATTCGTTTTTACAAATACCTATAAGGTCTCGGGGTTGTTCACAATGAAAATGTGGGCAGGAACCGCAATCACCGTAGCCTGATTCGGCATAGGGGCAATCATCATTTGTAGCGTTTACCCAGCAGTATCCGTTTTTCGTGTATCGCGGACACTCTGCAAAATCAGGAAAGTCGCCAAGAAAAATATTAGCTTCCGGATCTAAGACAAAGGCGATTTCTACTGCGTCATCATCTAAACGAAAAATCCGTTTTTTTGTCTGTTCCATAACGAACTCCTTTTTGTTTTATGGCTAAATTGTATCAGAAAAAATCTGCTTTGTAACGATGCAAAATCAAGAAAAAAGGTGCAAAATAAAGGGAATGTTTTTCGTTATAACGAAATCACAATTTCGCCTAAAAACGCCCTGATTAAGCCGTTTATGGCAAAATTTAATTTTCTAAAGAGCTTGTTTTTATCAAAAAAGTGACGAATATTTCCTAAAAAAAGGTGCAAAACGGCAAATAAGAAGATTTCGCTATAACGAAAAGGAGCACCGAAATTTTCGGTGCTCCTGATAAAAATTTTATTAAATTTCAGTTAATCATAAACTGCTCCAAGTCCTTTTTGCCGTTAATACCCAGCTTTTGATAAATTATCTGCAAATAATTCTTTATCGTACGTTCTGAAAGACCTATATGGGCGGCAATTTCCTTTATGCGCCAATTATGGTGATAGAGCATAGCAATAATAAATTCCGTAGTGGTAAGGTTATCGGCAACCGTCTTATTAAGAACCTCGTTATGCACTCCGCGCCAGCCTGCGCCGAAGCGTGCGCTCAATTCGTTTATGAACTGATATTCCTTTGGATGTGTTTTCTTCAGCTGAGCCTCCAAAACGCCCTGCAGAAGAAGATGATATTCTACAAAGGGAGCAAACAGCCTCTCCTTTTCAGCAAATTCGAAGGCAGATGCAAAATGACGCTTTGCATCCTTTGGATTAGTCAACTGCATTAAGCAAATAGCATCAAGGGTATGCAAGTGAATTCCCGTAACGCAATATTTTTCGGGCATCATTATTAAGGTGGCCTCAGCCAAGCCGTATGCGCGGGAATAATCCTTTTTCAAAAAAGCATTATACGCAATAATGTTAAGCGCAAAATACTTTACTCCACCGTCAAGATATTTTATATAGTCCTCAAGGGGCGGAATCTTTTTATCGGGAATATGAAGCTGAGCAGATAAAAGGGAGCAGGCAAAAACGGCAATAGCGGTAGTACGGTCGTCGGTTTTTTCCGAAAGTATTTTAGATAATCTCTCCTGAATATTCTTCATTGAAAGATTTGCCAGATGAGTCATTCCCAAAGCCAGTTTAGAATAGAAGTAAATTATACTCGCGCTGAAATATATGGCAGGGTTCGGGGAAGTAAGTAAATCGTAGACTGATTCAACTGCCTTGTCGCACTGTCCCGTAAAATAGTAATATTCACCTGTTGCCAGGATTCTTTCTTCGTCGCTTTTAATCGTTGAAATGAATTCGGAAAAACTCTGGTCCTTGGTAAATTTTGCGGTAAAAGGCAAAAAAACGCTTGTATCAGACGAATCCGCAGGCTTTTTTGATACAGAGGCATTAACGGGAATCAGCCAATCCCTGCCAACCTTTTTCGCACCTTCAATTTTGCCTTCCTTAGCCCAAAGCTGAACGGTTCTCACCGTTACGTTTTCACGCTTGGCAACTTGTTCGGCAGTTTCAAATTCCATTTTTATTTCTCCAATTCAAAATTGCGCAGAATAATATAAAATCTGCATAAATATTATAACACCTGCAGAAAAAATGTGCAATAATAATATAAAATATTGTAGAATATTTTGTGTTGTTGTGGTATAATTTTATCAATAACGTTGTAGCGTTGTGAACATATTTATTATAATGATTGTTAATGTTGAAAGGACTATCATTTCAACAAAAACCGTTTCGACGGTTTTTATCAAACAAATATCTGCATATTTTATTGATAATCAACGTCATTATAACGTTTTGAGGTGAATATCTTGGAGAATTCAATTTGCGAAATCACCCTTGGTGACGAAAGTCTTATCAATGAGTTTTTCGATTGTATGTCCGGTGAATCAAAGGCGCTTTTTAACCGACGCGACTATAACCGCCGCGGCGTACTCAAATTTTTGGCGAAGGGCGATGCAACCCGTAAATACTGGATTATCAAAAAGGACGGTAAAATGGCAGGCTACGTGTTCTTCCTTGATTGGAACACGTCCATTCCCGAGCTTGGCGTAGCGGTCAGAGACGACCTTCAAGGCAAGGGCTTAGGCAGAAAACTTCTCGAATTTGCCATTTCGCAGGCTAAGGAGCAGGGGAAGGGCGGAATACAGCTTACCACCCACGTTGCCAACCTTCGCGCCCAGACTCTGTATGAAAATATGGGCTTTATTTGTAAAGGACTGTGCAAAAACGGAACAGAGCTGTTTTATCTGCTTTCCTTCAGATAAAAGAATAGTCGTTTATTTCAATAAACGTAAAAATACTTTGCTTCACCGAGGTACTAAAATGCTTTATACTAAAAACGACATATTTAAGCAGTTAACCCTTTTATCCGTTCCTCAGGATAGAATAGTGATGGTGCACTCATCTCTTCGTGCAGTAGGCAAGGTTGAAGGCGGAGCCGAAATGTTGCTTGATGCTCTTGTTTCGCACGTTACAGCCAAGGGAGGCTTGCTCTGTATTCCCACTCACACCTGGCACAATTTGGGCAAGGATATTACCCTTGATTTAACAAAGAACGAGCATTGTATGGGCGCTCTTGCCACTGTAGCTCTTAAGGACGCAAGAGGAATAAGAAGTGAAAATCCAACTCATTCTCTTGTGGTGTTCGGTGACAAGGCGCAGGCAGAGGAATTTATTTCAAATGAGCCCTTTGTTAAAACCTCAACTGCTAAAGAAGGCTGCTACGGCAAACTTTTTTATCGTGACGGCTGCGTTTTGCTTTTAGGCGTTGCCCAGAATAAAAACACCTATCTTCACGCAGTTGACGAAATACTTAACGTGCCCAACCGAATGGACACAAAGGCTACACCCGTTTCCGTTAAAAGAAAGGACGGCACCGTAATAAAGAAGGAAATAGGCCTTTATTACACCGATTACACCGAAGATATTTCCGAACGCTTTGTAAAATACGATACCGCGTTCCGCTACCACCGTTGCATCAGAGACGGCTTTATCGGTGATGCTCCCGTACAGCTTTGCAACGCCAAAAAGATGAAGGAAACTATTGAACTTATCCTCAAGCAAAGCGGTGGGGAAGACCCCCTTTTCGGCGAAGCACCCATTCCGCAAAAATGGTATTGTATAAAGTAAAAAGAAAAGCACCACGTTTTGTAACGTGATGCTTTTTTTGATAAAATCTTATTATCTGTTAAGAATAAGCTTTGTAAGCTCAACGGGCTCAACGATTTTATCACCCTTATAAACACGCATGTTGCCTGAAGCAATTTCGTCAATAAGAATAACCTCGCCGTTGTTGTAGCCAAACTCAAACTTAATATCCCAAAGGTCAAGACCGATGGTTTTAAGGTCGTCAGCAACGATTTTAGTAATCTTAAGTGTCTGCTCCTTCATGCTTTCAAACATCTCGGGAGTCATAACCTTAAGAGCGGCAAGACCTTCACCCGTAACTAAGGGATCTCCCTTTGCGTCGTTTTTGAAGGTGCATTCAACGTAGCCGTCTTCAAGAGGAGTGCCGTCAGCAATATATTCGCCGTATCTGCGGATAAAGCTGCCGGTAGCAACTAAACGGCAAATAACCTCAAGACCGTGGCCGAAAACGGTGGCGGGGAGTACTTCCATGGTAGCGTCGTCAATATTTGCGTTAACGTAGTGAGTTTTGATGCCTGCGGCCTTAAGAAGCTCGAAGTAATAAACGCTTGTCTGAAGGTTTGCTTTACCGATACCTTCAATCGTAAGACCAACTGTGTTTTCGCCCGGATCAAATACGCCGTCTTTACCGGTGCAATCGTCCTTGAACTTTAACAAAACGTTGCCGTTTTCAAGGCTGTAAACGTCTTTTGTTTTACCAGTGTAAACCTTTTTCATAATAAAATACCCCTTTCGCACCAAGTGCAATAAAATACAAAAAATGATATTAAAAAACTAAAAAATACCGTCGTTTTTTAACGGAGTAAATTATATCATACATTCTGTGTTTTATCAATTATTTTTTTTATTATAAAATGAAAAATTGACAAAAATGTACAAATTGTAAATTTAGTGTTTATAACCTTAAAAGCGTTTGACAGAAAATAGATTTTATATGATAATCAAATCATAAAAACAGTCTGCTTTGACGGACAGAAATAAGTAGGTTAAAAATGGCACAAGTAAAAAACGTGTGCGAAAGCAACTTTCGCGCAGTTGTGGAGGCCAGCGCAATTCCCGTTTTGGTTGATTTCTATGCCGAATGGTGCGGCCCCTGCAAATTGATTCAGCCGGAAATAGAAGCACTTGCCCAAGAAACAGACGCAGTTACCGTAGCCAAGGTTAACGTTGACGAAAACAATAACCTGGCAGAAAGATTCGGTATCAACAACATTCCCTGCATGATACTGTTTGAAAACGGCGAGCCTAAAAAGACAATAGTCGGCTACAGAACAAAACAACAGCTTAAAACAATTATAACAGAAAAATAAAGGACTGAATCTTCAGCCCTTTATTTTTTAGCCAAACCATTGTAACTTGAATCGGTTGTAAAATTTTTGTTTTATACTAAATTCAAAGCCCTAGATAATATTTTCTAACCTTTTCTGCACCCGATAATGCCTAAAATTCCTGCAACCAATGCCAGAACACCTGCAACGAAAAACAAATAATGAAATATGCAGGCAAGCATCAGGGGAACAGAGGCGAGAGTACAAAATATCCATAAAACCAATTTCAGTTTACGCTTCATTTTTCTTGTTCCTTTCAGGCAACTGCGCCAAAATTACTGCGCAGAACATAATTCCGCAGCCAATATATTCACGAATTGACATTACCTCGCCTAAAATAACCGCGCCGCCAAGCACGGCAAACACTGATTCCAGGCTGAGAAGCAGAGAAATAACCGTAGGGTTTGAATCCTTTTGAGCAATAATTTGCAACGTGTAAGCAACGCCCGAGGAAAACACGCCCACGTATGCGATCTGCCAAAAGCAGGAAACAATAAGCTGAGGTGAAATGGCTTCGGTAAAAAGTGCGCAAGCGCCCGAAAGCACGGTAACAACCGCAAACTGCACGAAGGAAAGCTGTATTCCGTTAACTTTAGAGGCAAATCTATCAATAAAAAGTATGTGAAAAGAGAATAAAACCGCGCAAGCAAGGGCGAGCAGATCGTGGTAATTTATATTAAAGCCCGAGCCCTCTTCAATGCACAGAAAATACATACCGATTATGGCAATAACCACGCTTACCCAAACGGTAGGAGTGGCTTTTTTCTTAAATATTATGCTGAAAATGGGAACGAGAACAATATATAAAACGGTTATAAATCCAACCTTGCCGCTTTCCGTGTCACTCGAAAATGCGCTTTGCTGAAAATTAGTTGCCAAAAACAAAATAGTACCGCAAACCGCACCGCCTGCAAGCAGGGAAGACAAATATTTTCTGTCTTTTAACTGGCTGAAAAACGTTCCTTTAGAAAAAATAATGCAAACAAAGAATAAGACCACCGTTGCAATCAGCGCGCGCAGAGCGTTAAACGTAAAAGCACCCATGCCTTTTTCGGCACAGTATGATTGAGCGGAGAAGGCAAGTCCCCAAATAAGCGCCGCAAGAACTGCAAAAAAATTTTTATACGAACTCTTCATTAAAACTCCTTATGTACCAATTACTTGTTCGGTTTAATTTCAACGGAGTTATTTTATCATAAATGCGCCTTAAACACAATGAAAAATTGCATCTTGCTTAGGTTTTAAGGCTTTTTTGTTTGACAAAAACACTTTTCAAATCTATAATAATATAGTCTATATAAAAAATAACAAAAAGGAGAGATTATTATGGCAGAAAAACAATTCGTTACACAAATTGCCGACATCAACGAAGATTTTCCTCAGTGGTATACTGACGTTGTATTGAAGACGGAAATGGTTGATTACGGCCCGGTAAAAGGAACTATGATAATCCGACCTTACGGATATGCTATTTGGGAGCTTATTCAGAAGCAGCTTGACGGCAGATTTAAGGAGCACGACGTTCAGAACGCATATTTCCCGCTTTTCATTCCCGAAAGCTTCTTGATGAAGGAAGCAGAGCACGTTGAAGGCTTTGCTCCCGAGGTAGCTTGGGTTACTCACGGCGGAAACGAAAAACTTGCCGAGCGTTTAGTAGTTCGCCCCACAAGTGAGACCATCATTTGCGATATGTATTCCAAGTGGGTACAGTCCTGGCGCGATCTTCCCTTAAAGTGTAATCAGTGGTGCAACGTTGTTCGTTGGGAAAAGGCAACAAGACCTTTCCTGAGAACAAGCGAATTTTTGTGGCAGGAAGGCCATACAGTTCACGCCACCGAAGAAGAAGCAAGGCAGGAAACTATCACAATGCTTAACGTTTACCGCGAATTTGCTGAAAACGTTCTTGCAATTCCCGTATTCTGCGGTCAGAAGAGTGAAAAAGAAAAGTTTGCAGGCGCTTCTGCAACCTATTCCATTGAAGCTATGATGCTTGACGGTAAAGCGCTTCAGGCAGGTACTTCACATTTCCTTGGCGACCATTTCTCCAAGGTATTCGATATTAAGTTCCTTGATAAAGACGGTGAGCTTAAATTCGTTAATCAGACCAGCTGGGGCGTTTCTACCCGTCTTATCGGCGGTATCGTAATGGTACACGGTGACGAACGCGGTCTTAAATTACCCCCTGCGGTTGCTCCTATCCAAACTGTTATCGTTCCCATTGCTGCTCATAAGGAAGGCGTTAACGAAAAGGCAGAGGAAATCGCAAACCTTCTTAAGAAGAACGATATCCGCGTAAAACTTGATGACCGTGATGCTTCTCCCGGATGGAAGTTCAACGAGTGGGAAATGAAAGGCGTTCCCGTTCGTCTTGAAATCGGACCTAAGGATATTGAAAAGAATCAGGCGGTACTTGTTCGCCGTGATACCCACGAAAAGATTTTTGTATCTCTTGATAATATCGAGAATACAGTTAAAGAGCTTTTAGCAACTGTTCAGAAAGATATGCTTGAAGCGGCAAGAGCTCACAGAGACGCTCACACCTGCAACGCAGAGAACTGGGAAGAGTTCAAGGAAGCTATTGAAAATAAAAACTTCGTTTACGCTCCTTGGTGCGAAGAAAAGGAATGTGAGGAAGCAATTAAGAAAGAAACGGGCGCAACAACCAGAAACGTTCCCTTTGATGCTGAAAGCGTAGAAGGCTGTACCTGTGTTCATTGCGGCAAAAAGGCAACAACGAGAATTTACTTCGCAAAATCTTATTAAGGTGAAAAAATGTTAAATAAAGAGTGGAAACAATTAAAAAACGGCTCCGACATTCGCGGTATTGCCGTAGAAAGTGAAAACGGGGCAATTAACCTTACTGATGAAGCTGTTAAGGCTATTGCAGGCGCATTCGGTTTATGGCTTTCTAAAAAATGTAATAAAACGGAATTAAAGGTTGCCGTTGGTAACGATTCCCGTATTTCAGCTCCAAGAATTAAAAAAGCTGTGTTTGAAGGTTTAACTTCAACGGGTGTAAAGGTTATTGATTGCGGACTTATAAGCACTCCTGCAATGTTTATGACCTGCGTTGTGCCCGAGCTTGATTGCGACGGTTCAATTCAGATAACCGCAAGCCATTTGCCTTACGATAGAAACGGCCTTAAATTCTTTACAAAAGCAGGCGGCTGTGAAGGTAGTGATATTGAGCAAATTCTTGAGTTTGCTCAGGCAGGTGAAACACTTCCCGAAGCAAGGGGAGAAATCAGCCGGTACGATTTCTTATCCGTTTACACAGATATTTTGGTAAATAAAGTTCGTAATGCAGTTAATGCCGAGAATTTTAACGAGCCTCTTAAGAATTTTAAGGTAGTAGTTGACGCAGGCAACGGAGCAGGCGGCTTCTATGCCGAAAAGGTGCTTAAGCCATTGGGCGCAGATATTTCCGGCAGCCAGTTCCTTGAGCCTGACGGAAATTTCCCCAACCACATACCCAACCCCGAGAATAAGGAAGCTATGGAATCTATTTCCAAGGCAGTGCTTAACGCAGGTGCGGATATGGGCATCATTTTCGATACCGACGTTGACCGCGCAGGCGCAGTTGACTCCAAGGGAAATGAAATCAACCGTAACAAGCTTATTGCATTGATTTCTGCGATTTTGCTTGAAGAAAGAACTCCCGCAGTAATCGTAACCGATTCTATTACTTCAAGCGGACTCAAAAAATTCATCGAAAATCATGGCGGTATGCATCACAGATTCAAGCGCGGATATAAAAACGTTATTAACGAAGCAATCCGTCTTAATAAGGAAGGTCAGTATTGCCCCTTGGCTATTGAAACAAGCGGCCACGCGGCGCTTAAGGAAAACTATTTCCTTGACGACGGCGCATATTTAGTTACCAAGCTTTTAATTAAAGCCGCACAGCTTCGCGCTGAAGGCAAAAAGCTTGAGGACTTGCTTTTAGGCCTTGAAGAACCCCTTGAGAGCGTTGAGTTTAGAATGAATATCAACCTTGAAGATTTCAAGGAATACGGACAAAAGGTTATTGATTATATTACCGCTTACGCCACCGAGCAAGAAGGCTGGAACGTTGCTCCCGATAATTACGAGGGAATCCGCGTTTCCTTTGGAGAAGAAGACGGCAACGGCTGGTTCCTGCTTCGCTTGTCCCTGCACGAGCCTTTGATGCCTCTTAATATTGAAAGCAACTCTGTTGGCGGTACAAAGGTTATCGCACAAAAGCTTTACAGCGCTTTAACCGAGTTTAGTGACCTTGATTCAACAAAATTAGCAGCTTACGTAAAATAATAAAAAGGCTATCAACCGATAGCCTTTTTTATGTACCGCAGAAGTTATGAATGTATGCACATAAAATAATATGATATAAATTCAGAGCAAAAATGAACAGATTTAAGCATATAATTTGTAATTGACAAAACAGCACTTTTTGTATATACTTATATCGTTAAAACAAAGCCTACGATTTGTTAGGCAATAAAAACAATATAAATATTTCGAGGCGTAGCGCAGTTTGGTAGCGCGTTGCGTTCGGGACGCAAAGGCCGCAGGTTCAAATCCTGTCGCCTCGACCATCAAAGGGCAATGAAAAAGATATTGCCCAAGAAACCCCCGATTTTATCGGGGGTTTCGCCGTTTCTACGGTCGAAATTTTTACAAGCGATTTTGTAGATGTGAAAAAGGTATTTTTCCCTTTCTGTAGTGAGCCGAACTCTCGCACAACCGAATACAAGCCACCGAGCGCATGGATAAGAACAAATCCATGCGCTTTTTTTATTCCCACAGAAAGGAGGAAAAACCATGCGAAAGCAAACCGACCTGGACGAGATCAAACGAACAGCCATCACCTTGCTCCACACCGATATCTACGAAACCCCATCAGAAGAAGAAATGAGTGCAAGCATTTCCTACAACTTCCTAAAATGGCTCTTATTCTTGATGCTCGTCGCCTTTATTGCCACAACCGTGTTCCTATGGATGTTCCAAACACAGATTGCAAACAACAATGCTGACAATCTCTTGCGGCTGAACATCACTGATGTCAAGGCAGATATAAAGGACGCCACCAACGACCATATGCTTGAGATCGTTCGCAACATATCGGCAGAGC
>JAFVVO010000039.1 GCA_017502165.1 Clostridia bacterium
AACCCACGACCTCTAGCGTGACAGGCTAGCGCTCTAACCAGCTGAGCTACCGGGCCAATGATGGTGGGAACAATAGGGCTCGAACCTATGACCCTCTGCTTGTAAGGCAGATGCTCTCCCAGCTGAGCTATGCTCCCATCACTTATTAACTTTTTTCAAAGCGTGGTTATTATATTATATGAAAAATTTTTTGTCAACTGTTTTTTGAAAATTCCTTTATCTTTTCAGGACACCGCTTTTGTCTATTACGTCAACTATTTCGGTTAACTTCTCTGCAGGCAGAACCAATGCGAACCGCACGTAGCCCTCGCCCATGGGACCGAAAGCGTTGCCGGGAGTGCAGATTACGCCGGTTTTATCAACTAATTCCTCCCAAAATTCCATTGAACTTGCGAAGCCATCGGGGATAGGCGCCCAAACGAACATTGTACCTTTTGAGTCGGGCACGTTCCAACCGATTTTGCGAAGTCCTCCGCAAAGAGCGTCACGGCGCGCCTGATATTCATTGCACTGCTTTTCGATTTTTTCTCTGTCAACCTTAAGTGCCGCAATTGCACCAAGCTGAATAGGCTTAAACATTCCGAAATCGTACTGGGAGCGGATAACGCGGAAAGCGTCAACAACCTCTTTATTTCCTATGCAGAAGGAAATTCTTGCGCCCGTTGTGTTAAAGGATTTTGAAAGGGAGAAAAACTCCACTCCCACTTCCTTTGCGCCGGGGATGGACAAGAAGGAAAAGCCTTCAAGACCGTCGAAAATAATATCGCTGTAGGCGTTATCGTTTATTATGTAGAAGCCGTATTTTTTGGCATACTTAATAAGCTCAACGTACATCTCCTTATTAGCCACCGCACCGCAGGGGTTGGAAGGATATGAAACTATCATATACTTGACCTTTTTAAGCACCTCTTCGGGAATCGCTTTCATATCGGGCAGGAAGTTATTTTCCTTTTTTAAGGGGTAATAATGCACTGTTGCTCCTGCAAAAAATGCGCCCGCTTCAAAAACGGGGTATCCGGGGTCGGGAAGAAGCACCGTATCCCCCTGATCGCAAAGAGCAAGACCCAAATGACCTATTCCGTCCTGAGAGCCGTTTGATGAGGCAATTTCATCAACAGAAATCTCCACACCGTAGCGTTTAGCATAATATTCCTTAACCGCTTCAAGCATTTCCTTACTGTCAACGAGAGAATACTTATAATTTTCAGGCACCTTTGCCGCTTCGGAAACAACGCGCCTGATTTCCTCGTCAATTTCAAAATCGGGCGTACCAACGTAAAGGTTGTAAACCTTTTTGTTTTGCTTTACCAATTCATCTCTTTTAACTGTTAAACGGGCAAAAATTCCCGTTTGGAAATGCTCTAAACGTTTAGATAATTTCTGCATAATATCACCTGTGTTCTGTTTTTTCGCATATAGTATAACTCTGCCTCATTTTTATGTCAAACAGAACCTTTTTGTTTGACGGTTTTTTCTTTTTTCGATATAATTATTTTGCAATCTACAATTTGGAAAAACGTTATAAAACAACATCCGACGGATGAGCATATAAAGAAATTCTTTTATAAGGAGATTTTAGATGGAATTAAAAGACGTTCTTGAACTCATTGGTGGACTTGCCCTATTCCTTTACGGAATGAACGCCATGGGCGCAGCCCTTGAAAAGCGCGCAGGCAATAAGCTTAAAACCTTTTTAAGCGCCGCCACCAGTCACCCTTTCAAAGGCTTTTTATTGGGTTTATTGGTTACATTGGTTATTCAATCTTCATCAGCCACAACGGTTATGGTAGTAGGCTTTGTAAACTCGGGATTGATGACTCTTGCCCAGTCTATCGGCGTTATTTTAGGTGCAAACCTGGGCACAAGTGTTACCGCATGGGTGCTTTCTCTGCAAGCAATAAATGCTGACGGAGTAGCTTGGCTGGCATTATTTAAGCCCTCAACCTTTGTTCCCATTCTTGCCCTTATAGGCATTTATCTTTTCGCTTTCCAGAAAAAAGCAAAGCGCAAAGATACGGGTATGATACTTTTAGGCTTTGCAATTTTAATGTTCGGTATGGATATGATGTCCGGCGCAGTTGAAGGCCTTAAAAACGTTCCCGAATTCAGAGAAGTGCTGGTTATGTTCTCCAACCCCATTTTAGGTGTAATAGTCGGTACGGTATTTACTGCAATAATTCAGTCTTCATCAGCTTCCGTAGGTGTGCTTCAGGCATTGACCGCAACGGGAAGTGTAACGTACGCAACGGCTATTCCCGTAATTATGGGTCAGAATATCGGCACCTGCGTAAGTGCAATGATTTCTTCCGTAGGCACAAGCAAAAACGCCCGCCGTGCAGCAATTATACACCTTGCGTTCAACATTATAGCAACAGTAATAATTCTTCCTTTATTCTACCTGCTTGACAATTTTATTAACTTTGAATTTATGGCTGTTCCTGCCGATTATGTAGGTATCGCAGTAGTACACACAGGCTTTAAGCTTGTTGCTCTTGCAATAATCGCACCTTTCTCAAAATACCTCGAAAACCTTTCAAATCTGCTTGTTCGTGAAAATAAAGTTACCGACGAATCTCAGCTTCTTGACGAACGTTTCTTTACCGTTCCCGCAGTTGCTCTTGACCGTTCAACAAAGGTAGCAATTTCTATGGCAGAAATGTCGGTTAATTCTATTTTAGATTCTTTCACGCTTTTAGAAAAATATGACGAAGCCGAAGCTGAAAACTTACGCGTAATAGAAGGCAAGGTTGACTATTTTGAGGACAAACTTGGTTCATATTTAGTTAAACTTTCAAGCCACAGTATGACAGAAGCTGACTCCCGCGAATCCAACAAGCTTCTTCACGTTATAGGCGACTTTGAGCGCATTTCTGACCACGCCATTAACATTGTGGAATCCGCTGAAGAAATGACCGACAAAAACGTAATTTTCTCCCCTGCGGCAACTAAAGGTCTTAACACGCTTATTGACGCGGTTAAAGAAATTCTCGGTCTTTCCCTTAAAGCCTTTAAGGAAAACGATATTGAAGCCGCTAAAAAGGTGGAGCCCTTAGAGCAGGTTATTGACGATTTGCGCGACGAACTTAAAAAGCAGCACATTGAAAGATTGCAAAAACAAGAATGCACCATTGAGCTTGGCTTTATGCTTTCCGATTTGCTTACAAACCTTGAAAGAATTTCCGACCACTGCTCAAACGTTGCAGGTTGTATCTTGGAAATTGCCCATAACGAGCTTGATATTCACGAATATCTCAGGCAAGTTAAAAGCGGCGACCAGGAAGAATTTAACAACCTGTTCGCTTTCTATCAGGAAAAATATTCGCTTACGGAATAATAAGGATAAAATCAAAAGCCACGGAAACCCGTGGCTTTCATTTTTTCTTAATCTTCAAAATCGTTAAAATATTCTTTATCGAAAAATTCCGACAAAGTTATTCCTGCTCCCTGGCAAAAGGATTTTATTGTTGAAACCTTTGAGCACTTTGTTCTGCCTTTTATCAGGTCATAGATTGCCGAGGGAGATTTTCCGCCGTTTAACGATACCTGGCAAACGTTTATATTCTTTTCTTGGCAGATTTCATCAATTCTTTTGATGATTGCGTCATTTATATTCATATACTCACCTCGTGGAATTTCTTATTGGTGTTCCACGATTTATTATATGAATTATTAAATTTATTATCTCGTGGAGTTCCACGATATTGACTTATTGGCATTGTTTTGTTATAATTATTTGTGGAATTCCACGAAAATTGTAGGTAGAAAAATGAAAATTTGCTTTATAGGTCACAGAACTATCGACAAAAACGAGCGTCTCATACTCTCTTTAAGAAGAACAGTTCAAACACTAATCAGCAAAGGGGCTGATACGTTTCTATTTGGAAGCATGAGTGAATTCGACACTTTATCTTGGGAAGTTGTTACTGAATTAAAAAAAGATCACCCTTTTATTAAAAGAGTGTATGTTAGGTCTAGTTTCCAACACATTAACACATCTTATGAAAACTATCTTCTCCAATCTTATGAGGAAACTTATTATCCGCCAAAATTAAAAAATGCGGGCAAATATTCTTACGTTGAGCGAAACTACGAAATGATTGACAATTCCGCATATTGCATTTTTTATTACAACGAAAATTATTGTCCGACTACAAAACGTAATAGCGGTACAAAAACCGCTTACGAGTATGCCTTAAAAAAGAAGAAAAACATTATCAATCTATTCACTTAACGGGAGATTTTTTGATATTTCTCCCCTACTTGTGCAAAGCGTTATTACAATTTGTGCATTTTGACAGTAGCGTGATTTTATCTATCGTGTTACAATGAGAAAAAATAATTAGGAGGACTGTTTTATGGCAGGCGTTACTTTAAGACACATTTACAAAGTATATCCCGGCGGTGTTACAGCCGTTAACGACTTTAACCTTGTAATTAAGGACAAGGAATTCATCGTTCTCGTTGGTCCCTCAGGTTGCGGTAAGTCAACCACACTTCGTATGGTTGCAGGCCTTGAAGAGATTACCGAAGGTGAGCTTTTCATCGGTGACAAGCTGATGAACGACGTTGCTCCCAAGGACAGAGATATTGCAATGGTTTTCCAGAACTATGCTCTTTATCCCCACATGACCGTTTACGATAACATGGCTTTCGGCCTTAAGCTTCGTAAGGTTCATAAGGGCGAAATTGATAAGAAGGTTAAGGAAGCTGCAAAGGCTCTCGGTATTGAAGAATATCTTCAGAGAAAGCCCAAGGCTCTTTCCGGTGGTCAGCGTCAGCGTGTTGCTCTCGGCCGTGCTATCGTTCGTGAGCCCATGGTATTCCTTATGGACGAACCTCTTTCAAACCTTGATGCTAAGCTCCGTGTACAGATGCGTACTGAAATTACAAGACTTCATAAGCGTCTTAACACCACCTTTATTTACGTTACTCACGACCAGACTGAAGCTATGACAATGGGTACCCGTATCGTTGTTATGAAGGACGGCTTCATTCAGCAGGTTGATACTCCCCAGAACCTTTACGATTACCCCACCAACAAGTTCGTTGCAGGCTTCATCGGTACTCCTCAGATGAACTTCTTTGACTGCACACTCGTTCGTGACGGTGACAAGGTTATTGCCCGTCTTGGCGAAAACAAGGTTGAGCTTCCTCAGGCAGTTATTTCCAAGCTTACCGACCAGAGCTATATCGGCAAGGACGTTATTTTAGGTATCCGTCCCGACGATATCCACGATGAGCAGATCTTCATCGAATCTCATCCCGAAGCTAAGGTTAAAGCTCACGTTGAGCTTCTTGAAAAGCTTGGTTATGAAACTCTTGTTTATCTTGAAATGGATGCTTTCATTCAGGAGCAGGCAGATAACCCGGTTGCCCGTGTTAACCCCCGTTCAACCATTATGTCAGGCGACGACGTTGTTCTTGCATTCGATCCCTACCGTATTCATCTTTTCGATAAGGACACCGAGGTTTCCATTCTCGAAAGATAATAAAGCAAATAAAATTAAGGCGCTCACAAGAGCGCCTTTTTTATTTGCATTTTTGGCAAAAACAAAAAACAGATGCTTTTTGCATCTGTTTTTTTACTTAAACACCGTATCAATAAAAGTATCAAAGGAATATTTTTTACGGATATTTTCTTCAATGGGCTTATAGGGAGTTTCGAAAAATTCCTTATCAAGCTTCACCTTATTGCCGTCAATGACAAGCTGATTTTGACTGTCAAAGAATTCCTCATTGGTGCAATCAAAGGTGGTAACGATTTTCTTGCGCATACCGATCATTTCGCCAAGGCGGGTTGTGGCACCGCTTTGATAGCTGTTTTCAATTTCAAGCACCGCTACGGAATTTTTATAAATTTCAATGGTTTCCTCGGTGGAAATAGGCTTAAAATGTACCTGCTGACGTTTAACACCGCAGAAGCAGGGATTTACAAGCTTGTTATACCAGAACACCAACGGATGCGGTATGTAAACGAACTTGTAGAAGTTAAGCCCCAGTTTTTCACACTCCTTACCGATATGCTCAAGAACTCTCGGACGCACCGAATGAAGCGTGCCGATAAAAGCAAGGTCGTAAACGGGCTTTTGTGCCGATTCAACGTCAAACTCCTTAGTGTAACCCCAATAGGCGTATTCCAGGAAGGAATATCTTTTAACGTCATCGTGGTCAAAGGAGAATATTTTATTGAAGTACGCAAACTTTTTCGTAATATGCTTTACGTTGGCAACGGAATCCCACAGGTATAAAATGCGCTTAGCAAAGGGAAAACGGCGCTTGAACTTTTTGAGCACGTTAACGGTGGGAGCCTCACACTTGATAAACAGAATGTAATCGTAATCGTTTGGAAGCTCAGATAAAACGTTATCAAAATATTCTTCAATTACGCCGTGATACAAGCCAATATCTTTTCGCATTAAAATACGTGCTACGGCAGAATGGGAGGGCTGCTCGTCAACAACGTCAACCCTTGCGCCTCTGTCCCTCAATGCCTGAGAAATGCGCTGATGATAATCGAAAAAGAACGGACTTACTATAAGTATGTTTTTATTACTCAAATCCATATTATCTTGCACCGTCATGATTGAACACTACGGCTACCGTTCTGACGATACACTTAACGTCAAGCCAGAGTGAACGCATTTTAATATATTCTATATCGTAGACGATCTTTTCCTCAGGAAGCAAATCGTATCCGCCGTTTACCTGTGCCCAACCGGTTAAGCCGGGCTTAACGAGCAAACGCTTGGAAAAGCCGTGGATATACTCCTCAAACTGATTATAGAAGCAGGGGCGCTCGGGACGGGGACCTACAAGCGACATAGAGCCTACAAGAATATTGATAAGCTGGGGAAGCTCGTCTATCCTGGATTTACGCAAAAACTTGCCTACTCGGGTACAACGCTCGTCATTTTCCTCTGCCCATTTTGCGCCGTCCTCTTCCGCATCCATTCTCATTGAACGGAATTTATAAAGCAAGAAGCTTTTGCCGCCCTTGCCTAATCTTTCCTGCTTATAAACTGCAGGACCGGGCGAATCGCACTTGATTATTATTGCAATAATAAGCATGGGCACGATACAAAAAGCCAAGCCGATAAGTGACAGAATTATATCAAAGAAACGCTTTATGAAATTGTATAACGGTTTTTCGGATACTTCAACCTCAGGCACGTCGTACATACGGCGGTGCTTTGATTCGGTTTTTACCGTAGCATCCATTTCGTTAATATTCTCCATGCATTAACTCCGAATTTTAATTTTTTAAGTCTTTCGTTGTATGCTTTCTTTACTAAAATAGCGGAAATAATTTATTCGCGCACATTGTTATCATACCACATCTTATATATTATTGTCAAATATTTTGATTTGCATTAGTTTTTTGCGCATATTTGCAAAACACCTTTTATTTTTGTTCCGATATTCTTCTATTGCGTTTTTTTGAACAATATTATATAATATTCTCATAACCCCGCGAATAAACTTATTTGGAGGATATTATGAAACGTACAGATTACATTTCCTGGGACGAATATTTTATGGGAATTGCCCTTCTTTCTGCTCAGCGCAGTAAGGATTCAGGTACTCAGGTCGGCGCCTGCATAGTAAGTCAGGATAACAAAATTCTTACCGTTGGATATAACGGAATGCCTACGGGCTGTGATGACGACTGTATGCCCTGGGGCAGAGAAGGCGGTATGTTAGAGAGCAAATACGCTTTCGTTTGCCACGCAGAGCTTAATGCAATTTTGAACTGCGAAAGAGCTTCTCTTCGCGGCGCAAAGTGCTATACCACCCTTTTCCCCTGCAACGAATGTGCAAAGGCGCTTATTCAGTCCGGCGTTAAGGAGGTTATTTATCTTTCCGATAAATACGCCGAAACCGAAGGCACTATCGCATCAAAGAAAATGTTTAATATGGTAGGAGTAAAGCTTACCCCCTACGTTCCCACAGGCAGAAAACTTTCCTTGGAGCTTTAATATGAATTTTATATTTACCGGCGGCGGAACTGCAGGCCACGTTACGCCCAATATCGCCCTTATTCCCGTTATGCAGCAAAAGGGCTACTGCGTGCATTATATCGGCAGAGAAGAAGGCATTGAGCGCGACCTTATAGAAAAGATGCCCGGCGTAATCTACCACGGCATCAGTGCAGGTAAGCTTCGCCGCTACAACAATATTAAGAATTTAACCGACCCCTTTAGAGTTATTAAAGGATATTTTCAGTCCTTAAGCCTTATGCGGCAGATTAAGCCCGTAGGAATGTTCTCTAAGGGAGGCTTTGTTTCCGTTCCCGTAGTGCTTGCGGCAAACGCCCACAGGGTTCCAATAGTTATTCACGTATCGGATATGACTCCAGGTCTTGCCACAAAGCTGTGCGTGCCCTGCGCAAAAAAAGCCTGCACCACCTTCCGTGCTACTGCCGAAGGTCTCGGTGAAAAGGCGGTTTGCACCGGCACACCCCTTCGTGATTCTCTCTTTCACGGAAGCAAAACCATTGCCCTTAAAAAGCTTGGCTTTGATTCTAAGCCCGTTATTTTAGTTATGGGCGGAAGCCTGGGCGCAAAGGCGGTTAACGACAACGTGCGTGCCGTTTTAGATAAGCTTTTACCCTTATTTAATATTATCCACATCTGCGGAAACGGCAAGCTTGACGAAAGCATAAACAAAACGGGTTACGTTCAGCTTGAATACGTTACCGACGAGCTTCCCGATTTTATTGCCTGCGCCGATATAGTTATTTCCCGAGCAGGAAGCAACAGCATCAACGAATTTCTCGCTTTGTTTAAGCCAATGCTTTTAATCCCTCTACCCTCCCTTCACTCCCGCGGTGACCAGCTTGTTAACGCA
Organism: Clostridia bacterium; assembly: GCA_017502165.1. Taxonomy (GTDB): domain Bacteria; phylum Bacillota; class Clostridia; order Christensenellales; family QALW01; genus UMGS1322. Next base: position 8,848 of record JAFVVO010000039.1, read on the forward strand.
GAAGAATTTGAGCGTTTAGGCTACGCCAAACGGCTTGAGGAGGAAAATATCACTCCCGAAAAGCTCGTTCTTGAAATCAAGGACCTCTATGCCTCCCAATCCAAATATATTGAAAATATGAAAAAAAGCGGAGCACATCTTGGAAGAGATAAGGTTATTGAGGTTATAATGTCAAGCATGGATAAGAAATAGCCTTAACGCTTGAAGCACCAAACAAAATTCAGGTGTTGTTAAATTTCAATAAAGTTAAATTTCAATAAAAAAAGAGCTTATGCATCGCAGCATAAGCTCTTAATTTTTTTATTTTATTCGTCGTCCTCGTCTTCGGTTTCGGGTTTAGGCATAACCTTAACGCAGATTTCCTGGGTGCGAAGCTCGTCAGCCTTGGTAATGGTTATAACGAGATTTTCGTATTCAAATTTGTGTCCCTCTTCGGGAATCATCTCGCATTGCTCGGTTATCCAGCCGTTAACCGTAGAAGACTCAATTTCCTCGTTTTCCTCTAAATTAAAGAACTCAAAGAATTCGTCAATGGCGGTAGTAGATAAAATACGGTATTCGTTTTCGCCGATTTTCTCGAAGCTTTCGATTTCCTCGTCCTGCTCGTCCCAAATCTCGCCTACTATTTCTTCTAAAATGTCTTCCATAGTAACAAGACCTGCGGTACCGCCGTACTCGTCAACAACTATTACGATATGGTTGTGGTCCATCTGCATTTCCTTAAAAAGTGCGTCAAGATGCACAGTTTCAGGAACGAAGGTGGGAGCATACATAGCGTGACTTAACTCAAAATCCTTATTGGATCGCTTAAGCAGATAATCTCGTGCAAACAAGATGCCCGTAATATTATCAACCGTGTCCGTATAAACGGGAATTCGTGAGTAGCCGCTGTTATCAATCAGAGCAAGAATTTCCTCGTCCGTCGCGTCGGAAGAAATAAGCTCGATGGAATTTCGGGGCGTCATAACGTCTGCCGCGGTAAGACGGTCAAGCTCAAACACGTTTTTGATATATTCAATGTCGTCCTTATTTAAGGTACCCTCTTCGGCGCCTGCATCAAGCATTATAACGATATCCTCTTCCGAAACCGTTTCCTCCTGGGCATTGGGGTCAATACCGAAAAGGCGAAGCATTCCGTTAGTTGAAACTGTTAAAAGCCAAACTACAGGTCTAAGAACTGCCATCAAAAATGCAATAAATCCGCTGACAGCGTTAGCAAGCTTTTCGGAATTTTTCATTGCAATACGCTTAGGCACAAGCTCGCCTAAAACAAGCGTAAAGAATGAAAGAATAATCGTAATTGCAATAACTGATACGTTGTCAATCAGACCAAGATACACGTTGGAAATATTGAACTTTGTTACCAACCAACCGCAAAGCATACCTGAAAAGTTGTCTGCAGCGAAAGCGGAGCCTAAAAAGCCCGCAAGAGTAATGCCTACCTGAATAGTGGAAAGGAAACGGGTGGGCTCCTTTATCAGCTTAAGCAACTTCTTTGCCTTTTTGTCGCCATCTTCAGCCTTTGCCTTTACCTTGTTTTCATTAAGGGAAACAACTGCAATTTCCGTTGCGGCAAAAAAAGCGTTTAATAAAATCAATATAAACTGTAATATTAACTGTTTTATAATAGTAGTCATACAAACCTCCAAATTAAATAATCAAGTGCTTTTCTTTTTCTAACAACGCAAAAACAATTGCATACTGCTGAAAGAAAGGCGTGGGGTTTGAGTGACAATTTTTGTGTTCGTTGCACAAAGTGTTGAAAATTGATTTAGCGTGCAACTTCGGGGAAGCGGATCCGTAAAACCATCTCCTTAAAATAATATAGTCAGTTTAGTATAACACAAATGGGATTTTTTTGCAAGTGTTTTAACAAAATGCCAAAAAATGCCCCTTTTTATGTGATTTTCAGGGTAAAAATCAAAAAAACGCTTTTGTTTTACGGCCTTTAGGTGTATAATGAATAAAATTACATTTTCAGGAGTTATTATGCGTACAGTAGTTAAAATAGGCACCAGCACCCTTGCACACGCTACGGGCCACCTTAACATTCGCAGAGTTGAAGAGATCTGCAAAATAATAAGTGACATTAAAAACGCAGGCCACGAAATTATTATGGTTTCATCCGGCGCCATCGGTATGGGCGTTGGAAAATTAGGGCTTCCCGGCAGACCTAACGACATTCCTACCAAGCAGGCATCCGCCGCAGTAGGTCAGTGCGAGCTTATGTACGTTTACGATAAGCTTTTCAGCGAATACAATCACACCGTAGGTCAGCTTCTTATTACCGGAGCCGATATTGAAAGCGAAACACGCCACAACAACTTCAGCAACACCCTTTCTCGTTTGCTTGAGCTTGGTGCTATTCCGATTATCAACGAAAACGACACCGTTGCAACAGACGAAATCGTTATCGGTGATAACGACACCTTAGCGGCAATAGTTGCTAAAAGCGTTAAAGCGGATTTACTCGTTCTGCTTTCTGATATTGACGGTCTTTATACTGCCGACCCCCACAAAAATCCCGATGCAAAGCTTATTCAGGAGGTTAACGAGGTTTCTGCCGAAATTTATGAGCTTGCTTCCGGCAAGGGCTCTGAACTGGGAACCGGCGGAATGGTGACAAAGCTTAACGCTGCAAAAATCTGTCTTGAATCAGGCTGTCAGATGGTTATCACCAATGGCGACCATCCCGAAAACCTTTATTCTATTATTGACGGTGAGTCCGTAGGCACAAGATTCATTGCAAAATAATTTAATTACTTGGTGAATATTATGTTTGAAATGCTGAAAAATGCAAAAAAAGCAAAGTCTGCCGTTGCACGATTAAGCACCGAGCAGAAAAATAAGGCTCTGAACGAAATGGCTCAGGCTCTGCTTAACAATAAAGAGAATATTCTCTCTGCTAACGCTCTTGACGTTGAAAAGGCAAAAAGCACGGTTTCATCCGTTATGATTGACCGCCTTATGTTAACAAGCGCAAGAATCGACGCTATGGCAGAGGGCATCCGTCAGGTTGCGCTCCTGCCCGATCCCACTAACAGAATCTTAGAAGAATTTGTCCGCGAGGACGGCTTAAAAATTCAGAAGATTTCCGTACCTATGGGAGTTGTTGCAATTATTTACGAAAGCCGCCCCAACGTTACAAGCGATGCGGCTGCTCTTGCAATTAAGTCGGGCAACGTTTGCGTGCTTCGCGGAGGAAAGGAAGCCTTTTTTTCGGCTAACGCTATCGTTAACGCATTAAAGGAAGGTCTTAAAAACGCCTCAGTTACTCCCGACGCAGTTAATCTGGTGCAGGACATAACCCGTGAAAGTGCAAATCAGCTTATGACTGCAGAGGGCTACGTTGACCTGCTTATTCCCCGTGGCGGCGCGGGACTTATAAACGCCTGCGTTAAAAACGCCACCGTTCCCTGCATTGCAACAGGTACGGGCATCTGCCACGTTTTCGTTGAGAAAACTGCCGATTTATCTATGGCGGAGAAAATAATTGAAAATGCAAAAACAAGCCGTCCGAGCGTTTGCAACGCAGAAGAGGTTTTGCTTGTTGACAAATGTATTGCAGAAGAATTTTTGCCGAGAATTAAAGAGCTTCTCGTAGATAAGCGCATTGAAAGCGGTAAAACTCCCGTGGAGCTCCGCCTTGATGAATTTGCGCAAAAAATCATTCCCGGCACTGTTGCAGGGGAAAATGATTTTGATACGGAGTTTTTAGATTATATTTTGGCAATCAAATGTGTTGACGGTGTGCTTGAAGCGGTTGAGCATATTTCCGCTCATTCTACCGGTCACAGCGAAGCCATTATAACAAATGATGAAAATGCCAAGAACGTTTTTGTAGGCGGCATTGATTCTGCGGCAGTTTACGTTAACGCTTCCACCCGTTTTACCGACGGCGGAGAGTTCGGTCTCGGTTGCGAAATGGGCATTTCTACCCAAAAGCTTCACGCAAGAGGTCCTATGGGACTTCGTGAGCTTAACACTTATAAATACGTAATTTCAGGTGACGGTCACGTCAGATAAGAAAGGAAATATATTTATGAAAATCGGTTTTATCGGTTGCGGTAATATGGGCGGTGCTTTAGCAAAAGCCGTTGCAAAAACAAATAACCAACTTATGTTAGCAGATTTTTGTTTGGAAAAAGCAAAGGCTCTTGCAAAGGAATTAAACTGCGAATTTGGCACAAATCAAGAGGTGTTTTCCTCTTGCGATATGGTATTTTTAGGCGTTAAGCCTCAGGTTATGGAGCAGATGCTTGCCCCCGAAAAAGAGCTTATCTGCCAGAGAAAGCCAATACTTGTTTCTATGGCAGCAGGCTTGGAAATTGCAACCATCGGCGCATTTTCCTGCGTGGACGCTCCCATTATCAGAATTATGCCCAACACCTGCGTTACGGTTGGGGAGGGCATGGTGCTTTACTGCGTTAACTCCTTAGTAACAGACGAAATTGAAAAGGCTTTTGTTGACTTGCTGTCTTTTGCAGGAAAGCTCGATAAAATTCCCGAAAATCTTATGGATGCAGGTTGCTCTGTTTCAGGTTGCGGTCCTGCATATATGTATATGTATCTTGAAGCCCTTGCCGACGGTGCGGTTGCCTGCGGTCTTCCAAGAGAAAAGGCTATAAAATATGCGGCACAGACAATGCTCGGCTCGGCAAAAATGGTACTTGCCAGCGGTAAACACCCTGAATTGCTCAAAGACGAGGTTTGCTCACCTGCAGGAAGCACTATTGAAGGAGTAAAAGCCCTTGAGGACGGATGTCTCCGCGCTTGCGCAATTAACGCGGTTAACAAGGCGTATAAAAGAAACAAAGAGCTTGGCAAAAAGTAATATAATGAATTGCAAACGTAAATCAAATAAAAACTCTCGCTTATTCGGTCACTGAGCCGAAAACGAGAGTTTTTTGTTTATTCTAAATCGGAACAAAACTTAACGTATTCGCAGGCAAAGGCACAGGAAACGTAGTTAAGCTTGCGGTTAAATTCCGCGTCACTGCTTTGTGGAAGCTCGGCAAAAAGCGTTGAGCAAAGCGCCATCATATCCTGCATTGCCACTATGAAGGTGTTGGACGATTCCAGCTCCCTAAGCGCCCTTTCGCTCTCCGCCTGCCTTGATGCAAGCTTTTGAAGTTCTCCGCTTGCTTTTAACGAAGTAAGCTCTTCCTCGGCAACCTTTGCACTTACCTCTGCCAAGGTTTCCGTTGCCGCAGACAGAAAATCAATGCATCCTTTTACCGTTTCGGTCTGCGCGCTTGTTCCCGTAATTTTCAGGGAAATTTTATCTACCTTAAGGGTTACCACGGCAGCATCCTTAAAAGTCCCCTGAAGCCTTTGGACGCTTGCCTCCGCTGACGCTTTATCCTTATAACAGCTATGCATCACGTGATAACCCGAATCGGTTTTAAGGCAATATCCCCCGCCGCCTGCGGAGGATACGTTTTTTATTGCCGCCTCAGCCTCAGCCTTTTCCTCGAACAAGCCTGCGGAAACTAAAAACATCTCCGTTTTTTTGCAGGAAACGGTTTCGGTTGAAACCTTTTCTTCCTGCTTTGCGCCTATATTCATTAAGGGGTCTATTACCCTTTGAGCCATAAACTTCCCCACGGAATTTATACTGAAAACAGCTACCGCAAAAACCAAAACGATACCTGCGGCAAGCAGATTTTTCTTCATTTCCCTCTGCTTTGTCCTTCTTGATGTGCCCATTATCTTCACCTCAACAGATTCTATGACGTAAGCGAATGGAAAATAACCTTTTTTCTTGAGCTTTTTTTGGATTTTTTTGCGTCAAAACGCCCAAAAACAAGCGTATTTGCTTGTCAATTTTAACGGTATATGATAGAATATACCAATAATATAATGGGTTATTATTACTTTAATTTATTCAAAAGAGGTTTTGTTAGTGAAAAGAGAAGACATAAGAAACATTGCAATCATTGCTCACGTTGACCACGGTAAGACCACGTTAGTTGACGAAATGCTTAAGCAAAGCGGTCTGTTCCGCGAAAACCAGCAGCTTCAGGACAGAATGATGGACTCAGGTGATATTGAAAGAGAAAGAGGCATTACCATTCTTTCCAAAAACACCTCTATCAGATATAAGGACACTAAAATCAACGTTGTTGACACCCCCGGCCACGCTGACTTCGGCGGTGAGGTTGAACGTGTTCTCAAAATGACCAGCGGCGTCGTTCTGCTTGTTGACTCCTTTGAGGGTCCTATGCCCCAGACGCGCTTCGTGCTTTCCAAGGCTCTTGAGCTTGGCTTAAAGGTTATAGTTGTTATTAACAAGATGGACCGTCCCGACGCCCGTCCCGACGGTGTTGCCGACGAGGTTTTCGATTTATTTATCGAGCTTGGTGCTGACGATTCACAGCTTGACTGCCCCTTTATTTACGCTTCGGGCCGCTCCGGCACCGCTTCCCTTGACCCTAACGACTTAGGCACCGATATGGTTCCCTTGTTCGACGCTATACTTAAATACGTTCCCGCCCCCGAATGTGAGGAAAACGAGCCAGTTCAGATGCTTGTTTCCACCATCGACTACAATGAATACGTTGGCAGAATCGGTATCGGCAAAATCGAACGCGGTACGCTTAAGGCAGGAGATATGGTTTCTCTTTGCACCTACGGCACCGAGGGCGCACGCAGTAACGTTCGCATAACAAGCCTCAGCGTTTTTGAAGGTCTTAAGCGCGTTAACGTTGAATCTGCTAAAGCAGGTGAAATCGTTGCAGTTTCAGGCGTAACCGAAATCAATATCGGTGACACTCTTTGTAAGCCTGACTGCATTGAGCCTCTTCCCTTCGTTAAAATTACCGAGCCTACGGTTAGCATGACCTTCTCGGTTAACGATTCACCCTTTGCAGGTAAAGAGGGCAAATATTTAACAAGCCGTCATATCCGCGCACGCCTTTACAGAGAAATTGAAACTGACGTTTCTCTGCGCGTTGAGGACACGGATTCTGCCGACAGCTTTAAGGTTTCGGGCCGCGGTGAGCTTCACCTTTCAATTTTAATCGAGAATATGCGCCGTCAGGGCTATGAATTGCAGGTAAGCAAGCCCGAGGTGCTTTATAAGACCATCGACGGCAAGCGTTGCGAGCCTATGGAAAGAGTTATTATTGACGTGCCCGACCAATATTCAGGAACCGTTATTCAGCACATGGGCACCAACCACGGTGAAATGGTTAATATGCTTTCACTTAGCGACACCATGCGCAGAATGGAGTTTATCGTTCCCGCAAGAGGTCTGTTCGGCTACCGTTCCAGTTTCCTGACCGACACCCACGGTGAAGGCGTTATGAATTCCGTTTTTGAGGGCTACGCTCCCTATAAGGGTGAAATGCCCGGCAGAAAGAACGGCTCACTTATCGCCTTTGAAACGGGAGAGTCTATCACCTACGGTCTGTTTAACGCTCAGGAGCGCGGCACCTTATTTATCGGCGCAGGCGAGCAGGTTTACAGCGGTATGATAGTTGGTGAAAGCTCACGTCCCGAGGACATTGAGGTTAACGTTTGCAAGAGAAAGAATATGACTAACTCCCGTTCAGCCGGAAGTGACGATGCTCTTCATCTTATTCCCCCCAAGCGTATGAGCTTGGAGCAGGCACTTGAATATCTCGGTGAAGACGAGCTTGCGGAAATTACCCCCAACAACATTCGTATCCGCAAAAAGATTCTTGATCCCACTTTAAGATACCGTGCCGCAAAGATTAACAGCCGTCAGAACTAAAAACAAGGTCAAAGCTAAAATAAACGTAAAGGACAGTTTGTTTTGAAAACGGAAAAGAAATTTTGGTATTACTCAGGGCTTATTATTTTAGGCGTTCTTGCCTATCATCTTATAGGCTTGTTTTTACCGCAGCTTCAAAGCGGTATAAACTCCTTAATGCCCTTCTTTATAGCCTTTATAACTGCATATTTGCTTAAATATCCTGTTTTATGGCTTGAAAATCTGCTTTCACTTACCACAAAAAAGCAGAAAAAGCCCTGGCAGCATCTTGTAAGCTGTCTGATAGTGCTTATAGTATTTTTAGGCTTGTTAGCTCTTTTAGTTGCAATGATGATTCCCACAATCATCTCTAACGTTACCGACGTTATGAATTCCCTGCCTCAGCTTACAAGCAGTCTTACCGAAAGCTTATCGGGAATCACTCAAAGGCTCAATATTGACTTAGAGCAGCTTTCTCAAGGTATTTTAGGCGCAACCGACGGCATTAAGCAAAATGCCGACAAGCTTTTGAGCGTTGCCACGGGATTGCTTTCCTCCTTTACGGGCTTCTTGTTTGATTTTGTGCTTTATATTGTGGCGGCATTTATGATGCTCCACGGCTTTGACAAAATGAAGCAGGCGCTGAAAAGCGGTGTTAAGGCTTGCACAAGCAACGCCGAAATCAGAAAAAGCTCCTTTGAATTTTTCTCCGATTGCAATACAATTATCGAAAAGTTTATTATCGTTCGTCTTGCCACCAGCATCGGTATCGGCTTGGTAAGCTACGTAGGCTTTTTACTTTTCGGTCTTCCCTACGCAATGCTTCTCGGCATAATTATTGCCGTAACAAATCTTATTCCCTACGTTGGTCCCTTTATCGGCGCGGCGCCCGTTGTTTTGGTTGCTCTCGCCACTAAAGATTTGGAAACTGCCCTTTGGGTAAGCGTATTTATGCTTATTTGCCAACAGCTTGAGGGCAACATTTTAACCCCGGTTATTACAAGCGACGCATTAAAGGTAAGCCCCATACTCGTTTTATTGGGTATTGCGGTTTTCGGTGCCACCATGGGTATCCCCGGTATGATTTTAGGCGCCCCCCTTATTGCAATGCTTGAGAATTTATTAAAACGAATTATTAAATATAAAAACAGAGAAAGACACGAGGATTCAGTACAATGAGATTAAGCGAGAAATGCCAGAAAATTCAAGGCTCCGTTACCCTTGCCATTGACGCAAAGGCGAAGAAAATGCGTGCCGACGGAATGGACGTAGTAAGCTTCGGCGCAGGCGAGCCTGATTTTCAGACTCCCAAGTATATTGTCGAAGCCGCTATGAATGCCATTCAAGACGGACAGACCAAATACACCGCCGCCGCAGGTATTCCTCAATTACGCGAAGCTGTAAGCAAGCTGGTTGAGAAGAAAATGGGTTATCCCTGCAAGGCAGAGAACATAGTAATCAACACCGGCGCAAAGCAGTCACTTCTTAACGCACTTCAGGCAGTTTGCGATTGCGGTGATGAGGTTATTATTTTTGCACCCTACTGGGTAAGCTATCCGGAAATGGTTAAGATGGTTGGCGCAACACCCGTTTTCGTTAAAACACAGGAAGAAAAGAATTTTGCCATTGATTTTGATGCATTTGAAAATGCAATTACTGAAAAAACAAAGGCAATTATTCTTAACTCCCCCTCTAACCCCTCAGGCGCGGTGCTTTCCGATGAGGAAATCAGAAAAATTGCGGATATTGTTAAGAAGTACGACCTTATGGTTGTTTCCGATGAAATTTACGACTGTCTTCTCTATGATGGCGCAAAGCATTTCTCCATTACGCAAATTGACGAGGAAATGCGTCAGCGTACCATCTTAATCAACGGTATGTCCAAGGCCTATGCTATGACGGGCTGGCGTATGGGTTATACTGTTTCAGACGAAAAAATCGCTAAAATAATGACCGCCTGGCAAAGTCACGCAACGGGAAACCCCAACACAATTACACAGTATGCTACCCTGGCGGCAGTAAGCCAAGAAAACACAGAATTTCCGAATATGCTTAAGGAATTTTCTGCCCGCAGAGAATATATGCTGGACAGAATCAACTCAACCAAGAATATAAGCGCACAGGCTCCCAAGGGTGCTTTCTACGTTATGGTTTGCATTAAGGACGTTATCGGCAAATCCTATAACGGAAAGAAAATCAATTCCTCAATGGATTTCGCTCAGATTTTGTTAGACGAAACCATGACGGCAGTTGTTCCCGGCGGTCCCTTCGGTGCGGACAATTATATCCGTCTTTCCTATGCAACAAGTATGGAAAACATTTGCAAGGGCTTAGACAGAATCAAATCATTTGTTGAAGGAGTAGTTTAATGTTAGGACTCGACAAAAATAACAGATTAACTGAAAATCAATATACTTACATTTTGCAGGACGTGGCTGAGCCCGAACTGTTCAGAACCTTTTACGACTATCAGTCAATTCCCAAGGTAGCCTTTAACGAGCGCCACGTTCCTATGGTAACCCCTGAGGAGCTTTGGATTACCGACACCACCTTCCGTGACGGTCAGCAATCCACCTCTCCCTTTACCGTTGACCAGATAGTTGACATTTATAAAATGCTCTCCCGTCTTTCAGGTAAAAAGGGCATAATCCGTCAAAGTGAGTTCTTCCTGTATAGTGAAAAGGACAGAGCCGCCGTTGAAAAGTGCCTTTCCTTAGGATATAAGTTCCCTGAAATCACCAGCTGGATACGAGCCAATCCCAAGGATTTTGAGCTTGTTAAATCTATGGGCTTAAAGGAAACGGGCATTTTGGTAAGCTGCTCAGACTATCATATTTTCAAGAAAATGAACCTTACCCGCTCAGGTGCAATGGAAAAATATCTTTCCATTGTTAAAGCGGCTCTTGAGCAGGGAATCGTCCCCCGTTGTCACTTTGAGGATATTACCCGTGCCGACTTCTACGGCTTTGTAGTTCCCTTTGCAACGGAGCTTATGAAGCTTGCCCGCGAAAGCGGTATTCCCATTAAAATCCGTGCTTGCGACACTATGGGCTTCGGCGTTTCCTACCCAGGTGTTTCACTTCCCCGAAGCGTTCCGGGCATCATTTACGGTCTTAACCACTTTGCAGGAGTTCCCAGCGCACAGCTTGAATGGCACGGCCATAACGACTTCTACAAGGTTGTTACTAACGCCGCAACAGCTTGGCTTTACGGCTGCTCAAGCGTAAACTGCTCACTTATGGGTATCGGTGAAAGAACGGGCAACTGTCCCTTGGAGGCTATGGCTATTGAATACGCTTCTCTCCGCGGCACTCAGGACGGTATGGACTTTACTGCCATTACCGATATTGCGAGATATTTCGAGCATGAAATCGGCTATGAAATTCCTGCAAACACTCCGTTTGTCGGCAGAAACTTCAATGCAACGAGAGCAGGCATCCACGCAGACGGTATGCTTAAGAATGAGGAGATTTATAATATCTTCGATACAAAAACCATTCTTAACCGTCCCGCAACGGTTATCGTTGACGCTACAAGCGGACTTGCAGGTATTGCCTTCTGGATGAACGGCTATTACCACTTAGAAGGCGAAAACGTTATGGATAAGCGCCATCCTGCAGTTGCAAAATTAAAGGAGCTTGTGGACAAGGAATACGCTTCAGGCAGAAATACCGCCATGGGTGATTTTGAGCTTGATTCAATGCTTAAGCTTGTGGATCCCGAAACCCACACTCTTTTAGAGCACCACGAAATTATGCGCAAAATTTCCAAAAAATAATAATGCTGATATTTTTTCAAAAAAAGTTGCATTTTTATTAAAAAAGGTATGGAAATTTAAGTAAAAATAGTTTATAATAGAATCAGAAAATATTTTAAGGAGGAATTTCTTATGATTAAAATTATTTACGGCAAAAAGGGCGCAGGAAAAACCAAGAAAATTATTGATTGCGCAAACAAAGCTTCCGAAACCATTAAGGGTAACGTTGCTTTCCTTTTCAATAGCAAACGCTATATATGCGAGCTTAAGCATCAGGTTCGCTTCATCAACACTGAAGAATACGGCATCAAGGGCGCTTACCTTTTCCTTGGCTTTATAAACGGCCTCGTTGCTTCCAACTTCGACCTTGAAAAAATTTACGTTGACGGCTTCTTAAAGCACATGGACCGTCCTATGACAGAGCTTGAAGATTTATTCATTAAGCTTGACAACTTCTGCGGTGAAAACAGAATTGAGCTTGTTCTCTCCATAAGCGCAGACAAGGAAGAAATTCCTTCCTTTATGCAAAAATATCTTGTTGACTGATAGAGGAAAATAAAAAATGTTATACACTTCCACAAGGGATTCGTCGCTCAGATTTCCTGCTGCAAAATGCTTCGTTCAGGGAATTTCTGCTGACGGCGGGCTTTTCGTCCCCGAAACCTTTCCCCAGCTTACCTTAGACGAAATAGCCTCCATGTCGGAACTGTCTTATTCTGAGAGAGCATTTATGGTGCTCTCTCGTTATTTGACCGACTTTTCCGCTGAAGAGCTTAAAACCTGTATTAAAAACGCTTATGAGCTTAAGTTTGATGACCAGGGCGTTGCGCCTCTTCACTTTTTGAATGACACAACTGCCGTTATGGAGCTTTATCACGGTCCCACCCTTGCATTTAAGGACGTGGCTCTTCAGATTTTGCCCCAATTTTTGAAGTGTGCAAGAAAAAAGGTCAATGAGGACGCCACAACTCTCATTTTAGTTGCCACCTCAGGTGACACGGGCAAGGCGGCTCTTGAAGGCTTTGCCGACGTTGACGGTATGGCAATCGCTGTTTTCTTCCCCAACCAGGGCGTAAGCAAAATGCAGCAGCTTCAGATGACTACTCAAACGGGAGATAACGTGTTCGTTTGTGCCGTTAACGGCAACTTTGACGACGCTCAAACGGGCGTTAAAAAGATTTTTGCCGATGAAGGCGTTAAAGCCGAGCTTGCCAAAAAAGGCGTTAAGCTTTCAAGCGCAAACTCAATCAACTGGGGCAGACTTGTTCCTCAGATTGTGTATTACTTCAGCGCTTATGCCGATATGCTTAAGGCAGGCAAAATTCAAAAGGGCGACAAAATCAATTTCGTTGTTCCCACCGGAAACTTCGGCGATATTTTAGCAGGCTTCTACGCAAAGAAGATGGGTCTTCCCGTTAACAAGCTTATTTGCGCCTCAAACAAAAATAAGGTTTTAACCGATTTCTTTGACACGGGCATCTACTGTGCAAACAGAGATTTCTATAAAACCAATTCTCCCTCAATGGATATTCTGATTTCCAGCAACCTTGAGCGCCTTTTGTTTGAGCTTTCAGGGGGCGACGCTCCTATGATTGCTTCCTTAATGGCTCAGCTTAAAAATGCAGGAGAATACAGAATAAACGAGGATATGTTCACTGCTCTTCACGAATCCTTTGCCGCAGGCAACGCAAGTGAAACAGAAACCGCCTACGCCATAAGAGACACCTGGGCAGAAAGCAATTACTGCATTGACACCCATACTGCCGTTGGCGTTGCAGTTTACGAAAAATATCGCAAAAACACTAAGGATACAACTCCCTGCGTTCTTCTTTCAACCGCAAGCCCCTATAAATTCCCCCGTTCAGTTCTTGCGGCTATTCAGCACGAGATTCCCGAGGATGAATTTGAAGCGGCTGAAATTCTTAAATCAATGGGCATTAAACAGCCTGCACAAATTGAAGCTCTTAAAACCGCAACCGTTCTTCATAAGACCGTTTGCGAAAAAGATGCTATGGCTGAAACTGTTATAAATTCGGTGAAATAAAATGGATGATAAGAAAACTATATTTTCGGGCATTCAGCCTTCGGGTTGCGTAACTATCGGCAACTATTTAGGCGCCCTCCGTTCCTGGAAGCAGCTTCAGGACGAATATAACTGCTATTTCTGCGTTGTGGATCTGCACGCCATAACCGTTCGACAGACTCCTGCCGAATTACGCAAGCGTTGTATTGACCTTTATGCTCAGTACATTGCCTGCGGTCTTGACCCGGAGAAAAACGTTATGTTTTTCCAGTCCCACGTGCCTGCCCACAGTGAGCTTTCATGGCTTTTGACCTGCAACTCCTATATGGGTGAAATGAGCCGTATGACGCAGTTTAAGGAAAAGAGCAAAAAGGCAGGTGCCAACGTTGGCTTAGGTCTTTTGTGCTATCCCGTTTTAATGGCGGCTGACATTCTGCTCTATAACACCGACCTTGTTCCCGTTGGTGCTGACCAGAAGCAGCACCTTGAGCTTGCAAGAGATTTGGCTATCCGCTTTAATAATTCTTATAGCGAAACCTTTACTGTACCCGAACCCTATATTCCTAAAAACGGTGCAAGAATTATGAGTTTGGCAGAGCCCACAAGCAAAATGAGCAAGAGCGCTGAGAATCAGAACGCTTTCGTTTCAATTCTTGACGAGCCTGACGTGGTTATGAAGAAATTTGCCCGCGCCGTAACGGATTCGGACAACAAAATTATTCACGACGTGCAAAATAAGCCCGGCGTAACCAACTTAATTGAAATCTATTCCGCCTGCACCGGTGCAAGCATTCAGGATATTGAAAATCAGTTCCTGGGCAAAGGCTACGGTGATTTCAAAAAGGCAGTTGGTGAAGCAGTTGTTGAAACCATTCGTCCCATTCAGGATAATTTCAAGCACATTGTTCAGGATAAGGCATACATTGAAAAATGCTTTACCGAAGGCGCTATGAAGGCTTCCTACACCGCCAACAAAACCTTAGCAAAGGTTCAGCGCAAAATGGGTCTGGCATCAAGAAAATTATAATCGGGAGCCGAAACTAATGAAATTTTCAACTAAAAAGACAATTTTATTTGTTACAGCTTTTATCCTTGTGGGTGCTATTGTTATTTTTAACAACTTTTTTACCAAAACTATTATAGGTATGGCAATTTTTGCAGCAGCCCTTATTGCTTACGTAATTGTTTGCCTTATTTGGTGGCGTTGCCCCCACTGCAACTCATATTTGCATAAGCTTTCTCCATTTGCCGATTTCTGTCCTTTCTGTGGAGAAAAACTTGAGTAAACTTGAACAAACAAAAAAAAGAGTTAACTTGCAAAAGTTAACTCTTTTTTTATTTTACCTTTAATTAAGCCTTGTTGATTGAACCGAAAAGCTCCATCTTTTCCTTTACGGTTGCCTTAATGGCATCAACGCCGGGAGCAAGAAGCTTTCTGGGGTCGAAGCCCTTACCCTGAAGGTCTTTACCTTCTTCAACGTACTGTCTTGTAGCAGCGGCAAAAGCAAGCTGACATTCGGTGTTAACGTTGATTTTTGAAACGCCTAAGGAAATAGCCTTCTTAATCATATCGGCAGGAATACCAGTGCCGCCGTGAAGAACAAGGGGCATTTCACCGGTAGCTTCCTGAATCTGTGCAAGAACGTCAAAGTTAAGGCCTGCCCAGTTTGCAGGATATTTGCCGTGAATGTTACCGATACCTGCCGCAAGCATTGTTACACCAAGATCAGCAATAAGCTTGCACTCTGCGGGATCAGCAACCTCACCGCCGCCGATAACGCCGTCTTCCTCGCCGCCGATAGCACCAACCTCAGCCTCAACTGAAATTCCTTTTTTATTGGCATCAGCAATAATCTGAGTGGTCTTTTCGATATTTTCGTTGATTTCGTAATGTGAACCGTCGAACATAACGGAAGAGAAACCTGCTTCCATAGCCTTGTAAGCGCCTTCATAGCTGCCGTGGTCAAGGTGAAGCGCAACGGGCACTGTAATATTAAGGGTTTCGAGCATACCGTTAACCATGCCAACGATTGTGTTGAAACCGCACATATATTTAGCGGCGCCTTCCGAAACGCCTAAAATAACGGGTGAATTGTTTTCCTGTGCTGTTAAAAGAATAGCCTTGGTCCATTCAAGGTTGTTGATATTAAACTGACCAACTGCATATTTGCCAGCCCTTGCTTTCTCAAGCATCTCTTTTGCAGAAACTAACATATTTTTTACCTCCGAAGAATTTTATTTTCGTATATTATTATAGAATAAAACCACAATATTTGCAACCGCTTATTTGAAATTTTGGATAAAAATTCATTAGGAATTGCGTGATTTTCCCTCTGAAAATTTTACACAGAAAAAAATTCCGAAAACACCCGTTATAACAAATACTGTTTGACAATACTTGCATTTAATAATATAATGGTTGTATGTTATTTTAGCCGCATTTTTGGCAGGAGTGTTTGGAGGATAAAATGAAAACCGAACTTGTAAAAGACATATATGCCTCTATGGAAGCAAAGCACGTAACCGTTGCAGGCTGGGTGCGCACCATAAGAGCTTCAAAGGACTTTGGCTTTATCGAGCTTAACGACGGTACTACACAGAAAAACATTCAGATTGTTTTCGACCGCGGGCTTGATAACTTTGACGCGGTTGAAAAGCAGAACGTTTCTGCTTGCTTGATTGTTGAAGGTGATGTTGTTTTAACACCTGACGCACGTCAGCCTCTTGAAATTCACGCAACAAATATCATTATTCACGGCACCAGTGAGCCTGACTTCCCCATTCAGAAGAAGAAGCACTCCTTTGAGTATCTTCGTTCAGTAGCTCATCTTCGCCCCAGAACAAACACCTTTACTGCAGTTTTCCGTGTGCGTTCAGTTTTAACGTATGCTATTCACAAATTTCTGCAGGATAACGGCTTCGTTTACATTGCTACTCCCTGCGTTACCACCAGTGACTGTGAAGGCGCAGGCGAGGTTTTCCGTATTTCCACTATGGACGTGGAGAATCCTCCCAAGACTGAGGACGGAAAGATTGACTGGTCAAAGGATTTCTTTGGCAAGCAAGCCTTTATGACTGTTAGCGGTCAGCTTAACGTTGAGCCTTTCTGCTGGGGCTTCAGAAAGGTTTATACCTTTGGTCCCTGCTTCAGAGCAGAAAACAGCAACACTCCCCGTCACGCAGCAGAATTCTGGCAGGTTGAGCCCGAAATGGCTTTTGCCGACCTTAACGACCTTATGGATACCATCGAAGCACTTTCAAAATACGTAATTTCATACGTGCTTGAAAACTGCCCCGACGAGCTTAACTTCTTTGATAAGTTTATGGAAAAGGGCCTTATCGAAAAGCTCAACAACACCGTAAACAGCGACTTTGCACGTATTACCTACCGCGAAGCATTAAAGATATTAAACGAAAGCGGCGAGAAATTCGATATCCCTGCAAAATGGGGCACCGGTATTCAGACCGAACACGAAAAATACCTTGCTGACGTTGTTTTCAAGCGTCCCGTTTTCGTTACCGATTATCCCAAGGAGTGCAAGAGCTTCTATATGCGCCTTAACGACGATAACGAAACCGTTGCCGCTACCGACCTTCTCTTCCCCGGCCTTGGCGAAATCGTTGGCTCAAGCCAGAGAGAAGAGCGTTATGACGTGCTTATGGACAGAATTAACGAGCTGGGTCTTAACCCTGAGGATTATTCCTGGTATATGGACCTTCGCAAATACGGCTCCTGCCAGCACTCAGGCTTCGGTATGGGCGTAGAAAGAATGATGCGTTACATCACCGGTATGGAAAACATCCGCGACGTTATCCCCTATCCCAGAACACCCAACTCAGCAGAGTTCTAAAAAAGCAAAACACCCGCAAAACCAAATGGTTTTACGGGTGTTTTTTTGTTTTCTGTTTTTTCTTAGTCTTCCGTACAGATTTCACTTAAAAGCACTTCTCTGCCGCCTTCTTCACGGGAACGAAGTCCGCCGATAACAAGCTTCATAAGCTCGATTGTTTCCTCGAAGGGAAATGGCTCTTCACCGGTACGCAAATAATGCACAAACAAATCAAGTTGCTTCTTAAATCCATAATATGAGTCGGTATTCTGCAAATAAACAGAGCCTTGCGTACCGATTACCGTCATACCTGCACCTGCCATATCAAGACCTTGTACAATGTTAACGTTGCATCCGCTTGAATGTTTGATGTGAACTATTG
This sequence comes from Clostridia bacterium, assembly GCA_017502165.1. Lineage (GTDB taxonomy): Bacteria > Bacillota > Clostridia > Christensenellales > QALW01 > UMGS1322. The sequence continues at coordinate 26,557 of JAFVVO010000039.1, forward strand.
TGCGCTCAAAAGTACCCGTGTTTCTAACTGAGACAAAGCCTTGCTTCAAGAAAGGGTACATTGCTTCAAGCGCGTGAATACCGTAGGTTTCATATTTTTTGGGCATAGGTGAAAGAATATAAACCAAATCGCCCAACTCATAATGCTTATCATAATATGCTTCATATGTTTTAGTATAGCGCATAGAAGAAGATGAAATAAACTTCGCACCGTTTTTACGCCATTGTATAAAGGTTTTTAAGTCCTCCTCGTTATCGACCATTGGCTTGTCTATAAACATAGGAATTCCTGCTTCAATAAAGGGTCTGCAGCGTTCAACATGCTCACTACCCACATCAGTTGCAACAATAACTGCGTCAATCTCCCCTATCATCTCTTCAGGGTGGGTGCAAACATTAGGAATTTTCGCCGCCTTTGCCACGTGCTGAGCGCGTTCATAGCCTTCAAATCCCGTGCAGCAAATGTGCGTAATATGTGCTCCCTCAATGCCTATAGTGCTTTTAGGTTGTTTTTCCAAATATCTTGGAATAACGGGGAAACCGCATTCCTCCATAGTATCGAAGTCGTAGTCGTTAAACATAGCACTCCAAGAATAAGGATGACCGTTGCCCTCCGTAAAGCCCAAAATGCCTATTTTTAAGTCTTTGTTACCAAGTGGAAAGCTCATAATAATTTTCTCCTTTTAATTTTTTGGTCTTGAAAGCACCTTCATAATTTCAGGAATATTGACACAAGCAAATTTTTCTTCCAACATTTTGCGTGTGCTTTCCGAAATTGCAGGCGCGGCCACGGCCAAAATATTTTCTTCTATCTGCTTCGGCGTTTCTGCCCCTAAAACAAGGCTTGTAACACCTAAAGTATCACGAATAAATGAAATTGCCAATTCGGCTACGCTCATATTCTCACTCTTTGCAACTTCGCGCAGCAGACGAATATATTCTACTGCGTATTTTTGTAAAATCGGCTCTTCTATTTTGCCAGGCTCTAAAAAGAACAACCCCTGCAAAAATACGCTTCTTACAAACACGGTTACGTTTCTTTCTCTCAATTTTGCAACCGTACCTGTTGCAATAAGCCGTTGGTCAAAAATGCTCATTGGAATCTGCGTGGTGGTGTATTCGTCAAATGCAAGAAAATTTTCTATGTCTTCGGCAGTATAAACGGAAACTCCTACCTGGTTGGCATATCCCATCTTCACAAGTTTTCCCATAACGTTAGCAAGAGGTTTTCCGTATTTTACCACGTCAGGCGCACTGTGTAGCATAACGTTATCTACTTTTTTAAGCCCCAATTTCTCTAAAGAACACTCAACAGAATCAATCACAAATTTTTCTGCGTTAACGCCTTCGGGAATACGCGGAATTTTTGTAGTAATATAAGGAATATCTCCTGAATAGGTCTTAAAAAACGCCCCCAGCACCTCTTCCGCCGTACCGTATGCCCTTGCAGTATCAAGAGAGGTTATTCCCCCTGCAAGTGCGCAGGAAAGTATTTCAAAGGCGCGTTGCTCGTCAGGCTGACCGTTAGCGTTAGAAATCCCGTAATTCATTCCAAGCTGAACAGTGCCTAAAGTTAAAGGTGATATTGTCTTCATAATACTTCGCACAATTATTTTGCGCTATAGCCTCCGTCAATGGGAATAATGGTGCCCGTGGTATAAAGTGAAGCGTCGGATGCGAGATAAACAATAGCGCCCATTATATCCTCATTATTTGCCAATCTGCCAAGGTACGTTGCCTTACTGTAATTCTCAACGAAGGCGGGATGCTGGTTGTTGAACAGACCGCCTAACGAAAGGCAGTTACAACGAATATTATACTGACCGTAATATGCCGCAAAAAAACGTGTAAGGTTGTGCATAGCACCCTTGTGATAGAAGTAATCGGGGAAGCCCCAACCGCCCATAGTACCGTTGGTTCCTTCGTAAAGTGTCTGATTAGGACCTAAATCGCCCATATACGAGCCTATATTGATTATGGAGCCTGCATTTTGAGGAATCATAAGAGTGCCGATTGCTCTTGTTAAAGCATAGAAGCCACTGCCGTTAACTTTAAGTGAGCGAGTAAAGCCTTCAATATCTCCGTCAAAACCGCCGGTAAACGCACCTCGGAAAACGGAATTGTTAACTAAAACGTCAACCTTACCGAATTTTTCCTTAATTCTGTCACGCATCTCTAAAATTGTTGTTTCTTCCTCTTGATTATAGCATTCAGCAAAAACCTTGTATCCTTCCTTGCAAAGTTTATCGGAGTATTCTTGGTTTTTCTCCAGACTTCTTGAGGCGATAATAACAGTTGCTCCCGCCTGTGCAAGCGCAAGTGTTATCTGACTGCCATAATTGCCTGCACCGCCCGTTACAAGAGCTACCTTTCCGCTTAAGCTAAAGCGTTCCATTATGTTCATATTTTTCTCCTTACTGACAAAAGCAATGGTCTAATTATTCCTGAAATAATTATATGTATATACTCTTTTGCAGTCAATTCTCGTTTAGGACTTATTCATAAAAAGAAGTCCTTTTTTCAATACTTACTGTCCGATTTTAACTATTTGTCACCAAAACAAAAAACGCAGAGTTTTTACTCTGCGTTTTTAATGTTCTCAATATGCAATTTATTATTTCAAAATGGCTTTAATCTGCTCTATTTTTTCTTCAAGCTCAGCGCATTTTGCTTTATATTCCTCAAGCTCTTGTTTAAGGACAGAATCATCTGCCTCAAAAATTTCCTGAGCGTAGTTTTTGCTTTCGGGAAGCACCGCAACAAAGCCTTCTTTTCCGTTATAAGTAGTTTTAAGCCACAAAATGCCGCGGTTTTCTTCTAAAACTGTTCCGCTTACAACTGCTCCTTCCGGAATTGCTCCGATTTTCTCCCCGTTGGGAGTTTTACGAAAATTCATTTCTTCCTTTAACTTAAAGCGTCTCATCTTTACTTCTCCATTCAATAGATTCTTAACGTCAGCACGGAAGGTATCCATGCTTTTATTGTGCTTAGGAAACCACTGCATAACGTCGCTGTGGTTAGATGCAATTCCAAGGCTGTGTCCTTCGCTATGGCAGATTATTTTATCAGTGCTTATGTTAAATTCCTTGCACAAATAAGCGCACAATTCTACAGAGGCAGAATAAACCGCATCAAAATACGATTGATTCTTTTCTGTACTGTAATTTGTCATGGTACCGCCCGAATATCCGTGGCCTGCAGGCTCACAGATTTCAAAGCCGATAAAACCCGTGTTGTTGGCGTTTTGGCTTTTGCCCTTGCTTCCTACTCCCGAATGCCAGCCTACCGTATCCCAGGGAAGCGTTTGCATAACGCTCTCCGAATCAACAAAGGCGTGAACACACTTTGAAATTCCGCTTTTGTTCCAGGCCTTAAACCAGCCGTCATTTTTTACACCGGGGGTGGCGGTGGAATGAACCATAATCCCTTGAGGCTTCATTTTTGCGTTTGCCTTATAGCAATCGTTTTCAGTTAAAAATCGCCTTACTAAATTCATATTAACCTTCCTTCGTCATCTGCTTATAAATCTGATGAACGCCCGTTGCGGAAAATCCGCTTACTATCCCCGTTGCAACAGACGAAAAGAGATTTTCGCCTGCAATATATTCGGGAATAAAGAAAAAACAGATTGCTCCTAAAATTCCCCCTGCAACTCCGCAAAGAACGGGCAGAAGCTCCTTTTTTTCTCCTTTTGTTATTGCCTTAAAAATTTCGGCAATAAGATACACGATAACCGTTATACACGGTATAGCAACAAAATCCTCCATATTTCCTCCTTAAAAAATATTGTTTATTCCATTGGTTTCTAAAAAATCGCGGTGCTTATGCTTGATTTCTCTTGCATAATCAAGGGCGCGGTTAACGTCCTCATTATTTTTCCTTCCCTTGAGAGTTTGCGTGTTAGCCTCTGAAAGTGCGTGGGTGGCAAGGGTTAGGTCCACTATTAACTTTATGTACTGATTGCGCATATTATCACGGTCCTCGGCAGTTTTTTCCTGCTTTTGTATTCTGTGCTGAAACACAAAAAGAAAAACTCCCGTAATAACACTGGGAAGGCACGATAAAAGAATATCCATAAATTCACCTACCTTAAATTTGCAAAAAATTAAGCGCAAAAATGCGCTTCTAAATTTATTGTATCATAAAAATTCTTCATAATAGGCTTGTATGTGACATTTATTTGTGTTAAAATACTTTTATGGAAAATTTATGTTACGTCTGCCCTCGAAATTGCGGTGCAGACAGAAGCGTCAGCGTTGGCGCTTGCAAGGTAAAAAATGAATTTGTGATAGCTCGGGCCGAAAAGCATTTCTGGGAGGAGCCCTGCATCAGCGGAGAAAACGGCAGCGGCACGATATTCTTTTCGGGATGTAATTTAGGCTGTGTTTTCTGTCAGAATAAAGAAATCTCTGCCTATCCGAAGGGAAAGGCCGTAAGCAGTAAGCGGCTGATGGAAATTTTTAACGAGCTTAAGGAAAAGGGTGCACACAACATAAACCTCGTTACCCCAAGCCATTACACAAGCGCTCTTAAAGAGCTTTTAAGCGCTTCTCCACTTCCTGTGGTGTGGAATTCCTCCGCATACGAAAAGGTGGATTCTCTTGCCCTTTTAGACGGCTTGGTGCAGGTTTATTTGCCCGATTTCAAGTTTGGAACAAGTGAATGTGCTAAAAAGTACGCCTCCGCCCCCGATTACCCCGAAATAGCCAAAAAGGCAATTAAGGAAATGTTTCGGCAAAGAGGCCCATACAAGCTTGAAAACGGAATGCTCCTTAGCGGTGTGCTTATCCGCCATTTAGTGCTTCCCGAAAATTTAGAAAGCACCTATAAGGTTATTGATTGGGTTGCAGATAACTTTGCGCCGGGTGAAGTGTTGTTTTCTTTAATGAGCCAATATACGCCCCTACCGAATCTTCCCTTTGAGGAGTTAACCCGCCCCATCAACAAAAAAGAATACATTTTAGCACGAAACTATATGCTTAAAAAGGGAATAAAAAACGGCTTCGTGCAGGAGCTTTCCTCTGCCAAGCAAGAATATACCCCGCCTTTTGATTTAAGCGGTGTGTAGAATCCCACTACAATATGAATTTGCAAAAACACCTGCAAAACCGTTTTGTAAATTCGTTTTGTGATTTTGCCTTGTAAATCATTCTTGCGAATCCATCTTGTGAATTTTTTTCCAAAAAACTAAATGCCCGAGAATGTCTCGGGCATTATTTTATTCGTTATTGCCTTCTCCCTCAGGCGTCGGTTCTGCCGTAGGAGTAGGTGTAGGTGTAGGCGTCGGTGTAGGTGTTACGATCGGCGTCTCCATTGGTGTGGGTGTGGGAGTTACTATAGGTGTGGGAGTAATCTCAGGTGTTGCAGTAGGTGTGGGAGTAGGTATTCCCGCATTGAACTTACTGTTATCGGGATTGGTCACGATAGGATTGCGAACCAAGCCCTTGCTGCTATCCCCCGGAACGTATTCCGTAGTCATATCCCAGCCAAGTGGCGGAACGTATTTTTTAAGGGTTTTACAAAGTGTTGCGTCGTAAGGACGTTTCTTGTTTACTACGCAATAGGTACCTGCGTCAATATTATCGTAAATCCATTTGGCGTGGCTCATAAGCATACGCAGGCAGCCTGCTGAACCGGGATTACCCATATTATAATAGGAGCCCTTCTTTGCCGTTCCCAAGGCTGAGAACGTAAAGGAATGGAACATATATGCGTTGGAATAACGGGTTACGTAATATGCGTAAGAGCCGTAATTTTTGAAGAAATAATTGTAATATTTAACGTTTTGGCCCGTTGCCTTTTTCTGCTCAGCGTCGCTCTTAATGTAGAAGTTGCCAAGCTTTGTGGGCTTTGTGCTTGTTCCGCCGCTGACAATAAAGCGGTTAAGCAAAATATCGTATTCTCCCGTTGAGGTATTTTTAATAAAAACGTTTACGCACTGATTTGTAACGTCAACCTCAATGTAATAGGGCATCTTATAGTTTTTGGGGAAGGAAACGCTTTCCTTGCTCAAGGGCTTGTTATAGCCAACGGATAAAACCTCGGCAGGAACAATGCTGGCGGTTTGCGCAGGACGGATAGGCGTAGGCTTAGGCGTGGGCTTTGCCGTTGCGCTGGGAGTAACCTCAGCATCAATGCTGGGGACGGTCGTTACTAAATCTGCCGAAGAAGAAACGTCAGGAGAAATTGACGAATCAATCGTTGCGGTTGCGGTAGGCTTTTTAGTAGGCTTTTTTCCCGTGTTGGTAGTTTTACAGCCGGTAAATGCCGTTAAAACACAAACGCAGCACAAAAAAAGCGCCAAGCTCTTTTTCATCTTTTTCTCCCTCCTTTATAATAAATAAAATCTATATTATATTTATACCACTATAATCTACATGTGTCAACAAAATATTGCGGTTTATCGTGTTTTTTTCGTTGGTTTTAATTGTAATTTTCATTTTATTAGTATATGAAATTACGATAAGATTGATAACTGATTTTTGTTTTTTTGCTTTATTTCTTCAAAGCTTTATACGCTTTGAAAATATTTTCGCATTGGTCGCTTGCAGTCATTGAATATTCCGTTTTTTCCTCCTGAGCAAAGCGCCCTGCCTGCCCGTGAATAAAAGCCCCCGCTAATGCTCCGAAAAGGGCGTTTTTAGTCCCGAGAACAGTTGAAGCGGTAATTCCCGCAAGCACGTCGCCGCTTCCTGCCTTTGCCATCCCTTTACAGCCGAAAAGGCATAAATATTTTTCCTTTCCGCTACAAATAAGATTATAATTGCTCTTTAACAAAACCGTTGCCCCCGTTTCAGAAGCAAATTTTTCTGTGTGTTCTATAGGAGCAGAAATAAGTTCTTCCGCTAAAACACCGAACAGTCTGCCCGCCTCCTTTAAGTGAGGCGTAATAATTACGGGGCATTTGGCGTTTTTCAGGCTTTCCTTTTCTAAAAAATAGAGTCCGTCCGCATCAAGCACCAAGGGGCAGGTACAGCTTTCAAGCAACAGCTCTAAGATTTTCCTTGTATTTTCGCTTCTGCCTGCGCCGCAGCCGAACAAAATAACGTCCTTATGGGAAATAAACTCCTCTATTTTGTCCTGAGTCGTAAGCATTACGTTCATATCTCTGTCAGAAAAGCTCTCAGCACAGTCCTTCGGTACGCAAATGCTTACCTTTCCCACGGGGTTTTTTATCGCCGCCTTGGAGGCTAATTTCACTGCTCCCTCAAGGCCAAAGGAGCCGCCGATAATTCCCACGTGACCGCGGACGCCCTTATGGTCGGTATTTTTAATCTGCGGAATAAGCTCAGCAACGTCCGCCTGCTCAATTTCCTTAATAAGCTTTTCTCCCTTTTCCTCGCAAACGGAAAGGTCGATACCTATGTTTTTAACGGTAATTTTGCCCGTGTATTCTGCGCCTGAGCCGATAACGTGGCCAAGCTTTTTTGCTTCAAAGGTAACGGTTTCGTCCGCCTTAACCGCATATTCAGCCTGTCCCGTCAGGCAGTTAAGTCCCGAGGGCGCGTCAATGGAAACCTTGTAGCCGGAAAGGGAATTGATTATTTGTGCGCCACGAAGAGTCTCTCCCGAAAGGCTGGAACGAAATCCGATACCAAACATAGCGTCAATGACGCAATCGTAGGAGTTTTCGGGAAAAGTAATAATATTTTCCTTTATTTTTTCATAATAAAAGCGTGAATGGTCACTTAATTTGCTCTCGTCTCCAAGCATAAGAACGGAAACTCTCGTCCCTGAATTTTTAAGCATTGAAGCCACGGCAAAGCCGTCACCCGAATTATTACCGTGGAAGCAAACCACAAGCACGTTTTTGTATTCTTTTACCTGCTCGAAAACGGCTTTTGCGGCATTTTCCATTGCCTTAAGGGGCGTGATGCTCTTTTCAAAGGCCGCCTCTTCGGCATAAAACATCTGTTTGGGCGTAACAACGTATCTCATAAAATCTCCAATAAATTGAAATTACATATCGTCTTGAACAAAAATCTTCTCAATAACACGGGAAACCGTATCCCAATCAAAGCCTCTGCGGGCAAGAAAATCGCTTACCTTCTTTTTTTGTTGCAGAAGCTCGTATTTTTCGTACTTTTTCTTCTGCTTTATTGCCTGGTCCAAGGCAGAGGTGAAGGAATCCTCCTCATTAAAATCAGCAAGCACCTGATTTATTATGCTTCCGCTTATGCCCTTTTGCTTTAACTTGCTTTTAATTGCGTATTTGCCTAAATTTTTTGAATGCTCCAGAAAATTCTGTGCCAAAGCCAAATCGTCAATATAATCCAATTCCTTAAGACGCAAAATAACCTTTTCCACCGTGCAAGGCGCAAACTGCTTGCCGAGCAGGAACTCCCGAAGCTGTTTTTCACTCTTTTCCGAGCGCGAAATATGTCCGAAAGCCTTGCCCAAGGCCTGCTTGTACTCGTCAAAGGAAAGTATTTTCTCCATATTCAGCTCGCTTGCGTTTCTGCCTGCGGAAATATCGAATTCTATGGCAATCTCGTCAAAAACCGAAAAAGAATATTCCCCGTCAACAAAAACGCTTACACGGTTTTTTGAATGCTTTTGTCTTTCAAGCTTCGTTATGGTCGGCATGGACTTTCTCCTTAAATTCTTCTTAATACAAATTATACGATATTTTTTATTTATTTACAACAAATTTTTGTCTTTTATCCTTGACGGCTTATGTCGTTTTTTGGTACAATAGACGGGTGAGGTAATAAAAATGTTGTACTTTATCGTTAACGCTCTCTCCGGCAAGGGAAAGGGCGCGGAAACTGCGGAAAATATAAAAACCATTCTTGAGGAAAAGGGCGTTGATTTTCAAATGCACTTTACCTCTGCCCCTTTGCACGCAATTACGCTGGCAAAGGAATTAAGCCAAAAATCCGATTGTGAAGGCGTTGTTGCCGTTGGCGGTGACGGTACCTTTTCCGAGGTGTTGAACGGCATTGAATTAAACGTTCCCTTGGGCGTAGTTTCTTCAGGCTCAGGCAACGATTTTATGCGTACCTTTGCGCCTAACAAAACCGTTGCAGAGCAGCTCCAGCCTATAATTGAAAACAAAACGAAGCGCATTGACTACATTCAGGTGAATGATATGCGCTGTCTTAACGTTTCGGGTACCGGCTTTGACGTGGATATTCTTCTGCGCGAAAGAAAGCTTCGCAAGGTGATTTCAGGCTCCTTAAGCTATTATGCCTCCTTGATTATAACCCTCTTTACGCTGAAATTCCGTCGCTTTAGGCTTAAAATTGACGACAGTATTTCAATTGACGAGCCTTGCTTGATCGTTGCGCTGGCAAACGGAAGGTATTTCGGCGGCGGTATGCCCGTTTCTCTTGATTCTGAAATTGACGACGGTTTTATGGATCTGCTTTTAGTTAAAAAATTACCTTTCTATCGAATTCCCGACGTGCTTCTCCGCTTTTTGCAGGGTAAAATAAAAACCGTCAAAAAATACGTTGATATTTACCGTTGCCGAAAAGTTGAAGGCTCTGTTAACCCCCTTGTTGAGTTCCAGCTTGACGGTGAACTTCATTCCATCCCGTCCTTTAGAGTAGAATTAAAAGACTCAGCTATATCCGTGTTTGCAGAATAAACAAAAAGACCTTTTTCAAGGTCTTTTATTTTTTTGCTTTTGTCCCACGCAAGGAAAAACACCGCAAAAAATGCGGTGTTTTGTTTGTTTTAGATAACGCTGTCTCTGATAGCAACGTCGGTATATCCGCTTGTTGCATTTCCTTTATAAATAATGAAGTAATAAGGAATTCTTGAATTGCTGATGGTTTGAATCTTATAATAGTTGTAACCGTTGATAGTACCCTCACCGGTAATACCTACGTTCTTTGCGGTCATATCAATATATGCCTTGTGCTCGCCAAGCTGGCTTACGATTTCCATAGGAATACCGATTTCCATAAGGTCTGTAGGCGTAGGCTCAGCAGTAGCGGTAGGAGTAGGTGTAGGTGTTACGGGTGCTGTTGCGCTGGGGCTTACGGAAGGAGATGCGCTTGTTCCTGATTTCTCGGAAAGGTACTGAGCGCTGATGTAGCCGTACTTACCCTTTGCGTACTGAATATAAGTCCAACCGTCCTTAGTTGCATAAGCAGTAACCTCGGTGCCCTTCTTAAGAGCGGTTATCTTGTTAGCAGTGGTGCTTGCGCCGGAACGAACGTTAACGCTATCGCCGGTAACAAACATCGTCTTGCTCTTTGAGGTATCGGGTGTTGTTGATGCGGTAGGTGAGGTTGAAGGCGTTGCATCGTTGCTGGGATCGGTTTCGGAAAGATACTTATCGGAGATAAATCCTTCGTTGCCGGTTGAAAGCTTTACTCTGTAGAAGCCGTTAATAACCTCGTAAGCAGTAACGCTTGTGCCCTTGGTTAAAGCGGTAATCTTTTCGGAATCTGTAGAAGCCTCTTTACGAACGTTAACGGTGCTGCCGGTTACGTACATAATAGTGCCTGCGTTTGCATCGGGTGTAGGCTCGGAATCAGGTGTGGGAACAACAAAGTCACCGTCACCGTCGCCGTCACCGTTGCCGCCGGGTGCAAGTGTGGGGAACGTAGGTGCTGTGGGGGTAGGTGTAACTGCAGGGTCAGGCTTTTTGTTGCCCTTGTTTGCAACACTTACTACGATAATAACGATTATAATTATTAACACAAGTGCCATTGCTACTGCAGCAAGAAGAGCGTTTCTTCTTCTGCGTGCATAAGTAGATCTTGATGCCATAATATAAATCCTCCTGTAAATTCATTTTATACAAGTGTATTTTATCATAAGATAAAAAAAATATCAAGTGTTTTAGAAAAAATTCATAAATTAAAATAAAATGTAATATTTTCCTGTTTTTTGTTTTTTAACAAAATTAAAATGGAATGTTGCAAAATTTCCTGCTATGTAGTATAATATATGCAAGATATATGTTTCAAGGAGGTTTTTTATGAAGCTTTTAATCACAATTATTCAGGACGACGATTCTTCCCGCTTAGTAAGCGCTATGACTAAAAACGGTTTTAGTGTAACCAAGCTTGCCACCACAGGCGGATTTTTGCGCGCAGGAAACACCACTCTTTTAATCGGTGTTAACGAGGAAAAGCTTGACCAATGCCTCGGTATTATCGAAAACACCTGCAAGAGCCGTAAGCAGATCGTAAACACCAATATGGGCGGTTACGACCTGGCTATGAATATGGCACACAACAGCATTGAGGTTACCGTAGGAGGCGCAACGGTATTCATTCTTTCCGTTGACGAATTCAAAAAATATTGATGGATCTTTCGTTAACCAAGTCTTCCCCGCTGTTTCAAGGGGAGAAAAACGCCATTTTAGGCAATAAATCAACGCACGCATACATTATCGAGGGGGCTCAAGGCATAGGCAAAACGTCCTTTGCATTGGCCGCCTCGTGCGTTCATTTCTGCACAAGTGAAAACAAGCCCTGCTTTGAATGTGCTTCCTGCAGAAAGGTGCTGGAGGGCAACCACCCGGACGTTCACGTTATTTATCCGGAAAACAATATGCTCCGCGTTAACCAGGTGCGTGACGCTCTTTCCACAATCCACGAAACTCCCTACGAGGGCAAATCAAAAATTTATATTTTTAAGGATTTTCACCTTGCCAACGAACACTCGCAGAACGCTCTGCTGAAAACTCTGGAGGAGCCGCCTAAATCCGTTAGCTTCTTTCTTTTAACGGAAAATTCCCTTGCGGCATTGCCTACGGTTCGTTCCAGGTGTAAAAAGCTGCGTCTTACGGGCTTTTCGCAAGAAGAAATCCTGCAGTTTTTAGAAAAAAGCTTCCCCAATAACGACCGCAATCGCTTTGCGGCACAAAACAGCTTTGGCAACGTTGGAGATGCTATAAAATTAGTTAATGACGAAGAATATATACGTCTTTTTGATAAGGCGAATAACATATTAAGACTTTCTGAAAGCGGAGATTTTTATGCTGACATTGCCTTGGAGCTTGAAAAGGAAAAAAATATTCTTGCACTTTTGCACGTGCTCGAAAATCTTTTCTTTGCTCATTTTAAGCAGAATCCCGAGCTTTTAGTTAAGCTTGGCGCAATACAAAACGCGCTTACACAAAAAAAGAAAAACGTTAACGGCGGACTTGTTACGGAAAGGCTCGCCTATATACTGGCGAAAGGCGGAACAAAATGGCAAAAGTAGTAGGTATTAGATTTCGCAATACCGGAAAAACATATTATTTTGACCCTGACAACAAGGAAATTCAGTTAGGTCAGGGAGTTATAGTGGAAACTGCCCAGGGCGTTGAATACGGCAGTACCACCATCGCAACGAAGGATATTCCCCCGGAGCAGATTGTAGCGCCCTTAAAAAAGATTATTCGTGTTGCAACTGAAGCTGACGAAAAGAAGCTTAAGGAAAACAAGGGCAAGGAAGAACGTGCCTTAGGCATTGCTCAGAAAAAGGCTGATGCGGCAAAGCTTGAAATGAAGTTTATCCGCGTTGAATACACCTTCGACTGTGCAAAGGCAGTTTTCTATTTCACCTCTGACGGCAGAGTGGATTTCAGAGATTTAGTTAAAGAGCTGGCAGGCGCATTCCATACGCGTATTGAGCTTAGGCAGATAGGCGTCCGTGACGAAACAAAGCTTTTAGGCGGTTTAGGTCCCTGCGGTCAGCCCTGCTGCTGCAGTAGATTTTTAGGCGGCTTCCAGCCCGTTTCAATCAAAATGGCAAAGGAGCAGGGCTTAAGCCTTAATCCTACGAAAATCAGCGGTCTTTGCGGCAGACTTATGTGTTGCTTAAAGTACGAGCAGCACCACTATGAGCAGGCTCACAAAAAGATGCCTCCCGTTAACGCCGAGGTTAAAACTCCCGACGGTGACGGTAAAATTCAAGAGGTTAACGTGCTTAAGGAAACCGTAAAGGTAACGGTTGTAAACGGTGACCAAATTGAGCTTAAAGAATATCCTTATAAGGCAGTGCGTGTGCTTAAAATGCCCAAGCGCGCAAGCCATAAGGAAGAGGATAATGAAGAAATAAAGAATTTGGAGGACTAATAATGAAGGCTACTATTGAAATGAAGGACGGCGGCAAAATGGTTTTTGCTCTTGATGAAGCTGCCGCACCCTTAACGGTTAAAAACTTTGCCCGTTTAGCAAAGGAAGATTTTTATGAGGACGTTATTTTCCACAGAGTTATATCAGGCTTTATGATTCAGGGCGGTGACCCCACCGGCACAGGCACGGGCGGCCCCGGATATTCAATTAAGGGCGAGTTTGCCGCAAACGGCGTTCAAAACCCCATTAAGCACGTGCGCGGTGTAATTTCCATGGCACGCGCAATGGACCCCAACTCTGCAGGAAGTCAGTTCTTTATTATGCACGCTGACGCTCCCCATCTTGACGGCCAGTACGCCGCTTTCGGCACAATGCTTGAAGGCTTCGAGGTGCTTGATAAAATCGCTTCTGCCCTCTGCGACGTTTACGACAGACCTTACGAGGATTTTGCAATCAAAAAGGTTACCGTTGAAGAATAATTAAATATACCGTCAAAACATAAAGACCTTGAAAAAGGTCTTTTATTTTTTGAAAATAAAATGTTGATAAAAAATTTTTTATGTGTTATACTATCGTTGCCAAACAAACTGAATATAGAAAGAAGGAGGGGTTCCTATGTTTTTTTATACGTTTTGGAACATACCCGTTAAAAACGTGGGCTCCTCAGCGAAGCGTATAAGTTCAAAACAACTTCTCCTTCGTTCAGTTTGTTTGGCGACAATCGGAGCTTGCGTTTTATGTGCGTCCGCTTCGGTTGGCGCACTTTTTTATTTTTGGGGGATTTTTTGATGCATTACGCAGAAGAGGCATTAATCAACGCCATAAGAGGTCTTAAAGCATTTCCTCCCCTTGCGCAAAAGAACTGCTTTCGTTGTTCTTTATGCTTTGGGCTGGGCAAAACGCTTGAATTTCACTATTCCTTCCGTCAAATCAGCTTTGAGTACACTTATATCGACGAGCATACAGAATGCACGCTGATGTGCCTTAATTTTAACGCCGAAAGCACAAGGCTTGAAATTCTTGCTTTTTACAATAACATTTCTTTAAGGGGCTATATAGATAAAATGCTTCCTGCAGGCAAAAGAATTGCAGAGCTTGTTACCACTAACCCAACAGACGAGCAAAAGGACGTATTTGGAAAGAGCTATTCCGAAATTTTATCCGTTTGCAACAACGTAACTGATTTTTCCCTGCAAACCATAGATGCGTTATTAAAAAAAGAAAACAGCCTGTTATCGCTTAACGATTTTGGCTTTACGTTATGACTTAAATCAATTTATAATATGGGTTTACCAAAAAACATTAGGGGCGACTGTGTCGCCCCTTTATTTTTTCTTGAAAGACGTTACCTTTCACACTTAAAGCAAAGAATGTTCGCTGTCTTTTTTTACTGTTCTTTTTCTGCTAATTTATCAAGTCTGCGGTTTCTGAAGTAAATTATCAGGTCGGCAGAAACCATAATAAAATTAAGGATATAGAATATTACAACGTACCATTTAGTTGCAAATTCTGCCATATAAGCTTCGTTTAAGAATTTTGAGGTTATGCCTGCAACGTAGCCAAATTCTATAAGCACTAAGAACAAAAGGCTTTTTCCCTTAGCTGTTCTTGCCTTATAGGATTTCATTACGTTAAAGGGCCATGATGCGCCAAAGCTCAGTACCATTATAATTTCTAAAATTTCTGCCATAGTATTTTCTCCTTTGTTAAAGCTCGATAGTTATAAATTCGGGATATTTTGCAAGGATTTTTGCTAAATCGTTAGGATGAATTTCCTTGATGGTTTTGAAAGCGATTCTATACTCAAGCTTGCCGTTTTCAAGCTTTTTGATTCTGCTTTTCTGCGTAGTAACTATGTAAGGCTCAAGAACATCGTGCACGGCCGCTTCCGTATCAAAGGAAGCGTCTGCCTGGATAATAATTTCGCCGATAAAGCTGCTGTCATAGCCCGTAAGCACTCTGTGAAGCACAAACTGCAGAAGCATTAAAAGCAACGTGCCGAAAATGCCTATAAGATACAAGCCTGCGCCGAAAGCCATACCGATTCCGCAGGTGGCTAAGATACCTGCAGCGGTGGTAAGTCCCTGAACGGAGGACTGATTCTGACGAACGAAAATTACGCCTGCGCCCAAGAAGGGAATACCTGCAACTATCTGTGCGGCAACACGGGAAGCGTCGGCATTAAAGCCCTGATCAAGCATATCCAAGAAGCCGTACTTTGAAACGATAGTCATCAAGGATGCGGCAAGGGCAATAATCATATGAGTTCTAACGCCCGCGCCCTTGGAACGACGGGAACGCTCGTAGCCGATAATGGCACCGCACATGGCGGCGGCAAGCACTCGCAAGCAAAAATTAAGTTGAGTTAAAGGGTCTAACAGACCGAATAAGCTTAAATCAAAATTCACAACAAACACCTACTTATTTATTTTTCTTTGTACAAACTTGGTTATTTCAACTACGGGAATAATTACAAAGGCTATTCCCACAGCAATAAGGAACTCGGGAACGGTTATCTGGGTAAAGCCAAACACCTGAGCAATGGGCTGAACGAACAGGATAATAACCGTTAAAACTAAGGACATAAGCATTGAAAGCCATAAAACCTTATTGTGTCCTTTAACCTGAAGCACGGATGCTCTTCTTGAGCGCATATTGAATGCGTGGAAGATTTCCGTCATAGAAAGTGCAACGAATGCCATTGTCATTCCGTGCTCTGCACCGCCTAAATTTGCGCCTACAAAGTACGCGGCAAGAGTAATGGCTGAAACGATAACGCCCTGGAACAAAATATCAAAGCCCATACCGCCTGCGAACACACCTTCTCTGGCTGAGCGGGGCTCTCTTTGCATTACGTTATCCTCAGCCTGCTCCATACCAAGTGCAACGGCAGGGAACGTGTCGGTTACAAGGTTAATCCATAATAAATGAACGGGACCTAAAATTTCAAAGCCGATTAAGGTTGCGGTGAAGATTGTAATAACCTCCGCCAAGTTTGCCGAAAGCAAGAATTGCATTGCCTTACGGATATTATCGTAAATTCTTCTGCCCTCTTCAACGGCGGAAACGATTGTTGCAAAGTTATCGTCAGCAAGAACCATATCCGCAACGTTCTTTGTTACGTCGGTACCGGTAATACCCATACCTACGCCGATATCGGCATTTTTAATAGAAGGAGCGTCGTTTACGCCGTCACCGGTCATAGCGGTTATACAGCCCTTAGCGCGCCAAGCCTTAACTATGCGCACCTTATGTTCAGGCTGAACACGTGCATAAACGTGATATTTTTCGATTGTCTGCTCAAATTCCTCATCGGAAATCTTATCAATGTCAGCGCCCGTCAAGGCTTCCGCCTTATCCTTGATAATGCCTAACTGCAAGGCTATTGCAACTGCCGTATCCTTATGGTCACCGGTAATCATAACGGGTGTAATTCCTGCGGCACGGCAAATGTCGATAGCGTCTTTAACTTCGGGGCGAACGGGGTCAATCATTCCCACCAAGCCGATAAATATAAGCTCGTTTTCGATTTGCTCCGGTGCCGTATTTTCGGGAGCCGCCTCATAATTTTTATATGCGGCGCCTAAAACACGAAGAGCGGAATCGGCAAATTCCTTATTTTTATCAAGCACCTGCGCGCGTTTTTCGTCGGTTAATTCTTCTACACCGTTTTCGGTTAAAATAAATTTGCATTTCTTTAATAATTCGTCGGGAGCGCCCTTAGTGTACTGAACGATTGAACCCTTTGCATTATGCACGGTGCTCATCATTTTACGCATTGAATCAAAGGGTGCTTCGCTGATTCTGGGTGCCGTTGCTTCCAAGTCACCTTTTTTAAGGTCAAGAGTAAAGGCATACTGCACAAGAGCCGCCTCGGTAGGCTCGCCCATTGCAACGTTGTTTTCGTCTAAAACCGCGTCGGAGCAAAGAGCCATAGCGGTTGCAAGAAGCTTTTCGTCGGAAGCGTAATGCTCAACAACAGTCATTTTGTTCTGGGTTAAGGTGCCCGTTTTATCGGAGCAGATAACCTGCGCACAGCCTAAGGTTTCAACTGCAGTAAGCTTTCTGATAACCGCTCTGCGCTTAGACATATTTGTTACGCCGATTGAAAGCACGATGGTTACTACCGCCGCCAAGCCCTCGGGAATTGCCGCAACCGCAAGGCTTACGGCTATCATAAAGGTTTCCATTACGCTTACAAGGTTTAGGGTTTCAATCCGCAATAGGTCTATAACGAAAACCACAACGCAAATTCCAAGAACTAACCAGGTTAAAATCTTACTTAATTGAGCAAGCTTAATCTGAAGGGGCGTCTGTCCGTCCTCCGCCTGAGCAAGAGCATCGGCAATTTTGCCCATTTCCGTTTCCATTCCCACAGCGGTGATAACTGCAACGCATCTGCCGTAAACTACCGCAGAGCCCATATATACCATATTTTTTCTGTCGCCTAAGGATACTTCGCCGGAAAGCACGTCGGAATGCTTTTCAACGGGAACGCTTTCACCCGTTAGTGCCGCTTCCTCAACCTTTAAGCTGGCGCTTTCAAGGATTCTTGCATCGGCAGGAACGTCGTCACCTGCTTCTAAAATAATTATATCGCCCACAACAAGCTCTTCACTTTTAACGTGCATAAGCTTGCCGTCACGAACGACCTTACTTTGTGCCGCCGTCATAGCCTGCAGGGCTTCTATAGCCTTTTCGGCCTTAGATTCCTGGAACACACCTAAAACTGCGTTTATAAGCACTACCGCAAGAATAATAATTGTGTCCGCAGGGGATTCGTTACTGTAAACTGCAGTAAATGCCGAAACTGCCGCCGCACAAATAAGAATAATTATCATCGGGTCGGCAAGCTGGGCAAAGAATTTTTTGATTAAGGAATCCTTTTTGCCTTCCTTTAACTTATTGGGGCCGTTTTTCTCTAAACGGCTTTTTGCCTCGCTCTCGCTCAAGCCGCCGTTTTGGTTAGTGTTAAGCTTTTCGAGAACTTCTTGGCTTGTTTTAAGATATTCTTTCATTTTTGCTCCTAATAAAATATTTTGCTATTATTTTTTGTGTAAGAATAACTTTTATTCCTTAAAACAAAAAAGACCTATCCGCCGCCTTAGATGCGGATAAGTCTGATCATTCAAGTAAGGCCAGAAGACTTCCGCCTTCGTTACTGTTGACCTTATCACGCACAGAGATGTGCGCTGATTACTCCCTTATTGACAAATATGATACCACACTGAAAGCTGAAAGTCAATACCCCAAAAGCGAGTTTTTTGTGCTTTTAGGGTAAATATTTATGAATTTTTTGAAAAAACTTCAAGATATAACGGGTTTTAGTGCCTTTTACTTAACTAAACCTTTTCATTTTTTCTTCACTTGCAAATAATCGGTTTTTATATTATACTATATTATGCTTACACATTTTAATTTACGCATTTGAGGTGTTTTTATGAAATATACGTCCATTGGCGGTCAGGCGGTTATGGAAGGCGTTATGATGCGCTCCCAAACCTCCCTCGTTATGTCCGTTCGCCGCGCTGACGGCACAATAGTTGTTGATAAGCAAACTCTTTCCCAAAAGCCCTGGAGAAAAACCGTTGCCAAAATTCCCATTGTGCGCGGTGTGGTTGCATTTGTTGACTCCTTGATTCAAGGTATGAATTTAACCAGCAAGTCTGCCGAAATGTACGGTGAAGATGCTTTAGCAGGAGAAGAGCCCACTAAATTTGAAAAGTGGCTTTCAAAAACCTTTAACCTTAAAATCGAAACCGTTGCAATCGTGCTCGGCATTATTTTAGGCTTAGGTCTTTCCTTTGCGCTTTTTATTTTCCTGCCCTCCCTTGCCTCAAGGCTTTTCTGGCACATTTTCAGCTTTTACGGTGTAACCGCCGCAAATGCAACGGTTGAAATTAAGCTTTTGCTCAACGTTATAGAAGGTGTAATAAAAATCCTTATTTTCCTTGGCTACCTTTTAGGCGTAGGCTGTATGAAGGATATTAAGAGAGTGTTTATGTACCACGGTGCAGAGCACAAGGTTATTTCCTGCTTTGAGCACGGTGACGAATTGACCGTGGAAAACGCAAGAAAATATTCCACCTCTCATCCCCGTTGCGGAACGTCCTTCTTGTTTATTATTATGATTTTAGGTATTTTGGTTTCGTCCGTTGCCGACAATCTTTTCGGCTTAAGCAACGCAAATACCGCCGCTATGGTAACCCGTATCGGCGTTAAGCTGTTGCTTCTGCCCGTTATTGCAGGTCTTTCCTACGAAATATTAAAGCTTTTAGCTAAAAGTGATAACGTTGTTTTCCGTATTCTTCGCGCTCCCGGAATGTTATTGCAGAAGCTTTCAACAAGAGAGCCCGACGACAGTATGCTTGAAGTTTCCCTTACAAGCTTTAAGTCCGTTCTCGTTATGGACGGCTTAATGACCGAGGAGGACGCAAAATTAACCGATGACGTTATTCTTACCTGTCCTTTAACTGATACTCAATGTAAAAAGGAAGAAAAGGCAGAATAATATGACAGTTTTGCAGGCTTTATCAAAAGCAAAGGAAATGCTTAATAACGTTCCGGACCGCGACGTTGACGCCGCCTGGATAGTTTGCGCAGTTTCAGGCTTAACCCGCGCCCAAATTCATTTGGATAAGGATAAGGAGTTAACCGAAAGCCAAGAGCAGCTCTTAAACGAAATTTTGCTTCGCAGACAAAAGCGCGAGCCTCTGCAGTATATTTTCGGCTCCGTTCCCTTTCTTAACGTGGAAATTAAAACCGACTCCCGCGCACTTATTCCAAGAGACGAAACGGCATATCTTTGTGAAAACGCCATTTCAATAATAAAACAGAAGAATTATTCGTCAATTCTCGATTTATGCACCGGTTCAGGAGCAATAGCCGTTTGCTTAAAGGTTAATTTACCGAACGCGAGCGTTTCAGCAAGCGACATAAGCGTTGCCGCCTTATCTCTTGCAAAGGAAAACGCCCAAGCAAACAATGCGGAAATCGAGTTTATCGAAAGTGATTTGTTTGCCGAAATGCTTTCAAGAAAATTTGATTGCATTATTTCAAACCCGCCTTACATACCCACAAAGGATATTGAAAAATTAGAAAAAGAGCTTTCCTTTGAGCCTCAAAACGCCCTTGACGGCGGTTCCGACGGGCTTGACTTCTACAGAGATATAATCGACGAAGCAAAGGGACATCTTAACCTTGGCGGTATGCTGATGCTTGAAATCGGCTTTGACCAGGCAGACGCAGTTAAGGCGCTTTTGGCAAAAAAGGGCTTTACGGATATTTATCTGTTGAAAGATTACTCAAATTTAGACCGTATAGTTTATTGTTTTTACGAGGAATAATATGTTAGAAAAGCTTGAAGAATTATTTATTCGCTTTCAGGAATTAAACCAGAAATTAAGCGAGCCTGACGTTATTGCAGACAGAGACCTGTGGCAAGGTCTTGCAAAAGAGCACGCTACACTTTCCGAAATTATGGAAGTGCGTGAAGAATTTTTACGGGTTCAAAAGGAAATTGAGGACGCGGAGGAATTGCTTTCGTCAGGTGACGCCGACCTTAAGGAAATGGCTCAGATGGAGCTTGAGGACTTAAAGCCTAATTTTGAACAGTTAGAGCAGAAATTAAAGGAACTTCTTGCCCCAAGAGATCCTGATGACGATAAAAACGTTGTTCTTGAAATCAGAGCAGGTACGGGCGGTGAGGAAGCGGCGCTTTTTGCTTCGGATTTATTGCGTATGTACTCAAAATATGCCGAAAAAAAGGGCTGGACCTTTGAAATAACCAACCTTAGCGACACGCAGATTAACGGTGTAAAGGAAGCTGTTTGCCTTGTTTCAGGCAAGGAGGTTTTCCGTCACCTTAAATATGAAAGCGGCGCTCACAGAGTTCAGCGAGTTCCCGTTACCGAATCGGGCGGAAGAATACACACCTCTGCCGCCACCGTTGCTGTTCTTCCCGAAGCAGAAGACGTTGACGTTACCATCAATCCCGAAGACCTTTTAATTGAAACTCACCGTTCTTCAGGCGCAGGCGGTCAGCACGTTAACAAAACCGAATCTGCCATTCGTATGGTGCATCTGCCTACGGGCATTGAGGTTGACTGTCAGGACGAGCGTTCACAGATAAAAAACAGAGAAAAGGCTATCAAAATTCTTAAATCAAGAGTTTACGATTACTATAAATCCATTGCCGATGCCGAGTATAGCGGTATGCGTAAAACTCAGGTCGGCTCAGGTGACAGAAGCGAGAGGATCCGCACCTACAACTTCCCCCAGGGCAGAGTTACCGACCACAGAATCGGTCTTACCCTTTATAAGCTTGACGCTTTCTTGGAAGGCGAAATGGACGAAATAGTTTCAGCACTTATTTTGGCAGGCTCAACCGGTGAGCTTTCCGCCTCTGACGAGGATTAAAATATTTTTTGATAAAAGCTCCGCCAAAACGACAAATACGCGAAAACATTTTTTGTTTCGCGTATTTTTTATTGTTAAAAGACGATTGTTGTGTTAAAATACACTTAAAGCATTAGAGGAAAGGAGTGAGCTTGTTGTTATTCAATACCAAGGATAAGCCAACGTTGTTCTTTCAGGTAATTTCCGTTTCAATAGCAATAGTTATTCTTGTTTTAGGCTGTGCCTACGGCGCGTGGACTCTCTTTTTCTCCCAAGCAACCGACGGTGAAGGCTTTATTGCAGGTGAAAGCACCGACATTGACTCCGGTAACATTGAAGAGGATCTTAACATCATTCCCGGTCTTTCCCCCGACGGAGTAAATCAGGGCTCCGACGGCAAAAACGATTCTCTTGCGCTTTTGCAGGCAAACATAAAAAATTGGATGAATAACGGCGTTCCTGCCCGTGACGATAACGTAACGAACATTCTGCTTATCGGTATGGACCTTGAAACTCCCAATATGCAAACCAATTCCCGTGCCGATGCTATGGTAATTTTCTCTCTTAACCACGAAACGAAGAAAATAACCCTTGCCTCCATTATGCGCGACCAGTATAGCTATATTTCCTCAAAAAATCACACCCGCTTTGAAAAGCTTCACCACGCCAACGCTTACGGCGGTCCTGCCCTTCAAATTCAAATGCTTGAAAAGCATTATAAGGTTGCCATTGACAACTACGCCATCGTTAACTTCTATTCCCTGCCCATTATAATTGACGCCTTAGGTGGTGTGGATATTGAGGTAACTAAGACGGAGGCAGATTATATGAACACCTATTGGGGCACCCGTGTTCCCGTAGGTAAAAGCACTCTTTCGGGAGCAGACGCTTTAATTTATATGCGCATCCGCCATCAAACCGGCGGTGACAGCGCACGAGTAATGCGTCAGCAAAACGTTATCAAGGAAATTCTTTCTAAATTAAAGGTGCTTGATAAGGGCGAGCTTTTAAGCTTAGTGACTAAAATCGTTCCCTATTTGCGAACGGGCTACACGTCAAATCAGATGCTTTCCCTTGCCGCCGACGCAGTTGTAAACGGTTGGTTTTCCTATCAGATAGTGCAAACCAGCTTCCCCGACGAAGCAAGCGCTAAAGGCTTTACCGTACTTGAGCACGACGCTTCCGTTTGGTATTGGAAGGTAGATTATCCCGTTGCCGCACAAAAACTGCAACTGCTTCTGTACGGAAAGACCAATATCACTCTTAACAAAAACAGAACGAGCTGGTTGAAATAGCACTTCGTGCAGTTATATTCGCCTGACGGCGAGTGATATTGTGCTTGCGCACAAAATTAACTGCGCACGTGTGCGCAAGTAGGGGAAGGTATTACCTTCCCGAATTTTGTAAAACAAAGGGTATATTTATCGGGAGGCAGATTGCCTCCCCTACAACAAAAAAATCAGCGTTTTCTCTCTGCATTCTTAGCGGAGAAAAGACAGGTACAAAAAATCGGCGGAGAACTTGTTTTCTCTGCCGATTTGTGTTATAATGGGAGCAGAAAAAAGCCTTCCTCCGAGAGGAAGGTGGCACGCGGAGCGTGACGGAAGGAGTCTGCGTGACTTTATATTTGTGCTAACTTCATTGTAACGCGCTCTCCCTCAGTCGCCTACGGCGCCAGCTCCCTCCCGGAAGGAGCCTGTGGACGCGTTCGTGCATTTTTAGGGGTATGGGCTTTGCCCTGTGCCTTTGTAATACAAAGGCGAAACCGGCGATAAAACAGAACGATAAATAAGAATTTGACAGAGGTATAGAGATGAGCAAAATTTTAAATGTTAGAAGATTCCAGAATAGTGATGCAAACGAAGTGTCAGCGTTAATCATTAAGAC
>JAFVVO010000040.1 GCA_017502165.1 Clostridia bacterium
AAAAAAGACAGCCGCACGGGAGCGGCTGCCGGAAAAGGTAATGCGATGCTAAACTTTCAGAGCCACTTTCAGTGGCAAGCCAGCAACAACCCCTTATAGGGGTAGGAGAAAACCACTAGTTGAACTAGTGGTTTTTATTATCAGTTCTTTGTTGCAAGAATAACCCAGTCGTTTGCATCGGGCTTTGCGGGAAGAGTATAAGTTGAGTTGGTAGGTTTAATATTAGTACCGATTGCCGTATACTCGTTTGTTCTGGGGTTAAACCACTTAACCGTATATGTGGCTGAATTATCCATATTTGCAAGCTTGCCTGAATTGGTATCCTGGTTAAAAAGGTAAATAACGTAGGTTTTGTTTCCGTCATAAGCGCATGAGTAGAAATAATCTACGTTTGACGCGAAGGCCTTTCCTGCGTCAAAATCGGGAACAAGCTTCCACCATTCAAGCTTTTGCAGGAATTGGCGCATATATCCAACTTGATAAGCCGAAGCAAATTCAACAGCATCAGCCCATGTTTGCTGTTTGTCTTTAACGGTTACAGTCTCTCTGCCGTCGTCGGTATCGTGACCCATACTGTAGGTGCTCTTGTAGCTCCAAATGTCGATAGCGCCGTAGCCGTATCCGTAGCAACCGTTAAGATACGCAACCCAGCCTTGCGCTCTTGCGCCGTAATCCTTGGTCCAGAGACCGCAATATCTACCTTCATAGATTACTGCAGGCTTAGTGGTTTGCCAGTAATCCTTGCCAAAAATGAAATGGTTTTTAGGATCTGTGAATTGAATGCCCCACTGTGAGCCCCACCAGGAGTGTCCGGTACGCTCAGTTACGTCAGCATCAAGGAAGATGGATTTGCCACCGTTAGTTCTGTCGGGGGTTTTAGAAGCTGCACCGGTTGCGGAAGTGCGATCTGCGCCTTCCTGAT
This sequence comes from Clostridia bacterium, assembly GCA_017502165.1. Classification (GTDB taxonomy): domain Bacteria; phylum Bacillota; class Clostridia; order Christensenellales; family QALW01; genus UMGS1322. The sequence continues at coordinate 923 of JAFVVO010000040.1, forward strand.
GTCCCGTTAAGGGGTGGTCGTAATCGTCATACTTGTTCATTGATTCGGCAACTTTAAGCCAGGGGTTGTTCTGGTAGTTGAACCAGGTTTGGTCGCCACGGCCATAATAGAAGTCGTTATCAATTTCCTGAGCAAGAGTCCACATAACGGGATATGCGCCGAAGCGTGCTACCCAGTAACGTGCAAGATAATCAAGAGCCTCATAATCGTGACCGATAATATAGCCGTAGGAGGGGAAGAAGAACTGCGCGTTTGCGTGCACAAGACCTTTGTCGGCAATGTACTGAAAGTATCTGTCTGCGTCCTGAAGACCTACAAGGTCGTCACGCTGAATCAAACCGTCGGTTAAATCGAACTTTGAGTTTAAGGGCTCGGACTGATAAACCGTAAAGCCCTGCTCAATTCTCTTATCAACAATATACTTAAAGTGAGAATTTGTTTTAAGATTTCCTGCTCTGTCACCGGCAGAATCAAATTCTTCAGAAAGGAGAGTCCAATGTGTGTCACCTAAATAAAAGAATGGAGTACCGTCGGCATAGACAAAATATTTTTTGCTGGGGTCTGTTGTAACGAAGCCGCGCTTGTAAAGCTCAAGGTTGCCGGTATAAGAAGAAACACTGATAACACCTTTTGCACCATTTAAGTTTTCGTCTGTTTCACACTTTGTTTCATATTCCCAAATGCCTGTTTTTGTGGGGGCGAATCGGATCTTGAAGTTTTCACCGCCATCCCAGAAGCCGGGGCGGGTGATTACTTCACCGGTTTCCTTGTGTTTGAAAACGCCGTCAAAAACAACTCTGCCTTGCTGGCCTTTTGTAGCAATGTATTTTTTGGAAGAGGTTAATGAAATTTCAGCAACACGCCAAATCTCACACTTGATCGCATCGCTGTAAGCGGGATCGTGAGTTACGGTTGTGCTATTGCCAGGAGTACCGGTGCCATCGTTATCTGCAGTGGGAGTGGAATTGCCACCACCGTTGTTATTGTCAGAGCAAGCGGTAAATGAGAATACCATTGATACGCATAAAATACTGATCAATAAAATGCTAAGAATTTTTTTCATAAAGTCCTCCTTTTTTTAGAAGTTTACTCAAATTCATTGTAGCAAAAAGTAATTGTATAATCAATGTAAAAAACAAATGTAAATATGGACAAATCGACTGTTATTAATTATATATTAATAAAAATGACGGAATATAGCAATAAAAATATGCGCAGTAATAAAAAATTAATGATATAGCAAAAAAATCCCCTTACGCAAAGTAAGGGGATGAGGTTTAGTTTTTAGTTGCAAGAACAACCCAGTCGTTTTTATCGGGCTTTGCGGGAAGAGTGTAGGTGGAGCCTGAGGGCTTAATATTAGTGCCGATAGTTTTGTATTCGTTTGTTCTGGGGTTGAACCACTTAATTGTGTAGGTTGCGGAATTGTCCATATTGGCAAGCTTGCCTGAATCGGTAAGCTGATTGTAGAGATAAAGAACGTACGTTTCGTTTCCGATAGTTGCGCAGAAGTAATAATATCCTACGTTTGATTTAAAATGTTTTTGGGTATCAAAGTCGGGAACGAGTTTCCACCAAGAAAACTGCTCAAAGAATTTTCGCATATATCCCATTTGATATGCTGATTCAAATTCAACTGCTTCTGCCCAAGTTTTCTTTTTATCTTCAACGGAAACAATATCTCTGCCGTCGGAGGTTGGCTTATCCATGCTATAAGTGCTCTTGTAGCTCCAAATGTCGATAGCACCGTAGCCGTGACCAAAACAACCGTTAAGATATGCCATCCAGCCTTGAGCTCTTGCACCGTAATCCTTAGTCCAAAGATAACAATAATTGCCTTCATATATTACGGCAGGCTTGTTGGATTTCCAATACTCCTTTGCTATTTCAAAAAGGCGTTGGGGAGTTGAGAAATTGATGCCCCACTGGGAACCCCACCAGGAGTGACCGGTGCTCTTTGTTACGTCTTCATCAACGAAAATGGATCTGCCGCCGTTGGTTCTGTCTTCAACGGTTGTAGATTCGCCCGTTACAGCAGTTCTGCCTGCACCTTCTTGGTGACCTGTTAAAGGATGATCATAATCATCGTATTTATTCATTGATTCGGCAACTTTAAGCCAGGGATTGTTCTGATAATTAAACCACTTCTGGTCGCCACGGCCATAATAGAAGTCGTTATCAATTTCCTGAGCAAGAGTCCACATAACGGGATATGCGCCGAAGCGTGCTACCCAGTAACGTGCTAAGTAATCAAGAGCTTCGTAGTCGTGACCGATGATATAACCGTATGTGGGGAAGAAGAACTGTGCGTTTGCATGTACAAGACCTTTGTCGGCAATATACTTAAAATATCTGTCTACATCTTGTAGGCCAGCAAGGTCATCACGCTGAATTAAACCGTCGGTTAGATCGAACTTTGAGTTTAAGGGTTCGGACTGATAAACAGTAAAGCCTTGTTCAATACGCTTATCTACAATATATTTAAAGTGAGAGTTCGTTTTAAGATTTCCTGCTCTGTCACCGGCAGAATCAAATTCTTCGGAGAAAAGAGTCCAGTGTGTATCACCTAAATAGAAGAAGGGAGTGCCGTCAGCATAGGTGAAATATTTTTTGTTTTTATCGGTGGTAACGAAGCCGCGCTTATAAAGCTCAAGATTGCCGGTGTAGGCGGAAACGTTGATAGTACCCTTTTTGCCGTTTAAGTTCTCGTCGGTTGCGCATTTTGTTTCATATTCCCAAACACCTGTTTTTGTGGGAGCGAAACGGATTTTGAAGCTTTCGCCGCCGTCCCAGAAGCCGGGGCGGGTGATTACTTCACCGGTTTCTTTGTGCTTGAAAACACCGTCAAAAACAACTCTGCCTTGCTGACCCTTTGTAGCAACGTATTTTTTAGAAGACGTTAATGAAATTTCAGCAATGCGCCAAATTTCGCATTTGATTGCGTTAGGATCAGTAGAGCCTTGGTTGTTATCGGGTGTGCTTGTAGATGGATCTGAAGAACCACTATTGTCGGGAGTGGGCTGGTTATCAGCGGAATCTCCTTCATCGTTGGAAGTGCCGTTGTCGGCAGTAGGAGTAGAAGAACCGTCGCCACCATTAGTATCTGTACAAGCAGTAAATGAAAAAGCCATAGATATACATAAGATTGCGATTAGTAAAGTACTGAGAAATTTTTTCATAAAGCCTCCTTAACTAAAAATATTTTCAAAATGATTATAACAGATTTTGCAAATAATGACAATACAAAAAATAATCAAAAATATGGAAAAATCGACTATTTGTTTTTCGTTGCTAAAATTACCCAGTCGTCAGTAAGGCAGTTGGGCTTATCGGGAAGCATATACACGGGATTACCCTCATGGTCCTGGGCATTGGCTGTTTCTTTTTCACCGATTAAATAGTATTCGTTGTTTCTTGGGTCATACCACTTGATTGTATATGTGGCATCGGGATCAAGCCCTGCAAGGTTTCCTGAGCCTTTTGCCTGGCTGAAAACGTAAACGATATATATTTCGTTACCGCCTATGGTAGCGCAGGCGTAGCTTGTTACTGCATTGGGAATAAAATAATTTTGCTTATCAAAGTCAGGCTTAAGATTCCACCACTCAAACTGCTCAAGGAAAGCGCGCATATAGCCAACCTGATAGCCCGAAACGAATTCAATGGCTTCCGACCAGTATTTTTTCTTGTAAGAAACGTCAACAACGTCACGTCCGTCACCTGTGGCGGCGTGCTGACTGTAGGTGCTCTTGTAATTCCAGATATCAGTAGCGCCGTAGCCGTATCCAAAAGAACCGCTTAAATAGGCAAACCAGCCTTGCGCCCTTGAGCCTGCGTCTAAAGTCCACAAGCCGCAATATTTTCCTTCATACATAACGCCAACCTTGTTAGATGCCCAATACTCTTCGGCAATGCGGTGCATTTGCGGAACATCCTGGAAATCAATACCCCACTGAGCAGCCCACCAAGAATGGCCTGTGCGCTGAGTAACCTCTTCGGAAACGAATGCGCTCGCGCCGTTATTATCTGCTTTTAAGGAGGTTACGCTTGCACCGTTTACGGTTGTAAAGCCTGCGCCCTCCTGATGACCTGAAAGGGGATGATTATAGGCATCGTATTTGTGCATATATTCGGCAACCTTGATCCAAGGGTTATTGGATACGTTAAAGAATTTCTGGTCACCGCGCTCATAATAGAAGTCGTTATCTATTTCCTGAGCAAGAGTCCACATAACGGGATAAGCACCGAAGCGGGCTACCCAATAACGTGAAAGAGCCTCAAGAGCCTTGTTGTTTTTTGCAATCTGAGCGCCGTAAACGGGGAAGAAGAACTGTGCGTTTGCGTGCACGAGACCTTTTTCTGCAATATACTGGAAATATTGGTCTGCGTGCTTAAAGCCATCTGCGTCCTGACGGTCAATTCTACCGTCAGTTACGTCGTATCTTGCGCCGATGGGTTCAGACTGATAAACGGTAAAACCTTGCTCAACACGTTTGTCAACTATATACTTAAAGTGAGAGTCGGTCTGAATATTTCCTGCTCTGTCACCGGCGGAATCAAATTCTTCGTTAAGCATACCCCAATGGGTGTCACCGAGATAGAAGAATGGAGTGCCGTCGTCATACATAAAATATTTTGTACCAAGCTCAGCCTTAACGAAGCCGCGTTTGTAAATTTCAAGGTCTCCCTTATAAGCGTTAGCACCGATAGTACCCGTGTGACCGTTTAAGTCGGGATCAGTTTCACAAACGGTTTTATATTCCCAAACACCGTATCTTGTAGGTGCAAAACGAATTTTGAATTGATCTTCACCGTACCAGAAGCCCGGGATAGTAAGAGTTTCTCCCGTTTCTTTATGGGTAAATATACCGTCAAAAATAACTCTTGCCTGCTCACCCTTAGCGGCAACGTATTTCTTTGTTGAGGTTAAGGTTATTTCCGTAACTCTCCAGGTTTCACCGATAATATCAACGGTTGAAGGGTCAATATCGTCAGGAATGGGAGTTTCGGTGGGCTTTTTGTCTCCAAAACCGTCGCAACCGGTAAAAATGCCGAGCGTACAAACGAGTAAGGAAAGAGCTAAAATCAAGCATAAAAAACGTCTCATCAATAAAATCTCCTATGATTTATTGATTATATATTAACAGAAATAAAAAATTAAAGCAATAAAATTGGAAACAGTTAATAAAAAATTAACAATTATAAAAAAAAGATCCCCTTACAGCGATGTAAGGGGATAAGTTTAGTTTTTAGTTGCAACGATAACCCAATCAGCAGCAGTGTCTGCAAATTTGTCGGGAAGCATATAAACGGGGTTGCCATTGTGGTCAACAGCGTTTGCAGTTATGTTATCACCGATTAAAGTGTACTCGTTTGTTCGGGGATTAAACCATTTAACAGTGTACGTTGCATCGGGGTCTAACTTTGCAAGATTACCTGTGCCTCTAGAGGTGCTTAAGATATATATGATATATAATTCATTATCAATTGTAGCGCATACGTATTCAGTGTTTGCATTGGGAATAAAGTAGTTTTGATTCATAAAATCAGGAACTAATTTCCACCACTCAAACTGCTGAAGGAAAGTGCGCATATAGCCGACCTGATAAGCTGATTCAAACTCAACCGCTTCAGACCAATGAACGTATTTATCGTCAAGGGTTGCAACGTCGCGTCCGTCACTTGTTGCGGCATGGGTACTGTAAGTGCTCTTATAAGACCAAATATCAATAGCGCCGTATCCGTAACCAAAGGAGCCGCTTAAATATGCAAACCAGCCTTGTGCGCGAGCGCCTTGGTTCTTAGTCCAAAGATAGCAGTACTTACCTTCGTACATAATGCCAACTTTATTGGAAGTCCAATATTCTTCGGCAACGCGGTGCATATAGGGAATGTTATCATATTGGATACCCCATTGGGCAGCCCACCAGTTGTGACCTGTGCGCTGTGTAACCTCGTCGGAAACGAAAACGCTTGCACCGTTATTATCAGATGTTAAAGAGGTAACAGTTGCGCCTGTTACTGTGGTGTGACTTGAACCTTCTTGATGTCCTGAAAGTGGGTGAGCGTAAGCATCGTATTTATGGATATATTCAGCAACCGTTACCCATAAATTGTTTTCGTAGCTCATAAAGCTTTGGTCGCCGCGTTCATAATAGAAATCGTTGTCAATTTCCTGAGAAAGTGTCCACATAACAGGATATGCGCTATAACGTGCTACCCAATAACGTGAGAGTGTATCAAGAGCTTCGTCATTATCAACAAGATTCCAAGCAAACGTGGGGAAACAGATTTGAGCATGAGCGTGAACCAGGCCTTTTTCAGCGATATACTCAAAATATTTATCTGCTTTATTAAACGCATTTGCATCTTCACGTTGAATAATTCCGTCAGTTAAGTCCCCGGGATAGGGCTCGGACTGATAAACGGTAAAGCCTTGCTCAACGCGCTTGTCAACAATATACTTAAAGTGAGAATCGGTTTGAATATTACCTGCGTGGTCACCTGCGGAATCATATTCTTCTGAAAGCAGAGACCAATGGGTGTCGCCAAGGTAGAAGAAAGGTGTGCCGTCGTCGTACATAAAATATTTAGTACCGATTTCAGCTTTAACAAAACCGCGTTTATAAATTTCAAGGTCGCCTTTGTAAGCATTAGCGCCGATGGTTCCTGTATGACCGTTTAAGTCGGGATCAGTTTCGCAAACGGTTTTGTATTCCCAAACACCATACTGTGTGGGAGCAAAGCGAATTTTGAATTGATCTTCACCATACCAAAATCCCGGAATAGTAAGAGTTTTGCCGGTTTCTTTGTGAGTGAAAACACCGTCTAAAATAACTTTTGCCTGATCACCTTTTGCCGCAACGTATTTTTTTGACGTAGTGAAAGTAAGTTCGGTAACACGCCAAGTTTCACCAATAATATCAACTGTTGAAGGGTCAATATCTTCAGGGATCGGGGTAGGAGTAGGAGTAGGAGTGTCGTTGCCACCCTTGTCAACGCAGCTTGTAAAGGACAGAGCCATAGACAAGCACAATAATAAGACAAGTACAACAGAAATTAGTTTTTTCATAGAATCCTCCAAATTTTAAGGTACGACAATAGTATAAATTAAACAAATAATTTTGTAAATAGAAAATTTTATTAAAATGATATATCAAATTGCCGATTTCCTCATATAGAAGTAAGTCGCTTAAACAAGACAGTTTTTGACAAGGTTGTGGACAAATTTTACATTAAATAAATTATTATAAAAAAAGAATCCAAGAAAATCTTGGACTCTTTTTATATTAGTTTTTAACTGCAATCAATACCCAGTCCTGAGAGTCGGGCTTTGCGGGCAAAGTGTAAGACGTGCCGGAGGGCTTCATATTGGTTGAAACCGTCTGATACTCGTTGGTTCTTGGGTTATACCATTTTACAGTATAGGTAGCTGAAGCATTCATGCCAACAAAGGTACCTGACGAAGTATTGTCGTTAAACAAATATACTACGTAGGTTGAGTTATCGATGGTAGCGCAAGCATATTGCCAACCTGATGAAGCCTTAAAGCGCTTCTGATAGTCGAAATCAGGAACTAATTTCCACCAGGAGATTTTCTGCAGGAATTGCTTCATATATCCTGCCTGATAACCTGACTTTGCTTCTACCGTATCACCCCAGATAACGTTTCTATCGGCAGGAGTGATGGTATCGCGTCCGTCGTTAGAGGTTACGTTTCCGAGATAGCTGTTGCCTTTATAATTCCAAATATCACCAATGCCGTAGCCATAGCCGAAGCAACCGTTTAAGAATGCTACCCAGCCTTGTGCCCTTGCGCCTTGTTCCATAGTCATCAGGTATTCGTATTTACCTTCATACATAATAGCAACCTTTTTGGTTTGCCAATATTCTTCGGCAACGCGGAACATATGCTTGGGATTATTAAATTCAATAAACCATTGAGCAGCCCACCAGGAGTGACCCGTTCTTTGCGATACGGCTTCATCCAGAAAAAGTGATTTTGCACCGTTGCATATGGTAGGATAGTTTGAGCTTGAGCCGTTAACGCAGGTCTGATATGCGTTTTCCTGATGGCCTGAAAGAGGATGGTCGTAGGCATCGTATTTGTTAATGTATTCTGCAACGTCCAACCAGAAATTGTCATTGTATTTAATGTGGGATTGGTTGCCGTTTTCATAATAAAAATCGTTATCAATTTCCTGGGAAAGCGTCCACATAACGGGATAGGCTCCGTATCGGGCAACCCAATAACGAGAAAGCATTTTAAGCGCTTCTTTATTGTCGGCAATTTGAGAGGTGTAGGTGGGGAAGAACAGCTGTGCGTGAGCGTGAACAAGACCGTTATCTGCAATATATTCGAAATATTTGTCTGCTTTTTGGAACGCTTCAACGTCAATTCGCTGAATTTTACCGTCGGTCAAATCACCGGGGAAGGGCTCGGACTGATAAACAGTGTAGCCTTGAGCAACACGCTTATCAACGATATACTTGAAGTGTGAATCGGTCTTAACGCTTCCTGCATTAGGACCTGCGGAGTCAAATTCTTCCGAAAGCATAGACCAATGAGTGTCACCTAAATAGAAAAAGGGAGTGCCGTCAGCATAGGTAAAGTACTTTGTGCCAATAGTTGATTTTACAAAACCGCGTTTGTAAATTTCAAGGTTGCCAGTATATTTTACAGCATTAATATGTCCCGTTTTGCCGTTTAAGTCGGGATCTGAGGCACAAACCGTCTTATATTCCCATAAACCTTCTTTTGTGGGAGCAAAACGAAGTTTGAAGTCAGCACTTCCGTCCCAGAATCCAGGAATAGTAAGAGTTTCGCCGGTTGCTTTGTGAGTAAAAATACCGTCGAAAACAACCTCAGCACCTTCACCTTTTGCTGCAATGTATTTTTTTGTTGATTTGAATTTAAGTTCTGTTACGCGCCAAACTATACCGTTAATTGTTCCGTCGGGAGCAGGCGTTGGGGTAACCGTAGCAGAAATATCGGGAGTCTGAGCAGGCGTATCCGTGCTATCAATTGACGGGGTATTTGTGCCTTCAGCAGAGCCTCCACTGTTTTCCACCGTTCCGTTATTAGCTGAAGGGGTTGCAGAATTATCTTCGTTTGAGGGATTATTATTGCATCCTACGAACGAAAGCATCATAGAAAGGCATAAAATTAAAGCGAAAAAAATTTTAGTAAATTTTTTCATTTTGCGCTCCTTTGCTTTTTTATTAAGTCCCCATTCGCAATAGTAAAAGGGGACTAAGTGAAATAAAACTATTTGTTTTTAGTAACAAGAATAACCCAGTCTTCAGAAATGTCAGACGGCTTATTTGGAAGCTGATATGCGGGATTTCCGTTGCCGTCGGCAATATTTGCAGATTCGTTTTCGCCAACCACAATATATTCGTTTGTTCTGGGGTTAAACCACTTAACAGTATATTTTGCATTGCCGTCAAATTGCAGCAAAGTACCAGTTGCTTTAGTCTTGCCGTAGAAATAAATTACATAAACGTCATTTCCTTCGGTAGCACAAGCATAGTTAACGGAGGAGCCGGGAAGGAAATAGGTGTTTTTGTCAAAATCGGGAACAAGCTTCCACCAGGAGAACTTTTCAAAGAACTGACGCATATAGCCAACCTGATATCCTGATTCAAGCTCTATCGCATCACACCATTTCATAAGCTTATCAGCGGTGGTAACGGTTTCTCTGCCGTCGCTTGAGTTTATGTCACCCGTGTATCCACTTCCTTTATAGAGCCAAATGTCCTGAGCACCGTAGCCGTAGCCAAAGGTCCCGTTCAGGAAGGCAATCCAGCCTTGAGCTCTTGCACCGAAGTTTTTGGTCCAAAGATAGCAGTATCTTGATTCGTACATAATGGCAGGCTTGTTTGATGCCCAATATTCTTCACCGATGCGCCAATGCTTTTCGGGATTTGCAAAGCTGGTTGCCCATTGGGCGCCCCACCAATCGTGACCGGTGCGATTTGAGACCTCTTCATCAGCAAAAACGCTTCTGCCACCGTTTGAATTCATTTTGTCGTTGGTGCAGTTACCGTAAATGCTGGTTTGATCTGTGTTTTCCTGATGACCGGTAAGGGGATGATTATAAGCATCATATTTGTTGATATATTCTGCAATATTTACCCAGAAGTTATCGTTGTATTTGATATGAGATTGGTTTCCGTTTTCCATATAGAAATCATTATCAATTTCCTGAGAAAGAGTCCACATAACGGGATAGGCACCGAAACGCGCAACCCAGTAACGAGCAAGAGCCTCCTGATTTTCTTTGCTTTCGGCAAGCTTATTGGAGAATGTGGGGAAGCAAATCTGTGCGTGAGCGTGCACAAGACCCTTGTCGGCAATATACTTAAAGTATTTGTCAGCGCTTTGGAAGGCTTCAAGGTCTACTCTTTGAAGGATGCCGTCGGTTAAGTCACCTGGGAAGGGCTCGGACTGATAAACCGTAAATCCTTGCTCGATACGCTTGTCAACAATATACTTAAAGTGGGAATCGGTTTTAATGTTACCTGCGTGGTCACCTGCTGAATCATATTCTTCGGTTAAAAGTGACCAGTGAGTGTCGCCTAAATAGAAGAAAGGAGTACCGTCAGCATAGGTAAAATACTTTGTGCCGATAGTCGATTTAACGAATCCGCGCTTATAAATTTCAAGGTCACCCTTATAAGCATTGGCACCGATGGAACCCGTTTTACCGTTTAAGTCGGGGTCAGTATCACATTTTGTTGTATATTCCCAAACACCGTAAAGTGTGGGAGCAAAACGAAGTTTAAAAACGTCATCGCCGTCCCAGAAACCCGGAATGGTTAAAGAAGTGCCGCTGTCCTTGTGCGTAAATGTGCCATAGAAGGCTACCTTGGCTTGCTCACCCTTTGCAGCGTAATATTTTTTTGTTGAAGTGAAGGAAAGCTCCGTAACCCTCCATGTTTCACCAATAACGTCAACGGTTGAAGAGTCAATGTCGGCAGGCAGGGGAGTGGGCGTAGGTGTTGGAGACGCACTTTCGTCTTCGCTATTGTCTGTGCAGGCGGTAAATGAAAACGCCATCGCAAAGCATAATAGGGAAACGAGTAACAAGGATAAAACTTTTTTCATTATTGTGATTCCTCCGTGAAAAGCCATTTATAAATTTGCAATTTAATTTTATCATACTAAAATTTTGTTTGCAATAAAATTGTTAAATTTTAACGCTTAATCGAACGAATATGATATAAAACCGAAATACATGATATTATAACGAATAATTAAAATAAAAAGTAAAGCGTGCCGAGAGGCACGCTTTAGAATTATGAATTAGTTTTTAGTTGCAATCAATACCCAGTCCTGAGCGTCGGGCTTTGAGGGGATAGTATAGGTTGCATTTGAGGGCTTAATGCTTGTTGAAACGGTTTGGTATTCGTTAGTTCTGGGGTTAAACCATTTTACAGTGTACGTTGCGGAATCGTTCATATTGGCAAGCTTACCCGTTGCGGTTGAACGGTTAAACAGATATAAAACGTAAACGTCGCTGCCGATAGTTGCGCAGGAATAATCCTTGTTAACACTTGATTTGAAAGCCTTTTGCGTATCGAAATCGGGAACAAGCTTCCACCACTGAATTTTCTGCAGGAACTGCTTCATATACGCGGCCTGATAGCCGGAGGGAAGCTCGATAGATTCTGACCACTTCATAGTTTTATCTGTCGTGGTAACCCATTCGTAGCCGTCAAAGGAATTGCCTGCGGTACTGTAATCGCTCTTATAGTTCCACATATCCTGAGCGCCGTAGCCATAGCCGAAGAAGCCGTTAAGGAAAGCAATCCAGCCTTGTGCTCTCGCACCGAAGTCTTTTGTCCAAAGGTTACAGTATTTGCCTTCGTACATAATTGCAACCTTGTTGGATTTCCAGTATTCTTTACCGATATTGAAGTGAGTCTGGGGATTTGCAAAATCAACACCCCATTGTGCGCCCCACCAAACGTGGCCGGTAGCGTCAGAAACTGCTTCGTCAGCGAAAATGGAAATGCCTTTATTGCTTATAGGCTCTTCGGTGTTGTTGATGCTTTCACCCCAGATAGAAGTGTAGGAGGCGTGCTCCTGATGGCCCGTTAAGGGGTGCTGATAGGGATCATATTTGTGAATTGCTTTTGCAACGGTTATCCACATATTGTCATTGTATTTAATGTGACTCTGTGTGCCGCGCTCGGAATAGAAGTCGTTATCAATCTCCTGAGCGAGTGTCCACATAACGGGATATGCGGCGTAACGAGCTACCCAATAACGTGCAAGCTCTTCAAGTTCTTGGTTTTTACCGTAAAGTGGATAAGCGTGCGAGGGGAAACAAATCTGAGCGTTTGCATGTACAAGACCTTTTTCAGCAATATACTGGAAGTATCTGTCAGCACTCTGGAAACCTTCAACGTCAGAACGTTGAATTAAGCCGTCAACTAAATCAAATGCAGATCCTAAAGGTTCGGATTGATAAACTGTGTATCCCTGAGAAACGCGCTTATCAACAATATACTTAAAGTGTGAATCTGTTTTGAGATTTCCTGCGTAGGGGCCTGCGGAATCAAATTCTTCAGTAAGCATACCCCAATGGGTGTCCCCAAGATAGAAGAAGGGTGTGCCGTCGGCATAAACAAAATACTTGCCGTTTGTTTTAATAAAACCGCGTTTGTAGATTTCGAGGTTGCCGGTGTAGGCTTCAGCGTTAATTGAGCCGGTATGTCCGTTTAAGCTATCGTCGGTTGCGCAAACTGTTTTATATTCCCACACGCCTGTTTTTGTGGGAGCAAAACGAATTTTGAATACTTCGCCACCGTCCCAGAAGCCCGGCATTGTAAGAGTTGTGCCGGTTGCCTTGTGAGTGAACACGCAGTCAAAAACAACCTTACCCTGCTGACCTTTAACCTGAACATATTTCTTTGTAGTCTTAAATGAAAGTTCAGTTACCTGCCAAACAGTGCCTTTAACAGCATTGTCGGGAACGGGAACGGGTGTTTGATTTTGGGGAGTTGGTTGAGGAGTGAAAGTACTATCAGGGGTGGCAATAGGTTCGTTTGTAGCAGAATTGCCGTCTGCTGAGTCACCTGACCCGTCGGGAGTGCCCGTAGCGTCAGCAGTAGGGATGGAACCTGCGTCGGTAGAATTGTCAGAGCAAGCAGTAAATGCAAATACCATCGAAAAACACAGTACGCAGATAATTAAGCAATGCAATAGTTTTTTCATTCGCTTTTCTCCTTTTTTATTAGATATTATGTGGTAATTATATCAAATAATATCGCATTTTGCAATAGGGAAAATAAAAGTTTTTCAGTTAATTTTTGCAAAAAAAAGCCCCGAAAAAATCGGGGCAAAAATCAGTTTTTAGTTGCAATGAGTACCCAGTCGTTTGTGTCGGGTTTTTCGGGAATAACGTAACCGGAAGCAGAGGGCTTTTCGTTTGATGAAACAAGGGTGTATTCGTTTGTTCTGGGGTTAAACCATTTAATCGTGTACGTTGCAGAATTGTCCATTTTTTCAAGCTTGCCGGAAGCGGTGTTTGTGTTGAATAAGTATGCTACATAAACCTCATTACCGATGGTTGCGCAAACGTAATGTGAGCCAAGATAAGACTCGAAGTAATTTTGAGTATCAAAGTCGGGTACGAGTTTCCACCATTCAAGTTTCTCGAAAAATTGTCGCATATATCCAACCTGATAGCCTGATTCAAGCTCAACGGCTTCGGGCCAATTTATACTTTTGTCTGCAACGGTAACAGTATCGCGTCCGTCAAAAGAATTACCCGCGGTGCTATAATCACTTTTGTACGCCCAAATATCCTGCGCACCGTAGCCGTATCCGAAAGAACCGCTTAAATATGCAAACCAGCCTTGAGCGCGTGCGCCGTAATCTTTAGTCCAAAGGTTGCAGTATCTGCCCTCGTACATTACACCAATTTTGTTGCTTGACCAATATTCTTTTGCAATGCGGTGCATTCTAGGAACATCTAAGAAAGAGATGCTCCATTGAGCGCCCCACCAAGAATGGCCCGTACGCTCAGTAACTTCTTTGCTTAAGAAAACGCTTGCACCATTATTATCGGCTCTTGAATCCGTTGTGCTTTCGCCCGTTACGGTTGTAAAACTGGCACCCTCCTGATGACCGGTAAGTGGGTGGTTGTAAGCATCGTATTTGTGAATGTATTCAGCAAGCTTAACCCATAAATTGTTTTCGTATGTCATAAACTGCTGATCGCCGCGCTCAAAATAGAAGTCATTGTCAATTTCCTGAGAAAGTGTCCACATAACGGGATATGCGCCGTATCTTGCTACCCAGTAACGTGCGAGAACTTCAAGAGCTTTGTCGTTATCAACCAGATTCCATGCAAATGTGGGGAAGCAGACCTGGGCGTGAGCGTGAACAAGGCCCTTTTCAGCAATATACTGAAAGTATTTGTCGGCAACATTGAAGGCTTCTGCGTCCTGCCGCTGAATTACACCGTCGGTAAGGTCGCCGGGGAAAGGTTCGGACTGATAAACGGTGTAGCCTTGGGAAACACGTTTATCAACAATATACTTAAAATGTGAATCAGTTTTAAGGTTGCCTGCAAGAGGACCTGCAGAATCATATTCTTCATCTAAAAGAGTCCAATGGGTATCTCCTAAATAGAAAAACGGTGTGCCATCGGCATACATAAAGTGTTTTGTGCCAAGCTGAGCTTTTACAAAACCGCGCTTGTAAATTTCAAGGTCTCCCGTGTAGGCGGATGCGTATATAACACCCGTTTTGCCGTTAAGGCTATCATCAGTTGCACAAACGGTTTTGTACTCCCAGATACCCGTTTTCGTGGGAGCAAAACGAAGCTTAAAAGTGGTGGATTCATACCAGAAACCCGGTATTGTAAGAGTTTCTCCCGTTTCTTTATGGGTAAACACACCGTCAAAAACGACTTTTGCCTGGTCACCCTTTGCGGCATAATATTTCTTTGTGGTGTTGAAGGAAAGCTCCGTAACAAGCCAAATGGTGCCTTTAATTGTACTGTCGGGAATATTGGGTGCGGGGGTAGCCTGATTTTTGCTATTATCAGGAGTAGGAGTTGCATTTTCGGGAGTGTTATTATTTTCTGTATTAGTGTTATCTGTGTTATCTGTATTGTTTGCCGTAGGTGTAGAAATATTTGTGCCGTCACCGTTGCCTTTATCTGCGCAAGAGGTAAAAGCAAAAGTCATTGAAAAGCACAAAATTGTAATCATTGCGCATTTAAGAAGAGTTTTCATTCATAAGCTCCTTTTACACTTAAGATTTTAATTATTTTAACATAATAAACGTTAGAATGCAATGGTAAAATTGTATCGTAATGATATTATACAAGATCCAAAATGCCATTTCAAGACAGATGTTGTTATGTTTTTAGACAATTATTGTTAAAGTGCGGAAGACGTAATAAAACCCGCCTACATCAGTAAACGGGTTTTAAGGTTAATTATTTATTTTTAGTTAAAAGGATTACCCAGTCTTCAGTAGTGCCGCCGGGCTTGTTACCGATTCCGTACATTGGCGCGCCGTCAGACATATTAGCTTTAACGTCAGTATCACCTGCAACATATTCATTAGTTCTGGGGTTAAACCAGGTAAGAGTATAAGTTGCATTGTCGTCAAGATTTCTAATAAATCCTGAGAAACGTGTGTTGTTAAATAAATAGATAACGTAAATGTCAGAATCTATTGTAGCAACACTGTAACGCTCGTGTCTGTCGGGAGTAAAATACTTATTGTTGTCAAAGTCGGGAGTTAATTTCCACCACTCAAGCTTTTCAAGGAATTGCTTCATATATCCTACCTGATAGCCTGAT
This sequence comes from Clostridia bacterium, assembly GCA_017502165.1. Taxonomy (GTDB): domain Bacteria; phylum Bacillota; class Clostridia; order Christensenellales; family QALW01; genus UMGS1322. Next base: position 16,754 of record JAFVVO010000040.1, read on the forward strand.
TCAAGCTCAATAGCATCTGACCAATAAATAAGCTTATCCTTTGTGGAAATCTGCTCGTAGCCGTCAGAAGAATTTACGTGAAGATTATAGTTGTTTTTATATTGCCAAATGTCCTGAGCGCCGTAGCCGTAACCGAAGAATCCGTTAAGGAAAGCTCTCCAGCCTTGAGCTCTTGCTCCGAAGTCCTTTGTCCAAAGGTAGCAATAAAGTCCTTCATAAAGAATAGCAACCTTGTTTGATGCCCAATAATCCTTGGCAAATTCGAATTGCTCGTCAGTTTCAAGGAAGCCAACACCCGTTGAAGATGCCCACCAATCGTGGCCGGTACGGTTTGAAACATCTTCGTCAAGGAAAACAGATTTTCCTCCGTTGTTTCTTTTGGGGTCAGTTGTACCCTGACCGGTAACCGTTGTATGGGTGTAGCCTTCCTGGTGACCTGAAAGGGGGTGGTTATATGCGTCACAGCGGTTAATGTATTCAGCAACACGAACCCAGGGGTTATTGTTGTATTTTGTGTGTGACTGAGTACCGCGCTCGTGATAGAAATCGTTGTCGATTTCCTGAGCGAGAGTCCACATAACAGGATATGCCCCAAAGCGTGCTACCCAGTAACGCGCAAGAAGATTGAGGTCGTAATCGTCACCCTCAAAGAATTGCATTTCATTAGAAAAGAAGAACTGTGCATTTGCGTGGGTTAAGCCGTTGTCGGCAATGTACTGGAAGTACTTGTCGGCCTTCTGGAAAGCAACAAGATCGTCTCTGCCGATTTTAGCGTCAAGAAGAGACCAATCTGCGCCGAGGGGCTGTGACTGATAAACTGTGTAGCCCTGCTCAATTCTCTTGTCAACGATATACTTAAAGTGAGAATCCGTTTGAATATCACCTGCTCTGTCGCCTGCAGAATCAAATTCCTCGCGAAGCATTGACCAGTGAGTATCACCTAAATAGAAGAAGGGAGTACCGTCGTCATAGACAAAATACTTCTTTGTAGGATCCGTCTTTACGAAGCCGTGCTGATAAACCTTAAGGTCACCCTTATAAGCGTTTGCACCGATAGTGCCGGTTTTTCCGTTTAAGCTTTCGTCGGATTCACATTCGGTCTTGTATTCCCAAACACCGTAAAGTGTGGGCGCAAAACGGATTTTGAAGATGTTTTCACCGTCCCAGAAGCCGGGAATGGTAAGCACGGTACCGGTATCTCTGTGAGTGAAAACACAGTCAAAAACAACTTTGCCCTGCTCACCGCGAACTGCAACGTAGTTTTTGTCGGTTTCAAAGCAAAGCTCAGTTACGCGCCAGGTTTCGCCGATAACGTCAACTGTTGAAGGGTCAATGTCTTCAGGAATGGGAGTAGGCGATGGGGTGGGGGTTGACTCGCCGTCACCTTTGTCAATGCATGCGGTAAAAGAAAATGCAATGCATAAGCATAAAACGGTGCATACGATCATTGATAAAAGCTTTTTCATAAAATACCTCGCTTTTGTGGTTAAGAATCAACGCAAAATGCGTCGACATTACTATATAAGTATTATACAGTAATGAGGTTTGCATTTCAAGACAATAAATAAGAATTTGTGGACAATTTTTGCACTTTTTGACCAAATAAAAAACCGTCTGCCAAAGCAAACGGTTTTTGTGATATGTTTTAACGGTAATTATTTGTTTTTAATTGCAAGAACTACCCAGTCTTCGCTAGAGCGGTCAGGTCTGCCGTCAAGCATATAAGCGGGGTTTCCGTCAGAACCAACAATGTTGGGAGTAACCTCTTCACCAATAAGAATATATTCATTAGTTCTGGGGTTAAACCACTTCATTGTGTACGTTGCGTCACCATCCATATTGTTAAGATAGCCTGTGTAGGAATCTTTGCTGAACAGATATACAACGTAAACGTCGTTACCGATAGTTGCAGCGCTGTAATATGCGCCGCCCTTTTCGGGAGTAAAGTAGGTGTTGGAGTCAAAGTCGGGAACAAGCTTCCACCATTCAATCTGCTGGAAGAATTCTTTCATATAGCCAACCTGGTAACCGGAGGGTAATTCGATGGCGGTTGACCATTTCATTTGTTTATCCTTAACGGTAACAACCTCGTAACCGTCGGAAGTTTGTTTTTCAGTGCTGTAATCGCTCATATAATTCCACATATCCTGAGCGCCGTAGCCGTAGCCGAAGCAGCCGTTAAGATATGCAATCCAGCCCTGAGCTCTTGAACCAAAGTCCTTTGTCCAAAGGTAGCAATACTTACCTTCGTACATAACGCCAACCTTGTAGGACTGCCAATAATCCTTTGCAATTTCAAAGTGGGTTTCAGGATTTTCGAAGTCAACGCCCCACTGTGAAGCCCACCAATTGTGGCCTGTGCGAGCAGTTACGTCTTCATCAAGGAAAACGGATTTACCGTCATTTGTTCTGTCAAGCACGTGAGAAGGAGCACCGGTAACACTTGTTCTGCCTGCACCCTCTTGGTGACCTGAAAGGGGATGGTCATAGGAGTCATACTTGTTGAGGAATTCAGCAACCTTTACCCAGGGGTTGTTCTCGTGGGTGAAATAGGTCTGGTCGCCACGGCCTGCATAGAAGTCGTTGTCAATTTCCTGGCCGAGAGTCCACATAACGGGATATGCGCCGAAGCGTGCTACCCAATAACGTGAGAACTCTTCAAGAGCCTGATAGTTGTGACCGAGCTGATAGCCGTAAGTGGGGAAGAAGAACTGTGCGTTAGCGTGAACTAATCCCTTTTCGGCAATATATTGGAAATACTGGTCAGCGTGCTGGAAGCCTTCAACGTCAAGACGGTCAATTTTGCCGTCAAGCAAGTCGTATTTTGCACCGATAGGCTCGGACTGATAAACGGTAAAGCCTTGTTCTACACGCTTATCAACGATATACTTAAAGTGTGAATCGGTCTGAAGATTGCCTGCAAATTTACCTGCGGAATCAAATTCCTCGTTAAGCATACCCCAGTGAGTGTCGCCTAAGTAGAAGAAGGGAGTGCCGTCATTAAACATAAAGTACTTCTTTTCGGGATCAACCTTAATAAAGCCGCGTCTGTAGATTTCAAGATCGCCCTTATAAGCGTTGGCACCGATTGAACCGGTGTGGCCGTTTAAGTCAGCGTCGGATTCGCATTTTGTTTCATAGTCCCAAACGCCGTGAAGGGTGGGAGCAAAACGAATCTTGAAAACGTCACCGCCGTCCCAGAAGCCGGGACGTGTAATGGTTTCACCGGTATCTCTGTGGGTAAATACGCAGTCAAAAACAACCTTGCCCTGCTCACCCTTTGTAGCAACGTATTTCTTTGTGGAATTGAATGAAAGCTCTGTAACCTGCCACATTGTGCCGATTACGTCAACGGTTGAGGGATCAACGTCCTCGGGAAGAGGAGTAGGTGTGGGGGTAGAGTTTCCCTCACCGGTGCCTTTATTGCCGTCACAACCGGTAAAAGAAAAGGCGGTTGCTAAGCATAAAACGGCAACAAGCAAGAAAGAAAGTAACTTTTTCATAAATTTCTCCTTTAACAAATTTTATGTTAGAATTATATCATATCTTGCGTCCCTTTGCAAGATTATTTATTATTTTTTATTTCTATTTGTTTTTTGTGGCAAGAATTACCCAATCCTGAGTAGTCAGGTCAGGCTTCTGCCCGATGTTATATACGGGATTGCCCTCTCCGTCAATGGCGTTTGCGGTTATTTTGTCACCGATCAAGGTGTACTCGTTCGTCTTGGGATTATACCACTTAACCGTATACGTAGCGCTTGCATCAAGTCCGCGAATCATTCCTGTATAAGCGCTGCGACCAAAGATATAAATAACGTAAACGTCGTTACCAATGGTGGCGCAGGAATATTGAGCGCTTTCGTGTGAAGGTGAGTAATAATTATTTTTGTCAAAATCGGGAATCAGATTCCACCACTCAAGCTGTTGCAGGAATTGACGCATATAGCCAACCTGATAAGCAGATTCAAACTCAACCGATTCGTGCCATTGTATTTGCTTATCCTTTACCGTTACCAGCTCAACGCCGTCATGCGTTTGCTTATCCTTACCGAAGCTACTGCCGAAGCACCAGATATCCTGAGCGCCGTATCCGTAACCGTAGAAACCGTTAAGATATGCCACCCAGCCTTGAACTCTTGCACCGAAATTCTTGGTCCAAAGATAGCAATATTTGCTTTCATACATAATAGCAACCTTGCTTGATGCCCAGTATTCCTGAGCGGTTTTGAAGTGGTGATCATCCTTGTAATCAACGTGCGTCTGGCAAGCCCACCAATTGTGCCCCGTGCGTTTCGTAACCTCTTCGGAAGCAAAAACGGATTTTCCGCCGTTGGATTTATTTAAGGTGGTGGCTGATTCACCGGTGATAGACGTGCTTCCGGAGCCTTCCTGATGACCCGAAAGTGGATGGTCGTAAGCATCGTATTTATTCATAAATTCAGCAACGCGCACCCACATATTATCTTCTGCGGTAATGTGCGACTGATTACCTTTTTCGTGGAAGAAGTCATTGTCAATTTCCTGAGCGAGAGTCCACATAACAGGGTAAGCGCCAAATCGGGCAACCCAGTAACGTGCAAAAACCTCAAGCGCCGCGTTATCGGAAGCAATTTTGTCGGCAAAGGTGGGGAAGCAGATCTGTGCATTTGCGTGAACGAGGCCCTTGTCGGCAATATACTTATAATATCTGTCGGCATCCTGGAAGCCTGCAATATCGTTTGCACCTAAAATACCGTCGGTCAAATCAAATTTTGAACCGATAGGCTCAGACTGATACACAGTAAAGCCCTGCTCAATACGCTTATCAACAATATATTTGAAGTGAGAATCAGTTTGAATATCGCCTGCGTTGTCGCCTTTAGTATCGAAAGATTCGTTAAACATTCCCCAATGGGTGTCGCCTAAGTAGAAGAAGGGAGTGTTATCGTCGAACACAAAATATTTCTTTGCAGGATCTACTTTAACGAAGCCGCGCTTATAGATTTCAAGGTCACCCTTATAAGCGTTTGCGCCGAGAGTACCTATTTTGCCGTTAAGAGAAGCGTCTGCCTCACAAACTGTTTTATATTCCCAAATACCGTATTTTGTGGGGGCAAAACGTACCTTGTAAACAGTTCCGCCGTCCCAGAAGCCCGGAATTGTAAGGCTTACACCGGTATCCTTATGTGTGAATACCACGTCAAACAGTAAGCCTGCGGCCTCGTTGGTTTCACCGGAATATTCTTTCGAAGAGTTAAAAGTAAGTTCTGTTGCACGCCAGGTTTCACAGATAACGTCAACTGTTGTCGGATCAATATCGGGTAGCGGAGTAGGACCGTTTGTTCCCGGAGTGCAGCCCGTAAAGGCGCACAGAGATGAAATAATAAAAGCGGAGATTAAAAGAATACTCAAATATTTTTTCATAAGAACTCCTTATAAACTTTATTCATATAAATAATACCAAAAAGCAAGACTTTGTGCAACAAAAACAAACAAATGTTACCGTTTGTTAATAAAATTTTCAAATAATGCAAAATAAAAGACGTACAGATGAAAACTAAACTGTCAATAAAGTAAAAAGAAGCATAGAATATAAAAAAATCATTGAAAACATTGCATTTGTTTGGTATAATTAACAGAATGAAGTAAAAGAGCTTAATTTTAGTGCTTTTTTTACCAAAGCATTGTAACTTGAATCGGTTATAATGATTCGGTTAGCCAAACAAACAAAAAGAGGACGTTTTAATGATAAGACTTGAAGATTATAAAGACAAAAATATTCACTTTATTGCTATCGGCGGACACAGTATGTGCGGTCTTGCCGAAATACTGCATTCCTGGGGCTTTAGTGATATCAGCGGCTCTGACCGCTCGGACAGTGAGGCTCTTCAAAGATTGAAAACTATGGGTATAAACGCAACGGTAGGCCACAGCGTTGAAAACGTTAAGCGTGCTTCGTTAGTTGTTTATTCTGCGGCAATTCCCGTTGATAACGTTGAGAGAAGATACGCTATGGAAAATAATATTCCCTGCATTGACCGAGGTCAGATGATGGGGCTTATTTCCGACGCCTGCCAAAAGTGCATAGGAATTTCGGGCACCCACGGCAAAACCACCACCACTTCTATGGTTTCTGAAATTTTTTACCGTGCAAAATGCGAGCCTACAATTCATATCGGCGGTGTTTTGCCCACTATCGGCAGTAACGTTTACACGGGCGAAAGAGAGTACTTTATCACTGAAGCCTGCGAATACGTAGATTCATATCATTGGCTTAATCCTTATATTGCTATCGTGCTCAATATTGACTCGGACCATCTTGATTATTTCAAGAATATGGAGAATATTTGCGCATCTTTCTTAAAATTCTGTAATCTTGTTTCACCTGACGGATTTGTTGTAGGCTGTTATGACGATGAACGCACAAGAAACGTTATGGAAAAGTGCGACAGAAAAACCGTAAGCTACGGTATGAACGAAAATGCCGATTATTACGCTAAAAACGTTCAGTTTAATAAATTCGGTTATCCCGAATACGATATGTTCGATAAAAACGGCTTCTTAGCCCACGTGGAGCTTTCTGTTATCGGTCAGGTAAACGTGCTTAACTCTATGGCGGCAATTATTTCTGCTATTTTGTGCGGACTTACGGTTGAAGAGGCAGTAAGCGGAGTAAAGCAATATACCGGTGCAGGCAGACGCTTTGAATTCAGAGGCGAATATAACGGGGCAAAAATTTATAACGATTACGGGCATCATCCCGAAGAGGTTGCGGCAACAATAGAAGCTACAAAACATATTGAGAAAAATAGATTATGGCTTATTTATCAGCCTGCCTTGTTTACTCGTACCAAGGCGCAGTTCGATAGGCTTGTGGACTGCTTCCACCACGCTGATAAGACCGTTATAATCGACGTTTACGGCGACAGAGAGCCCTTTGACCCAACGATTAACTCAAAAATGATAGTAGATAAAATTGTAGAAAAATACAATGACGACTGCATTTATATTCCAACTATGGAGGAGTGCGGAGCGTACTTAAAAACCCAGCTTGAAAAGGACGATATCGTTCTTATAATGGGTAGCGGAACTGTAGATATTTTAGACAAATTTATTCTTAATTAAGGTGAAGTAGATGAATATTTGCATTTATGGCGCTTCAAGCGATTTGATTGACAAAAAATATATTTCTGCAGGTGAAGAATTAGGACGGTTGATGGCAAGCCGCGGACACAAGCTTGTTTACGGTGCAGGCGGCAAGGGAATGATGGGTGCCGTTTCACGCGGAATAAAAGAATGCGGCGGTTTTGTTCTTGGCGTTGTTCCCGAGTTTTTTACCAACGAGGAAATTCTCAATTTGGAATGTGACGAGATAATCCGCACGGAAACTATGCGCGAGAGAAAGCAGGTTATGGAGGATTCCTCCGACGCTTTTATCGTAACTCCCGGGGGAATTGGTACCTTTGAGGAATTTTTTGAAATTCTTACCCTTAAGCAGTTAGGCAGACACAATAAGCCTATTATGATATTCAATATTGACGGCTTTTACGATACCATGCTTAAAATGCTGGAAGAAAATATCGAGAAAAAATTTCTTCGTGAAGAATGCAGGAGCTTGTATCCTTCATTCAATAATGCAGTAGAAATGCTTGATGCAATAGAAAATTACACACCCATTGACTTAACTTTTATGAAAAAACAGATTTATGGAGAAGAAAAATGATTTCATTTGAAAGCGATTACATTAAAGGCGCACACAAGAAAATTTTAGAGAAACTTATTGAAACTAATGATGAGGCACTTTCGGGCTATAGCACCGATTCTTACTGCGCCTCAGCAAGAGAAAAGATTAAAGCGGCCTGCAAAAAGGACGATGCAGAGGTTTTCTTTTTAGTAGGCGGTACTCAGGCAAATCAGGTGGTAGTTTCTACCTGCCTTCGTCAGTTTGAAGGGGTGCTTTGCGCCAAAACGGGACATATTAACGACCACGAAGCAGGTGCGGTAGAATTTACGGGACATAAAATTTTAGATTTACCTCAGCACAAAGGCAAAATCGACCCTGAGGAGTTAAAGGATTGGGTTGAAACCTTCTATGCTGACGATAACCGCGACCATAAGGTGTTTCCTAAAATGGTTTACATATCTCATCCTACCGAGTACGGCACCTTGTATTCGAAAAATGAGCTGGAACAAATCAGCAAAATCTGTAAAGATTTCAATATGATGCTCTTTATGGACGGTGCAAGACTTGGCTACGGGCTTATGAGCTGGGATACGGACGTTACCCTTGAGGACGTAGCAAATCTTTGTGACGTGTTCTACATCGGCGGAACAAAGGTAGGCGCGCTCTGCGGTGAAGCGGTGGTATTTACCCACGCTAACGCTCCCGAACATTTTATGACTATGGTAAAACAGCACGGAGCTATGATTGCCAAGGGACGTCTTTTAGGTATTCAGTTTGACGTTTTGTTTACCGATAATCTTTATTTTGAAATCAGTAAGCACGCCATCGAAATGGCTAAAAAGCTGAAAGAGCTTTTCATTAAAAAGGGATATCAGTTCTTCCTTGAAACCAGCACCAACCAACAGTTTATAGTGCTTGAAAACAAGAAAATGGAAGAACTTAAAAAGAACGTGCGCTTCGGCTTCTGGGAGAAATACGACGATAATCACACCGTAGTACGCTTCGCAACAAGCTGGGCAACCACCCAGGAGGATATTGATACGCTGGAAGAATTTATTTGATGTAAGTGCAAAGGGGGGAGCTTCCATATGATAGAAAAATACATAAAAATATATCATAGGCGAAATTATTATTTGGCTTTAATGTGCTCAGTGATAGTTTTTATCCCATTTTTTGTTGTCTCTTTGATTTATGATGTTATCAAATATGATATTTTAATTGCGTTTTTGCCTTTTCCTATTGGTGCAATATTTGTTGCGCTTGCTTATTTATATACAATAAGGTTTAAGAAAATGATACAATACCAAGAACAACTTTATAATGCTGAATTTAACGATGAAGGAGTTGTTAATTTAGAAACTACATTGTATCTCTCAAAGGACTGGCTTATATGGGCGGGAAGTAGTGCTATTTATAAAAAACATATAAAAAATATCCGTTCTAAGGTGGAATATGGAAGAGCAGGGAGTTCAAACAAAGTAACTATCACAACTGTTGATGGTAAAAAATATATTATATGGTGTTTCAGTGCGACAAATATATTAAAAATCAGGAGATGGATGAAGGAAAATTGAGCCATAAGGATGATTTGCGTCTAACTGTAAAAAAATGGATTACTTATTAGTCAAATCCTTATATTTTCAAAAATGGAAAGCACGCAGTCAAGAATGTGACCACGACCATTGTGAAATTTGTTGGGAAAAGCTTTCTGATTTTCCTGATACGTTACACGAAGGATATACAACGGAAGATAATAGATATTGGATATGTACCGAATGTTACAATGATTTCAAAGAAATGTTCAAATGGAACCAAATAGATAAATAAACTAATCCCCGATAGATCGATGATTTATCGGGGATTAGCTTTTAATTTTCTTCCGAATGGAAATAATTATAAACCGCTTCGGCACTTGATTTGTTCATAGATTTAACTTTTTCAAGCTCTTCAATTGAGGCCTGGCTGATTTTCGAAACTGTAGAAAATGCCCGAAGCAATGCTTTCTTTCTTGTTGAGCCAATTCCTGCAATGTTATCAAGACGGGAAATAAGTGAGTTTTTGCCACGAAGTGAGCGGTGAAAGGTTATGGCAAAGCGGTGGGCTTCATCTCGGATAGCCTGCAAAATCTGCAAAGCAGGTGAAGAAAAGGGGAGAAGTAAGGGCAATGGTGAGTCGGGAAGATAAATTTCCTCTAATTTTTCTGCCAAAGAAATAACGGGAATATTTACGTTTAATTCCGTTAAAATTTCCTTTGCAGAGCTTAACTGACCTTTGCCTCCGTCAATTATTATTAAGTCAGGCAGCTTTTCAAAGCCTGCTTTTTTATTTTTCGCGTCTGTAAAGCGACGGAAAACTACCTCTCGCATAGAAGCGAAGTCGTTGTTGCCTTGATGAGTCTTAAATCTGCGGTATTCCTTTTTATCGGGTATGCCATCAGTAAAAACTACCATTGAAGCAACTGTGTCCGTACCTTGAATATGCGAAATATCAAAGCACTCAAGTCTATGAGGAATATCCTTCAGCTTCAGCACCTCTTTTAAGGCGTTTAGTCCGTCTAAGATACGTTTTTGCTTAAAACTAATGCTCTTTTGAGATTTCTCGAATTTTTCTTGCGCGTTTTTATCTGCCATTAAGCAAAGCTCAAATTTCTTTCCGCGCTTCGCCTCAACGATTTTTACGGGCTTTTTGGCGGTGGAAAGCAGTAATTCCTCAATGGTGTCCTTATCTTCAAAACAAGTACGTGTTACTATTTCACGGGGCAGAACAACGCCCTGGGAATAATGTTGAATAATATATTTTGAAAGAAGCTCGCCTTCATTTTCGTATGAAACGTCCTGCTGTTCAAAGGTGTTTATGCCGATAAGTCTGCCTGAACGGATGAAAAGCGAGCAAACCACACCGTAACCGTTTTTAAGAACTGCGCCAAGCACGTCGATATCTTGATTTTTATCCAGAACGATTTTCTGTCTGTTAAGAATTTCGTTTGCCTTCTCAAGCTTATCACGAAGCTCTGCCGCCCGTTCAAAATCTAATTTATCAGATGCCTTTATCATTTTTTGTCGAATGATTTCAAGGGCATCTTTTTCATTTCCCTTCAAAAAGCCGACAATTTTTTTAACGTTCTTGTGATATGCTTCCTTAGAAGGATTGATGCAGGGGGCAGGGCAACGGTCAATGTGATACTTTAAGCAGGGGCGTACGTTGTGCTTTTTTGTAAAATCGTGGTTGCAGGTTTGAAGCGGATAAATTTCAAGGGCAATATCCCGGATAGCCTTTGCACTTCCTGCTCCAAAATAGGGACCAAAATAGGTTGCACCGTCAAAGGTCATTTTACGAGCAAGCTCTAACTTAGGATAAGCTTCCTTTGTGTTGATTCTAAGATAGGGATAACCCTTGTCGTCCTTAAGTAAAATGTTGTATTTAGGCTTGTATTTTTTTATCAGATTGTTTTCAAGCAACAATGCTTCCAACTCGTTAGAGGTCACGATGTATTCAATAGAAGCAATGTTTTCAACTAATCTGCGTGTTTTAAGATTAAGGTCGCTTGAATGAAAATACGAACGTACACGGTTCTTTAACACTCTGGCTTTTCCTACGTAAATAACCGTTCCGTTCGCATCTGAATAAACGTACACTCCCGGCTCAGCCGGAAGTGCCTGTAAAGTTTTATTTATATCAAAATCCATCTTATTCGAAGTCGCTTACGTGAAGCATACCCTGAAGAAGAATCTGACCGATATGGTCGTCGTCAAGGGAATAATAAACTACCTTTGCATCTCTGCGGTACTTAACCACACGGCTGTTACGCAAGGTTTTCAACTGATGGGAAACAGTTGACTGATTCATATTAAGCGTTGCGGCAATATCCGAAACACACATTTCATTCAAGGTGAGCAAATAAAGAATTTTAAGCCTTGATTCGTCAGAAAACAGCTTGAAGAAGTCAGCAAGACTCATCAATGAACGCTCGTCAATAAGTCTTTGTGACATAGTGTCAACCAATTCACTGTTAATTACAGGTCTGGATTCATTAATTTCACTCATAATAATACTCCTAAAACAACATTGTTGCTTATAGTATAGCCCAAAAACGATAAATTTGTCAATACAAAATTAAGATATATTTTACAATATCTGCGCATATATTCATTTTGAGGTGTAAAAAATGAAGAAATATTTGTATATTTGCGCAATTGTTCTTATGACGGCTTTACTGGCAATAGAGTACGGGAATACCTTTTCCTCCGTAAGCGCCTTTGCAAATGCAGGGGGAAAGAAGCCCATCTACAAGGTAGACACTCAAGAAAAAAAGGTGGCCATAAGTTTTGATGCGGCTTGGGGCGCAGACAAAACAGAAAAAATATTGGATATTCTTGATTCCTACGAGGTACACGCAACGTTTTTTCTCGTGGGTTTCTGGGTGGAAAAATATCCCGAAATGGTTAAAGAAATAGATGCAAGGGGGTATGAAATAGGTAACCATTCACAAAATCATCCCCAAATGAGTAAGCTTAGCAAGGAACAAATGAAAAAGGAAATAACAAGCGTTAACGAAAAGATTTCGGCGCTTATCAATAAGACTCCCACCGTATTTCGACCGCCATTTGGAGATTATAACGATTGCGTTATAGAGACAATGCAGGAGCTGAATATGCACACGATTCAGTGGTCGATAGATTCTCTTGATTGGAAAGAGTTGGGAAAGGAGGCTTTAGTCAGCAGAGTGCTCAAAAAGGTTGAATGCGGAGATATAATTCTCTTTCATAATAACGCAAAATACACCCCCGACGCACTACCTGAAATTTTAGAAGAGCTGCAGGCAAGGGGCTTCAGCGTTTGCTCGGTAGGAGAGCTTATTTACAAGGAAAATTATTTCGTTAACAATCAGGGAATTCAAAAAGAAAATTTACGGTAATATTTTCAAAATTTCACAATCAAATCAAAGGAAAAACACAAAAGAGGAATATAATAAAAGTAATAATTTAGTAATAATGTTCGTTACGAAAGAATATGGTTTAATGATTAAATACTATCAAGGAGGCAGTAAAATGGTTCAGCCAACGAACAACAAAATTATTTTGTGCGGAAAAGTTATCGAAGAACCTCAGTTCAGCCACGAGGTGTTCGGAGAAAAATTCTACGTTTTCAAATTAGAGGTTAACAGACTTTCGGGGCAGGCAGACGTTTTGCCCGTTATGATTTCAGACAGACTCATTGCAAGTGACGCGCTTACCGTCGGGGAACGTTATATTGTAGAGGGACAGCTCCGTTCCTATAACATTATTAAGGACAACAAAAGCAAGCTTCAGCTGCAAACCTTCGTGCGTGAAATTGCTCTCGCCGAAGATCAGGAGGATGTTAACAGTATTTCTCTTGACGGATACATCTGCAAAACTCCCATTTACCGTGTAACGCCCTTTTCCCGTGAAATTGCCGACGTTTTAATTGCAGTAAACCGCGCGTACGGCAAAAGTGATTATATTCCCACTATTTGCTGGGGCAGAAACGCAAGATACTGTCAGCAGTTAGAGGTGGGTGACGGTATCCGCGTTGAAGGCAGATTGCAAAGCCGACAGTATCAAAAGAAATTAGATGACGACACGGTTATAAATAAGACCGCCTACGAGGTTTCCGTTTCAAAGCTTCTGCGTGAAACCGCGCCGGAGCAAGAGGAAAATCAGGACGAAAATTTTGCATAGTTATAAAACAAAAACGGACAGAAAACTGTCCGTTTTCTTTATGAAGAAAATCAGTCAATGCGTTTAATTTGCCGTATTAACGCTTCGTCGGGTGTTACAAAGCAGGTGGATTGGTTAGTGTAAATAACCTTTCCTAAGCCTGCTCCCGAGGGCTTTTTAACAAATCTGCGCAGGGTGTAATCAACGGCAACGTTGGCGCTTTGCCGTGCCTTTGAATAGTACGCCGCAAGGAGCGCACCTTGGTTTACGGTTTCATCGTCGGGGGCGGAAGAGCGAATAATAACGTGGGAGCCGTGAACGTCCTTAACGTGCATCCAAAGGTCCTCGGAGTCGGCAATCTGAAGAGTTAATTTATCGTTCTGCATATTGTTTTTTCCAACCAGAATTTCAATGCCCGTTGCAGACAAAAACCGCATAGGCTTGCTTTCGATTTTCTTCTGCTTTTCCTTTGGTGCAGTAACGTAGCCTGCCAAAATCAGCTCGGCACGGATTTGTTCAATATCCTGCTCGTTTTCGCAGTTTTCGAGGTTTGTAAGCTGCTCGGAAAGGTAGTCAATATCCTTCTGCGTTTGGTCCATCTGACTGCACAAAAGGTGTGATGCGGTCTTTAATTTATTGTAGTGCTTAAAGTATTTTTGTGCGTTTGCGTTGGGGGAAATCGTGTTATCGAGTTCAATGGTGATTTCGTTCATTGAATCGTAGTAATTTTTTACCGTAACGGACGAGTCGCCACGCTTGATTAAAAACAGATTTGCAGTAATAAGCTCACCGAAAATGCGGAATTTTTCCATATCGGCACATTCAAGCAGCTTTTCGTGCTGCTGAGCGTTTTTCCGTTGCGCCTTTTCAAGTAAATTAGTCAGCTTTATTCTTAAACCGTGGGAACGCTCACGAGTCCGCATAGCTCGGTCCCGAAGAGCAAAATAATCGTCAACGGCGTCAGATAAAAGAGTGCGTTTTTCCTGAAATTCAGGCAAAAATCTTGCCTGCTCAGTTGCAAAGAAATCTACGGGAAAGCCACTGTCATCAAGCAGCAAAACGGGGGAGAAATCCTTGGCTTTATAAGGCTTCATAAAAGCGGAAAAGCCCTCATTGAAGCCGTTTTCACTGATTAGATACGCTAACTCTTCAGCCGCTGAGGCAGAAAGACCCAAAAGCGTATCACCGATTTTTCTCGCTATAGGCTCTAATGCAGGAATGGAATCGGAAAAGGGGTCAAGCTTATTCTGTGATGGGGGAAGCTCATAGCTTAGACCCGGTTGAACAACACGCATACGGCTCATAAGGGAATTAACCCTGCGGATACTGTCAAAAATTTTGCCGTTTGAGTCGGTAAAGATTATGTTGCTGTGCTTGCCCATAATTTCAACGATAAGCCGTTTGGTTACGGGCTCGTTGAAGTCGTTAAGGCAGTCAAAGGAAAATAAGAGGATTCTTTCGTTGGAAATTTGCTTAATTTCAGCCAATCTGCCGCCGGTTAGGTGCTTGCGCAGAAGCATACAAAAGTTAGTTGGCGTCAAGGGATTCGGCTTTGAAAGGCGTGTTAAATTAACCCGAGCAAAGCTGGGGTTGGAGCAAAGCAAAAGTTTATAGTTTTCACCGTTATTACGGCACGCAATAACAAGCTCGTCCTTCTCGGGCTGATTGATTTTATCAATTCGCGCGCCGAGTAAAAGGGAATTGAGCTCGCAGACAATTGCGCCGATTGTAAGACCGTCCATTGGCATAGGGAATACCTCGCAGTAGCAAGAGTTAGTTTTGTTTCATTATACCACTAAAGGCGTTAAAGTAAAAGAAATATTTGCAATAAAGCGAGAAAAAAAGCAGTTTTTTGGAAAAGTTTATCAAAAATATGCTTTTTATGATTGCACAAAAATATCAAATATGTTATAATTACTGCTGATTGTATTGATAATGATTATTGAATATCGAGAAATTGATTAAATTTCTCGACAAAGCCGATTATAATCGGCTTTGCGTTGCAAAAACGTCTTAAAACGTTTTTGGCAACTTCCAAATCATTTCAAGGAATATGTTCAATTACCTGTGGTAATTGCTTGCGAATTCAAAGAATTCGCAGTCGAAATAGGGCAAAGCCCAATTTCGACATTAACATAATCATTATAATTTACTTGGAGGTAAATATTTTATGAGCACTATGACTAAAAACGAAAAGAATCAGGCTGTTATTTCTTTCGAAATCAGCAAAGAGACGATGGACAAGGCAATGGATGCTGCTTTCCAGAAAAACAGAGGCAGATATGCTATTCCCGGTTTCCGTAAGGGGAAGGCACCCAGAAGAATTATTGAACAGTATTACGGCGCAGGCGTTTTCTTTGAAGATGCCTTCAACGATGCTTTCCCTGCCGCATACGAGGCTGCAGTTGTTGAGCATCAGCTTGAGCCCGTTGGCAGACCCGAGGTTGAGCTTGAGGACGTTTTAGATGACGGTACAGTAAAGGTTAAGGCTACCGTAACTCTTATGCCCGAGGTTAAGCTTGGCAAATATGAAGGTATAAAGGTTGACCTTGTTGAGTATAATGTAACCGATGAAGAGGTTGACCACGAAATTCAGCACGCTCTTGACAGAGCTTCCCGCTTTGTTGACGTTGAAGACCGCACTGTTCAGGTTGGTGATACAGTAGGTCTTAACTATTCCGGTAGTGTTGACGGCGTTAAGTTTGACGGAGGCACCGCAGAAAATCAGACCCTTGAAATCGGCTCCGGCAGCTTTATTCCCGGCTTTGAAGAGCAGATGGTTGGTATGGCTATCGGTGAGGAAAAGGCACTTAACGTTAAGTTCCCCGACGAATATCACGCTGAAGAGCTTAAGGGCAAGGAAGCAGTATTCGAGGTTAAGGTTCTTTCCATTAAGGAAAAGCAGGTTCCTGCTCTTGACGATGAATTTGCTAAGGACGTTTCCGAATTTGATACTTTAGACGAATATAAGGCCGACATTAAGGCAAAGCTTGAAGAGCGCAAGAAGAATCAGGCTAATACCGAAATGGAAAACAAAATGGTTGAGGCAATTGCTGAAAATGCAGAGGTTGAAATTCCCGATTGCATGGTTGAACAGCAGATTGATTCACAGCTTCGCGATATGGAAATGCGTATGAGCTATCAGGGACTTAAGTTAGACGACTATCTTAAGTACACCGGTATGACCATGAGCCAGATGCGTGATATGTACCGTGAAGGCGCAAAGAAGACTGTAAAGATCAGACTTACTCTTTCAGCAATCATCAAGGCAGAAAACATTGATGCTACTGAAGAAGAAATTAAGGCTGAAATTGAAAAATATGCCGCAAACTACGGCGCAGGTGCCGAAGAATTTGCAAAGAGCATTACTGATGATCAGAAGGAATACTTCAAGGAAATGGTTATTATGAACAAGACCATCGAAATGCTCAAGGAAAAGAACCCTGCAAAGAAAAAGAGAAACTGCGCAAAGAAGACTGCAGCAGCAGATGATGCTTGCGAAGAAAAGCCTGCAGCAAAGAAGACTGCAAAAAAAGCAGCTGCTAAGGAAGATGCTTGCGAGGAAAAGCCCGCGGCAAAGAAGTCCTGCGCAAAGAAGACCACTGCAAAGGCAGACGGCGAAAAGAAGCCTGCAGCAAAGAAAACCGCTAAAAAGGTTGAAGAATAATTTATTGGGGGAAAAACAATGCCTGTTATACCTTACGTAATTGAACAAGACGGCAGAGGGGAAAGATCTTACGATATTTATTCCCGTTTGCTTAAGGACCGTATTATTTTCTTAAGCGGAGAGATTAACGACGAAATGGCAAACACTATTGTTGCCCAGCTGTTGTTCCTTGAAGCAGAGGATACGGAAAAGGATATTATGCTTTATATCAATAGTCCCGGTGGCTCTGTGACCGCAGGAATGGCTATCTACGATACTATTCAGTATATTAAGCCTCAGGTTTCAACAATTTGTATCGGTATGGCGGCCTCTATGGCGGCAGTGCTGCTTTCTTCCGGAGCAAAGGGAAAGAGAGTTGCGCTTCCTAACAGTGAAATTATGATTCACCAGGCTTTAGGCGGAACACGCGGCCAAGCTACCGACGTGCTTATTCACGCCGAACAGCTTATTAAATGCAAAAATAAGCTTAATCAGATTCTTGCCGAAAACACCGGTAAGAGCTTTGAAACCGTTGAAGCCGATTGCGACCGCGATCATTTTATGACCGCCCAGGAAGCATTGGAATACGGTATTGTTGACTCTATTTTAACTAAGAGACAGTAAGGAGTATTAAATGGAAGAAATTCGTTGTATTTTTTGCGGACGTACACCGCAGGCGGGTCTTTCCTTTGTTTCAGGCCCTCCCGGAGTTTACATTTGCGAAGAGTGCGTGCAGGATTGCGTTGAGTCCTTAGAGGAGGAACAACGCTCTGAGGTAGCTCAGGACAGCGTTCCTCTGCTTAAGCCTCAGGAAATTAAGAGCATTCTCGATCAGTACGTTATCGGTCAGGATTCCGCAAAGATTGCCCTTTCCGTAGGCGTTTATAACCATTATAAACGCATTAACGCATTAAAGGGAAATCAGAAGCCCGAGGTTGATATTCAAAAAAGTAATATTTTGCTTATCGGACCTACGGGAACGGGTAAAACATATCTTGCTCAGACTCTTGCAAAGATTCTTGACGTACCCTTTGCTATAGCAGACGCTACCACCATTACCGAAGCAGGTTACGTTGGTGATGACGTTGAAAATATTTTGCTTCGCTTGATTCAGGCGGCAGATTATGACGTTGCAAAGGCAGAACGCGGTATCATCTATATTGACGAAATCGACAAGATTGCACGCAGAAGCGAAAATCCTTCAATTACCCGCGACGTTTCAGGTGAGGGCGTTCAGCAATCACTTCTTAAAATCCTTGAAGGTACTCTTTCCAACGTGCCCCCCAACGGCGGCAGAAAGCATCCTCATCAGGATTTTATACAGATTGATACTACCAACATTCTCTTTATCTGCGGCGGTGCCTTTGACGGCTTAGAGAAGATCATTCAGCGCCGTGTTGGTAAAAAAACAGTTGGCTTCGGCTCTGAAATCAACCAGGTTGCCGAAACTGACGATATTGGCAAGATTTTTGAAGCGGTTACGCCTCACGATTTGCAGAAGTTCGGTCTTATTCCAGAGCTTATCGGCAGATTGGCTCAGACTGTAACACTTAAGAATTTAGACGAGGATATGCTCGTTGAAATTCTTAAAACGCCTAAAAACGCTCTTACAAAGCAATATACGGCTCTCGTTAAAATGGATAACGTTGATCTGGAGTTTACCGATGAAGCCCTGCGTGCCATCGCAAAACGTGCCATAGAGCTTAAAACCGGCGCCCGTGGACTTCGTTCTGTTATCGAAAGCATTATGATGGACATTATGTACGAAATTCCGTCCTTGACCGACGTTGAAAAGTGCATAATTACTCCCGAAGCCGTTGCAAAAAAAGAAAAGCCTCAGCTTGTGTTTAAGAAACAGGAAGCGTTGGCTGAATAAAAATAAAAAAATAAAACCGTAGAAAATCTACGGTTTATTTTTTTTTTGATGTGTATTCTTTTATTAAAAACTAATTAAGTGTTTCAGGGTATGCATACTTGCGCGCTAAATAAAGGGAGTCAGCATCGTTGTAAATGCTGTAAAGTCCGCTGGAGTTTGTGCTAACCCAAGGTGCATCAAGATACCCTAAAAGATGCTCCGGATTTAACGTCTCTTTTCCATAAATCAGGGTCTGCATAAGATTGTTTTTCCAGCCGTAAAGGGAGCCGGTGGGAATTTGGTCATAGCCGTGCTTGTCAAGAAGCTCATAGCATTCCACAATGCGTTTGTCGCGTCTGTCAATTTTGTCTAAGAGGTCAAAATTTCTGAAATTACCGTAGTACCAATTTGATTGAACTACAGATTTAGGCATTTTCTTTAAGAACAAATCCTCGTGATTCCAAACATAATCCGACCAAACCCAAGGACGTGCACCGTATTTCTCACATTGGTCGCACATAAAATACAAATCGTGCCACCAAAGCTCTGCACCGCGAGTAATAGCAATTTCATAATTCCATTGCGCCTCTGACGTTTCTTCATCAAAGCCAAGGTGGAATAAGCGTGGGTAACCAAATATTTCACATACTTCTTTTATAATATCTGCGCAAAAAGCGTAATATTCAGGGGAAGAAACCATACGGCGATATTTTTTCATCCACGTATCGTGGCCTGCGGAAAAGTTAAGCTTTGGAATAGGCTCAAGACCCATAGCACGCATTTGGGCAAGCTTTTTGCTGACATATTCCTTACTCCAGGCGTTAGGCGCAGAAATTTCGGGATGACTGTCAAATTTGATTCCGTCACCAACGTCAATAAGCACAAGGTTGAACTGCCTTTCAGCTAAAAAGGGCATTACTGCATCCCAAACCTCCGGCTCAGTGTTGATATTTTCACCGTACTCCAAATCCTGCGGAAAATAGAGCATTGGCTTGGAAAATTCGTCATTCCACATGTGGTTGCTCAGGGTTAACATGCAACCCCAAATTAAGTTTTTGTTGTTAGTGTCAGACATAAAATTTACCTCCCGTATCTGATAGGCATAATAAAATGAAAGTTAAATACAAAATGTATTAGCTGACAATTCAAGGAAAGCCGTTCAGCTCTCTCAAGATGATTATATAAAAATATAAAACGAATTTCAAGACAAAATTTGCTTAATTTTCAGACAAAATTTGTTCTTTTTGAAAAAATAAGATAAATTAATTGTAATAAAAAATGCACCGCAGAAATAAATCTAAGGTGCATTTTCAATGTTGTTAAACTTGCGCTTTATCGTCGGAATTCTTTTTCTTGTAATCCTTGATTAAGTCACGGTAAAAATAGAATGAATCCTTGGGGATTCTTTCCTGAGTTCTGTAATCAACGTAAACCAAGCCAAGACGGGGGTCATAGCCGTTATCCCACTCAAAGTTGTCAATAAAGCTCCAGACAAAGTATCCGCGAACGTCAACGCCCTCATTCTTGGCGCGCAAAAGCTCGTCAGTATATCTTTTAATATAATCGATTCTTTGGGGATCGTGAACCTTACCGTCAAGATGTACCCAGTCCATACAAGAGGTGCCGTTTTCTGTAATTATAATGGGAGTTTTGTATCTTTCGTATAAGAAACGGGCGCCCCAATAAATTACGTGTGGCATTATTGGGTGGTTAATGGTGTTTTTGGGATATCCGGGATAGAGGGGATCTTCCTTGAAGCCTGCCTCATTATCACACTCAGAAACAGAACCGCCCCAATAGATGTTTTGACCGTAAAAGTCAAGAGGCTGCGAAATAAGTTCTAAATCTTCCTTTGTAATGTTTGGAACGTCGTCCTTGAACATTTCATAATATTCCTTGGGATAATCACCGAAGAATACGGGGTCACTGTAAAGAATAACGTTATAGAAATTACTCATTAAATGCAGAGAAAAATACGCTTTTCTTGCAAGCTCAAGCTGCTCGGGGGAATCGTCCTTGGGGAAGAAGGGGTTAGCGCAGGGCGCATAGCCGACCTTAACGTCCTTAACGGTTTCTCGCAAAACCTGAACGGCTCTGCCGTGGGATTTTAAGATGTTATGTATTGCAAGAAGCTTGTCCTTAGTGGAATATTTTACTGCAGGTGCGTGGCCCCAGCCGTCCATACCGCCAATTATACATTGAGGCTCGTTAAAGGTAATGAAATTTTTAACTCTGTCACCTAATTTTTCAGCAACCACGCGGGTATAGTTGGCAAACCATTCGACTATATCGTTGTTAAGCCAGCCACCCTTTCTGAAGACCTCCAAAGGTAAGTCCCAATGGAATAAGGTTACGTAAGGGGTAATGTTGTATTTGAGCAGTTCATCAACTAAATCTGAATAAAATTGCAGACCCTCTTCATTAGGCTTGCCAAAACCGTTAGTAAAAATTCTTGGCCAAGCGATAGAAAATCTGTATGCGTCAACACCAAGCTCACCCATAAGCTTAACGTCTTCTTTGAAATGATGATAGTGGTCGCAGGAAACGTCGGCATTTTCACCATTTTTAATTTTTCCGGGAGTATGTGCTAAAACGTCCCAGATAGATTCGCCTTTGCCGCCTTCGTAAAGACCGCCTTCGATCTGTATTGCCGCTGTAGCTACGCCCCAAACAAAATCTTTTTCCATAAAAGAACTCCTTTGCGTTAATATACTTGCATTTTAGGTTATTATATCATTTTAGTTTGATAGTGACAATAGCTTAAATAAACAATTTATATTTTTTCAAAACTTAATTGTATGAAAAAGTCTATTTCTTCGTCTTTATCAATCTGCGTGTATTCAAATTTATCGTCTAAAAACGTAGTAGCAGGCTCTAAACCCAGGGCGTAAGCTTGGGTTACGGGATTGTTCCATTGAACAAAACAAGGCAGCGTTTCTTTTGAATAGGTAACTATAAAACGTGTGCCAAGTTTTTTATTTGTTGCACAAACGTAGTTGCCGTTGTTCTTGATAAAGAAACAGCTTTCGTCGGCATTGTCCACAGGGGCTTCAAAAACGGCTCTGTTAACCATTTTTGTGCTTGAATATTCAGTTCGCGGAATAACTTGAGAAAAATCACCTTGAATTTCAACGCCTTCATCAAGCATGGGGTATCCTACGTTAATGTGATAAAGCAAGCAAAAATCTTCCTTCTTGGTGCCCTTGTTTATCAGTTTGTCGTTTATGTTCAATTTGCTTTCGCCTGCGTTCAAAGTTACTGTGCGCACAAAGCAGAGGTTTTCACCGCAAAGGGAAGTGGTTTCAGTTATTGCCTTTACCAGTAGTGTATTATCATTTTGCAGGATTTCAACAACCCTTGCAGGCGTGGAATGGAAGGAGCCGTGGGCTTCAAAGCCGTCTCTGTCGCCAACGGAATCAAGACCGCAGGTGTAAACCATTCCGCCTTCAAAACGCTTTAGAAAAGGAAGTTCCCGCGCCTGAAAGCCATTTTTTGAAACGAAGCTCATATTTTTGCCCTCGTAAAAAACCTGCATCACATCTAAGGCTTTACTTTCGTTTAACAGTACGCGCAAAATACCGTTATCCATTTCTATAACCTTTAGTCCGTTTTCTTTTCCGTCTGTTAAAGTATAACGTCTAATAAATCCCGTTTGAAGCATATTGCTGATTTTCTTATTTGTCATAAAATTCTCCTTATATTACGTGAAAAATAATTCTATTTATTATAAAGTATTATAACATTTCAAAAATGTTTCTGCAAGAAAAAAGCGTTCCTTTTTAGGAACGCAATTAAAAATTTTATTTTAGTTTGTATTCAACAATCGTACAACTTCTTTTTTGAGGAAGGTTAATTGTTAGTGTGTTTGAACCTTCTGTTAATACGCCACTATCAAGGTTTTGATAGATATAAGTTTCGTTTTCGTTTGCTCCTTTAAGAACTATATTTACTTGTTCAAAAGGGGATTCACTACGGCGAAACGCCATAACAATACCGCTTTGTGTTTGTGGATCGCTATATTCCCAAATTGCCCAAGAAGTACTGTCGAAAACTCGTGAACCGTGGTTATAGAAATTCATAGAAAAATATTTGCGAAGTTTTCTGTATTCGTCGGTTACAGTTTTCGCCCAAATGAAATCTTCCTTATTCATGGTTTGGAAAATTGCATTGTAAAATGCGCCACCCCAGCTTGAAGAATAAGAACTACGAACAGAATAAGTGTCACTCTTAGTTTTTGTTGTGCAACCGTTATATGGAAGATATGCAGAAATATTAGAATTATGTGTTTGCAAAACTTCTGAATTTTCATTAAAGTTGCATTGATAATCGCTTCTGAAGAAGGGGATAGAGCGCTTTAATGTTTCAATATCGATTCGTGTGCCACCGGAAGCACAGTTATCAATCAATAACTCAGGATATTTTTCAAGTAACATATCCCAAAGACGATACATACCTGTAATATGTTTAATTTCAGTAATACCACGTCTATTTTCTTCGTCGTGCGCTTCGAAATAGTTTGTAAGCGCGGTGTTAAAATCTTGTCGGTAACACGAAACGTCCAAATCACGAATATAATCGGAAAGCAAGTTGAATACGTATTCAAAGGCGTCTTTGTTGCCGTAGTTCAAAATTGTATTTGCTAGGTCAGGTAATTGTAAAAACCATTCGGGATGGCTTTTAACAATTTTTGTGCCTTTAATAGCTCTTTCGGGTTCAACCCAAAGCATAAGTTTCATACCTGCTTCTTGAGCACAGGCTGCAACGTCCTTTAATCCGTTTGGATGAACACGAGAATTTACTTCCCATTCTCCCGTATGTTCGCCCCAATCTCCCGAAAAGGCTTCGTCACAATTTTCACATTGACCATACCAACCTGCATCAATCCAAATGTTCTCAAATTGAATATTATAAGCTTTGAAATCATTTATTCTTTTAATCATTTCATCACTTTTAAGACCGCCCCAAAGCTCGCATGCCATAATGCCTGATCTAGTGGCTTTGGTGTTGCTTTTGTGAGAAAAGTGGCTTTTGATGAGTTGACGGAATTTGTTGTGCTTATCCTCTTGCTTAGTATAACCCATAATAAGTATCGAGGAAGTGCGGATTTTTTCATCGGGTTTCAAATAAAAGTTTGTTTTTTTAAGGCCGCTTTTCATTCTTATTCCATCGGAATTTTTAGAAAATTCGGCTTTCCAATCACCTGTCCAACCAATTGCTGCGATATAACCGTCTCCGTTGGCAGTTACGTCGAAAAACGGCATAAGACCTTCGCTAGAGCGACCACAAATATTAGAAAATTGTTTTGTGGGTATTTTGTCAAGATATTCGTAATTAAAATTGAACTCTGCGGCGCTAGTTTTATCATTTTCCCAATAATTTCTGTTATCTGCTACCGTTCCGTTCATTGTTATAACACATGCATCGCCCGAAACAGGCATAAAGCCGTGCCGTGGTTCACGAGGATAGGTTAAGGGGAGTAACGTATCGCAATCGAAAATATCGGAGATTATTTTTGAATCGGTTTTGCTAGTGTTTTCAAAGTACAAAACCCATTCTACTGCATTGTATTCAGTATAAGAATTGCTGATAACTTGTACGCTGATTCCTTTTTCTAATTCGTAAGTGCTGTTTTCTGCAGATAAAAGATAGTGCTTTCCATCATAAAAAAAGCTAAATTCCTTTTTCATTGAGAGTCTCCTTATCTATCATATTTTTCAAATTTTCAATACACCACAAATTAAAAGGATTCCATTCGTCAGGATTAACAAAAGCTTTTGTATTTCCATTTAAGAGTTCCTGATATTTTTGAGGAGTTTTGTTATGCTGCATATGGTTGCCAATGAAAATATCTACTCTTTCTTCATTGAGTCTTAACATAGCTTTGCAAAAATCATCGCGAAGAGAAAAAGGCAAATCATATTTGTTGAGAAAGTCTTTAGATAAGGTATTTATACCCATTCCTCCATGAAGACCTGCCCGATAGGTTTCAGTTCCATCGGTTACGTCAAAGAAATATGACATTGCGCCGGGGGTATGTCCGGGGGTAGCAACGGCGGTAACGGTAGTGTTTCCTAATCGAATACAGTCACCATCGTTTATTAAAATATCAGGTTCAAAAGTTTCGTTAAATTCTAAGCCAAGTTCTTTGGCAAAGGATAAATCTAATTCACCGGTAGCATAAAGCTCGTCGGCTTTACCTAAAACTATTTTCGCTCCCGTTAATTCCTTTAATGCTCTTGCAGCGCCAAAATGGTCTATGTGGCCGTGAGTCAGAAAAATATATTTAATATCATGAGGATTTAAGCCTACAGCATAGATGTTATCAATGGTTACGTATAAACGATGCTGATAGCCGGTGTCTAACACTATAAGCCCCTCGCCAGTGTCTATGATATGAACTGAAGCAGACTCGTATCCTACAAAATAAAGATTACCAAAAATCTTAAATGGGGGAAATAAATTTTCCCAAGGTTTAACAAACATATTATATCTCCTAAAACAAATAATATAGAATTGTGATTTATTACAGGGTTTTCAAAATTTTCTCAAGTTCAACCGATAAATTTTCGCCGTAAAATGCAAATCCATCGTCGTTGGGATGCACGTCGTCGGCAAAGTATTTGCTATCGTGGGGAATTAAATCATAGCCATCAATAATGAAGTCGCTGTACTTTTCGTAAACGCTCTTGATGCAGAGTTTTTTGTCAGCATAAAGATTTTCATCTCTGGCGTTCCAAACTGCCCATAAAGGAAGTATTGATGCTACCTTAGCATTTTTATAACAGTCTTTAACCTTTTTAATATATTCCGTAGTTTCGCTTTCAATCATTTGAAGGTTTTTTGTTCTGAAATCGTTAATTCCATAAGCGGTTATAACAAGTTTGGGGTTACACACACTTTCAACGCTTTTGGCATCATACACAAAACCGCTGTTTCCTTGATTTACTATTCCTATGTTCAACTTTTTAGCTACGCGCATAACGTAGGTGTTTGAAGGATGAAGCGAGCGAGCCCCGTGCGTAATGGAATCACCTAAAAATAGAACATCAACTGATTTTTTTTGCGGTAAAAACACAGTGGCGTCCGTTAATTCTACTGAGGAGATAATAGGGAATACGAACGCGGGAAAACACAGTGAAAACTTGTGTTTTTTGCCGGATGATTTATAAATAACATCCTCTTTAATATCATAGGATTTAACATATTCGTCATCTAAAAATAAATCGAATAAATGTACTGTTATTGACCTGTTTTTTGAAAATTCGATATTTCCAAATTCAACTTTGAATTCTTTTGCATCGCTGATGAAATCCAAGGTAATACCTGCTGTAGTTCTGCAATTTTTTCCAAAGTAGCCGTCATAAAAACTGTCGCTGCAAAATAGGGGATGAGGTTTGAAAAAGAAATCTTCCTGCTCTTTTGTAAATCGATGCAATTCTAAACCCGCTTCGCTTTGCTCTGTTCGCACTATTCCGTTTGTAGCAGAGATAATTTGCTCAAAAGTTAATTTCATAATTGAATTGTCTCCTATATTATGTGCGCAAAATTTGAATTATGAGAACAAGTTAATAATGAAAAATCCTCCTTTGTAGTAAAGCTACAGTGGAGGATTTTTTTAAAAGTCAAAAAGTGCACGCTAAAAATGTTAATTTGATTAGCTAAAACACAGTTCTTACTGCTCTTCTTTAAGGGTTTCGGGATAGGCGTACTTGCGGGATAAATAAAGAGCATCTGCAGCGAAATGATGAATATATAAACCATACTCAAATGTGGAAACCCATGGGGTTATGAGATATCCTAACAAATGGTCAGGATTAAGGTTTTCCTTTCCATACATAAGAGTTTGTATGGGGTTTAATTTTTCGCTGGTAATAGAGCAAGTGGGAATCTGATCATAGCCGTGTTTATCAAGAATTTCATAGCAATCAACGATGCGCTTTTTAAGTTCTGTTTCATAAGGCGCTGTGGTTTGAAACTGACTATAATACCAGTTGGATTGCACTACGGATTTGGGCATTCTCTTCAAGAAAGTTTCTTCGTGTCTCCATAAGTAATCAGACCAAATCCAAGGACGTGCACCGTGTTTTTCGCAAACATCGCATAAGAAATATAAATCGTGCCACCAAAGTTCAACGCCTCTTTTGATAGCAATTTCATAGTTCCATTGAGCTTCGGAGTTTTCTTCATCAAAACCAAGGTGGAATAAGCGGGGATAGCCAAAAATTTCGCATACTTCTTTTATAATATCTGCGCAGAAAGCGTAATATTCAGGTGTAGAAATCATTCGACGATATTTTTTCATCCAAGTATCGTGACCGGCGGAGAAATTGAGTTTAGGAATAGGCTCAAGTCCCATAGCGCGCATTTCGGCAAGCTTTTTACTAACAAATTCCTTGCTCCATGCATTAGGTGCAGAAATTTCGGGGTGACTATCAAATTTAATACCGTCACCAACATCAATAAGAACAAAATTGCATTGCTTTTTTGCGATAAAAGGCATTATTTGATCCCAAACTTTTATATCTGTGTTAATGTTTTCACAAAACTCCCAATCTTTAGGGAGATAGGGCTTGGGTTGGGAATTTTCGTCATTCCACATATGATTGCTGAGGTACACCATACTACCCCATAATAGGTTCTTGTTATCGGTATTGCTCATAAAATTTCTCCTTTGGTGATGATTATAATACGTAAGATTAAAAAGTAAAGTAATCGGCGTTATTAAAATAAAAAAATGCACTAAAACCTTAATAAAATAATATCACTTATAAAAGAATAATGGTATAATTTTTTTGTTATTTTTGTTGTGTAAAATTACGAAGATAGGTTAATTTAATATAGTGCGGGCAATAAGAACATATAATTGTAATTTAACAGAAATCTTTGATAGTAACCTTATTATATAATATGTGTGTTTATTCCAGTTCAAACGCACCGGTATAAAGCTGATAATATGTGCCTTTTGCCTTAATTAACTCCTCGTGATTTCCACGCTCAATGATTCTGCCGTGGTCAAGCACCATAATAACGTCGGAATTTTTTACGGTGGAAAGGCGGTGGGCAATAACGAATACCGTTCTGCCTTCCATCAGCTTATCCATACCCTTTTGAATAATTGCTTCGGTACGGGTGTCAATTGATGACGTGGCCTCGTCTAAAATCATAACGGGAGGATCGGCAACTGCCGCGCGGGCAATGGCAAGAAGCTGCCTTTGACCTTGCGAAAGGTTAGCACCGTTATTGGTAAGCATTGTGTTATAGCCTTCAGGCAAACGCTGAATGAAATCGTCAGCACCTGCCAAAACAGCGGCAGCCTTGCATGCCTCGTCGTCGGCATCAAGATTACCGTAACGAATGTTATCTAAAACAGTTCCCGTAAACAAGTTGGTGTCCTGCAAAACAATGCCGAGAGAACGCCGTAAGTCATTCTTTTTAATCTTATTAATGTTTATGCCGTCATAGCGAACCTTGCCGTCGGCAATGTCGTAAAAACGGTTTATAAGGTTTGTGATAGTGGTTTTTCCTGCGCCCGTTGCGCCAACGAAGGCAACCTTTTGTCCCGGATTTGCGTAGACGGAAACGTTGTGTAAAACGGGTTTATTTTCTTCGTAAGCAAAGTCAACGTCAAGCAACTGGACGTCACCTTGAAGCAGGGTATAAGTCAAGGTTCCGTCACCGTGGGGATGCTTCCAAGCCCAAGTACCTGTGGGCTTTGCAGATTCTTTAATATTGCCGTCTTTGTCTATTGTGGCGTTAACTAAGGTAACGTAGCCTTCATCGGTCTCGGCAGTTTCGTCCATGAGGGAGAAAATTCTGTCTGCACCGGCTATAGCCATTACAATTGAGTTAATCTGTTGTGAAACCTGGTTGATATTGCCCGTAAACTGTTTTGCCATATTTAAGAAGGGAACAACGATGCTGATTGCTAAGGGCATTCCCGAAAGGCTTATATTGGGCACGTTTGTTAAAAGTAATATTCCGCCGACAATGGCAATGATAACGTAGAGAATATTACCTATATTCATAATAATAGGACCTAAGGTGTTAGCATAGGCGTGTGCCTTATAGCTATCCTGATAAAGCCGGTCGTTGATTTTGTCAAAATCCTCCTGACATTTCTCCTCGTGGCAGAAAACCTTAATAACCTTTTGTCCGTTCATCATTTCCTGAATAAAGCCCTCGGTTGCACCCATTGACCTTTGCTGGCGGATAAAGTATTTAGCGCTTCCGCCGCCGATTTTCTTGGAAACGAAAAGCATTGCAGTAACACCGAGAACAACCACGAGGGTCATAAGAGCGCTGAAGTAGAGCATCAGGGTAAGAACGGTGGTAACGATAATGCAGGACTGCACAAGGGCGGGGAGAGACTGAGAAACCAACTGACGAAGAGTGTCAATATCGTTGGTGTAATGACTCATTATATCGCCGTGCTTGTGGGTATCAAAATACTTTATGGGAAGATTCTGCATACCGTTAAACATTTTGCAACGGAGCTTTGATAAGAAGCCTTGGGTAATATATGCCATAAGCTGAGTATGAGCAAAGATAGAAAGAATAGAAAGAACGTAAAGCGTTATAAGGATTAATAATGTGGGAATAAGCTCAGCCTGCGCGCTGGCCCAATCACGTGTAACGCTCCACTTTTCGATAATTTCAATAACCCTTTGAATAAATATGGAGGGAATTGATGAAACGAGTGCTGAGAAAATTATGCAAATCAGTGTGATAGGAACTAAAACGGGGTAGAATGAGAAAAGCATTTTTATAATTCTACCGATACCGCGTCCTGACTTAGCATTCTTCATCAGAAACACCTCCCGTCTGCTGAGCAAAAACCTCAGAATAGATTTTGCTTGAAGCAAGCAATTCTTCGTGAGTGCCCTGAGCGGAAATTTTGCCGTTGTCAAACACTAAAATAATATCTGCGTCCTGAACGGATGAAATTCTTTGAGCAATAATGATTTTTGTGGTTTCGGGAATGAAAGATTTGAAGCCTGCACGGATCAAAGCGTCTGTTTTAGTATCAACTGCGCTGGTTGAGTCATCCAAAATAAGAATCTTTGGCTTTTTCAAAAGAGCGCGGGCAATACAAAGACGTTGCTTCTGTCCGCCTGAAACGTTGGTGCCGCCTTGCTCGATTTTAGTTTCGTATTTGTCGGGGAAGGACATAACGAAATCGTGCGCCTGAGCAAGCTTGCAGGCCTCTGTTATTTCTTCATCGGTAGCGTTTTCGTTGCCCCAAAGGAGATTTTCTTTTATAGTGCCTGAAAATAACGTGTTTTTCTGCAAAACGAAGGCAACGGAGGAGCGCAGGGCGGTTAAATCATAATCTCTTACGTCAATTCCGCCAACGGAAACAGAACCCTCTGTAACGTCATACAGACGGCTGATTAACTGAGCAAAAGATGATTTACTTGAACCTGTTGCGCCGATAATACCGACCGTTGCACCTGAGGGAATAGTCAGGTTGACGTCGGAAAGCACAAACTTTTTCGCAGACAGAGAATAGCTGAAATTGACGTTTTTGAATTCTATTGAACCGTCTGCAATTTCGTAAATTGGATTTTCGGGCTCTTTTAAGGTAGGTTCTTCCTCAAGAACTTCGCCTAAACGTTTGATGGATTCGGCGGATATCGTAAGAATAACGAATATCATTGAAAGCATCATAAGATTGATAAGTATTTGCATACCGTAAGTGAGCATTGCAGAAATATGGCCTACGTTAAGGGCTTCGCCGCCTGTTGAAACTATAATATTCGAGCCAATAAGCAAAACGAATATCATATTAAAGTAAACGCAAATCTGCATAATGGGGGAGTTCAATGCAACGAGACGCTCTGCCTTAGTGAAATCTCTGCAAATATCGTCAGAGGCAAACCTAAACTTCTTTTTTTCGTATTCTTCACGGGAAAATCCCTTTACAACGCGCATACCGCGTACGTTTTCCTCAATAGATTCGTTAAGTTTATCATACTTCTTAAATACTCGGCGGAAAGCGGGCAACGCCTTTAATCCAACGGTTATTAAACCAAACGCCAAAACGGGAATAATTACAACAAAGGTAAAGGCTAATTTTCCACCCATAACTGATGCAACAACAACGGAGAAAATGAGCATTAAGGGTGCGCGGACTGCCGTGCGGATAAGCGTCATATAAGACATCTGAACGTTTGCCACGTCTGTTGTAAGACGGGTAACTAACGAGGCAGAAGAAAACTTATCAATATTATAGAAGGAATAGGTTTGAATCTTTCTAAAAATATCACTGCGAAGGTTTTTTGCAAAGCCTGCTGAAGCTTTTGAACAAGTAAAACCTGCAATACCTCCGCAGGAAAGGGAAACAACCGCCATAGCAATTAAAAGCAGACCGGTTTTAACAACAACGCTCAGCTCTACGCCTTTACTGATTTTATCGATCATATCTGCAGTAATAAAGGGAATAAAAACTTCAATCGCAACTTCACCTACAATAAAAATAAGTGTAAGTATGGATGGAAGTTTATATTCTCTTATGCTTTTTGAAAGCCGTATTAAATTGTGAAATAATTCGCGCATAAAAGGACCTCTTGGTGAAAATTGCTTTATATTTCTAATCTTTAGTGCATTTATCTGCGTTTTTTGTACTTTTCCTGAGAAAGCAGATCGCTTCGGTTAAATTCTGCCACAAGATCGTCTGCGGCATACGCCATTTTAGGTGAAACGGGAATAACCAATTCCTTTGCAGTCTGTTGAAAACCGCGAGTAAGAGTGTAGTAAAACACGATAGTGTCAAAGCCATGGGTTTCTCTTCTTTCTACTCGGTGGTATGTTATACCGTTTCTGCCAAAGTAACAAACCTTACCGCAATACCAAATTCCGCTGCGGGAAAATATTATTTCCTTTGCATCGCCCATAATCTGCGTGCGCAGCATTAAAAAAAGATATTGAACGTAGGGAAGAAAATATATGCCCGCAAGCAGTAAAAGCCCGCTGAATACGAGGAAAACGATGCCCAAAGAAACGCTTGCAGGATTAGCGAGCATAATTAATCCGATAACGCAAACCACAACGGCACCTAACAAAAAGTTGAAAAAGGTAGTTTTCTTTTCGTATCTGCACATTTTTCTGTAAAATGTGTAGATGGTTTGGGGCTTATATTTCCATATTGCATAAAGATTATCGTTAATGTCATCTGCAACGCTTTGCTTCATTGATGCAATAACTGCAATAATTATTCCTGCAATAGCAGAAAAAACACAGAAAGCAAAGATGGGGAAAATCAATTCGCCGCCTAATTCTCTTTCAATTAAAAGAGTGACGATCAAAATACCAAAAACGGCTAAACCAATTAAAATCAGACCTGATGCTTTAAGAAAATCAAGGTGGTTTTGATATGCAGTATTAAGCTTTTGCTTTTTATTCTTCGCCATCTTCAGCACCTGAGAAAAATTCGTTAAGGTCAGTTAAAAAATCAGTGACTTCCTGCTTTTTGCCTTCGGGAATAGCCAGGCGCAGATTTTCCTGCTTTTTGCCGTTAATAAGGTCTAAAAAAAGCTCACCGTTTTCTTCTTTAGCATTGGTAATGCCCTTCGAAATGCCGTTAAAAAGCTCAATGCGGTCACCGTAAATCAATCCGATATGTGAAATCACGAAGGAGGGAACGGAGGACTTGGTATCATTAAAGCGTTTTTTGCCTAAAAGCCACAAGCCTAAAACGGTAAAAGCAAGGGCGAGCGATAACAAAATACTGTTCAGCAGACCTGCTGACGAGAAAATCAAATAAATACCAAGCACAACACCGCTTAAAAGACTGATTCCGTAGCAAAGAGTGGATGGCTTTTTGCTTTCAAATTCAATTTCCCACGAAACGATGGTGCGCTGAGAAATGTAATCGATTTTAGAAATTTTGAACTTATAAATTGACAAAATCAAGAAGCCAAGCACTACTATGCCAAATAAAATCATTATTAAGCAGTAGGCTACACCTTTAGCGCCAAGAAATTCAAAATTCAGTATTGGGGTAATGCAGGCAAGAATAATGCCCGTGAGTAAATATAATAAATACATATTAAACCTCAAATCCGCAAGAAGCAAGGAACTTCTTTAAGCCGTTTTGACCTTGCTCATCTTCCTTATAAACGCCTGCGTCGCGAAGAACGTTTTCGCAAACGCCACCAACTTGAGTGTAGATGTACTTGATAGCTTCGTCATAGGATTTGGGAGCAAAATTGTTCTTGAAGCTGTTAAAGAAATCGTAGTGGATACTGCTTGTATCAAGATTTTTGCCTTCAACCCAAAGGGAAGCAATTTCGTCAAGCTCGGTTTTAAGTCTGCCGGGAAGAATAAACAAGCCCATAACCTCAATTAAGCCGATATTCTCTTTTTTGATGTTGTGCTTATCGGGGTGGGGATGATAAACGCCCAAGGGGAATTCTTCACTTGTAATATTGTTGCGAAGAACAATATCACATTCATAAACACCGTTGCGCTTTCTGGTAATGGGGGTAACGGTGTTATGCTCCTGATTGTCGGAATGGGCAATAATATTAAGTGATTCGTCAGAATAATTCTGCCAAGACTCTAAAATGTGTGCCGCAACGGGAATAATTTTCTTGTAATCATCACTTCTAAGACGAATGCAGGTCATAGGCCAATCGACAACGGAAGCGCTTACGCCTTCTGCCTTACAGTCAAAGGTAAAGCGGTCGGAAGCGTTATCCATTGGCATAGTGTGGCGTCCGCCCTGGAAATGCTCGTGGGTAAGAATTGAGCCGCCAACACCGGGAAGCTGTGTGTTTGAACCGATAAAATAGTGGGGGAATTTTTCAATAAAATCAAACAAACGAACAAACTTTCTTGCGTTCATCGTCATGGGAGAATGCTCAGAGCAGAAAACGATGCAATGCTCGTTGTAATAAACGTAGGGGCTGTATTGGAAATTCCACTGCTCAGAATCAAGCTCTACGGGAATTGTGCGCAAGGTTTCGTGGGAAGGATAGCCTAATCTGCCCTCATATCCAACGTTTTCAAGGCAAAGCATACATTTGGGATAGTTGGTCTGGGGGAGAGACTTCTGCTTCTCAATTTCCTTAGGATCCTTTTCGGGCTTTGTAAGGTTAATGGTAATTTCCATTTTACCGTAAGAGGACTCGTAATCGTAGATAATATTTTTTGCAATATCGTGGGTGCGGATATAGTTAACGTCCTTGCAAAGAGCATAGAACCAGTCGGTTGCCTTTTCGCAATCCTCTGCATAAAGACGCGCAAAGATTTCCTGTGCCTGAGATTGCATCATAAGCATACAAGCGCAGATTTTTGTGTCAAACATTGCGCGGTAAGCGGCGGTGTTCATCTCCAGCATACCTTGCTCAGCGGCGTAATCAACCATTTCCTCTAAGGTGTCAATAATTTCGTCCGGAACGGCAACCTCGCCTTCAAACATAGCAGTCTGATTGAACAAGCTCATCAGTCTGTTGCGTACCAGGGGCATATCAGGTGCCAAGCACAATCCCTTGTTAACTGCAAAACGGGTGCAAACCTCAATAAGTTCTTTAATATCTCGCATAACGATTCCTCCATAATAAACAATAATAATATTATATATTATAATAATGTAAATGTATTAGTTTGTCAATTAAATGTGCCAAAATAAGCAAAATTTCTGTTGAAATAACCGCTTTGTTGTGGTATACTTTTTTCATAAACAAAATGCGCTTGAATTCTGCTTTTTAAGTTAAATTAAGCAACAAATGCAGAGACAAATTCAAAATGCAAAATGTGTTTTGAAAAGCAAAAAAAATTACGTTGTTCCACTAAGCTCAAGGAGGAAAATATGGGATTTATCAAGGACATAAAAAACACGAAGGAATTGAAAAACATTTACGGCTCAAATGCTAAAATTCAGCTTGAGCGTTACGAAAAGATCAAGAAGGAATTTATTAAATTCTTTGGTGAGGGTGACGTTGAATTTTTCTCTACCTCCGGCAGAAGTGAGATAATAGGCAACCACACAGACCACAACCACGGATTAGTTATGGCGGCAGGAATAAATCTTGATGCGGTTGCTGCGGCAAGAAAAACCGATAACAACAAGGTTTGCCTGATTTCTAAGGGCTATTCGGGCAAATGCGAAATTGATTTAACCGATTTGTCACTTAACGTTAAGGAACGGGGTACCACACATTCACTAATTCGCGGTATTGCATATCACATTAAAGAGGAATTGCGCAAAAACGTAGGCGGCTTTGACGTTTACGTGCAAAGTGACGTTTTTTCCGGTAGCGGATTATCCTCCTCTGCGGCAATAGAGGTGCTTATTTTTACTATTTTCAATTATCTGTATAATGACGGTGCTCTTGAGAGCGTTCAGGCGGCAAAAACGGGGCAGTGGGCGGAAAATAATTATTTCGGCAAGCCCTGCGGACTGATGGACCAAACTGCCTGCGCATTAGGAAGACTCGTTTACATTGACTTTGAAAATCCCGCAGATCCTATAATTGAAAACATTGACTTTGATTTGGAGAAAAAGGGATATTCGATAATTATTACCGACGTTCACGCTGACCACGCGGATTTAACGCAGGAATACGCGTCCATTACAACTGAAATGAAGAACGTTGCAAAGTATTTTGGCAAAGAAACCTTGCGCGACGTTTCAGAAACCACCTTTTATGCAAATATTGCCTTGCTTCGCCAAAACGTTTCAGACCGAGCTGTTATGCGCGCAATTCATTTCTTTGAAGAAAATAAAAGGGTGCTTCAAGCGGTTGAAGCAGTTAAAAACGACGATATTGACGGATTCTTTTCCGCTATTACCGCATCGGGTGAAAGCAGCTGGAAGCTGCTTCAAAACACGCATGCAACGGGCAGTGTTTCTCAGGCTATGACTTTGGCACTTGCGCTTTCACAACAGTTCCTTGCAGGCCGCGGCGCCTGCAGAGTGCACGGAGGCGGCTTTGGCGGAACGATTCTTGCGTTCGTACCTAAGGACTTCGAAAACGAATATATTTCAAAAATGGAAAAGGTGTTCGGAGAAAATGCTTGCGTAAAGCTTTCAATCCGTCCTTTAGGAACAACAAATGTTGAAGTTAAATAAAAGGCTTACTGCAGGGCTTTTAGCGTTTTTCCTTTCTGCCGTAATACTGTTTTCTATGGCGGCGGTATTTGAGGTTGGCTTGTTTGAGCATAATATGTACGACAGCTATACCAAGCAGGCGCTTGCCTGGAGAGAGGGAAGAACGTATCTTGCCTCGGCAGATACAGACAGCCTCAAATATCTTGAGCTTGCCATTTTCGACAATAAATTTTACGTTAGCTTTCCGCCGGTGCCAACCGTAATTGAGTTGGGATTAACGTTTTTGTTCGGCGAAAAGACGCCCAATCACTTTATGCTTTTTATTTACGGAATTGCATCTGCAGTTGCTTTAACCGTGTTTTTTGCCAAAAAACATAAGCTTTCCGTTGCTCTTTTATATGGACTTTTGTTCTCGGTAGGCACTAACATAATTGCCATAATTGCCTTTGGAGGAGTTTGGCACGAGGCTCAGATGCTTTCTTTCCTGCTCTGCTCCTTAGCGGTGGCTTTGATGCAGGCTGAGAATAAAATCCTTAACGGACTTTCACTGTTTTGTGCCGCTTTAGCGGTCGGATGCAGACCTTTTACCGCTATATTTATTCCTATACTGCTTTGGAGGCTTTATTGTAAAAATAAGGGACAAAAGCTTGTTTCCTTCCTGCCGTATCTGATTGCTCCTGCTCTGGTAGCGGTTGCACTTATGTGGTATAATTTCGTGCGCTTTGGCTCCGTGCTTGAGTTCGGACACAATTATTTGCCCGAATTTTTGCGCGAAGAGGACGGGCAGTTTAATCTTTCTTATTTGCTTCCTAATCTCGTGCAGGCAATAAAACTGCCGATAGCAATAGAAAACGGAACGGTAAGCTTTGCTTTTAATAAGTTTTCCGCAAACATTTTTTATTTGGTAAACCCTGCAATACTGGTATTTTTAGTGTATCTGATA
>JAFVVO010000041.1 GCA_017502165.1 Clostridia bacterium
CTCCCGAAAGGTCAAGCGGATGGCACATTGCTCCGTATGTGGTTACATCTTTCAGATAACCGGGATTGTAGAGGGTATCAACTACCAAAGGTGCTCCGACGTAATCTTCGTTGATATGTTTTGTCATACAAAGCACATTGAAAGTGTCGTGTGTCTGTCAAAATAAATATTTTTGTGAGTAAATAACAATGAAGAAAAGAAAAAAATTCAATTTATCAGAAGCGTTAGCCGATATTGTTTTTGAACTGGTTGTAATACTTGTGTTATTGGGTGTTGGTTATTTAGTATGCATGCTTTTAGAACCGATTTTCTCGGTTAATTTATCTGACCTTGAATTAATTGCTTTTATTGGTTGGATTGCTGTAATTTTATTGTTTGTTGCGGCAGTTATAATTAGTAAATTATTTAAGAAAAAAAGTGGCGTAACCCATCAAATGAAGCTTGCACCTGCCCCATTTTCCATGATTAAAAGCGGGCAAAAGACTATTGAACTTCGCCTGCTTGATGAAAAACGGCAGAAAATTAAGGTTGGTGACACAATCGTTTTCACCAATACAGAAACAAAAGACACTCTGACCGTAACCGTTAAAAAGCTGCATAAATTCGCAAGTTTTACAGAATTATACTCAAAGTTAGACTTACTGCAATGCGGCTATACCGCAGAAACCGTAAAAACCGCCTCCCCTGAGGATATGAATCAGTATTATTCTTTAGAAAAGCAAGAAAAATACGGTGTTTTGGGGATTGAAATTTTAATTAAGCCTTAGCAGGAGGAAAAAATGGTACAAAAGAGTTCATCAATTAACATCGCTATGAAAACAAAAAAATTTTATTGCCACAAATGCGGCGAAAAATTAGAACTTGCACCAAGAACCCGTATTATAAAACCTGATGATCCCGATTATAAAAAATATAAATCACTCAAGCACATGCACACTATTGGTAAAGATAACATTCAGCATACAGAATATGATTTTAAGTGCAAAGCATGTAACCGAATTATTTCCTTTGAAAGTCAACGCGAAATTGATAAGATACAGAAAAAATTAGGAAATCACTTATTAACACAATCCGATATTGATGCAAACATTGATGAAGTAAAAGCAAAAATAAAACGCAACAAAAAAATAGCCAAACTTAGTGGCGATATTGTTTTTGTATTTTTGCTCGCATACATTGTTTATGTCTATATTACAACCGGAGAATTTCATTTCTCAATTCATTTTTAATAAAAAAAGACCGATTTTCTCGGTCTTTTTTTTTACATACTCTTTGCGCTTATAATATCTGCTTCACAGCCTGCAACGTTTTTAATTATTACGTCACCGCATTTGATAGGAGATTTTACCGTAACTGAATTAAGGGCTTGCACTACCTCAAACATTTTTCCCTTAGGAATTGCAACACTCGTCTTAACCGGGCATCTTCTTAAAAGAGCGCCTTCAATTTTAACGGTGCTTGTAACCATTCGCATAGGGTTTTTAAGCTCATTTTTGCCGTATTCTGCGCCACGGGGACAAGCGTTGCCCGTAACTGAATAATCGTTATTTTCGTCAACCTTTAAGTGACAGCCTTTGGGGCAAACAATACAAATCATTTCTTTCATTTTTTAGCCCTCACATTTCGTTTCAATAGTAATTTCAGCCGAAGCAGAATCTAAAATCTTCTTAGGAATAATTATCTTTTCCATTTCACCCGGAGCCATATGCTCACGCTTAAACGTTGCGATAACTTCCCCGTTTGAAACAACGTTAATTTTACTATCAGCCATAACTCTGTTTACACGGAAGAATACCTCGGTAAACTTGTTATCTGTTCTTCTTATTTTCTGCGGAACGGTGTACGTTACGCCTTCACCGTTTTTAACGGTAACAATTTCTGCGTTTTTCTCACCTGATTTAACGTATTCTGCCGCCGCTTCACCTGCTCTGGCGCTTTCAGCGGTAACGTAGTCAACCAAATCGTGAACGTGAACAACGTTTCCGCAAGCAAACACACCTTCAAGGCTTGTTTCCATATTTTCGAAAACAACTGCTCCGTTGGTGCGGCCGTCCATTTCGATGCCTGCACCGCGAGTTAATTCGTTTTCGGGAATAAGACCAACAGACAGAAGCACCGTATCGCAATCAAATTCCATTTCTGTTCCATTGATGGGTCTTCTGCTTTCGTCAACCTTGGCAACTATAACCTTTTCTACTCTTTCTTTGCCTTGAATATCAACAATGGTATGTGACAAATACAAAGGAATATCGAAGTCGTTAAGGCATTGTACTATGTTTCTGTTAAGACCGCCCGAATAAGGCATAACCTCAACGCAGGCAAGCACCTTTGCGCCCTCAAGCGTCATTCGGCGAGCCATAATAAGACCAATATCACCGCTACCTAATATAAGGACTCTCTTGCCTACCATATAGCCGTCAATATTAAGATATTTCTGTGCAGAGCCTGCGGTATAAACGCCTGCAGGTCTGTCACCGGGAATTGCAATAGCGCCGCGGGTACGCTCTCTGCAACCCATAGCAAGAATAATTGCCTTTGCTTCAAGCGTCATAAACCCGTCAACACTGTTAACTGCGCTTACAACCTTGTTTTCTGAAACGTCAAGCACCATAGTGTCAAGCTTAACCTCAACGTTAGTGCTTTTAAGCATTTCTATGAATCTTTGAGCGTATTCGGGACCGGTAAGCTCTTCCTTGAAATAATGAAGACCAAAGCCGTTATGAACGCACTGGTTAAGAATTCCACCTAATTCTTTGTCACGCTCAATAATTAAAATCTTTTCTGCCCCTGCCTTCCAGGCTGAATATGCGGCGCTTAAGCCTGCGGGACCGCCGCCGAGAACAATAATATCAAACATTTATTTTTCCTCCTTTGTTTCACTAACGAGAACGTTACTGCCGTTTTTATCCTTTTTTACCTCTAAAGGTGAAATGTTAAGCTCGCGGCTGATAATTTCGAGCACCTTGGGACCGCAGAAACCGCCCTGGCATCTGCCCATACCTGCATTACAACGACGTTTAACTCCGTCGATTGTTCTTGCGCCAATGGGTGCGTGAATTGCGTCAACTATTTCACCCTCGGTAATGGTTTCACATCTGCAGATAATTCTGCCGTAAAGGGGGTTTTTCTTAATAACTTCTGCCTTTTCTTTTGCCGATAATTCTTTGAATACAACCTTTTCGCGTGAATCAACGTATGATTCTTTTTCAGTTAATTCTGCGCCTATTGAAGCAAGAATTTTAATAGCTTCATCAGCAATAGCGGGGGCGGCTGAAAGACCGGGTGATTTGATGCCTGCAAGGTCAATAAAGTTATCTGCCGCAACCTGAATAATGAAATCATCTATATTTGAGTTAGCACGCATACCTGCAAAGTTGCGGATAGAATTTCTGTAATTGATGTTTGAAACGCTCTTTCCCGCGGTATTACGAACAAAATCAAGCTGTTGACCGGTTGTATTTACCTTATCGCGATTATCACTTGTTGTTGCGTCGGGACCAACAATTAAGTTGCCGTGAACGGTAGGCGAAACAAGAACGCCCTTGCCAACTTTAGAGGGACACTGGAACAAAGTGCAATTTGCCTTTTTACCTTCGATTTTATCAAGAAGATAATATTGACCTTTGCTTGGGATAATTTCAAAGTTTGCTTCTGCAACCATTTCGTGAATTTTGTCACTGTAAACACCTGCGGCATTTATGACGTATTTAGCCTTAACGGACTTATCGCAAGAGGAAATTTCCCAAACGTCCCCTTCTTTTTTAATATCTTTAACTTCAAAATCAAAAACAAATTCCGTGCCGTTTTTGTTGGCAGTTTCAGCGAACGCAATAGCGTATTCCCAAGGGCTTATAATGCCTGCTGAAGGTGCCCAGAGAGCGCATACAACCTCTCTGCTTACGTTAGGCTCACGTTCAAAAACTTCTTCGGCAGAAAGCACCGTAATATCGGGCACGCCGTTTTTAACGCCGCGCTCATAAAGCTTTTGTACGGTTGCGGCCTCCTCATCAGAAAAAGCAAGCACCATAGAACCAACGTTTTTATAGGGAACGCTTAATTTCTTTGCTAATTCCTTTGCCTGAGCACAGCCGTCAACGTTAAGGCGAGCCATTAAGGTATCAGGTTCAGGGTCATACCCGGCGTGAATAATTGCGCTGTTTGCTCTTGTTGCGCCCATAGCAACGTCATTCTCTTTGTCAAGCACACAAACCTTAAGATTATACTTAGAAAGCTTGTACGCCGTTGCGCAGCCGATAACACCTGCGCCGATAATTACAACATCAAACATCTTTACCTCCTAAATAAAAAAGAGCAACACAAATACACCTCCCCAAAAGGAAACGTATTTGCATTACTCTCAAATCTCTGTAATCCAAATTACTGATTTATTATAACAGTATATTTCGATAAATGCAAGCATTTATTTCCAAAAATCCAATTTTGTTCCCGAAACCGCCGAAGCTCCTGCCGAAAGAGCCTGATTAACGTCCTCTTCGTCCTGAATCATACCGCTTGCAATTAAGGGAATATCCGTTAAAGTAACGATTTTAGAAATAATTTTCGTACTGCAGGCGGGCAACACTTCAATTATATCCATATTTTCGTTTTTTATTTGCTTTTTAAGGTTATCAAAGGCAAGTGAATCAATTAAGAAAAATCGTTGAACCGTTAACAGACCGTGGGAAGCCGCGCTTTTAATCAGCGCCTGCTTTGTTGAAATAATGCCGTCCGCTCCGGTGTTGTTGGCAATGAACTCAACCGCTACTTCCTTGGCGGAAAGGCCTTCAATCAAGTCAATATGCACAAAAACAGTCTTTTGGGCATCCTTAATGCGCTTAACGATATCGCAGATATTCAGCACGTTGCCGAATAAAACGAAAACTACCCTGCAATCACTGTTTAAGCAGGTGTTAAGACCCTCCTCATCCTTAACGGCGCAAATAAACTTATTACTTTTAAGTATTGCTTTTATTTCTTCTCTGTTCATTTTTCGTACTCCGAATTTTTTTCTTAATTATAACAATTTTTTCTTAATTATAACAAATTTTTATTAAAAAATCAACCCCAATGTATGTTTCCCTTAAGCCAAGGCTCAATAATTGAGGAAATATTTTTACCCGTTCCCTTTCCAAAGGAAGAAATGAAATCCTTTTTAGTGGCGATTTTATACTTATTTTCCTCAAAATAGAGCTGCAGAGAAGAATAAAACGCCTCCTCGCCTATTGTTTTGCACAATGTATCAAGCATTAATGCAGTAACGTCATAAGTTATAGCGTCATATAAAAGCCAATGCTCAAAGCTGCTGCTTGATCGTTCAATGCTTTTATTGAATTTCAGGTTAAGGTTCTCCAACACCTTAAAAATAACTTTACAGTACGCTTCGTTCTCCTGCATAAACATTTTATAACGCTCTCTGCCGTAAACCTCGGAATAGTATACGCCTACCGAAAACTGCGTCAGTCCCTCATCGAGCCAAGGCTCCTTGATTTCATCGTTTCCAACAATGCCGTACCACCATTGGTGCGCCACCTCGTGCACCACTACCTCCTCAAGAGCTTCCTCCTTTACTGACATATATAGATTTTTATCGATTAAAACGATATTGGGATATTCCATACCGCCGATATAAAAATCCGCCGCCACTATTGATAAGGTTGGATAGGGATATTTGCCGAATTTCTCATTAAAAACCTTTAAGGCTGACGCGGCACAGTCAAGGGCAAGCTGACCTAAGCGGTCGTTATCAATGTAATAGGAATATACAATCGTTCCGTCAATTTGTTTGGATTTTAGCTTGAAATTCTTTGATAAAACAAAGGCAAAATCGCGGATATTTTCGCCTTCTATGTGCCAGGTAGCCTTAAGGGGATCAGCATTTTCTTTTTTTATTATCTGTCCGCTTCCTGCAAGACGCATATCGTTTGGAGCGGTAATTTTAACCGAATAATCGGCAACCTCACTGCAAAACGGGTCACCGCTTGCAACGTAGGTATTTTTTATAATTTCACCGTTAACCGTTGGACAAAGCACGGGATACCAATTGCCGAAATTATACGTGCTTTCGCCGAAGCCGAATCGCATGGGAGAATCAGGCAGCTCGGTATAAAATTCTATGTAAACCGTTGCGCCGTCATTAGCCGTAATACTGTGGGTAGAAACTTTCAAAATCTGCTCATTTTCCTCTAACGAAAAGACCGC
The DNA here is from genome assembly GCA_017502165.1 of Clostridia bacterium. Taxonomy (GTDB): domain Bacteria; phylum Bacillota; class Clostridia; order Christensenellales; family QALW01; genus UMGS1322. The sequence continues at coordinate 6,199 of JAFVVO010000041.1, forward strand.
TTCCCTATTGTTTACAAGCACCTTCTTAACTATCAAAAAGCCCGAATCAAAGCCGTTTGGGTATGCTTCGTCTATTCTGTCCTTAACGGCAACGTTATAAACGTTTTCTTCTTCCTTAAACGCGTTAGGATACAAGCAAAAATAAAGCTCATTAACGTCCGAGCCCGTATTATTAACGTAATCAAGGAGCAGTTTGCCGTTCAAGCAATTTTCGTCAACAACTGCCGATAAATTATATTTACTTAACGCTTCTTTTTTGTTCAGATAAATTGCCTGACACGTTATAACCGATGCAATAAATACTATGATTACCGAAAAAGTCAACAATTTAATCTTAATTTTATTTAACATTTTATCACTCCCAAAATTTTTTATAAAATGTACTTTATCTATATTGAATTTTGTGGTATAATGTTTCAAAATGTAAAATTCTATATTGGAGGTGCTTTTATGTCTATCGGTAAATATTCATCAGATAATCCTTTGAACGACGTTGTTTTGGTTGAAGGAGATTTTATAAATACTTTTTTACTTGAAATGCCTCCTCTTTTTTGTAAAGTATACGTTTATTTACTGTACCTTTGCGCTCACAAGGAATTAAAGATTTACACGCCTTCAGCAGTAAGCGAGCATATCGGCTGCTCTGCAAGTGAGCTTGGCGAGGCTTTGGAATATTTAAGCAAGAAGCATTTGATTAACTATACCCTCGTACCCTTTGCCTTTGAAATTTTAAGCGCATCCGTTGCGGCAAAAAACACAGGTCTCTACAATGTTGACGCACTTACCGCCTATGCGGATTATTTTGCAGGCATCAGAGCGTTGTTTCCCGAGAGAAGCATTAAAAATTCCGAATACGACAAGGCTAAGGATTGGGTAGAAATTTACGGCTTTTCCGTTGAAGCGGCATTAATGCTTATCGCCCATTGCATTTCCGTTAAGGATAAGAAAATTTCCTTCTCCTACATTGATTCCGTTGCTCTTTCCTGGGCAGACGAGGGCGTTTTAACCAGTGAAGCCGCCGAAGAATATATTTCCATGTATCAGGCAAAAACACACGATGCGGCAAAGATTTTAATGCATTTAGGCTTAAAACGCACGCCTACTGCCGACGAAATGAATATGTATCAGAAATGGACCTTGGCAGGCTTTGACCTTCGCGCAATTAAAGCCGCTTGCTCCGAAACTACGAAGGCTCTTAACCCCAGCTTTGCCTACCTTAACAGAATTTTAGAAAATTTAGATAAGCTTGGCATTTACTCCGAAAAGGAAATCAAAGCGTACTTGGCAGAATCAAATTCAGAACGTAGAGTTGCTTCCGCAATTCTTTCGCAGTTAGGCGAGCGCTCAAGAACTGTTACCGACGTTCATTTAGCCGAATTAAAGGCGCTCAGAGACCGCGGACTTAAGGACGACGCATTAATCCTTATCAGCTCTAAGGTTTGTTCAATGGGCTCCCACACCTTTAACAAGTATCTTGAAAAGGCAAAGGCTATTGTAGATTCAGGTGCAATCACCAAGGAGAAAATAAACGCTTATTTTGAGCAGTTGCCCAAGACTAATAATACATCAAACAAAAATAAAAACAATTTTACCGGCAGAAGTGACGGATACGGTGATTCCTTATATACCGACACCGATAAACTGGAGGTTTAATTATGGACGCATACGTTTTAGAAAAGGTTGAAGAGAAAATTCGGGGGCGGAATCTTCGCGCCAGGCAGAATCTTAACGAAAGAAAAAAGGCTCTGTTTTCTTCTCATCCCGAGCTGAAGGCTCTTGAAGACAGTAAGCGCCTGATTATTTGCGATCCGAGAATCAATAAAGACGAAAAAACCGCAAAAATAAATGAAATAGACAAAAAAATCAACGCTTACTTATCCGAGCGTAATATTGTTATGCCCGAAATTAAGTATTTCTGCCCCATTTGCTCCGATACGGGATACGTTACTAAAAACGGCACCGTAGAGAGATGCTCCTGCTTTACAAAGCTTATTATCAAAGAATCCAATACTGACGATTCCGCCATCGAAAACCAGAATTTTGATAATTTTGACGAAAATATCTTTGCTCCTGAAATCAGGCAGGATATTATAAAAATTCGCGATTACTGCAAAAAATATACCGAAAGCTTTCCCAATGTTAAGCGCCCCAACACCGTTTTATGCGGAAACACGGGTACCGGTAAAACCTTCTTGCTTTCCTGCATCTATCACGAATTGAAGAAAAAGGGTCATAGCGTTATCTTTATTACTGCAGGAAAGCTCTTTGATATTCTTCGCAAATATGCCTTTAACAAAATCAACGATATTGACGTGCTTATTTCCGCCGATATGCTTATTATTGACGATATGGGTACGGAACCCGTATTTAATAATATTACTCTTGAATACACTTTTATGCTTATTAACGAGCGTGTACGCAACAATAAGCCCATCTGTATTTCAACAAACCTCACTCCCGACGAAATTAAAGCGAGATACACCGAGCGTATTGCATCACGTATTTTAGATAAAAATACCACCTACATTCTGCCCCTTAAGGGTGAAGACTTAAGGTTAAAATAATATGCTGAGCCTTGTTAAAAACTGCATTGAAAAGCATTCTCTTCTAACTGACGGACAAACCGTTGTCGTTGGGTTTTCGGGCGGTGCCGATTCGGCATTTCTGCTCTACGCCCTGAAAGAGCTTGGCTATTGCCCCGTAGCCGTTCACGTTGAGCACGGCATTCGGGGTTCTGAAGCCCAAAGGGACGCTTTATTTGCAGAACGCTTTTGTTCAAAACTAAATATAGAATTTTATGTTGAGCACGTAAACGTGCCTGAAATGGCAAAGGAAAGAAAATGCTCTGTTGAAACCTGCGCAAGAAACGCAAGATATGAGGTTTTATTTTCCTACGCAAAGCGTTTTAACGCTCCCGTAGCCGTTGCCCACAACAAAAATGACCAGGCAGAAACGGTTTTAATGCACCTTTTCCGCGGCAGCGGTCTTCAGGGCTTGTGCGGTATGGAATATTCCTCAAAGGGCGTTATTCGTCCCATTTTAGACCTTTCAAGGCAAGAAATCGAAGAATTTAACCGCAAAAACGGAATTGAGTACGTTACCGATTCAACCAATCTTGTTCCCGACTATTCAAGAAATAAGCTGCGTCTTGAGATTGTTCCGCAAATTTTGGATTTTAACGAAAACGCCTTATCCTCTATCACATCCTGCGCTTCAATTTTGCAGGAATATAACAGATTTATTAAAGAGCAAACGGAAAAACTCTTCTGTAAGCTCGCAACAGTTGAAGACGGCGAATGTACCCTTGAAATTTACGATTCTGAGAATATCATATTCACCGAACTCGTTAAAAAGGCAATCGAAGCGGTCAAAGGTGACTTGGTTGACGTTGAGAAGGTTCATATCGACAGCGTTTCAGCTCTTAAAGACAAGCAGTCGGGAAAAGAGCTGCATCTTCCCCACTCAATCCGTGTTAAACGGGTTTACAACACTCTTATTTTTACAAAAGAAACCGATGTTTTTTCCGCCCAATACGAATTTTTGCCCGAAAAGGAATATTCGTGGGACGGTAAAAAGGTTTACTCCTTTTTTGAGACGGAAATGAGTAAGGAAGAAAACAGTGAAGTTTTGGATTTTTCAACGCTTCCCGAAGGTCTTACGCTTCGCACAAGGAAAAGCGGTGACTTTATTTATCCCCTTGGCACAAAAGGAAAATGCACCTTAAAAAAGTACTTTATTGACAAAAAAATTCCCGTTTCCGTTCGCAATAAAATCCCTTTGCTTGCTAAGGACAATGAAATTTATGCAGTTTTAGGCTACACGGTAAGCGAAAAAGTAAAAATCAGCGACAAAACAACGTCTTTTTTGAAAATTAAACTGTCTGATTAACAATATTTGATTGTTTTTTAATTATTTTTCTGCAGATAATAAGGGCAAGCTTGCATAAATATTTTCCTTTTATCTGTAAAAACAACATTATTTTTCAATTAGCAATATTACACCGATGTTTCACAGATATTTCATTGTAAAAAAAGCATTTTGATGTTATAATATCAAAAGTTAATTGTTTAAGTAAAATTTCTCGAAAGGATATCTAAATGAAAAAGAAAATATTTCCTATTTTAGCGTACGTAGCGCTTATTGCCGTGGTGGTTTTTATTGCCTTTGGCGGCATTTCGGATAAATCACTTAAAAATCAAGAGATTTCTTCCTCTGAATTTTCAAATATGCTTGCGGAAGGTAAGTTTTCTTACGTTTTAATCGTAAACAATTCTACCGCGTACTGCGTTTCCAAGGATAACCAAAACGGTGTAAAGCTTGACGCGGAGCTTGAAAAGCTTACCCAAGAGGTAATGAAGAAATACGATTTTAAGGCAAATATTACCTATACCGAGGAATTTGATAAGCAGCTTACCGCCGCAAAGGCTAAGGACCCTGCCTTCAGATTTGACAGTAAAACCGTGTCTCCCCCTTGGTACCTTGAGTTCTTACCCTATATTTTCCTGCTTATAATAACGATTGTTATTATGTATTTTATCTATTCTCAGGCAGCAGGCAACGGTAAAGCAATGCAGTTCGGCAAATCCACCGCAAAGCTTTACGAGGATTCCGATAAAAAGGTCACCTTTAATGACGTTGCAGGCGCTGACGAGGAAAAGGAAGAGCTTGAGGAAATCGTAGGCTTCCTTAAAAAGCCCGATAAATACACTAAAATGGGCGCTAAGATCCCCCGCGGTGTGCTCCTTGTAGGCCCTCCCGGAACAGGTAAAACCTTGCTTGCAAAGTCTGTTGCAGGTGAAGCGGGCGTTCCCTTCTTCTCAATTACCGGCTCTGATTTCGTTGAGCTTTACGTAGGTATCGGTGCCGCAAGAGTTCGTGACTTATTTAATAATGCAAAGAGAAATGCTCCCTGCATTATCTTTATTGACGAAATTGATGCCGTTGGCCGCAGACGTGGTGCCGGTATTGGCGGCGGACACGACGAAAGAGAGCAGACACTTAACCAGTTGCTTGTAGAAATGGACGGCTTTTCGGGAAATGAAGGCGTTATCATTATGGCGGCAACAAACCGTGCTGATATTTTAGACCCTGCACTTCTCCGTTCGGGAAGATTTGACAGACAGATTCACGTTCTTCCTCCCGACACAAAAGGCAGAGAAGAAATTTTCAAAATTCACTCAAGAAACAAGAAGCTTGCCTCCGACGTTTCTGCTCACGAGGTTGCCCTTTTAACAACGGGCTTTGTAGGCGCAGATATTCAGAATCTTTGCAATGAGGCGGCTCTTTTAGCAGTTCGTCGCAACAAGGATGAGATTTCAATGCAGGAAATTCTCGATTCAATTACCCGTGTAATGTTAGGCCCTGAAAAGCGTTCTCACAAAACTCAGCCTAAGGAAAAGAAACTTGTTGCTTATCACGAGGCAGGCCACGCAATAGTGGCAAGAAGCCTTGAGCATTGCGACCCCGTTACCGAGGTATCAATCATTCCCCGAGGCGGTGCAGGAGGCTACACTCTCACCCGTCCCAATGACGAATCCGACACCTATTCAAGAAAATATATTCTTGACAGAATTACTATGATTTTCGGCGGTCGCGCTGCTGAAAAATTAGTTTTAGGTGACGTTTCTACCGGCGCATCAGGTGATATTAAGCACGCCACTGAGCTTGCCAAGGGCTACGTTACCAAGTACGGTATGTTTGACGAAATCGGCCCCATCTATCTTGGCGACGCAAGCGGTGAAGAGGTTTTCCTTGGCAGAGATTTCTCCGCAGGAAAGGCTTACTCTGAAGAATTTGCGTCAAAAATTGACACGGCTATTCATAAAATAATTCATGAGGCTGACGTTAAAGCTCTTGAGATTCTTCGTTCTAAAGAGCAGATTCTCCACAATCTTGCGGAGGTTCTTCTTGAAAAAGAAAAAATCACCGGCGAACAGTTTGAGGAGATTTATCTCGGCAAAACTCTTGCTGATTACAAAGCTCAGGACAACGCGCAAAATCCTGCTGAAGCAAACGAATAAAGTTAAAAAGGGAGAGGCTTTTGCCTTTCCCTTAAAAAATTTGATTATGAGTAAAGTTAGTAAAAATAAAAAAGTAAATTCTTCTAAAAAAGGCTCCAAGGCAGGCAAAAAACGTCTGCCATTATTCCCTGTTTTGTTTTTTACCGTTCCCTTTGTTCTGTTTTTGCTCTTTTCTTTAACGCGTTACGCCTATACTGATAAATTTAATTACGGAAATAATTTTATCTATTTTTTTGAGGCAATAAAAAACTATAAAGAATTTTTGTTTCCCTCCGTTATCTTCTTAACCGTGGGACTTGGTATTGTTTTATTAAACAAGCTGTTTGCTAAAAAGACAAGCGCGATAATCTGGATAATTCTTTCCTGCTTGGGTATCACTATTATTTTATTAGGTAGCAGGATACTATTTATAACAGTAAATCAAATCTCACTAATTGAAAATTTTTCCTTTATTTTTAACGGGATAACCGAGTACACCTTCTTGTTTTCCCTTGAAATTACCCTTTTAATTGAGTCGATTTTAGAATATTTTGATAAATTTCTCAACAAATAGTTGCTAAAAATGAAAAAGAATGGTATCATAATTAAGTAAGTTGCTTGTAAACTTGCATTGGATTCTGCGCAATGGACTGCTGTGAACCATGTCAGGGTCGGAAGGCAGCAGCATTAAGCAGATTTGTTCATGTGCCGCAGCCTCGTCTAATGCAAGTTTACAGGCAATTTTTAATTTGTGAAGGAAAAGATTATGAAAAAGTTAAACAAACAAAAGAAGCTGGCATTATTAGCTTCGGCAATCGTCATTATAATTTTTGCCGCAGTTAGTGTTTTTGTGGGTATCCCCCTCGTTAAGTACGTGTCTGAGCCTGAGCAATTCCGCCTATTAGTAGATTCCTGGGGAATTTTCGGTGCTCTTGCCTACGTTGTAATTTTGATTTTCCAAATTATTTTTGCTTTTATTCCGGGCGAGCCCTTTGAAATTCTTGCAGGCTATGCCTTCGGTGCAGTTGAAGGCACTCTTTTATGCTTACTCGGTTCATGCATCGGTAGCGCCATAGTCTTTTCTTTAACAAGGAAATTCGGTATTAAATTCGTTGAAATTTTCTTCTCGGCAGACAAAATCAAATCGGTAAAATTTTTGCACGACAAAAAGAAAATTCATTTTCTTATTTTTATTATTTTCTTTATTCCCGGCACGCCTAAGGACCTGCTTTCCTATGTTGCAGGCTTAACTCCTATCGGATTCTGGCAGTATCTTGTGCTTTCCACAGCAGCAAAAATCCCCTCTATTATTACTTCAACCATCGGCGGAAGCTTTATGGGTGACCAGCAATATAATTTCGCTGTTATAACCTTCATTATTACGGGTGCAATAAGTGCTGTCGGACTGTTAATATATAACCGTATCAGTGGCAGAAAAGAAAAGAACGTTGAAAATTTGTTAAACAAAACTGTTATGGTAATCGTTAATAAGCCCTTGGGAAGCGAAATGGAAAACGGTAAGCTCTACGGCACAAATTACGGCTTTTTAGACGGTGTTTTAACTGCAGACGGAGAATTTCAGGAGGCTTACGTTTTAGGCGTAAACGAGCCCGTAAAACGCTTTAAGGGAAAGGTTATTGCGGTTTTATCCGCCGAAAACGCGCCGTGCAGAGTTGTAGTTGCCCCCAAAAGGTGTTACATTTAACGCCTCTGAGATAACGGAGAAAACGAATTATCTTGAAAAGAATTTGACAAATTCACAAATACAAAAACAAATTTAAAAAATAAAGATATGGCTCAAAACCATATCTTTTTTTGTTGCAATTTATATTTAATTTGAAGCTGTAAAGCTTTCTTTTGCCTCTGCGCAGGTAAATTTAAGCAGATCCTCCGTTTTAAGCTTTATAGCCACTCCTCTGGCACCGGCAGAAATATAGATTTCATCTTCAGATAAAACCTTATTATCAAAAAAAGTGGAAAATTTCTTTTTCATACCTATGGGAGAGCAAGCACCGCGCATATACCCCACTGTTTTTAATAAATCGGAAACGTGAAGCATCTCAACGCTTTTACTTTTCGTTACGTTCGCCGCTTTTTTAAGATCCAATTCATCTTCAACAGATAAGCAAAAAACAAAAATCTGATTTTTATTATCCTTAACCGCAAGCGTTTTATAGAAAATTCTGTGCGGAACGGATAAAAAATCTGCCGCGTGCGTGCCGGATAAATCATTTTCGTCAAATTCATATTCAAAACCTTGATAATTTATTTTTGCCTTATCAAGCAACCGCATAACGTTAGTTTTGGTCATTTTCGTCCTCAAAAACAATTATTCTGCATAAACGGTAATGATACCGATTGAAGCACATAATAAAATACAAACGATCAATAAAAGATTCATAATTTTTCTCCCAAAGAATTCTTTAACGATATTTTACCGCCCGTGCTTTTAATTGTCAACCGAAACAACAGAAATCTTGACTTTACGGTAATTATATTATATAATAATAAATAGTCTGGAGGTCCGTATGAAATTAAAGATTTTTATTCTGTCACTTTTATCGTTAATAACATCAGTTTGCACGTATTTCGTGCTTATAAACTATAATTTGGTTTATTTCTATTTTAAGGAATATTCCATCGCTGCATTCGTCGTTTTTCCCCTGATTACTGCGGCAATAGTGGTTTTTACGGGTGCTTTGATTTTCAAAAACAATAAAATGATTTATCTCGTTCCCGCAACTATAGGAATCGTTGGGTGCTTACTGGCATTCGTGCTTTCTAACGACGGCTCAAATGCAAAGATTGAAAGTGATTTCTTAAAAAATGAGGACCATTTCCATCAAGCGCTTGTGCTTGTTGAGGAGGTTTCACCCTCCGATAAAACCGTGGAAATCGACGTACCTGAATTAAAATGGGTGCTTCCTGAATCAAAAGCAATGGTTGTCAGCGTTGGGAACGGCAAAAAGGCGTATTTCTTTATTGCCTCCGATTTATCCGATCGCTATGAAGGTTACGTTTACGCGCCAAGCGGAACGCCTATTGAGTGGGACGATTACGGTTATTTTTATCCCGAAGAAGGCTCTCTTGATTTAGACGGTGCCTGGTTCTATATGTCTTTATTAAAATAAAGGAGTATACTTATGATTGAGATTAAAAACACATCCGTTATGAATTTCGAAAACGCAATTCGCGGTGCGAGAAATCCCCTTAATAGCTGGAACAGACTCGATAGCTGCTTTGACTCGGAGGGTAATTTTGTGCTTGGCCCCAACGACCTTGACTTAGCAAAGCGTTTAGCTTCCGCAGGCAGTGACCACAGAAAGTTTATGCGCATGATCTTCGTAAGCGTTGACCTGAACGCGCCTTTATATTGGTGGAAGGAGTTTGACACTTATAAGGTTGGCACCGTTGCAAATAGCTGCTCTACCATGCATAAAATCCATTCCAAGCCCTTAACTCGCGAGGATTTTTCCTTTGACAAAATGAACGAGGAATCCCTTAAAATGATGGATTCTCTGCTGGAGTATTTTGAATCTGTCCGTCAAGCGTATCTTGAAACCAAGGACAAGGCTCTTTGGTATAACATGATTCAGTTATTACCTTCAAGCTTTAATCAGATGCGCACGGTTACCTTAAATTACGAAAATCTTCGTAATATGTATTTTGCAAGAAGATCCCATAAGCTTGACGAATGGCACGTATTCTGTGATTGGATTAAATCACTTCCCTATGCTAAAGAATTGATTTGTGGTGAAGAAAATGAATGATATTTTATATGTAACAGTCCCCTGCTATAATGAAGAAGAGGTTTTACCCGAAACCTCAAAACGCCTTAAAGCAAAAATCGAATCTTTAATCGAAAAAGGTATGATCAGCTCTCAAAGCCGAATCGTTTTTATTGACGACGGTTCCAAGGATAAAACTTGGCAGTTAATTTCAGAGCTTTGCAATGCTGATGATATTTTTGCAGGAATTAAGCTTGCCCATAACAGAGGCCATCAGAACGCTCTTTTAGCAGGCTTGATGACCGCTAAGGAATATGCGGATATCGTTATTTCTATGGACGCTGACCTGCAGGATGATATTGATGCGGTAGATAAATTCGTTGAGGAATATCACAAGGGTGCCGACATTGTTTACGGTGTGCGCTCTTCAAGAAAGACAGACACCGCCTTTAAGCGCTCCACCGCCCTTGCCTACTACAGAATTTTACAGAAGATGGGCGTTGACATCGTTTATAACCATGCCGATTACCGCTTAATGAGCAAGCGCGCCTTAGAAGGCTTAAGCAAGTTTAACGAGGTTAATTTATTCCTGCGCGGAATCGTTCCCTTAATTGGCTATAAAACTGCAACGGTGGAATATGAGCGTAGCGAGCGCTTTGCCGGCGAAAGCAAATACCCCCTTAAAAAGATGCTTGCGTTTGCTATTGACGGAATTACCTCCTTCAGCATTAAGCCTATCAGATTCATTACCGGCTTAGGCTTTATTATCTTTATTTTGAGCCTTTTAATGCTCGTTTACAGCGTAATCGTTAAAATTATCGGCCACGCCGACAGCGGTTGGGCATCTATTATTTGCTCAATTTGGATGATAGGCGGCATACAGCTGCTTTCTTTAGGTGTTATCGGTGAATATATCGGTAAAATTTACAGCGAAACCAAATCACGTCCTCGATTTATTATCGAAGAATTCATTAAAAAGTAAGCTATCCCCTATCATTTTTTGATAAATTTATTGACTTAAAAATAAAAGTATTATATAATATACTCAACTTATAATTCACGGAGGATTATTAATATGAAAATTAAGACTTTAGACACAAAAAATCTCTGCCAGAGCGCAAAAAACGGTGGCTGCGGTGAATGTCAGACTTCTTGTCAGTCTGCTTGCAAGACAAGCTGCGGTGTTGCTAACCAACCTTGCGAAAACAAAAAGCAGAAATAATTTTAATGCCGCCTTTCTGGCGGCGTTTTTTTTAGGAGATTTTTATGGTACATTGTTATACTCTTGGCGGATTAAACATTGTGGTTGACGTTTTTTCGGGCTCAATTCACGTTGTTGACGAAATTTCTTTTGACGTTATTAAAATGTACGAGGATTTTCCCCGCGAAGAAATTATTGAGAAAATTCTTGCTTCTTACCCAAATCGTGTTACCAAAGAAGAGCTTTTAGAATGCTTTGACCAGCTTGAAGAGTTAAAAAAGGACGGTAAGCTTTTTGCTCCCGACACCTTTAAGCCAATGGCAAACACATTAAAAGAAAAAAGTGCAGGCGTTATTAAGGCGCTTTGTCTTCACATTGCCCACACTTGTAACCTTAACTGCTCTTATTGCTTTGCAAGCCAGGGTAAATATCACGGTGAACGGGCAGTTATGAGCTTTGAGGTTGGAAAACGCGCCCTTGACTTTTTAGTGGAAAATTCAGGCTCACGCCACAACTTAGAGGTTGACTTTTTTGGCGGCGAACCCTTGATGAATTTTGACGTTGTTAAACAGCTTGTTGCATACGCAAGAAGTATCGAGAAGGAAAAAGGCAAAAACTTCCGCTTTACCTTAACTACTAACGGTGTTTTGATTGATGATGACGTTATAGATTTTGCAAACCGCGAGATGAGCAACGTGGTTTTAAGCCTTGACGGAAGAAAAGACGTTCACGACAGATACCGTGTTGACTATTTAGGCAACGGAAGCTGGGAGAAGATTGTTCCCAAATTCCAAAAACTCGTTAAAGCAAGAGACAACAAAAACTACTATATTCGCGGCACCTTTACCCACCACAACCCCGATTTCCTGAAGGACATCAAGGTTATGCTTGATTTAGGCTTTACTGAGCTTAGTATGGAGCCGGTTGTCGGTAAGAAAGAAGATCCCACCACCTTAACCGAAGAAGACCTTCCTATCGTATTAGAGCAGTATGAAGAGCTTGCAAATCTTATTTTAGAAAAGCAAGAAGAAGGCAAGCCGTTCTCCTTCTATCACTATAATATTGACTTAAAGGGCGGTCCCTGCGTTTATAAGAGAATTTCAGGTTGCGGCTCAGGTACGGAATATATGGCGGTTACTCCCTGGGGTGATTTATATCCCTGTCATCAGTTTGTAGGTAACGAGGAATTCAAGCTTGGTGATATTTGGTCAGGTGTAACAAACACATCAAAGCAGAATGAATTTGCAAAATGTAACGTTTATTCCCGTGCAGAATGTGAAAACTGTTGGGCAAAGCTCTATTGCTCAGGCGGATGCGCCGCAAATGCCTATAATTCAACGGGTTCGGTAAACGGAATTTACGAATACGGTTGCCGATTATTCAGAAAACGTATGGAATGTGCCATTATGGTTGAGGCAAAAAAGGCACTTAAGGACGAGGAATAATGAACACTCCCATTTGTGATTTTGTTAAAAAATATGCCGAAACAAATACCCTGCGTTTACATATGCCGGGGCATAAGGGCGAAGGTCTTTTGGGCGTTGAGCACTTGGATATAACTGAAATTGACGGTGCTGACACTCTATATTCCGCCGATGGCATTATAAAGCAAAGCCAGGAAAATGCTTCAATACTGTTTGGAAGCAAAAACACGTATTATTCCTGCGAGGGATCTTCTCTTTGCATACGTGCAATGCTCTATCTCGCTCTTTTATACGCTAAGAAAAATAGTTTACCAAACAAAATTCTTGCCCTTCGAAACGTACATAAATCCTTTGTAAGCGGAATCGGTCTGCTGGATTTAGACGTGGAGTGGTATTTTGGCAAAAATCCAAGCAATTACCTTTCCTGCTCCGTTTCCCCTGAGGATTTAGACGCCTATCTTTCAGAAAGCGCTGAGCTTCCGGTAGCATTTTACGTAACAAGCCCTGATTATTTAGGCAATATGCTTGATATTTCGGGAATTTCCAAGGTATGCAAAAAGCACGGTGTACTTTTGCTTGTTGATAACGCTCACGGCGCGTATCTCAAGTTCTTGGACGCCTCTTGCCACCCCATTGAAATAGGTGCCGACTTGTGTTGCGATTCTGCCCACAAAACGCTTCCTGCCCTTACGGGTTGCGCCTATTTGCACGTTTCTTCCTCTGCCCCGTCGTTTTTATCCGAAAATGCAGAGAATGCTCTTTCTTTATTTGCTTCAACAAGTCCCTCGTATCTGCTTTTGCAGTCACTTGACAGACTGAATTCAATTTTGGATACCGATTTGTTCAAAATGCAGCTTCAGTCAACCGCAAACAAAATCAACCGACTGAAAGAAAGGCTTACTGATAAGGGTTATAAGCTCGTAGGTAACGAAAAGCTCAAGCTTACCGTAAACGCAAAGGAATACGGTTTTTCAGGCTTTGAGCTTGCAAAAATATTAAAGCAGAACGAAATTGTTTCTGAATTTGCCGATCCCGACTTTGTCGTGCTTATGTTTTCTTATAAAGCCTCCGATTATCAGCTTAATAAGCTTAGCGAGGTGTTACTTAGTTTAGAAAAACGAACCATTGACGGCAAAAAAATCCCTGCAGTTTCTCCTTGCGAAACAGTTTGCTCGATTAAGGATGCTATTTCAGCCGTTTCTGAGCCCATTTCAGCCCAATATAGCTGCGGACGGGTACTTGCCACACTTTCCGTGTCCTGCCCCCCTGCAGTGCCTTTTATCGTCTGTGGCGAAAGAATTTCTGCCGAAACAGTAAAACTTTTCGAATACTACGGAATTAATGAGTGCAGAGTAATAATTGAATAGTAAAAAGCCCCGATAAACAAACTGTTAATCGGGGTTTACTGTATAAAAAATGCCCGACTTAATTCAGTCGGACATCTTTTTTATTTTATAAAGCAATTCTTACGGTTTATTTATCAAACTACGCCTTGAGCAAGCATAGCGTCAGCAACCTTCTTAAAGCCTGCGATATTTGCGCCTGCAATAAGGTCGCCTTCCATACCGTACTCTTTAGCTGCCTTAACAGAAGCGGAGAAAATGTTCTTCATAATCATATGAAGCTTCTCATCAACCTCTTCTGCGGTCCAAGAATAACGCATGGAGTTCTGTGACATTTCAAGACCTGAAACGGAAACACCACCTGCATTAACTGCCTTTGAAGGAGCAATGTAAACGCCGTTTTCCTTAAGGTATGCAACTGCATCGCTTGTGGTAGGCATATTGGAAACCTCGATATAGTATTTTACGCCGTTTGCAACGATCTGCTTTGCATCGTCGAGATTAACTTCGTTCTGAGTTGCGCAAGGCATAATAACGTCAACCTTTTCGCCCCAAGGCTTTTTGCCTGCAAAGAAGGGTACGCCAAACTTATCGGCATAATCCTCAACTCTGTTGCGGCAGGAAGCGCGCATCTCAAGCATATAGTTAATCTTTTCTTCGGTAGCAACGCCGTCTTTATCAAAAATATATCCGTCGGGACCGGAGATAGCAACTACCTTACCGCCAAGCTCGGTAATCTTCTTAACGGTACCCCAAGCAACGTTACCGAAGCCGGAAACTGCAAAGGTCTTACCCTTAATGTCATCACCGAAGTAATTAAGCATTTCAGCAGCGTAATAAACTGCACCAAAGCCGGTTGCTTCAGGACGGATAAGTGAACCTCCGTAAGGAATTCCTTTACCGGTTAAAACACCTGTAAATTCGTTCTGAAGTCTCTTATACTGACCGAAAAGATAACCGATTTCTCTTGCGCCAACACCGATGTCACCTGCAGGAACGTCAGTATCGGGGCCGATGTACTTAACAAGCTCAGTCATAAAGCTCTGGCAGAAACGCATAACTTCACCGTCAGACTTGCCCTGAGGATCAAAGTCAGCACCACCTTTACCGCCGCCCATAGGAAGACTGGTTAAGGAGTTCTTGAAGGTCTGCTCAAAGCCAAGGAACTTAATGATACATTCGTTAACTGAGGGATGGAATCTTAAGCCACCCTTATAAGGACCGATTGCGCTGTTGAACTGAATTCTGAAGCCGCGGTTAACCTGAACCTTACCGTTATCGTCAACCCAAGGAACTCTGAACTTAATAATTCTTTCGGGCTCAACCATACGGGCAAGAACGCCGCTTTCAATGTATTGAGGGCTCTTTTCTACAACAGGCTCAAGAGATTCAAGAACTTCAAGCACTGCCTGATGGAATTCAGGTTCGTTAGGATTACGTTTGATAACTGTTTCCATCAATTCTGCAAGGTATGCATTTTTCAAACTCATTTTTCTTTCCTTCTTTCAAATAAAATAAGACCAACGTCTTTATTGATGAAATAATTATATTACAATCGTTTTTATGTGTCAAATATTTTAGAATAAAAAGTAAAAATTTTTGCATTTTAACGCATAAATAACGACTTTTTCGTATAAAAACTCGCTATTTAAGTTTTTCTAAAAATTTAGAAATGCTTTTGTTTTTGGAAACAAGCATAATCAAAGCCACGCCGAATATGCAGCTTAAAACGCCTTGAATAACGTTACCGACAACACCCAGAAGAGCAATTTCTGCGCCGAATAAAATTAATTCGTAAACAAAATAACCTACAATCATAATTGCTTCACAAGCAAGTGCTGCAAGCGCGCAGGAAATAAACTCCTTATTCTTAGAACAAATAAGCGCAATCAGAAGCCCCATTAAACCCTTAATTACAAACGTAGCGGGTACGTAAATCATTCCGCCCGCAATAACGTCGGCAAGAGCTGAGCCGATAGAAGCTGCACAGAAGCTGATTATCGGATTAAACAAAAATCCGCACAACAAAATTACGCAATCACCCAAATTATAAATTGCACCCGAAAAACCAAAATTAATTGGAATGCGCAAAAAAACCGTGGCAACACAAATAAGTGCAGAAAACAATCCGGCAAATACAAGTTGTCTTTTGTTTTGGAAAACTTTTCTCATTTTACAAACCTTTCAATTATGCTTTGTGCTGTTTTTGTAGGATTTTCTCCTACCTTAACGGTAACGTCGCTAATTTCCTTATATAAGCTCTCGCGCGCTGAAAACATTTGCTTAAGAGCCGTAATATCCTTTGAAAGCGGTCTGCCTGAGGTAAAAAGCTCCTCAATATCTCTCTCAAGATACACAACAAAGCCGTTTTGCTTAACAGAAGCAAAGTTTTCTTTTCTTTTAACTATTCCGCCGCCGGTTGCAATAACTGACGAAAGTGTTTTGCCTGCCTTTGCAACGGCTTTAATTTCAAGCTCTCTGAAGGCATCCTCACCCATTTTATCAAAAATCTGCGGAATTATCATTTGCGCGTCTTCTTCAATAATTTTGTCCGTATCAAGCACCTGACGGGACAACATTTTACCTAATTCTTTTGCAACGGTGCTTTTGCCGCAACCCGGCATACCAACTAAAACTATGTTTTTAGAATCCTTTTCCAGCTTATTTAATACTCGCTGAATTTCAGAATCGGGAATTTCTTTTTCTAAAAATATTTCTTCTGCCGCTTTTGCCTGGGCGACAAGCATTGAGAGACCGTTTACGCATTTGATTCCCCGTTTTTCTCCGTCTAACATAATTTTTGTTTTAAGGGGATTATAAATTACGTCAACCACCGCCTCAAGCGCGGAAAATCCTTCTAAAGTTAAGGGTGAATTAAGGTTATCGGGATACATTCCGACGGGAGTAGTGTTAACAATAATCTGCGCATCAAAATTGCGGGAAATATTTTCATAGTTATTTTCACCCGACCGAGAAACAATCACAATTTCTTTTGCACGTAAATCGCTTAAAACGGCTTTAACTGCCGCACAAGCACCACCCGAGCCGAGAATTATTACCTTTTTACCGAAAACAGAAATATTATTACTGTTCAGAAGAAATAAAAATCCGTAATAATCCGTGTTATAACCGCTCAAAGTACCGTCTGTTTCCCGTTTAATTGTGTTAACACTGCCTATTTTTTCTGCGTGTTCATCAATTTTTTTGCAAAATTGCATAGCATCTTTTTTATAAGGAATAGTTACGTTAATTCCCGAAAACTCATTTTCGGCAAAAAAACGCGATAAATCTTCCCTATTTACCTGAAACAGACTGTAATCGGAAATTCCTAATTCATTATGTATTTGCGGAGAAAGACTGTGGGTAAGCTTTTCTCCGAGCAATCCGAATTTCAAATTAAATTACCTCAATATAACTTCCTAAATACTGGAATTTTTCTGCTTCGCCCTCAAGCTGACCTAAAAGTACCTGGAATTTAGGCGAATAAACAGACACGTCAATATCAAAATAGAACATAAATTCAAAATCTTTTCCCGGAAGCGGGCGGCTTTCAAGCTTAATAACGTTAATGCCGTGGCAATTAAATTGGGAAAGCACGTTATAAAGTGCACCGGGTTTATGGGGTGTTACAATCATAAGGCTCGTTCTGTTTGCACCGGGATAAATCTCAAGATTTTTGCTGATGCAGATAAAGCGTGTGTAGTTATTGTCAACGTTCTGAATAGCCTCGTCAGCAACGTCAAGATTATATAACTGAGCGCAAAGCTTTGAGGAAATAGCCGCAATATCGCTTCTTTCGGATTCTGCAACCATTTTTGCCGCCATAGCGGTGTTTTCACAAACTGTAACCTTAACGTTTTTAAGCTTAGATAAAAACTCACTGCATTGCTTAATAGCCTGCTCGTGAGAGAAAATTTCCTTAACGTTCCCAAATTTCGTACCCTTTTTAACTAAAAGAGCGTGGTTAACGTGGATTCTCGTACTGCGGACAATACTGAAATTATATTTTGCCAACAAGTCGTAAATACGGTTTACGGAGCCTGCATTACTGTTTTCAAGGGGAAGAATACCGTAATGGCAAAGACCGCTGTTAACTGCCTGGAAAACGCCTTCCCAGGTGTTAGTAAACATAATTGAAGGATTGGAAAATAACTTTTCGCAGGCCTGCTGAGAATATGCGCCTTCAACGCCCTGGCAGGCAACGGAAGCATTTTCAGGAAAAACCTTCTCGGTAGAATTGATGGCGGCATCAATTTTTTCCGCATAAGAGCTTTTTACTCCTAAAAGCTTGCTCTGATATGCACGGCTTATGCCCATCATGGAAGAAAAGAAAATTTTGGCTTCTGCCTCATAATTCTCCCCTGCCTTTTCGGCAACCTTATTAAGAAGCTGTCTTTCTCTTGCTCTGTCTAAAACGGGAAGACCGTTCTCGCGCTTATATTCGGCAATTTCAGCCGCAACACTGAGGCGCTCCTTTAATAAGTCGATAAGCTGAGTGTCAATGGAATCAATTTTGTTTCTGTACTCTTCAATTTTCATAATGCATCTCCAAATTTTATTCTAAAACTAAATTTTCAAAATCTTCAAAGAAGGCGGGATAAGATTTTTGCACCGCTTCAGCGCAAAGAATGGTTACGTTTTCCTTGCAAATGCTTGCCGCAACGCTTGAAGCCATAACAATTCTGTGGTCGTTTACACTGTCAACCTGCCCACCCGATAAGCTACCGTTACCTTCAATAATAAATCCGTCGGCAGTTTTCTCAATATTACCGCCAAGATTTTTAATCATCTGATAAACGCTTTCAATTCTGTCGCTTTCCTTTAGCCGAAGTCTTCCTGCACCCGAAATCACCGTTTTTCCCTCCGCACCGCAAGCAAGCACTGCAACAATCGGCACTAAATCGGGAATTTGCTCTGCGCAGATTTCAGCTCCGTGCATTTTTGAAGTCTTAACAAAAAGCGAATTGCTTTTTTGCAAAACCTCAGCGCCCATTTTTTTCAAGATTTCAACAATTTCCTTGTCGCCCTGCAGAGAGCCTTCGTCAACGTTTGTAATTTCAACGCCCTTTTGCGAAAAAGCACCGAGAACCGCAAAGAAAGCAGCGTTTGACCAATCTCCCTCGGCAGAAATTTCTCTTGGGCTAACGTAGGTCTGATTTCCCTTGATAAAGAAAGCGTTATCCTCTTCAATAACCGAAATACCGAAGCTTCTGACCGCATCAAGAGTCATTTTTATGTATGGATAGGACTCCATTTTATCGGTAATTCTGATTACGCTGTCGCCCTCAAGAAGCGGAAGCGCAAAAATAAGTCCGCTGATAAACTGTGAGCTTACTTTACCGGAAATGGCAAATTCGCCTGCTGTAAGTCTTCCTGAGCAGGAAAGCGGAAACTTTCCTTCAGCCGAAAGACAAGCACCGTGCTCAACGAGTAATTCATATAAAGGTGAAAGAGGTCTCTGTGCGAGACGCTCCGCACCGGTAAAGCTTACGCTTTCACCTACTGCGCAAGCAACGGGAACTAAAAATCTGTACGTCGAGCCGCTTTCGTTTAAGTTAAGCACGTTCCCCGCCGTTGCCTTTTTATACGGAACAACCGTAATGGTTTCGCAATCAATAAAAATATCCGCAAGATAACCGTTCAGGCAGGCAACCGTAGCCATAATGTCCTTAGAAAAGGTAACGTCACGAATAACCGTCTTTTTATCGGCAAGTGCTGCGCAAATAAGCAATCTGTGAACGTGTGATTTCGACGAAATTGCCTTAACGCTGCCCCATCTTGAGCCGCAAGCAACTATCCTTTGCATTATTTTACACCTAAATCAATAAGCCTTCTGATTGAATCAAAATCAAGCTTAAGGATTTGCGCCTCTCCTATTTCTTTAACACAAATAACGTTTACGCCGTCCGAAACACGCTTTTTGTCTCTTGAAATCTTATCTAATAAGCTCTCCGTATCAAAATCGCATTTTGTTGAAAGTGAAAATTTATTCAAAATGTTTTCAAGTCTTTCAACTGTTTTTTCAGGTGCAGAAATGCCTTTCGTTACGATTTTCATACCTATTGCAACGCACTGACCGTGGGAAAGCTCAAAATTACTTAAAGCCTCAACCGCATGGCCTATCGTGTGGCCGAAGTTCAGAATTTGCCTTAAGCCCGTTTCAAACTCGTCTTCTGCAACGATATCGCGCTTAATGCAAACGCATCTTTCAATCATTTCCTCTCGGCTGATTGAATCCTTCTCTAAGCGTTCAAGCAGCTCGGCGTCCTTAATAAAAGCGTATTTGATTACCTCTGCCATACCGCAAGAGTAGATTTCATCGGAAAGCGTATCGAGAGTTTTCGTGTCACAAATAACGATTGAAGGCTGCCAGAAGGCTCCAAACAGGTTTTTACCTGCAGGAAGATCAACTGCCGTTTTACCTCCTACGGAAGAATCAACTGCCGCTAAAAGCGTGGTAGGAATCTGTATAAAACGAATTCCGCGCATATACGTTGCGGCACAGAATCCGCACAAATCACCTACAACACCGCCGCCTAATGCAATCAAAACATCATTTCTCGTAAACTGCATTTGTGCAAGAGTGTTAACGATATTTATTAAGTTTTCGCAATTTTTGCTTTCTTCGCCGTTTTTAATTACGATTTTTTCTACTGAAAATCCTGCGTCAACGAAGCTACGCACACATTTTTCGCCGTAATGACCGTCAACAATGTCGTCGGTAATTATGCAAACACGAAACAAGCCAAATCTCTCTTTAACGATTTTACCTGCTTCAAGCAAAAGATTTTCACCAATTAAAACGTCGTAGGCTTTAGAAGCATCAACTGTTACGGTTTTCAATTATCAATTAACTCCTTCCGCTCTTTACCCTCTTTAAGTAAAGCGGTTAATTTTTCTTTATCTTCATCCTTAAGAGCCTGACTGTATTTTTTAAGCTCGTTAATTATATTATCGATTTCATCGGCTAAAAACTCTTTATTTTCCATAAAAAGCTCTGCCCACATATTCTCGTTAAGATATGCCACCCTGGTTAAGTCCTTATAACTTCCTGCCGAAAAGCCCTTATGAACTATTGCCTGAGGGCTTTTAACGTAGGCATTTGAAACAACGTGAGCAAGCTGAGAGGTAAAAGCAATATTTTTATCGTGAGTTTTTGCATCCGTTACGGTAACACTGCCAAACCCAATGCTCTTGAAAAATGCCGTAACACCGGATAAAAGAGAAATATCCTCCGTGTTTTCAGGCACAAGAATCATTGAAGCACCCTTAAACATCGTAGCCTTTGAATATTTAATGCCTGACTTATGATAGCCTGCCATAGGATGACCGCCAATAAATGTAAAACCGTTTTCCCTTGCAACATCAAAGCAACGCTGACAAACTGCTTCCTTAACGCCGCAGCAATCAATTACAATGGAATCCTTTTTTAATTTTTTAGCGTTTTCCTCAATCCATTCAACTGCCTTTTCGGGATAAACGGAAACGAAAACGTAATCACACAGAGAAACTTCTTCGTCAGTTAATTCCCCATCGATTATTTCCATAAACTCGGCAAAGGAAAGCGTATCCTTGTTAATATCAAAGGCATAAACCGAATGGTCCGTATAAGCCTTAACCGCCTTTGCAAAGGAAGCGCCAATCAGGCCTAATCCAACGATACCGATTCTCATTTTATTGCCTCTCTGACGGTGTTAACTGCTTTTGCAACGTCGTCAAACTGATCGGGAGTAAGTGACTGTGCGCCGTCGCAAAGAGCCTTTTGAGGATTGTTATGAACCTCTATCATCAAGCCGTCAGCTCCTGCGGCTGCGGCAGAAAGTGCCATAGGCTTAACTAAACGTGCAAGACCGCTGGCGTGGCTGGGGTCAACAACAACGGGAAGATGCGTAAGCTCGTGAAGCATCGGCACGGCAGAAACGTCAAGCGTATTTCTCGTGTACGTTTCAAAGGTACGGATACCGCGCTCGCAAAGAATAATCTTCTCATTGCCACCTGCCATAATGTATTCAGCACTCATCAAAAGCTCTTTAAGGTTGTTTGCAAGACCGCGCTTTAACAAAATAGGCTTATTCGTGCGGCCAAGCTCCTTAAGAAGCTCAAAGTTCTGCATATTTCTTGCACCAACCTGAATAATATCAACGTCCTCAAAAAGAGGAAGATGCTTGGTGCTCATAATTTCAGTAACTATCGGCATACCCGTTTCGCGCTTTGCAAGCATTAAAAGCTCAAGGCCCGTAGCCTGCAAGCCCTGGAAATCGTATGGAGAAGTTCTGGGCTTAAATGCGCCGCCGCGCAAAAATGCCGCGCCTGCAGCTTTAACGCGCTTTGCAACCTCTAAAATCTGCTCTTCCGATTCAACCGAGCAAGGACCTGCTATAAAACAGAAATTACCTCCGCCGATTTTGTTGCCGTTAACCTCAATAACCGTGTCATCGGGATGAAATTTTCTGTTGGCGTTTTTGAAGGGCTCGCTGATGCGCTTAACCTTTTCAATAATTTCAAGATTTTCAAGCAATTCAATGTCAATCTTAGAAGTATCGCCTACAAGACCTAAAACGGTGGAATATTCACCGTTGGAAATATGTGTGGAAACACCTTGGGTGTTAAGCCATTGAATTAAATTTTCAACCTGTTTTTCAGAAGTACCTTGTTTAATAACCGCAATCATTTTTTTCGCCTCTTAAATAAATATATTATTATATAATTCTACTCTTTTTTATAGATTAGTCAAATATTTTATTACATTTTTAACAAAAAAACACGGTCAAAACGACCGTGTTAAAAAAATTATTTTAAGAAACCGCTTATAATTTGCTCTTCGGCTTCCTTTTCACTTAATCCCAGCGTCATAAGCTTAATAATTTGCTCACCTGCAATTTTACCGATAGCCGCCTCGTGAATAAGGCTCGCTTCAACGTGTGCCGCAGTAATTTCAGGCACCGCCTTAACGACGGCAGAATCCATAATAATTGCGTCACATTCCGTGTGTCCGCTGCAGCGGTTATTGCCCTTTATGTTAGACAAAAACAGCTGCTTTGAATTATCCTTTGCAACGGAGCGGGAAACTACGTGAGCAGAGGAATTTTCACCGTTTAATTCCACGTCAAAATTAGTTTCTGCGTACTGGTTTCCGTGAGTCATCAGCTTTTCCTTTACAATTAAGGTTGCGTCCTCGTCCAATTTTGCAAAGGTTTTTCTGTCGGTAGAGTTTATTCCCTTAATCTGAGCGGTTTCCATTTCCATATATCCGCCCTTTTCAATATAAATCTCCGTAGTGGGATTCATTACGTTCTCACCTTTTCCGTCACCCTGGCCGTAATGCTTTTCAATATATTTGATTCTCGCATTTTTACCAACGAAAAATCTGTGAATACCGTCGTGCTGACTCTTTTCGTCACCGCCGTTATGAATACCGCAGCCTGCAACAATAGTAACGTCGCAGTCCTCACCGATATGGAAATCGTTATAAACAAGGTCTACCATACCCGTTTTGCTTAAAATGACCGGCATATGCAGGCTTTCGTTTTTAGTTCCCGGCTTAATAAAAATATCAATGCCTTGACCGCCCTCTTTGGTTACAATATCAATATTTTCCGTGGTATTTCTGCCTGCGGCTTCCCCATCTATTCTGAAGTTAAAAGCGCCTTGAGGAATTTCGTGAATCCCTGCAATTTGCTCAAGCAAATCTAACTGAATTTTGTTCATATTCTTCTCCTTAAAGCTTGTCAATCAAGGTTTTGCAGGCAATTTGCTTACTGCTTAAAAGTCCGGGTAAAATATCCTTTTTAACGCCGAAATCAGCAACTCTGCCATCTGCAACAACTAAAATTTTGTCAGCAATATCTAAAATTCTCTCCTGGTGTGAAATAATCAGAATTGTACCCTTAATTTTCTTGTGCATATTTTCGAAAACCTGAATTAAGTTATTGAAGGACCAAAGGTCAATACCTGCCTCAGGCTCGTCAAAAACGGAAAACTTAGTTCCACGTGCAATAATCATAGCAATTTCAATTCGCTTTAATTCACCGCCCGAAAGACTTGCGTTTACCTCGCGGTTAATATAATCTCTTGCGCAAAGACCTACTTCTGAAAGATATTCGCAGGCCTCAGAAATTTTAAGATTTTTACCTGCCGCAAGGCAAATAAGATCCTTAACCGTTATGCCCTTAAAGCGAACGGGCTGCTGAAACGCAAAGCTGATGCCCATTTTTGCTCTTTCGGTAATGGAAAGCTCTGTAATATCTACCCCGTCAAGCAAAATTTTACCGCTTGTAGGCGCATAAATACCTGCTATAATTTTAGCAAGGGTACTTTTACCTCCGCCGTTTGGACCGGTAACCGCCACAAATCTGTCGTTGATTTTAACGGAAATATCCTTTAATATTGCCTTATCAACGTTATTTTCATCTTTTACAACGTACGAAACGTTTTGTAATTCAAGCATTGTTTGTCCTCCGAAAATGTGCAAGCACAATAAATCAAGCACATTATAACACATTTTTTAATTTTGCACCATAAAAATTAGTTTATTGTTTCAATTTGTTCTTTAATTTTTTGAATTGCCTTGCGGGTAATGGTGACCTTTGCCTCTAATGCGTCCACAGAGCACAATTCTTCAAACTTATTTCCACATAAAAAAGGTGCCTTTTCCAAGATTTCAAGCGTATCAAAGGCGTTGGAAATCTCTTCCTCGCCTATTTTAACCATTTGCTCTAAAACAAACTTCTTCTTAAAATCAAGATCCATTGTTTTGGAAGCATAAAGACGTCTGTACCACCGCTTTGCGTTTGCGCTTGTTACTAAAGAATTAACTGCAAACAAGCAAATATACATAAGCTCCTTTGCATTTTTATTATCGATATGGCTTAAAATTGCCGATGCTCGCATAAAGCAATCCGCCGCTTTTAAGTTACAATCGGTTTCATAGGTAATATCTTTTTGCGCAAAGGGAAAATCGTAAATTTCACTGTCAGTTAAGGGATATGCAGGGCCAAACATTAAAGGACCTGAGATATCGGCTTTATTTATAATTAAATAGTTGGCAGCGTCGGAAAGCTTCTTGAAAACCATAACGATTTTCTCGATATTTTCGTTACCGAAATGCTCTCCCGCAAGCTGTTGAAGATAAATTCCCCCGTCAAGCGCTTCAAAATAAAGCTGTCCCTTTGTAAACTCCGCAACAATAGAAGGAATAAAGCCGTATTTGCCCGATTCAACGGTAGCGGCAACGTCAAAATCCTTCAATGCTTCGTTACGAAGAAGCCATTGCATCATAGCGGGAATATACGGAATAGAGCCAAATTCATTAGTTCTGCCGGCAGAAAAGGTTATAGCCATAACGTTTATTCCCTGTTCCCTGCAGAATGCATAAATTTGCTCAAAATACTGGCTTGCGCTTGGTTGAATAAGCGAGCCGCTTTTAGTAATACACTTAACTCCGTCCTTTTCGATAAGCTGGTTAGCGTCAAAGGGAACCAGCACGGTAGCATTTTGGGGTAAGCCTGCAAGAATTTCCTTTTGAGCTTCAAAATTACCGCTCCAGAATTCCGTAGAATAAATCACGTTCTTTCCCTTAAAGGAAATCAAATCTTTCTCAGTAGGCTCTTCTTGAAGAATAATTCCGTCAAACTCATCAAAGGGCAAGCCTTCATTATCAATTAAAAACATAAACGTCTTAAAGCCGTATTCCTTGGCAGTTTTAACGAATTCTTTTTCGTAAGAATCAAAAATAATGCCGTTGTAACCAAAGTGAAGAAGCTTTAAGATATACTCGTCAAAATTGTCAAATTCACCCAAATAAACAAGTCGGTCCCGAACTCTTTGGGTTAAGTTAAAATCCTTTTTTTCTAAGCAGGGCTGACCGCACAGATTCATTAAATCCTCACAATAGAAAAGACCTTGTGCAAGTAAAAACGTTTCCTTTGCGCTTATTTTTACTTCATTTTCAGAAACAGAAATTCTGAAGGAATACTCCCCCTCGCAAAGCGCAAACGTAATGCGTTTATCAGTTGAATTTCCGAGCTTCAAATCGAATGAATCGGAAAAATATTCAGAGAAATCCTCGCAGGCGGCCTTGAGCACCTTGTCAGCAAAATCAGGCAGAACAACTGACCAGCTATCATCAAAATAAACTGCGTTTGTTTTGCGTGCAAGATTTTCATTTTTTCTGTAGGAATGAATTTTATCGAACATGGTAAACCTCGAATTTAAATTGTAAACGTAATAAACAAGCCACCGCAACGGTGGCTTTTGTTATTTTAAGAAATACCCAACTGCATTCCGTTAGCAGAACTCTTTTTTATAATGTCTTCAATATTTTTGTATGCGTTTTTGCAGCTTGTCCAGTCTGAATCGTTAACGAAAATCTCAGGTCTTTCGCCGCTTAAATCAAACTCTCCGCAAGGAAGAACGTAATGCTCAAAGCCGTTAGTAAGCTGCTTGGCATAGATATAAACGGGCCTGCATTCCGCAGAAGAAATATACGCCTTGCCGTTTTTATCGCGCTCAACAAAAACGTTAATTACGGCACTCTCCTGACTCTTTTGCCCCGTAGTTACCGTAGGATGAGCAAGAATATTGCCAAGCGAATAAGCAATTACAACAGTCTTGCTCTCGCTTTTGTCCGTTACGATATTTTTGTACGTTATAGGCTGAAACACGTTAGAAAGCGTGCCCATAATAATATCTACGCCGCTTTTAACGATTCTGTCTGCCAGCTTGCGCTGGTTTTGCGTAGGCTCTGCGGCAATTTCCTCGCCCCAGTTAAGTGACGCAATAACAATTTCCGCACCCAAGCCGCGCACCTTTTCAACGTCAGCCTTTACCTTTTCGCTTGACGATTCCACGTCAGATAAGTCAAGTGTAGAAATTCTTTCCTGCTCAAGCTCACTTTGGTTTGAAAACTCGTCCGTATAAGCTAAAACGGCTATTTTTATTCCGTTTACCTCACGAAGAATGTAATTTTCTTCTCCCTCAAGAGAAATTCCCACGTATGAAAGACCTGTGCTTTTTAATGCAGTTGCGGTATTTTTAATGCCCGCAGTAGATAAAAACGCCGACTTTTTGTTTGCGGCAACGCACAGATTAAAGCCTGCATTTTTGGCAGAAACGGCAATTTCCTTGGGATAATTAAAAATCGGTGATGCGGAAATAGATTCGTTATTTCCGTAAGCATCAAGCATACCCTGAAGGTTAAAAATCTTCAAATCACCGTCAAGAATCTTTTTAAGAGAAGCAAATTCTGTATCAAAATTATATTTTCCGTAAGCGTCGGAATTACTGGAAAGCAAAACGTCGTTAAGCGAAACGTTGCCTGCAAGCTGAATTTTAACCTTGTTTGACTTTGCTTCGGGAGTATTTTCAATATTATTGTCTGTGGGAATCGGAGGCTCCTGCGCGGGAAACAGATTCATTATACCCGAAACTGCGTAAAACCCTATACACACGATAAGTGCAAGGGTAATCAGCATAGCAAGAACACTCTTTATAATTCTGAAATAATAGCTCTTAAAGTCTAACATATCTCCACCGATGTGCAAAGACTGAAAAATCTTTACAAAAATAAGGTTTTATAGATAAATTATACCATAAACGCGAGCTTTTATCAATATATTTATTTATTTTCAATTTTTTTAAGAAGATTTTTATATTTTTCTTCAAGCAAAACGTATTTTTCATAGTAACAGCAGGCTTCATTTTGACACAAGCAAACGGGTTTAGCAAAGCATTCACTTATACAACACCAGCCGCAAAAATTATTAAATTTAATTTTGCCCCAATTATCCCAGGTTTCAAGCACGTCAATTACCGTACCCATAGGTATTACGCACAAAATTCCCGATGACGAATTAGGCTTAATACGCATATTCATATGTTCCTTATGTAGAATGTATTTTCCCGTTTTATACATTTTTATCCCTCCCATAAGATGATATGCGAAAGAATAAAAAATATGAAAAAATGCGGAGCATTTCTGCTCCGCTGAATTGAGTTATTTTACGCTACGTTCTGCAATTTCAATAGCCTTAGTTACCATATGACCGCAGTCACGGGACGAAACCTCACCCCAGCCTGAATTTTTAACTGTGTCATATACACCTAACTCTCTTGCTATTTCATACTTAAGAGCGTCTGACATTTTAGCCATTTTATTTTCTCCGTTTATTTTTTTAGTAAGCGAATCAATCTTCACTTACGATATTATTATCTGCCAAACGAAGAACTTTATTTGTGGAATTTTCAGGCAATTTTAATTCAAACCAGAAATTTGAACCAACGCCAACCGTGCTTTCAATGCCGAAATCGGCAGAATGCTTAACTAAAATTGTTTTTACAATCGAAAGACCGAGTCCGGTCCCCACCTTCGAACGAATATGCGTTTTTGATCGGTAATACCTATCCCAGACGTTCGGTATTTCCTCCTTTGAAATTCCGGCGCCAGTATCAATAACCTCAACCTTAACGCTATCGAATTTTTTAGTAATACGCACCTGCACCTTCTTGTCTTCACCGGTGTAATTTATGGCATTGCTAAGTAAATTATAAAGCACCTGCTCAATTCTTGCCTCATCGCCGAAAACGTAGGCCTCCTGAGGCGCCTCAAGCTCGAAGATATAACCCTCTTGTGTTAAACCGGAAAATCTTTCTAAAATCTTAGTTGTAGTTTTAGAAATATTAAACGGACGGATTTCCAGCTCTTCGCGGACGTTTTCCTCCCGTGAAAGTTCTAAAATATCGTTAACAAGCAGGGAAAGTCTGTCAGTTTCATCAATGATAATCTGCAGGTTTTTCTCACGTTTTTCCTTGTTATCTCCCGAAATGTCCCTGATCATTTCCGCATACATTTTAATCATTGTAAGAGGAGTACGCAAATCGTGGGAAACGTTAGCCATAAGCTCTCTGCGGAACTGTGCGGACTTTGAAATCTCCTCCGAAGCATAAGCAAGGGCATTTGAAAGCTCACCGATTTCATTTATAGCGCCTTCCGTAGTGAAATCTACGTTAAGATTGCCAAGAGCAAGCTCTCGTGCCGATGCGGTCAGCTTTTCAACGGGACGGGAGAATCTACGCGCAATACCGTAAGCAATGGCTGCAGAAAAGATTAAAACAATTATCGTTATTGACACAAACTGCTTGCGAATAACCGTCACAACCGAATCAATAGGTTCAAGCTGCGCTAAAACGTAAATATACACTCCGTCAGCGTCGGAATCAACCGAATGTGCCGCATAGAGAAAAACGTTGTTTTTATTCTTTATTCTCTCGCCTTCAAGGCGGAAATATACTTCCTTTTTCTCGCTTTTATTTAACATTTCAATAACGTTACCGATAGAATCGCTGTACGCTTCAAACTTTTTAACTCTGTCGGGCGTCATTTCACCCATTGAATCGTGGGCGCTTAAAATGGTGTTTTCTTCATCGGTAATAATAATGGCAACGTTATCGTGAAAAGCTTTATTCTTAACGGTTTCTTCATTCAATCTGTCTTGTTGATGAAGGCTTACAAGCTCGCGGGCATTCGTCAAAGTTTCCTTTGCCATGGTACCGATATAGGTATACTGCAGAAATGCCGTTTGCAAAATCCAAATAAGTACAAGCAAAAACACTGAAAACAGTGAGAAATATTCCCAAATTTTCAGCTTTACGCCTTGTTTACTCTTCTGTTTCAAAAATGTACCCTACCCCTCGAACAGTAGAAATCAAATCTCTGTAAGGACCAATGCTGTTACGAAGCATCTTAATATGCGTATCAACCGTTCTGTCGTCACCAAAGAACTCGTATCCCCAAACCTCAGAGAGAAGCTTATTTCTCGAAAGAGCAATATTTTTATTCTTTATAAGGAAATTAAGCAAATCGTACTCCTTTGGCGTAAGGTCAATACGCTTGCCGTCAATGAACACCTTTCTGGCAGAAGTGTCAATATCAATGCCCTTAATGATTATGTGCTTGTTTTCCTGAGTTTTAACGCAGTTTTCCCTGCGCGACACTATAACGTTAATGCGCGCCATAACCTCTTTAGGCGAAAAGGGCTTAACAACGTAATCGTCAATACCAAGCTCAAAGCCGAAAAGCTTATCGTATTCTTCACCGCGCGCCGAAAGCATTAAAACGGGAATATCCTTCGTCTTCCTGATTTCCTTGCAGGCAGAAAAGCCGTCAAGACGCGGCATCATAATATCCATAATTATAACGTCAAAATCGTTTGCCTTGCACTTGTTAACCGCATCCATGCCGTCAACAGCCTCAGTAACAACGTGACCTTCAAACTCAGCGTATTCGCGCAGACCGATGCGGATATTTTCCTCATCGTCAACAATAAGTACTCTTGCCATAAAACTTCATCCTTTCGAATTTTAATCTTGCAGTATTATTCTACAACAATAATGTGAAAACCCTATGATAGAATTGTAGTTGCTTTATTGAAATTTTTACTAAAAGTATTTTAACACATTTATTAAAGAAAATAAACAAAAATTTTTTAAGAAAATGTTTGACAAATTTTTAAGGTTGTTATATACTATCAGCGTTGTTCAGGACACGTGCGCGTAGCTCAGCTGGATAGAGTAACTGGCTACGAACCAGTAGATCGGGGGTTCGAGTCCCTTCGCGCACACCAAAGAGCAACGCTCTCAATTTTTTATCATCCGAAGAAGGAGGTGTCAAATCATGGCAAAATATTGCGAGATTTGTCAGAAAGGCGTTATGTCAGGCAACAAAGTTAGCCACTCAAACCGCCGCACAAGAACATACTGGGCACCTAATGTTCAGAAAGTAAGAGCCATCGTTGACGGTTCACCCAAGCAGATTTGCGTTTGCACTCGTTGCCTCCGCTCCGGCAAGGTAACAAGAGCTCTGTAATTAAAAATTGCACAAATTAAAGCTGTTACGTTTTGTAGCAGCTTTTTTTGTTGTTAATATCTTTAGCGGTTTCTGTAACAATACTCTAAAAAAACAGACAGTCGGTTTACCCTACTGTCTGCTTTAATTTATTCTGCCTGAATTACCTTAACCTCGCCTGCGGTGTACTGAGTTTCGGTAGTTACGATGTCAAGAATCTGTGCAACCTTTGTTTGCGTTAATTCCGCGTCTTTAACTACGATATTAACCGAGGTTGTTCCGAAGGTTACGATAGCGTCCTCAAAGCCCTTTGCAACAAGCAAGCCTTCTAACGTGCTTTCAAGCTCCATATTGGCAACAATCTCCATTTTCATCTGCTGAGCCTCGTTAATGGTCTGAGCATCGGTATTTGCGTTTGTTATAACGCTCTCTAAATATGTAAGCTCTTCTTCACGGTTAGATAATCTTTCGCTTTTATATGTTGTAAAGAAGTTAGAGGTTTCAACCTCCTGCTCGTTTTTGTCTGCCGACGGATTTTCGTTATTTTGGGCAAGATACTTCCAGTTTAACAGTCCCGTTACAAGCAACAACACCACCATTGCCGCTACTACCATTGCTTTTCTGCTGATTTTGAACATAATTCTCTCTCCTTAATTCATTGTAAATATTTCAACTTGGTTCGGTGAAACCTGCAAAACCGTTTCCACCGCCTTTTGCAAATTGATGCGAACGTTTATGTTGTCGGCACCCTGCGCAACAACAATTACCCCTTTAATTTCAGGCTCCTTTTCTAAAATTACCAACGGATTTTCACCGTTGCCCGAGCCGATAGTAACGGGAGCTTTATTTTCTACAACCGTTTCCGACTCCTTAACTGAGCCGTTTTCCGATTTTTCCGTAACAGTATTGGTTTGTGTTTCCGTGGTATTTGCACAGATCACCTCACCTAAGCTTTCGTAGGTTATCATTACGCGCACGTTACCTGCGCCCTTAATGTTGCTTAAAACCGCTTCAAGCTTTTCTTCGTTTGAGATTTTTTGTTCCGTATTATTAGATATGCTTACGTTTTCCCGATTAGAACTTTCTACGGGCAAAAAATAAATTAAAACCGCCACCGCACACAAAAGGGAAAGCACTGCAATTTTAAGCTTTTTTGATTCTTTAATTCTTTCTAAAAACTCTTTCATTCTTTCTCCGATATAATTATATTTTCCTTATCAACAGAATATACGCTGCTTAAAGTGTTTTTAAGCGCTTCAACCGTAACCGCGCGCACCGCCTCCTCTAAAAGCTTATCACCTTTTGGAAAAATAACTATTTTTTCAATTTTATTTTTGTTCTGAAAAACCGAAACAGACGCATCCTCAAATCCTTTAACGCTCTGTACGGTGCTTTCTATTGCAGAAGTAAAATCAAATACCTGCTCACTGTGCTCCGGAATTTCTAATTTGTCCATTTTGAAAGAAAAAATCGGTGAAATAATGCAAACGCTTAAAATAATCCCCAAAGCAAAGCTTGCATATTTTTTTACGTTGCCTTCCGGAACGAAGCATTCCGCAATCAGTGTTAAAACTGACACGCCCGTTATAGACAACACGTAATTTTTCAGCCATTCAATCATAAAACAGAACTTCCCGCACAAGTAATAATTCCAAGAAAAATAAACCACAAAACGCTGACACCGATTAAGGAAACACAAACAAGCTTAAGATATTCGCATACCGACGCAATCTGACTTATTATACTTTGGCTTGTAAAGGGCTGAACGCACGCAGAAAAGACGTTAAGAATCAATATCAGGCTTACTAAATTAAGTATCGGCGCAACAACCATTCCTGCAATTACGATTATTCCTGCAATTCCTGCGGCGCTTTTTAAGTGATACGCGCTCGAAAGCACCATTGAAAGACTGTCGCTTATTGAGCTTCCAATTATCGGAACAGTAGTATTTATAGCGTATTTAATGCCTTTTATTGAAATTCCGTCACGAACTCCTGCTGTCAGTCCTTGAATACCTAATATAGCTGAATAAACGGTAAATAAGCCGCCAAGTGCCCAGGTTGACACAGTTTTAAGCAATTCGTTAATCCCGCTAAGCTTATCGCCTGAAAGGGCGCAATTTACGCTTGTAACAACACATCCTGCACAAAGCAGAGGAAACACAAGATGCACAATAAATAAAATCATCGTTGACGAAATAGTTGCCATAGGCGCAAGGGAAGTTACACTCCCTCCTGCCCCGCTTGCCGCAAGAAGCGTTACTATGGGCGGCGTCAGGCTTTGGGTAAAGCTCATAACGGAAAGCAGAACCTCCTTGCTTTCTGAAAGAATGCTGCCAACTATTCCGAACAACAGCACCGAGAAAACAATTTTTCCTCCAAGAAGCGCCGTAGCTTCAATTTTGGGACTGAAAAACTTAAAGTTTTCAAGCACGGCTAAAATTATAACCACACTCAGCATTCCGCTGATTAAAGGTAAATTTTTCTTAACCGAGGAAAAAAGCAGCTCCAAAATCCCCATAAACAGATTTTCCGAATCAAATATCGGTTGGTTGGAGAGTATTTTATCTATTATTTCTCCGCCGGAGCCAAATAAAGAGGTTTCCTCTCCAATAGCAAAGCTTTCATCTAAAATATCTGCATCAATAGGCTCAGCGGATACGGAAACGGTAAGGATTAAAAACAAAATTAAAACGAACAAAAGCTTCTTCATTGTATCTCCGTTGCAAAAGTTATAAGCTTGTCAACGTAAGGCAAGCAAACCGTCAAAACAAGTATTTTTACTGCCAATTCTACCTTATCCGCTATGGAGTTTTCGCCTGCATCTCTGCAAAGCTGAACCCCCCACTGCCCCACAAAGCTTATAAAGGTTATTTTAACAACCGACGAAATCCATTCGGCAGAAACGTTAAGCACATTCAGCTTTTGCCTGATATCTACCACGTCTTCAAGAATAAAAAATATTAATGCGCAACCGATACAAATTGACGCACCTACGGTAAACTCGGGCGCATATTTTTTTATCAATATAAGCGTGCAAACTGCAACCAGCGCAAAAGCAACTATAGAAAAAATCTTATCCATCAGTATAGATTGAAGGCGGATTTAATGGTGGAGAAGAAGTCACTTACCATATCAACCGCCATCAAAAGAACTATAATTAAGCCTGCAACCGTCGAAATCAGAGCAATGTCTTCCCTGCCCCAACGTGTTAAAAGCTGATTTATGATCGTAACTAAAATCCCAATTCCTGCAATTTTGAAAATTATATCAATACTCATACAAGCAACACGGCAATAAAAACCCCCATCATAAGTGCAAGACGCGGAGCGGTTTTAATTTTTCCGTTTAATTCCTCCTGTAACTGTTTTTTGTATATTTCAAGTGATAACACTGCCTCCTCAAGCAGAGCGCCTATACCGATTACATCACTGCTTTCCTGGGCAAAAAGAAGTGATGGCTTAATTATTTCAATGCATTTTGCCTCAACGGAATTTTGGCATTTGTAGCTTTCCAGCAAATCCTTGATGCTTTCACTTTTATTTTCAGCAAGATACCCGGTAAAGCCTTTTTCTCTGCCGCAACACCTGGCAAAAAAATCAAACATATTTATTCCCGAATAAGTTACCGCGCTTTTGAAGGTTTGAATAAACAATATGTAATCCGAAACGGTTAAAATCCTCTCATTAATTCCGCGAGCAAACTCCCTGCCGATAAAATAAGCGCAGAAGCACAACACGGAGCCAAATAAAACCTTAATAGCCATAATAAAGCACTTTCTTTTCACGGTTAAGAATTTCTTTTACAAACCCAAGCTCTCTCTTTTTATCCAGAATAATATATCTTTCAAAGGGAAGATTTATATTTTTCTGTACGTCATCAACGTTTTCTCCGTGAGCAGTCGCAAATATTTTTACACCTTGATTTAACGCTTTCTTAACTGCAAAAACGTCCGCAGGCGTACCCAATTCGTCGGCAAAAATAATTTGCGGATTCATTGACCGAAGCATATTGTTAATTGCCGTGCTTTTACTTACGCCCGAAAATACGTCCGTCCTTTTGCCTAAATCAAAGTCCGTTACACCGTTAATTAAATTTGCAATTTCTTCTCTTTCATCTGCCACCGCCGAATTAAAGCCTTCAAGAGAAAATAACCTTACAAAGTCGCGCAGTAAAGTAGTTTTACCTGCTCCGGGCGGAGAAATTATCAACGTACTGCAAGGTGTTCCGTTATTAAGAACAAATCTGAAAATTTTATTGGCACAGCCTTTAATCTGATGCTTTATTCTGATACAAAAGGAAGATGGAAAATTAATGTGCTTAATTTTGTCTTCCACCGTTGCAAAGCTTCCGCAAAAGCCCACTCGGTTTCCGCAAACTGTAATAAAGCCGTCACGTTGATTTGCCGTAACGCTATAGGGAGAGCCGTCGCAAAGCCTAGAAAACACGTATTTTGCCTCAGCAGAAGTAAAAATCATTTCGCACGAATCGGTTTGTCCTTCCTCGCACAAGGAAATTTCTTTTTGCCCAACAAAAACAAAAACGGGACAACCAATACGCAAGCGTATTTCGGTAATATTTTCTCTGTCTTGGCTTTTCAGCCTTTCTATTGCGGAATTAATTCGCATAGGAAGTATTCGCTTGATTTGCTCCATTTCGGCTCCTTAAAACGTTATTTACGGTATTTTTGGAAAAACCTTATTACCTTAAAAATGAAACGCGCTTTTAATTAGGCAAATATTTTTGCTACAGTTAATCCTATGAACACCCTGTCCAAAAAAGAATAAAGGAGAGAAAATTTTTCTCTCCAAAAAATATCAAAATTTGAGTAGGTCTGTAAGCCGAGTTCTGTTAAAGATGACTATCTATCTATTTTTTCCGTTACCGAAAAACTTAAGCGATTACATGGGAGCCGACGAGCAGCCGTTAATGCTCCGCTATCAATCTTGCTTC